>NZ_JAJEQE010000043.1 GCF_020687205.1 Hominisplanchenecus faecis
ATTGAAGAGGCTCTTCCATATCTAAAGGAGCATCAACAAGAGATAACCGACCGCATTTATCGTGGAAAGTATACTCCATCTCCAGTAAGACGAGTTGAGATTCCAAAACCAGATGGTGGTGTGCGAAAGCTTGGCATACCAACAGTGGTAGACTGTACACTTCAACAGGCAATAACCCAACAGTTAGTGCCAATCTATGAACCGCTGTTTGCAGAGGGTAGCTATGGCTATCGTCCGAACAGAAGTGCAAAAGACGCAATACTTAAGGTCAAGGAGTATGCCGAACAAGGCTATACATTTGCTGTAGTCCTTGACTTGTCAAAGTACTTCGATACTCTTAATCACGAAATTCTCATCAATCTTCTCCGAAAGAATGTAAAAGATGAACGTGTAGTACAGTTGATAAAGCGCTATCTGAAAAGCGGTGTAATGGAGAACGGAGTAGTCATTGACACAGAGGAAGGCTCACCACAAGGTGGAAATCTATCACCATTGCTGGCAAATGTCTACCTCAATGAGTTCGACCAGGAATTCTTGAAAAGAGGCGTTCCATGCATAAGATATGCAGATGACATTGTGCTTCTTGCAAAGAGCAAGCGGGCATCAGAGAGACTCTTGGAAAGCAGTACAAAATATCTTGAAGAGAGGCTGAAACTTACAGTCAACCGAGAAAAGAGTCGTACGGTCAGTGTATTTGCAATCCGAAATTTTAAATTCCTTGGCTTTGCATTGGGAAGGAACGGAAAAGGCATTTATGTCCGAGTTCATCCGAAGTCATGGAAGAAGTTTAAGTCTGGACTGAAGGAGTTATCTTCCCGTAAGCGATGTCAGTCAATCAAGCCAAGCCTTGAGAAAATCAAGGTGTATGCGAGGGGATGGCTTAACTACTACGGAATTGCAAGTATGAAGAACAACATAGATGACATCAACGGATGGCTCTACCACAGAATACGTATGTGTATATGGAAACAGTGGAAACTTCCAAGAACAAAGAAAAGAAATCTGATAAAGATGGGAGTACACGAATACTATGCGAACATGGCAGCAAACTGCCGAAGAGGACACTGGTATTGTGCGAATCTGACAACAGTTAAGAAAGCCATGACAAAAGAAAGACTGATAAACAGTGGCTTCTATGATTTAGCCACAGCCTATCAGTCTGTGCACGTCAACTATTGAAACCGCCGTGTACCGAACGGTACGCACGGTGGTGTGAGAGGACGGCGGTTAGTCACCGCCTCCTACTCGATTAGATTTGTGACACGTTTTTTGCACAGAAGGAACTAAGCGAATGAAAAGCCAGTTTCCAGACCAAGGAGAAAGCTGGAAGACAATCAGAATTTTGTTTGGATGGTTATTGATGACGGATCAACGGATAATACACTGGAAGTTTTAAAAAAATGGGAGATGGAACGTAATACGTTTGAATTTGTTTATTATACGAAGAAAAATGGTGGATTACATACTGCGTACAATATGGCAATAGAACATATAAATACTCCATTATGCGTATGTATAGATTCAGATGATTATATGCCGAAAGATGCAATTGAAAAAATATTGAATTTTTGGGATAAATATGGATCAGAAAAATACGCAGGTATTGTGGGCTTGGATTATTATACAAATGGGAGAATAATAGGGGATAAATTACCCACTCAAAAAAGTATTAATCTTATAGATTTAATGGTAGGTAAATATTCTATAAATAATGGAGACAGGACAAATGTAGTAAGAACTGCGTTGTATAAAAGGTATGCTCCGATGAAAGTTTTTAAGGGAGAAAAGAATTTTAATCCGCATTATATGCATTTACAAATTAGTAAAGAATATGATTTCTTAGTTATGAATGAAAACTTAAGATTTGTTGAGTATCAAGATACAGGAATGAGTGCTTCTATTTTGAAACAATATAGAAATAGTCCTAACAGTTTTGCAGAAATTCGAAAATTATATTTAAGTTTTCCTGATACTAGTTTTAAATTTAAATTTAAACATTCGATTCATTTAGTGTCTAGTTGTATTTTATCTGGGAATTTATTAAAATCGTTTAAATATACATCACATAAAATAATATTAGTATGTGCAATTCCATTTGGCATTATGTTAACAGGATATATAAATATCAAAAGCAGGTGACGTATGAAAAAAAAGATTTTATTTATGATTCATGATTTATCGGTTGGCGGTGCGGAAAAGGTATTGGTTAATTTGGTGAATAATATGGATACATCAAAATATGATATAACGCTAATTTCTTTGTTTGGTGGAGGAGTTAATGAACAGTTTTTAAAGGCACATATTCATTACCAGATTATATACATGAAAACTATTCCTGGAAACAGTAAGCTAATGAAAATTTTAACGCCGGAACAATTACATAAAAAGTATATAAAAGAGAAATATGATATAGAAATATCGTATTTGGAAGGATCTACTGCAAGGATAATTAGTGGTTGTACTAATAAAAATACGAAACTAATCTGTTGGATTCATGTAGAACAGCATACAAAAGAAATTGCTACAAAAGCTTTTAGATCATATAAAGAATCGCAAAAATGTTATGATAAATTTGACAAAATTGTTGCTGTTTCTGGTTCAGTGAAAAGCGATTTTGAAAAAATTTATCCAAATATAAGAAAATTGGATGTTCTATATAATACAAATGAAACTAATCAAATACTAAAATTAAAAGAAGAAGTAGTAGAGGAAGAATTGTATGATAAATCTGTAATACGAATTTGTGGTGTAGGTAAAATCGTAAAAAATAAAGGATTTATGAAATTAGCACATATCCATAAAAAACTGGTAGAAGAAGGATTTAAGATTCATACATATATTTTAGGAGTTGGAGATGAAAAAGATTCTATAGAACAATATTTAAAAGACAACTCTGTCAGTGAAACATTTACTTTTTTAGGTTATCAGACAAATCCATATAAATATTTAAATAGAATGGATATATTTGTTTGCTCTTCAATTGCAGAAGGATTTTCTACAGCAGCGACAGAGGCTCTTATTACAGAATGTGCTGTAGTAACAACTCCTGTTGCAGGAATGAAGGAAATGTTAGGTGAAAATAATGAGTATGGAATTATAACAGAGATGTCGGAAGAATCTTTATTCGAGAATATAAAAACATTATTAGAAAGTTCAGAAAAATTAGAATACTATAAGAAACAAGCAAAAATTAGAAGTAGCTTGTTTTCGACAGAAAATACAGTAAACGCAGTTGAAAATTATTTTGAAAAATTATTAATAAAATAGATAATTAAAGGATAAAGAATGTGAATTGGATAAAGGAAATTGTATATCGCTTAAGAGGTGAATATACTACAGAAAAGTTAATAAAAATGGGTATGCAGGTTGGAAAAAACTTCGGTAGACTAAATGGAGTTATTTTGGATCCATCTCATTGTTGGTTGATTGAAATTGGTGATAATGTAACAATGGCTCCAAGAGTGCATGTATTGTGCCATGATGCAAGTACAAAGCAGTTTTTAGGTTATACTAAAATTGGACGTGTTACGATTGGAAATAATGTATTTATTGGAGCTGATACTGTAATTTTGCCAGGAGTCACAATTGGAAATGATGTTGTGATAGGGGCGAATAGTACAGTTACGCATAATATTCCTGATAATTCGGTTGTGGCTGGATCACCTGCAAAGAAGATATATGATTTACAAGAATATTTAGAAAAAGAAAAAAATTATATGTCTAATGCAAAGTGCTATGGAGAAGAGTTTACTTTAAGAAAAAATGTGTCTATGGAAAAGCGAATGACACAAAAAAAAGAATTAGAAGAGAAAAAAGGGTATATTGTGTAACACTCCATGGTAATAGATGATGTGTTATGAAGAAAAAATGTTATAAATATACGGCATTTTAATAAAACATAAAGGGATAAAAGAAATGGGAGAAAATGATAATAATAAAGAATTAATCAGTGTTGTGATTCCTTTTTATAATGGAGAAAAATATATTGTTCAAGCAGTCGAATCCGTTTTAAATCAACCGTACAAGAATCTGGAAATTCTATTGATTAATGATGGATCAAGTGGACGAAAATGTTGTGAATGTCTTGCAGAGAAAGATAACAGAGTTAGATATTTTTATAAAGAAAATGAAGGAATAGGTGCCACTAGAAATTATGGAATTACAGAGGCAAGGGGGAAATAATATTGCTTTTTTAGATCAGGATGATGTATGGGTAAAAGGCTTTCTTACAGAAGAAGTTGCTGAGGAAGTTTTGACAGGAGAGGATGTGATAGGTTTTTCGTTTTATAATTCTAATAGTGATTTTTCAAGAGGAAATTTAATTAGAATGAGAGAAGAAACTGTTGTGTGGGGGGGCAAAATAGCTCAAGAGTGTTGCAATCATCACTCAAGCATGTTTTATAGAAGAAAATTCTTGATTGATGATGACATAAAGTATGCATTAACAAGACATGAAGAGGTTATTTTTTTACAAAAAGCATTATATTTAGCTAATAAAATTCGATTTATTGACAGAGTAATGTTTTTATATAGAAATAATTATTTATCTGAAACTCATAGAAAGCAAAAAGTAGAAGAATTATACGGACCCTTATTAAATTCTTGGAAAGGACTTTTAGAATGGCATAAGGAATTGCATTCTGATGATATAGATACGATAAAGGTTGTAAAACATATGATTTGTGTGTATGCGATAGAAGGTGTGGAGATGCTTTATCAGCGAGGAATTGATGAAAATGTAGCTGAAAAGATAATCGATGAATACTTTTGCCGAGATTTTCTGGAGAATTATGAAAATATTGTATTATCAGACAATAGAAGGCTAGAGATAAGTGAGTATTGTTTCCACAAGAATGAATTTATAAAAAAACAATATAAGCTTGGAATGCGAGAGCATTGGAAAAATAAGTTAAAAAGATTTGAATTTGTGAGAAAAATAAATGATAAAAAGAACTATAAAGTAGTTATACCTAAGGAATATATACAGGTGGTGGATAAATGGAACAAATAAAATTATCTGTAATTGTGCCGATTTATAACTTGGAAAAGTATATAGAAAATACAGTTAATAGTATTTGTAATCAAACATATAAAAATTTGGAGATTATTATTGTTAATGATGGGTCTAGAGATAAAAGTGAAGAAATTATTGGAGAACTTGCAAAAAAGGATTCAAGGATTCAAGTTATTAACAAAAATAATGAAGGAGTTACGAAAGCACGTATAACAGGAATAGAAGCAGCTACTGGAGAATGGATTGGTTTTGTTGACGGAGATGATTATGTTGAGCCAGAGATGTTTGAACATTTAATAATTAATGCAATTAAGAATGAAGCTGATATATCTCATTGTGGTTATCAAATGGTATTTCCTGATAGAGTAGATTATTATTATAATTCAGGAAAAAAGTGTGTGTTTGATAACTATAAAGGAATTAAGGAATTGTTGACAGGAAGAATTATAGAACCGGGATTATGCAATAAAATTTATAAAAGAGATATTGTTAAACAATTTGTAAACTCAAAAATTATGGATTTATCAATAAAGAATAATGAAGATTTGCTTATGAATTATTATTTGTTTAAAAAAGCAAAAAAGTCAATTTATGAAGATTTCTGCCCATATCATTATATAGTAAGGAAAGGATCAGCAGCTACAGCAACATTAAATGAAAATAAAGTTCGAGATCCGAGACGGGTACTTGAAATATTAATACATGAGACAGAAGGAAAAATTGAATTACAAAAAATTTTAAAAGAACGATTAATTGCCCAATTAGTAAATGTGGCAACATTGTCGGTTTGTAATGAAAATAGGTGGATAATACCTTACAAAAAAAGTGCAAAAGAATCGTTGCGAAAGATGTTGCATGAAATTTTAAAAGAGAACTATTCAAAAAAGCAAAAAATTCAAAGTGTATGGGTGAGTATATGGCCATGGTCATACAGTTTGGTGCATTGGATTTATGCGAAAGTAACAGGAATAGATAAAAAATATGATGTTGTAGATAATATGGTTGAAAGTACTAGAGGATAACGTAAATGAAGATGAAGAGTATTAGTTTGAAAAAAGTAATAATGTCTTTAAAGTATTTATTAGCGTTAGTGGTGGCTAAGAAAGACAAAAGAGATATTTGGCTAATATCGGAAAGACCAACACAGGCGAGAGATAATGGCTATTGCTTTTTCAAATACATGCGTTGTCAATACCCTAAAAAAGAAGTTTATTATTTAATAGATAAAAAAGCAGATGATTATAATAAAATAAAACAGTATGGAAATGTTATTCAATTCGATAGCTGGAAACACTATTTATATTACTGTAAATCGAAAATACATATTAGTGCACATGTAAATGGCTGTTGTCCTAATGATGCAATTGGAATTTCAAGAAGGACAAAAAGAATATTAAATTTTAAGGATGTTTTTATTCCGCATGGTGTTTCATATGGTATATCAGAGTTTTGTCTGAAAAAATATACTGATATTAATTTATATATTTGTAGTGGAAAGCCAGAATATGAAAATATTATAGAAAATTACGGATATTCAGAGGATGAAGTGGCATATACGGGATTTCCAAGATTAGATAATTGGAAAGATAAAAAAGTTGATTATAAACTGATTGTCTTAATGCCAACATGGAGGGCATATATTGCACAGAACAGTTCAGTGTATTTTATGGATACTCAATATTTTATTCATTACCAAGAATTGTTGAATGATGATGAATTAAGTGATTTTTTGGAAAACAATGATATAAAATTAATATTTTATTTACATAATGAAATGAGAAAGTATGTGAATTATTTTAAAACAAATAATAAAAATATACAGATAGCATATGATGACAGAGAATATGATATACAAAATTTATTGAAAACTGCAGCATTACTAATAACAGATTATTCAAGTGTGCATTTTGATTTTGCTTATATGAACAAGCCTGTTATTTACTATCAATTTGATCAAAAGGAATTCTATCAAAAACAATATGAGAATAGTTTTTTTAGTGCAGAAAGGAATGGATTTGGACCTGTTGCTTATGAGAAAAAAGAGGTGGTAGATGAAATAAAAAAGAGTTTGAAGTTAAATTTTCAAATGGAACCTCAATTTTATAATAAAATGAGAGAATTTTATCGTATTTATGATGATAAAAATTGTGAAAGAGTTTATCAAGCAATTGAGGAAAGGTTATCATAATGAGCATGTTAATGGGAAAAATTATTAATCGAATAAAGAAGGAAAAATTTGTAAGAGAATTTAAAAAATTTGAATTGTCGAGTGATGCTAATAAAACATGTACTTTTATTGGAAAAGAAAATATAGAAATAGGAGCAGAATGTTCATTCGGACAAGCGTGCGAATTTATAGCATATAATTCACATCTGGGACAATGTCTTGAATCGAGTTTGAAAATTGGTAATCATGTAAGAATTACTTCGCGTTGCAGAATAACATGTGCGGGAGATATTCAAATTGGTAATGATGTACTTATAGCGCCTGATGTGATGATTACGGATCACAATCATGGAATGAATCCGACAATTTCAGGAGGATATTCAAGTCAACCATTAATCGTTGGAATGGTAAGAGTGGATGACGGAGCCTGGATCGGAAGAGGCGTTTGTATTTTGCCAAATGTAATAATAGGAAAGCATAGTGTTATAGGTGCGGGGAGCATTGTAACGCATGATATTCCTGAATATTCAATGGCAGCAGGAAATCCTGCAAAGGTTATAAAAAAATATAATAAATTAACATGTGAATGGGAAAAAGTTTAGAATGGGGATTATTCAAAGTATAATAATTAAATTAAAGAGAGAGAAATTTAAAAGGTCATTTTTGAGTATAGGGGCATCTGGGTTTGGCAGCTATGGCTATGGAGATTATTGTACTATTAGTGGAGCGGAAAAAATTAGAATAGGCAATCATAGTTGGTGTGGAAAAGAGACAGATATTTTTGTAGGTGAAAAAGGGAAATTGACGATTGGCAATAATTTCCAATCTACATCTAGATTGTGTATTGAATGTAATACATGTATACAGATAGGTGATGATGTATTGATTGAACCTAATGTGTATATAGGAAAAGCTGAAGAAGAGACAGATAACATTGTAATAGAAGATGGTGTATGGATTGGACAAAACACTTCAATTCTTACAGGTGCATATATAGGTGAACATAGCATTATAGGAGCGGGCAGTGTAGTAAAAAATAAAATTCCCAAATATTCGATTGCTGCAGGAAATCCTGCGAAGGTAATAAAAATATGGGATTTTAACAAAAATACATGGGTAAAGGTGAATGCGTAAGTGAAAAGGAAAATCAGTTTTATTATTTTAAATTATAATGATGCAGATACAACAATGAAGTTGGCTGATTCTTTGGAAAGTTGGAAATGTCAGAAATTTAATCTCAATGTTGTAGTTGTAGACAATAGATCTACGGACAGCTCATTTACTGTTTTAAAAAATAAATATAAAAATGCAATTTTTACAAAAGTTATTCAGAGTGAAAAAAATGGAGGTTATTCATATGGAAATAATTATGGGATTAAGTTTGCAATAAAGGAATATAATCCGGATTATATAGCAATTGCTAACCCAGATATCATTATTAATGAAGAAACTGTTGAAAAATTATTGGATTCATTTGAAAAATTACCAGACATTGTAATGGTAGCACCCGTTGAAAAGAATTTAAAGGGCGAAGGATCAGTAAAAACACAAAGATTACCATTGTTTAAGGATGACTTGCTGGCATGCTTTAATTCAAATATGAGTAGTACTATTTCGAAAAATGAATTAGAATATTACGATGATGCTAAAACAATGCTAAAAACAGAATTGATAGTTGGCTGCTTTTTTGTTATAAAAACAGAGATAATTCAGAAAGTAGATTATTTGGATGAAAATACATTTTTATTTTGTGAAGAAAGAATATTAGGAAAAAAATTAAAAGACAATCACATGAAAATGGCTGTACGGGCAGATTTGGAATTTATACATGCACATAGTGTTTCAATAAAAAAATCATATGATATAATAAATACTTGGAAGTTAATTATGAAATCTAGATTATATTATGAAAAGGAATATAATCAGTGTACAAAATTGAAAGTTTCGGTACTCAAATTAGCAATGAATATGTTTATTATGTTGTTGATTATTAAGTTACAATTACATAGATTGAAACGATGGATAATACGAGGAGAATAAGATGGCAAGCAAAACAAAAGGAGTAAAAAATATTATTTGGGGGCTTGCTGCACAAATAATTACAATAGGATTAGGGATTATCATTCCGAGACTTGTTTTAACTAATTTAGGGTCAGAAGCTAATGGTCTGTTAAACTCTGTAAGCTCTATTTTAACATATATGAGTTTGTTGGAAGCGGGAGTAGGTACAGCAACATTGCAAGCATTATATAAGCCAATTGGCGAAGATAATAAAGCAGAAATTAATTCAATAATGTCTGCAACCCATTATTTTTATAAGAGAACAGGATATATATATTTAGGAATAGTCATTATTTTATCAATAGGATATGCATTAGTAGTACAGTCAACGATTTCTAGAATATATATTTTTTTAGTTGTTATTATTTCTGGCTTGTCAGGGGTAATGAGTTATTTTTTTCAGGGAAAATATAAAATTCTTTTGGCTGCCGAAGGAAAGGGATATATTGCAACTAATATAGCAACGATAGCAACTGTAGGAGTTAGTTTATCCAAGGCTTTTGTTTTGATTGCTGGTGGTAACGTTGTATTGATTCAGTTGATTTATTTTATATTTAATCTTTTGCAAATGATTATTATGACCATATACATTCGTAGAAATTATAAATGGTTAGATTTAAAAGTTTTACCTGATTTTGATGCAATATCACAGAAAAATGCAGTGCTAGTGCACCAAATAACAGAATTAATTTTCAATAATACAGATGTAATTATTTTAACAATATTCACTTCTTTAAAAACAGTTAGTGTTTATTCTATGTATGCTATGATTTTTGGTATGGTAAAATCAGTAACCGTTACATTGTCAGACAGTTTTTTATATGTATTAGGACAGTCTTATCAAGATAAGAAAAAATTTGAAAAATATCATAATATTTATGAAATATATAATATGTCTACAACATTTGCACTTTTTTGTATCACTTATATATTAATTCTTCCATTTTTAAAGGTATATACAAGGGGAGTATCTGATATTAATTATACAGATGAATATGTTGCATTATTATTTATCGTATTTTACTTAATGGCGAATGGAAGAAAATCATCGCAAGTTGTGATTAATATTGCACAGCATTTTGAAAAAACTAAATGGCGTGCAGTTGCAGAAGCAGTTATAAATTTGAGTGTTTCTCTTATTTTAACGTATAAGTTTGGAATATACGGTGTTTTATTAGGAACGATTGCGGCTTTGTTATATCGAACTAATGATGTGATTATATATGCTGCAAGATTAATGGAGCGTTCGCCATTTATTACATATAAAAGATGGGGAATTAATATATTGATATTTATAGGAATTATTAGTATTGCCAACAAAATAGAATTTGTTTGCACAAATTATTTGAGCTTGATTATATATGGAATAATTCTTTGTGTTACAGTAATTCCAACATTTTTGATAATAGATTCGATATTTGAATTAAAAACATCTAGGATTATGTTGAATATGTTTAAAAAAATGTTTAAAAGATAGAGAGGCTGTAATAGAAATAATTTTTGAACAGATGAAAGGGGAAAATATGCCAGAATTATCAATAATCGTACCTATATATAATGTAGAAAATTATTTGGAAAAATGTATTAAGAGTATTCTTGCACAGACATTTACTGATTTTGAATTAATTCTTGTAAATGATGGATCACCAGATAAATCGGATGTCATTATGAAAAAATATGAAATATTAGATAACAGGATTATTAATATTTTTCAAGATAATAAAGGAGTAAGTGCAGCAAGAAATGTCGGTCTTTCCAGAGCAAGGGGAAAATATGTAGCCTTTGTTGATCCAGATGATTATATAGAAGAGGATACTTATGAAAAACTGTTACCACCTATGAGGAGTGGGGGGGGATATCATTCAGCAATTGGGACGCATTTGATGAATTGGGGAAATCTTGGGGGCATAATGCAAACGAGTTAAAGAGAAAGATGGATAGATTTTATGTTCTGTTACATTATTTTGATATGCCAAGACCTATGGGCGGAAATGTAGTTAATAAAATTTTTGTTAAATCTCAAATTAAAAATGAATTTAATGAAAAAATATTTATAGGAGAAGATTTTTTGTTTCTTCTTCAATATCTGTTAAATATGGAAACAGAAGAAATTTATTTTTACGATGAGCCGTTGTATCATATTTTTGTACGTTCTGATAGTGCAACTAGAAAAAGAAAAGATAAAGTTGCACTAGTTCTTGAAGCAAAAAAGCAAGCTTTAACATTGACATTAACATATGATAAAAAAATTTTTAACCTTGCTGAGAAAGAATTTGTAGATTCAGCATATTCTTTTATCATGCGATTAGAAAAAGATAAGACGAATAATTATTATAATTATAGTAAAAAGAAATTTAACGAATATATACAAAAATCATGGCAAAGCGTATTAAGAAATCCTGAAATTTATTGGAAAACGAAAGTAATTTATATTAAAAAATATTTTGAATTGCGATGATTTTTACCATTTGTATAATTGTTACTGACCTCATGAGCTGTCACTGACTTGCTCATATGAATTGTCATCAGATTGATGAACTTTCTGTTATCCGCCCTTGCAGGGCGGCCGCCTGAGTTCAGGCGGCAATGATACTTATAGGGTTATACCTCCAAGCATTTCATGCGTAAGTGCAAAATATTGCTACGTTACTCGTAAATTACGCTTGCACTAAAATGATAGATGCAAGCGTTTTACTTTATTTTAGTTTTGACAGTTCGCTTTTGCAGTCTCGCTCCATGGGGCCAGCTGTTCATCTGACATTTTATCGTTTGGCCGTTGTGATAAGAGATATGTCAGATATTTATAGATATTCAGATCATTCGCTTTTGTCATCTCAACCATTGTATACACAATAGCACTAGCGGTGGCTCCTTTAGAACTGGCAGATGATCGATACAATCCATGGTGCCAAGTCTTCTGCAATCATTTACAGTATTGTAGAAACTGCAAAAGCCAATAATCTGAAACCTTTTGATTATGTGCAGCATCTCTTGGAAGAGATTCCGAAACACATGAATGATAAGGATTGTTCTTTTCAGGAAGATCTTCTGCCCTGGTCAGAAAAACTTCCGGCAGGGATCCGCAAAGCAGCCGCCTAAAAATGTCAAGGTACTCGCTATTTCGCGTTTACGATAAAGTGAGGACAATCCATATGAATAAAGCAGAAATTAAGATTGTGGAGGAGCAGATTAACAACTGCTGGCAGGTGGCGTCTGAGATCATTGAAGAGTTTGATATGTATGGCGGCGGTCCGGAAGAGGAAGAGAACAGGGCTTGTGAAGAACTGGAAAAGATGCAGGAGCTTTTTGGAGATCATAATCTGCCATGGCAGTTTAAGGAACGACTTTATCTGGCGGATTATCTGGCAGAGAATTGTAATGGGTATTATCAAGATATCGGAATTTCAAAGAGAAAAATAAAAGGAAAAGATTGTTGAGGGGGTTATTGGATAAATGGTAAATGTTTATGCATGGAATTATCACCGAATCTTTCTGATTATGTTATTTTTGCTTATCCTCTGGCGGATTTTAGCAAGGTATATAAGAATCGACATCTGGAAGATTTTAAATTTGTTTGGAGCAGGGGTATCGTTTTTTCTGATCCTTAAGTTCACGGTGCTGGGGAGAACACCTTCCGGTGTGCATCAGTTTGTGGTGATGGCACCTTATTCGGATGAGTTCTTTCGGGAGTTACTGATGAATGTCTTTTTATACTTTCCACTGGGACTTACGCTCGGGGAGCTGATAGGCTGGCATCGGATCTGGCTGGCTCTGGTTCTGGCAATTGTAATCGAGAGCTGGCAGTATGCGGCCGGGACAGGCATGGCACAGGTGACGGATGTGATCTGCAATACGCTGGGAGCCTGGATAGGCGGTATAGCTTTTCAAAAAAGAAAGCATTGCTTGTGAAAAGCTGTTGCAGATAGTATAATGGTGGAATTATTTTGAAGTCAAGAGAAAGCAGAGGTGTTTCATGGTCGATTTACATACACACATTCTCCCGCACCTGGATGACGGGGCTTTTGATTTGGAGACTTCGGTGCGGATGGCGGATCTGGCTGCACGCAGCGGAGTGTTTCATATGGCTGCGACCAGTCACGGGAATTATTATGATTATACGTTAGAGGAATACAGGGAAAATTTTGAGAGGTTTCAGGCGGAACTGCGTGATAAAGAGATTCCGGTGAAGCTTTATTCAGGTATGGAGATTTTTATGGATGAGAAGGCCGCAGATCTGCTGGATCTGGGGGAGCTTCTGACGTTAAATGGGACAAGATATGTCCTGGTGGAGTTTGATTTTGAAGAAAATGTCGAAAAAGTGTATAAATATGTTGCCGATTTGCAGACGAGAAGGTATAATATAATTTTAGCACACCCGGAACGTTATCTTTTTGTGCAGAGAGATCCTGAGTTTGCCTACTTTCTGGCGGAACAGGGCTGTGCACTTCAGGTAAATAAAGGGAGCGTTCTTGGGCAGTTTGGAAGAAGATGCAGAAATCTTGCAGAACAGTTTCTGGATGATGGGATTGTCAGTGTGCTGGCTTCGGATGCACATGACTTTGAGTATCGTACCCCATCGATGAACAGGCTGGTGGCATACCTTGAGAGGCGATATCCGAAAAAGCTGATTCGTATGTGGCTGTCGGAGAATCCGAGCCGCATATTAAACGGGATGCCGATTCTCACTACATAAAGGAGTACAGCGATTATGGACAAAAGAAAGGTCTTGGCAGGGGCAGTTTGTGTTCTTTCCCTGGTTGGAGGCTGTGTTTATTATTCAAATGCACAGAAGCAAAAGGATATGGAACCGCCGGTTCTCAGTGCGGATGCGGAGAAGTTTTCAGCAAGCATTAAAGCGGATGAGAAGAAGCTGATCTCCGGCGTGACGGCATTTGATCAGAAGGACGGGGACGTATCGGACAGCATACTGATCGACAGTATCAAAAAGAAGGAAGGCACGGACAGTGATTTCCTGATTACTTATGTGGCCTTTGATAAATCAAGCAATATGGCATCACTTACAAGGACACTTCATTATTCTGACTATCGTCAGGCACATTTTTCCTTTGAACAGGCATTGCGTTTTCCGGAAAATCAGGAGATTGATCTGTTGTCTTATTTTACGGCGGACGACTGTATTGATGGGGATGTCACACCATTTATTACTTTGGATGGTGATAAGGAAGTTCTGGAAGGAGAGCCGAAGAAGGGGATTTATGAATGCAGTGTCAGTGTGACGAACAGTGTTGGTTATACGACGACGCTGCCGATCAGTGTGGAAATCTATGAGGATGGATACGATGAGCGAAATCAGCGTCCGCAGATCCTGTTGAATCAGTATATTGTATACATGGAAAAGGGCGAACAGCTGGATGCAAGTGCTTATCTGGATCATATCGAAGAGGGAGGAGAAACCTTTGCAGTTTCAGGAATAACTTCATCTGTGGAGGGGACTTCGGAGAGCGAACAGCAGAGTACGGCAAATAAGCAGATTTCCATGGATAATATTGAAATCACTTCGAAGGTTGATACGGAAAAGGCCGGAGTTTATACGGTAAATTATCATTATACATCGGAGGAGACAGGATACGACTGCAATGCAAATCTGATCGTGGTCGTTGAGTAGGAGGGGACAGATGAATCAGGAACATTATCAAAATGCAAATACACAGCCGTATGATGTGAAATACATAAGTCGCTGCCTGATGAGAAATGCACTCTTTATTCTGATGTTTGCATGTCTGGCAGGCGTGTTTTCTTATATTTTTCTGGATCATTATAAGAAGGATACTTACACGGCAAGTGTCAATCTCTATGTGATCCCAAGAGACAATGCGAGCACAAAATTCAATTCAAATGGGATCAGTTCAGCGGTATCCCGATGCGTCAGTGCCCTGAACAGTGATATGATGAAAGAGCAGATAAAAAAGGAAAAGGATGCGAATAAGCTGAAGGGAAATCTTTCGGCATATGCAGCCGGAAGCACCAACATCATTGTCATGAGTGCGACGAGCAGTTCGGCGGAGAGTGCATGCCGCCTGCTGAAAGCCGGTATTGACAATTATCCGAAACTTTCCGGATATTTTCAGACGGGATATCTGCTGAAGAAGATTGGAAGTTTTGAAGGAAATGGGATTACGGTCAATCATGCAGATGCACCGGTCAGTGCACTGAAGGTGGCACTTCTAGTGCTGATTGCAGGATGTGGTCTGGTTGGAGCAATGGCAGTTTTCACTGACAAAGTACATAGTGTCGAACAGGCACAGAAGTTGCTGGATATGGATGTCTTTGGAGCGTTACCGTTTGTAAAGAAAAAACAGGAACAGAAGTCGATTCTGATCACAGATCCAAGGACTTCTTCGCAGTATGCGGAAGCTGTGGACAAGATCGTCACAAAGCTTCGCAGAAAGATGCACGAAAATCATTATAAAGTGCTGATGGTGAGCAGTCTGAAAGAGAATGACGGAAAATCTACGGCAGCAGCGAACCTTGTACTGAATCTGGTGCAGCGTGGTAAGAAAGTAGTTCTGGTGGACTGTGATATGCGAAGATCTGCCGTCTGTAAGATTTTTGATATTGATATGAAAGATCAGAAACAGCTCTATGATTATCTGACAGAAGAGAGTACACTTCAGGATGTTTTGATTGAATATGGTCAGGACGAGCGTAAGTTCTTTTGTATTTTGCAGAAAAAAGCAGTCTCTGAGCCGGAAAAATGGTTTGATTCGGAGCGATTTGAACATATGCTGAAGGAACTGTCCGGAAGTTTTGACTATGTGATCCTGGATACGGCACCAATCGGCATTGTACGTGATGCGGAGATCATTGCCGGATATGCGGACTCTGTTTTTATGGTCATGAAACAGGATGAAGTGCATGCAGCATCGGTCAATGATGTGATCGATATTCTGGAGGATGCAGGATCTGTCGTAGTCGGTGGTGTCCTGAATATGGCAAGAGGCGAGAAAATTGCGGGAAACGGCTATCACAAGTATAAGTATGGAAGCTATTACTACGGATACGCTTACGGAAAGGATGGACAGCATGCAGGAAAGTGATAAAGTACGTGCAGAAAGAGTGAGAACAGGACAGCAATATGGTGCCGGTCAGGAAGGAATTGATCTTTTCAGCATGATGGATGATGCACTGCGGTGTTTTCAGAAGTACTGGCTGCAATTTTTATTGCTGATCGTGATCGTGACTGCAGTTTTTATTATTTATGGAAACAGACAGTATGTTCCACAATATCAGGCAAAAGTGACTTATGCGGTAAATAAGACCGGAGATTCGGATACAGATGCTTCCATTGCACAGAGACTGAGCAACAGTATCAGCGTGGTTACGAAAACGGGAGATTTTAAGGATCGCCTGTTTGCAGATGTGGAAGAAGAAAATGTCAATCCGAATTATGTGATATCCTCTGCATATACAGACAACTCCAACTTATTTTCTGTTACGGTGACAGCAAACAATTATAACAATGCCAATATGCTGCTGGATCTTCTGGAGAATATGTATCCGGAATGGGTGGCAGGATCCAATGGTACGATTGAATTACAGGTTGTGGATCGGGTTTTGGCAGGCGAAAATCCCGTAAATGGTTATTCAGCGATGAAGCAGCTGGTGGAGGGTGTGTTGGCTGGCGTGATCTTGTGTCTGGCAATCGCAGCATTGTATGCACAGCTGATCAGGACGGTCCGCAAGGAAAGTGATATGAAGAAGATCACGTCCAAAGGATGCATCAGTCTGATACCGGAGATTGCAGTCAAGAAACGTGAAAAGAGTAAGAAACAGCAACTTCTGCTGACCAACAAGCGTGTGGACTGGGGATTTAAGCAGTCTGTGCAGGCGGCTCAGCTTCGTATCGAGAAACAGATGGAACAGGAGCATAAACAGGTTCTGCTCGTTTCCAGTACGCTTCCGCAGGAAGGAAAGAGTATGACGGCAGTCAATTTGGCATTGGCATTTATGCAGCATGAGAAAAAGACAGTTCTGATCGATGGAGACCTCAGAAAGCCATCCGTTGCAGAGATGCTTGGAATGGAAGAACAGAAGGGACTTGCAGAGTATCTGAAGGGAAATGCCAAGGTTAAAGAGGTTTTGCAGAAAAAAGGAGATCTGACGGTAATTCCGGGGGGAAAGGTGCATGGCAATATATCCAGCCTGATGGATGAGAGCAGAATGGAAGAACTTATGACTTTTCTTAAATCAGAATTTGACTATGTGATCATCGATACACCGCCGGCATATCTGTTTTCGGATGCTGCGATCCTGGCGGGATATGCAGATTGTGTACTTTATGTTGTACGTCATGACATGGCAGAAATTCCGCAGATTGAGAAAGGAATGGAATCTTTTATTCAGGAGGATAAACTGCTTGGCTATCTGATCAACAGAAGTCAGAAAGGATTCGCTTCTTACGGAAAATATGGATATGGAAAATACGGATATGGAAAGTATGGCTACGGCAAATATGGCAAGTATCAGAGATATGTAGATGTGAAAGAAGACGATATGGACACGGAAGATTCCTTATAGTGGAGGCATAACAGATGAGAAGAAAAAGATGGCTGACCGTTGCAATGATTGTGACAGCAGCAGTGGCTGTGATGATGGCTGCGACCTCTTATAAAGAAATCGGGAAGAAACTGGAGATGCAGGGTGAGGATCAGCAGACGATGCTGGTTGCCGGGTATGAGCTTCAGACAGAAACAGAAGCAAGCACTGCAAAGACAGAAACTTCTGATACAGAGATGGCATCGGAAACGGAAAAAGAAACGAAAACAAAAGAGACAGAAACCCGGACTTCAGCCGCTGCAGATCCGTCAAAGCCGGTCCTGAAATTAAAGCAGAAAAAGATAGAGATCAAGGTCGGCGATGCGTTTGATGCGGTTTCGCAGGTATCTGAAATCACGGATGATACAGATGATCGTTCTGCGCTGTTCCGTCAGATCGAGGTCCACGGTGACTACAGCACGGATGAACCGGGCACTTATACGCTGACTTACACGGCGATGGACAGTGATGGCAATGTATCTGCTCCGGTTACGCTGGAACTGGTAGTGAAAGGATAGGATTATGGGAGTATTAACGAGTATCAGCAGAGGCCTGGAGGCAGTTTCGACTCCGCTTGGCGTACTGCCGGACATGGTATATGCGGCGGCAGCCGCAAGCTTTCTGCTTCTGCTTATTGTGTACGTTTTTGTAACACCATCCTGGAGAGAAAAAAAGAGAAAGCGTGGCAGGGCCATCTGTGTGTGGCTGATGTTTGCGATTTATGTGCTGCTGATCCTGGCGGTGACCATTCTTGGAAAGAGATCCGGAGATTCTGCGGTGGATATGGGGATCTTCACAGGAAGCTGGATGATGGAAACACTGATAAAAGTGGCAGCAGGTACGATCGCTTTTATTTTGCCTGGAGCTTTGACCATGGTTCTGATGAAAGGAAAGTATCAGGCTGCGAAGAGTATGGGTGCATCGTTTGCATTAGCACTTTGTGTGGAAATACTCCAGCTTGTCTTAAAGACGGGAGTTTTTGATCTGGGGAATCTGCTCTTTCATACGATCGGTGCCGGTATTGGTATTGTGTTTGTGATCGTTTGGAAATATGCGTTTTCCAGGAAAAGTGCGTTCTCTTATGCCATGCGTCTGATGCTGAGTATTCTGATCGTGTTGATGCTTCTGGAAACGGCGGCGTTCGGAGCTTATCATGTACTGCGTACGACCGGACAGGAACATATGGATGAGAACATCAGTGTGGCAGAAAATCAGATGATTTCAAAAAACACTGACGGAAGTGATGCAAAGGTTTCTTCCGACCCGGATGTGATCTGGTACAATGGCAAGGCTTACCGCTATAATCACGATCTGGTGACGATGCTGGTCATGGGCATTGATCAGGAGAGTGATACGATCGAAGAAAAGGATGATGTTTCCGGTGAGAGCGGTCAGGCGGATACCATTTTTCTGATGGTTATGGATAAGAGCAAAGATGAGATCAAAATGATCAGTATTTCGCGAGATACCATGACACAGATCAAGACGTTTGATTATAAGGGGAATTATCTTGGAAAATCAAAGAATCATCTCGGACTTGCGTATTCCTTCGGGGATGGAAAGGTGACAAGCTGTCAGTACATGGTAGATGCTGTCTCCAACCTGTTCTATGGAATGCCGATCAATGGCTATGTGGCATTGAATATGAATGCGGTTGCCATGATCAACGATGCAGTTGGCGGCGTAACGGTGACGGTACCGGAAGATATGACGCAGGTTGATCCGTCCTTTGCAGAGGGGGCGGCGGTGACGCTGACAGGAGATCAGGCGTTGAAGTTTACACGTTATCGAGATACGGAAAAGGATTTTTCCAACAATTCCCGTATGGAGCGTCAGAAACAGTACCTTGTGAATTTTATGGGACAGGCGGTGAAGGCGATGAAAGCAGATATGGGACTTCCGGTCAGCCTTTATCAGAGTCTTACGGATGATATGGTCACAAATCTCAGCCTGGATCGTTCGGTTTATCTGGCAACGGAGGCGATGGATATGCATTTTACTGCCGACGGCATTGTTTCTTTGAAGGCGAAATCCAAGAAGGGCAGTGTCTATGATGAGGTTTATGTGGATGATGATGCACTTTATGATCTGATCATTCAGACCTTCTATACCGAAGAACAGTCAGAAGGTGAGTCGAAGTGAAAAAAAGAACATGGAAGGTGATCGCGGTGATATCGTTTGCTGCGGCAGTGATCCTGACGGCAGTCGTTTTGCGGATTTATACACAAAGAGAACATGCCAGGCAGACTTATGAAGAAATGCAGCAGCAGAATTCCGAGAAACGACAGACCGATACGCAGGAGTCGAAGGAACAGTCCAAGACAAAGGAAAAAAAGAAGAAGCTGGACATTCCGGTGGATTTTGAGACCTTACAGAAGGAAAATCCGGACATTTATGCGTGGATCACGATACCGGGAACGGATATCGACTATCCGGTTGTACAGGACAGCACGGATAATACGTACTATCTGAACCATGCGGCGGATACCAGTTTAAGTGACAGCGGAGCGATTTATTCGGAAAAGGAAACCGCCAAAGATTTTGATGATTATCTGACGGTGCTTTACGGACATAACATGAAAGACGGTTCGATGTTTGCAGGTCTGCACAAGTACGAGGATAAGACATTCCTGAAAGATCATAAGGATCTGACCATCTACACGCCGGATTCAATCTTGAAATATCGGATTTTTGCGGCCTATCTGACGGACAACCGTCATGTGTTGATGTATTATAATCAGGGAAAAGATGAGGAAAGCAGGGAGACTTATCTGAAAGATATTTTAGAGCAGCGAAATATGAATGCATCCATTGACACGAAGGCGAAGGTGGACAAGGACAGCAAGATCTTGACGCTCTCAACCTGCCATGCGGCCGGTAAGAATTACCGCTACTTGGTGCAGGCATATCTGGTTAAGGAAGAGCACGAATAGAAGAAGAGCGTTACCTGGAAATGAAGCAATTCGCAGATGACGTGTTGGACAAAACAAAAAAAGACCATATACCAAAACGGTATGTGGTCTTTTTTTGACTCCAACATCATATGATGCTAGGGTCAAAAGGTCTAACTCCACATGAGCTTGCTCATAGGTGGATGAAAGACCTTGGGACCCGCCCCGATATGAGCATAAAAGTGGGATGATAATCCCACGATATGCGAATACTGGGGCGGATTGTGGGAGTGCAACGCACGGAACAATCCGTAGGCATCATAGTTAGGTGCAAAAGATGCCTCGGCAGGATTTTGCAATGAAAATATCAGAAATGTTTTCTGAATTGCAGGGAGGACTGAAATGTTCATAAAAACAAGGGAGTACCAGGAGCTTTTTCTGGAGGCACTGCGTGCGGGGATCCGCGGGCAGCGGGTGGCCTGGAAGGAGCGTTCCGTGCAGGAGTGGTCAGAGGTTTTTGTCCTGGCGGACATGCATCATGTGCTGCCGCTGGTTTATGAGGCGGTGGCGGAGTGCCGGGCAGCGGCATTGGCGGACCGTGTGATGTTTGCAAAAGTGCGGGAAAAGAGTCTACGGCTGATGGCACTTCAGAGGACGATGACCGAAGAATTTTTGGAGTTGTACGCTCATTTACAACAGATGGGTGTAAAGGCACTGGCGGTAAAAGGAATCGTCTGCCGCAGTCTGTATCCGAATCCGGATGCAAGGCTTTCTGCTGATGAGGATCTGCTGATACCAAAAGAGCAGTTTGAGGCCTGTCAGGAAGCGATGCTTTTATATGGAATGCAGCAGTTAAATCCTGAGACTGGCACCGAGAACTATGAGACGGCTTATAAAAAAACAGGCGGCTTTCTGGTGATCGAGCTGCACCGGATGCTGTTTCCGGAAAATGAAAAATGGTGTATTGGATGGAATGGATTTTTTGATGAAATCCATAAACAGGCGATCGAAAGAGAGACAGAAGGTGTAAAAATCAATATGCCGCAGCCGACGGATCATCTGTTTTTTCAGTTCTGCCATGCCAGAAAACATCTGCTTGCTTCTGGAGTCGGGATACGGCAGATCTGCGATATTCTGCTGTTTGCCGAGCATTACGAGAAGGAGATCGACTGGGAGATTTTCTGGGATCGCATCCGGATGACGGATGGTATCCTGTTTGCAGAGGCGATTTTTCACCTTGGTGTGCAGTATCTTGGTTTTGAAGAAAAACAGTTCTATTTTCCGGAAGGTGTGCATAGTATGAAACTGGATACGGAAAGACTGATGGAAGATATCCTGCACTCCGGCATTCATGGAAAAGGGACAAGGAGTCGCCTGCACAGCGGCACCCTTACGCTGCATGCGGCGGAAAAAAGAGGACTGTCAGGCATATTCCCCGGTCTGTTTTACATGGCATTTCCGCCTGCAAAGAATCTTCTGTGGCGTTTTCCGTACCTGAAAAAGCATCCATATCTTCTGCCGTTTGCCTGGGGGCAGAGGCTCTGTGGCTATCTCAGAGAAGGTCCGGTTTTAGGATCGGTAAAAGAAATCGTTAAGACTGGAAGAAAAAGGAAAGAGATTTTAAGAGAATATGGGATTTTCGGGGAAAAGAGAAGATGAATACAACAAGGGAAAGTGAGTGAAATATGGAGGCGAAGCGATTTGTATTGCGGAAAGTAGCAGGGGAAAACATCCTGGTGCCGGTGGGAAATACGGCTCTTACTTTTAACGGTCTGGTGACCTTGAATGAGAGCGGGGCGTTTCTGTGGAAACATATGGAAAAAAACAGGACGAGGGAAGAGCTGGTACAGGAGGTTCTGCAAGAATATGAAGTGTCAGAAGAACAGGCACGTCTGGATATCGGTCAATTTCTTACATATCTTGCAAAAGCGGGCGTTTTGGAATGAGGGATAAGAAAGGGACGCATCGATTCTGGGGTGTGCTGTTTTATCTGGCACTTATGGTCACGATTGTGTCTGCCTCTTATGCAGGCGTGAGGTTCTGCAGCAATCTGGTGACAGAACAGTCGTATGAAAGACTGCGGGATGCGGCGGAAGCGTTCGCAGTGGGGACAAAAAACGGGCAGCAGGGAAAAGAAAAAAATAAGGCAGCAAAGGAAATGGAACGTGAGTCCGAAGCCGGGGATGACAGGCCGGAAGGCATCGATTTTGCAGAGCTTTCGAGCATCAATCCGGATATTTATGCTTGGATTCGGATACCGGATACGCAGATTGATTATCCGGTGCTGCAAAGAGAAGAAGATGACACTTATTATTTGAGGCACAACAGCAGCGGAAGATATGCATTTGCCGGAAGTATTTATACGGAAGAGGCAAACAGCAGGGATTTTAAAGATCCGATGACCGTGCTTTACGGGCACAACATGAGAGACGGCTCGATGTTCCAGAATCTTCATTTTTTTGAGGATGAAACATTTTTTGCGGAACATCCGGAATTTTTTATTTATTTGCCGGGCTACCGGCTGACATATGAAATTTTTGCGGCGTACCGCTTTGATGATACGCATCTGCTCGGGGCATTTGATTTTTCAAAGAAAAAGGGGCGATGGGCGTATATCAGAGAAGTGTTTGCCGGGATTTCCATGGGACAGAATACAAGAGAGGATGTAAAGGTGACAGCAAAAGATAAATTTGTGACCCTGAGTACCTGCACATCCGATCAGGCAGACGGACGTTACCTGGTGCAGGCTGTTCTGAGAAAAAAAGAAAAAACCAGGCAGTAAAAAAGAGAAAGAAGGTGTGGGAATATGCAGACGGAAAAAAGAGCGGGCAGGGTGATGCGAAGTGTGGCGGCCGTTCTGGTGATCATTCTGGCGATCGTGGCAATTTTTCAGGGATTTCGTATGAGGGGGAAAGAGGCACTGTTTCGCAATGTGGCGGTGGAAACGGAAAATCTGACGGAAGAAAAGCAAAGCGGAGACGACAGGGCAAAGATCGCATGCGAACAGGGAAAGGAGGTCACATATCAGGGAGAGAAGTATGTGTACAACGAAGATCTGGTGTCGATCCTTTTTCTTGGGGTAGATAAGGAAGCGTTTGAAGAGGGCGGCACGGTCGGAGATGGAAAGGCAGGTCAGGCAGATGCACTTTTTCTTCTTGTGCTGGATACGAAAACCGGAAAGAGCCGCCTGATCGCGATCTCACGAGATACGATGACGGATGTCAACGTCTATTCAGACCTTGGAAATTTTATCGGAACGGAAAAGCTGCAGCTCTGTCTTGCCTACACGTACGGGGACGGAAAGGAGAAGAGCTGTGAGAATACGGTGAGAGCCGTTTCCAGGCTGTTTTACGGGATGCCGGTCGCAGCGTATGCGGCACTGGATCTGGATGCCATTGCAGTGCTGACGGATGCAGTCGGCGGTGTGGAGGTGACGGTCACCAAAGATCTGACGATCCAGGATCCGTCCCTGAAAGAAGGAGAGAGAAAGGTGCTGACCGGAGAGCAGGCACAGTGGTATGTGCGAAGTCGTCTGGTGGAAGAAAAGGAAGCGACAGCGGATGCCAACAGTGACCGCATCGAGCGGCAGAAGCAGTATCTTGCAGCTTTTGGAGGAAAAGCGGCAGAGCAGTTTCGAAAGAATCCGCTTTTTTTGTTGACTCTGTATCAGAAAATCAAGGATTTTTCAGTCACGAATCTTTCAGCAGCCGAAGTGACGTATCTTGGGACCCTGCTTTTTCGCGGCGGTTTTCAGGATACCGGTATTTTAAGCATCAAAGGAGAAGCATCCATGGGAGAGACTTATGCGGAATTTCATGTGGATGAGCAGGCAATGTATGAGATGGTTTTAGAGGTGTTTTATCGAAAGGCGGGGAAGGATCATGAAAAATAAAAAACTTTGGATCACGGCAATTTTGCTGTCCGGTATGCTGGCACTTCCGGTCCAGGCGGCAGTGATAAGTCCTGGCAGTGAGAATGTAAGAAGAAGTACGGTGACAAAGACGGCCGTTTCACCGAAAACAGGAGAAGGTACGGGAGAGTCCGTGGCTCTTCTGCTTGCCTGTGTATCGGCATCGGCAGCCGTTTTTGCAGACCGGAAACGGAAAGAGAAGGCGGAATGAAAAAATTAAGGTGGTTTGCGATCACACTTTTTCTGCTCTCAGTGGTGCTCTATGCACTGGATCAGAACCAGATCCGACGAAAAACGGATCAAACCATACCGAAAATATCTATGGATCAGGATGAGATCCAGGTGAGTGTCAAAGATCCGGAGAAAGTATGGAAAAAGGGAATCACAGCTTATGATGAAAAAGACGGCGATATCACGGATTCTCTGGTGATTGAGAGTGTATCGACTTTTCTGGAAAAAGGACGCAGACTGGTCTCCTATGCAGCATTTGACCGGGACGGCCACGTTGCGAAAGCATCCAGACAGCTGATCTACACGGACTATCATTCGCCGAAAATCTCCTGTGCAAAGCCATTTTCTTTCCCGGTCGGGACACAGGATATTCTGGATAGTGTCTATGCGACAGACTGCATCGACGGAGATATCTCAAATAAGGTGGAGATCACGGGGGATTCGGTGTTTTTCCTGAATATCGCCGGAGAATATGAGATCTGGCTGCAGGTGACAAACAGCTGCGGTGATATGGTGACGGTTCCGGTCACGCTTGAGATGGTGGATTACAGACAGCAGACGGAAAGGACAAAGCGTGCAGAAGCAGAAAAACAGATGGAAAGGACCAATCTGACAGAAAAAGCGACAGAAGAAACAGGGCAGAAAGAGACGGAAGGAGCAGAAAATGGAACAAAGGCGGGGTGAGTACAGGATGGATGGAGTGGACAGGGCACTGTCGTATACGGTTCTGACGGATGTTCTGCGGCAGTGGCTGGTGATTTTCTGTTTTGCCGTTTCGGCAGCATTGCTTGCGGCAGCTGTGATGCAGTGGCACTATCAGCCATCTTACACTTCCCAGGCGACACTTTATGTGACAAAAAAGGGACTTCCGAATAATGTCTATGACAATGAAAGTTCGGCACAGGTTATGGCGGAACATTTTGAGCAGATTTTAAACAGCAGTATTTTGCAGAAAAAAGTCGCAGAAGAGATACATCTTGCGGATTTTGCAGGCAGTGCATCGGCAGAGGCGGTGGAGGGAACGAATCTGATCAATCTGGCGGTCACTGCGGCCTCACCGGAGCTTTGCTTTAAACTGATGCAGTCTATTTTGAAAAATTACAGCCTGGTATCGGACTATATGACAGGTAATGCAATCCTGGAGATCTTAAAGGCACCGAAGGTTCCGCTTACGCCAGATCAGCCGTTTGAGCGGCGAAATATCATGATCCAAGCATTTCTGGCTGCGGCAGCATGCTGGGTACTGATCTTCGGCGGGCTGTCCTGGCTGAAGGATACGATCCGCACGGAGGAAGACATTGAACAGAAGCTGGAGGCGAGACGTCTTGGTACGCTCTGGCATGAGCGGAACAGAAAAAAACGGACTGACATCCGCATAGACGATCCGCTGATCAGCTTCCGCTATATGGAATCCCTGCAAAAACTTACACAGCACGTCCAGAAAAAGATGGAGGAGCGAAAGGCACAGACACTGCTTGTGACCAGTGTGCTGGAAAAAGAGGGCAGATCGACCGTGGCGGAAAATCTGGCATTGGCACTTTCGATGCGAAAAGAGAAGGTTTTTCTGTTAAATGCAGATTTCCGGAAACAGAATGCGTCCTGGCTTGCCGATGAAGAAGGACATTTGAAAATAGAAAATTTTCAGGAATTGTTGGAGAACCTGAAAAAAGAGAATGATTATGTGATCATCGATACGCCGCCGTTTTTGCAGAATGCGGATACGGAGGAGATGGCACAGATGGCGGATGCGTCACTTCTGGTTGTTGCAGAGCACCGGGCACAGGCGAAAGATCTGAATGCGGCACTGGATCTTTTAAATGCACAGGGAGAGAAAAATCTTGGCTGTGTCTACAACAATGCACATGTGGAATTTTTAAGACCGATGGCCTCTTATGGCTATCAGTATGCATATCATTACGGCAGATATGGAGGACATTATGAACGGTGAGATGAGATTGGAGGATGGAAGGATCGACCTTACCTCTCTGGCAGAGACGATGTGGAAACAGGGCAGACGCTTCTGGTGGCTTTTGCTGCTTCTTGCAGGGATCGGGGCAACTGCCTGTTCTTTTCTTGTGAAAAAAACTTATCAGCCGGTCTATACTGCATTTGCTGCTTATGCGGTGAGCAGTGATTCTGTCTATGCGGGAAATAAAAACTATGAGCAGAAAGTAGCAGAACAGATCGGCGTTGTGTTTCCTTATATTTTAACGAGCGATGTACTGCGGGAAAAAGTATGTGAAAAGATGGGGACAAAGACCATGCCGGGAAGTATCGATGCATCGGTGGTTCAAGATACTAATCTGATCACGATCCGGGCAAGGGCTGCAAGTGCCGGCAGGGCGTATGAACTTCTGCAGGCAGTGCTGGCATGTTACCCGGAAATCCTGCATCCGGTGACCGGTGTATTGAAGATGGAGCTTCTGGATGAATCCGGTGTGCCGCATCAGCCGGACAACATTCCGGATGGTCGAAGGGCAGCACTTGAAGGGGCTGGGGGTGGAAGCCTCCTTTTTATTCTGATCGTGCTTTTTGGTGCCATGGCGAAAAAGACCGTCAGAAACCGGGAAGATCTGCAGAGACTGACGCAGATCCATTATCTGGGAAGTCTTCCGAAAACCAGGGCAAAAAAGAGATCGGCTGCCTTTTTAGATGCCCGGTATGCCATCTGTGCAAGACTGGAAAAGGAGCTGAAAAAGAAAAACATGCATACGCTTCTTGTCACCAGTGCCGTTGCCGGGGAAGGAAAGACCACCGTTGCCTGCAATCTGGCACTGGGGCTGGAAAAGAAAGGCTATTCGGTACTTCTGCTCGATGCGGACTTAAGAAAACCGGCTGTTTGCCGGACGATGCAGCTGGATTCTGGTACGGAAGGGGCGTATGAAGTCCTGACCGGGCAGAGAACGGCAGAGGAGGTAAAAATCCGCTGTCGGGATACACAGCTCTGTGTCATTGCAGGGACGAAAAGCCTGTCATCCACGCAGCAGATCCTTGGCACAGGGAAAATCGCAGAGATCATAAAACAGCTGGAAAAGGAGGCAGATCTGGTGATCGTGGACACACCGCCGGCCGGGATTTTGTCGGATGCGGCAATGCTTGCTTCCTGCGTGGACGGAGGTGTTTTTGTTGTAAGACAGGATTTTGCTGATGTAAGGATCCTGACGGAAGGAATAAGAGAACTTTCCGAAGCCGGGATGGAGTTTGCAGGGTGCATTTTAAATCAGACCGAACACAAATAGCAGTGGACAATGGGAACGGTTTCTTATATAATGATGCCAGGGTCAAAAGGTCTAAATCCACATGAGCTTGCTCATAGGTGGATGAAAGACCTTGGGACCCGCCCC
>NZ_JAJEQE010000044.1 GCF_020687205.1 Hominisplanchenecus faecis
GCGATTCTGTTGGGTAAATGTCAGCAAAGCTGACCAGAATCGCGTGCCAAGTCTCACGTGCGTTCGACTTGAAAAAAGGTAAATGTGAGATGAGTCCCGCTTTTGCAGGCGGAAAGTAAGAATGCCCGAGACATTCTTGAACAGATGTAAAACAGAAGAAAAGGAGAAACACAATGAGAAGAAAATGGATGGCAGCACTTTGCGTAGCATCTCTGTCAATGGCTATGATGACAGGATGTGGAAATGGCAGCACACAGGAAACAGCAAAAGAAACACAGACAGAGACGCAGACACAGGCAGAAACACAGAGCGAAACACAGACAGAGACGGCATCCGAGACGGAAAAAGCCACTGAGACGGAAAGTGAAACAGCCAAAGCAGAAAAAGCAGCCGAGACAGAAACAAAAGAAAAGACCATGTATGTATCCGGCGATGTGTATATGCGTGAAGCTGCAGACAAGGATGCAAAAGCAATGACCGTTCTGGCAACCGGAAAAGAAATTACCGTTCTCGGAGAAGAAGGCGACTGGTATCAGGTCAAAGTCGATGACAAAGAAGGTTATGTAGTTAAGAAATATATCACCGATTCAAAAGAAGAGGCAGAAGCAGCTGCCAAAGCAAAACAGGATGCAGAAGCAGCTGCGGCAGCTCAGCAGGCAGCAGAAGCAGCAGCCCAGCAGGCGGCAGAACAGGCAGCCCAGCAGGCAGCTCAGCAGCCTTCACAGTCCGCAGGCGGCAAGACGGAAGTGAGCCGTCAGGCTTATGATGACTGCGACGGAAGCGGTCATGGTTACTACGAGATCACGTATTCTGACGGAAGTACGGCGATCGAAGAGTACTAAAGTGTCTGACGGAAAGCACAGAGCATGATCAGGAAAGGAAAGATAAAGATGAAAAGCGAAAGAAGAAAAGCAGGTTTTATAAAGATACTGCTTCTGGTGCTGACACTGGCAGTATTTATGCCGGTAAGTGCAAATGCGGCACCAAAAACAAATCAGTGGGTAAACAAAGGCGGATATCGCTATTACTACAATCAGAAGGGTAAAAAAGTAAAGAATAAAGTAAAGCAGATCGGAAAATTCAGGTATTCGTTTGATAAGAAGGGAAGAATGCAGACCGGCTGGCAGATTTTCGGCAGCAAAAAAGCATATTTTTCCAGGAAGAGCGGAAGAATGCAGGTCAATAAAAAAGTAAACGGTGTCAAGATCGGAAAAAGTGGCTATGTAAAACTGAGCAAGACGGAGCTGAAGGAACAGAAAGCCCTGGAGAAAGCCAACCAGATTCTTGCTAAGATCACAACTTCTAAAATGAGTAAAAGCCAGAAGCTTTACGCAGCTTTTCAGTATATGACAAGCCGTGCGAATTTCAGTTACCGTACCTGGAGAGGATTCTCTGTGTATGACGGATGGGAATACGACTATGCCCTGGAAATGTACGAAAAGAGAGCCGGGAACTGCTACAATTTCGCATGTGGATTTGCCATGCTCGCCAAAGCAATCGGCTATCAGCCACAGGTCATTGCCGGCCGTGTCCCGGGCGGCGTAGATGGTGCACCGGATGGGTTTACCAGACATTCCCTGGTCAAGATTAACGGACTTTACTATGATCCGGAGGCACAGTTTGACGGTTGGGCAAGGGGTGTTTACGGACTTGGCTACTATCCGATGTATCTGCAGATTCTTTCTATCCGAACTATCTAAAATAAAAAGTATTTTACACAGACAGACCGAAAAACAGAAAAATAAAAACGACTTTCCGAATGGAAAAACCATAGCGGAAAGTCGTTTTTGTTTTCTTCCTTTTGTTTAAAGAGTTTACGCAAGAAAAGCTTTTACTTTCTTGTAGATGCTCTCTGCATCCAGACCGTATTTTTTCACCAGCTGTACTGCAGGACCGGACTCGCCGTATACATCGTTGACACCGATTTTCAATACCGGAGTCGGATAGTTTGCACAGAGTGTGTCGCATACCGCACTGCCGAGTCCGCCGATGATGGAGTGTTCTTCAACGGTAACCACTTTTTTGCATTCTTTTGCGGAAGCGACTACCAGTTCTTCATCGAGCGGTTTGATCGTGTGGATGTTGATGACTTTGGCGTTGATGCCGTCTGCTGCGAGCATTTCTGCGGCCTGCATGCTTTCATAAACTTCCAGACCGGTTGCAAAGATCGCAACATCGCTGCCTTCACGAAGGACAACACCTTTGCCGAGTTCAAATTTATAGGTACTCTCATCATTGAATACCGGGATTGCCAGACGTCCGAAACGCATGTAAACCGGTCCGACATATTCATAAGCAGCTTTTACGGCAGCTCTTGCTTCCACATCATCGGCAGGGTTGATGATCACCATGCCAGGGATCATACGCATCAGAGCGATATCTTCGTTGCACTGATGTGTGGCACCGTCTTCACCGACAGAAATACCGGCATGCGTAGCACCGATCTTGACATTCAGGTGCGGATAACCGATGGAGTTGCGGATCTGTTCAAAAGCACGGCCTGCTGCGAACATGGCAAAAGAGCTTGCAAACGGAACTTTTCCGGTGGTGGCAAGACCGGCTGCAACGCCCATCATATTGCCCTCTGCGATACCGCAGTCGATGTGTCTTTCCGGGAATACTTTCTGGAAAATAGCGGTTTTGGTAGCTCCGGCAAGGTCGGCATCCAGTACAACCAGATCTTCATGTTCTTTTCCGATTTCAACAAGAGCATTTCCGTAGCTCTCTCTTGTAGCGATTTTCTTTACTTCTGACATAATGCTTCACCTGCTTTCTCAAGTTCTTCCATAGCGAGTTTGTACTGTTCATCGTTTGGAGCGACACCATGCCAGGAAGCCTGATCTTCCATGAAGGAGACTCCTTTTCCTTTGATGGTCTTTGCGATGATGGCAGTCGGCTGTCCTTTTACGGTGCGAGCCTCATCAAAAGCCTGTTTCAGTGCATCAAAGTCGTGCCCGTCTACGTTGATCACATGGAAACGGAACGCTTCGAATTTTTTGTCGATCGGGTAAGGAGAGTTTACATCGTCGATCTTACCGTCAATCTGCAGACCGTTGTTGTCTACGATCACAACCAGGTTGTCCAGTTTTCTGTGGGCTGCGAGCATGGCTGCCTCCCATACCTGTCCTTCCTGGATCTCGCCGTCACCAAGCAGTGTATATACACGGTAATCATCGCCGGAGAGTTTGGCAGAGATTGCCATACCAACGGCAGCGGAAACACCCTGTCCAAGAGAACCGGTTGACATATCAACACCAGGGATATGTTTCATATCCGGATGGCCCTGAAGATAAGAACCAATGTGACGCAGTGTCTTTAAATCTTCCACCGGGAAATATCCACGGTTTGCAAGAGCTGCGTAATAACCAGGTGCAGCATGTCCTTTGGAAAGGACGAAACGATCGCGATCCGGTTTTTTCGGATCTTTCGGATCTATATTTAATTCTTCAAAAAAAAGATAACTGTAAATGTCTGCTGCGGATAAAGAACCGCCCGGATGACCGGATTTTGCAGAATAAACGCCGGTGATCGCACCTTTGCGGATTTCATTTGCAGTTTTCATAAGCTCTGACTTGTTCATGGTGTCCTCCTAATTCAGTGTTTTGTACCCAAAACGCCCTGCGGGCGTAACAATAACCGGAGTTCATTATAAACAAGGAAACAGGGTTCGTCAACAATTCTTCACAAGAATGTACACACTTTCCTACTGTTTTGTTTAGAATGTTTGGAAATGATTTAGAATTTCATAACAATACTTTCACCGTTCGAACACACTTTATTCACAGAATGCCGTTATGATAGTACTTGTACAAAGGTTCATTCCTTTTTTACATATATTTCATTTTTTCTCTTTCCTAATGCCAGACTTGTAACAAGTCTGGCTTCCTTTTTATTTCACAAAAAATAGGGTTTTGCACAGGGCTTTCTTGTGTTATAATAAAAAAAGCGTAACGTAATGATACCAACGAGACAGGAGGAACAGATATGCAGGTATTATATAAAGATGAAGAAGGATTTCTGGCAGTTATGGAAGTGACCAAAGCTGCCTATATTGAAGACGAAGAACTCATGGAGATCTGCGGCCCGGAGGAAGACATCGCAGTTGCCATCGATGCAAAATCAGCAGAAAAAGCGATCCGTGAGCTGTATGCTAACGGCAAGGCAGATTTAAGTGCCTATGAATATCAGGACAGAGACTTTGATGACGACGATTTTGATGATGATGACGAAGACGATGAGGATGACCTGTTTGATCGCATGATCGATATGGATTTCCGTACCCTTGGCAAAGACGGCGTGATCTTCAGAGACGACGAATAATCCGGGGTGATCATTTTGGATAAGAAAAAAAGAGTTCAGGATTCTATGACAGAGCAGACGTATCTTCTGATGCACCGCCATATCAATGGATATGGAAGGCTTTTCGGCGGACAGCTGATGCAGTGGATCGATGAACTGGCAGGGATCGTTTCCATGCGGCATGCGGGAGGACGGATCACGACGGCCAGCATTGACAACCTCAACTTCAAAGCCGGAGCTTATTTAAATGATACGATCGTTCTGATCGGACGTATCACTTATGTGGGACGCACTTCGATGGAGGTACGTGTCGATACTTATGTCGAGGATCTTGAAGGAATGCGTCGCGTGATCAACCGTGCCTATGTGGTGATGGTGGCGATCGACGAGGAGGGACATGCAGTGGAAGTCCCGGGACTGATCGTTGAGAGCGAGAGTGAAAAGGCAGAGTGGGAAGCAGGAGTGAAACGCTATGCACTCCGCAAACAGAGACGCAGAGAAGGTTTTTAGAAGAAAAAGGACGGAAGCAGGATTATGAAGACAATCACAGCGAATATAAAAGAAGGGATCGATCAGGAGATCATTACAGAAGCCGGCAGCATCTTAAAAGACGGCGGTCTTGTGGCGTTTCCGACGGAGACGGTATACGGACTTGGCGGCAATGCACTGGATGAACAGGCGGCGGAGAAAATTTACGCTGCGAAGGGAAGACCTTCCGACAATCCTCTTATCGTACATATTGCAGAATTTGAAGCATTAAACAAAATTGCGGCAGAAATTCCAGAAGAAGCAAAAATGCTGGCGGATGCCTTCTGGCCGGGACCGCTTACGATGATTTTTCAAAAGACGGATCTGGTTCCGATGGGGACGACAGGCGGATTGAATACGGTCGCAGTGCGTATGCCGGATCATCCGGTGGCACTGGCATTGATACGGGCAGCGGGCGGTTATATCGCAGCACCGAGTGCCAACACTTCCGGAAGGCCAAGTCCGACCTGTGCGGCACATGTGCAGGAGGATCTGGACGGCAGGATCGAGATGATCCTTGACGGAGGTCCGGTAGGGATCGGGCTGGAGTCTACGATCGTAGATTTGAGCGAGGGCGTTCCGACGATCCTGCGTCCGGGTTATATCAATCAGCAGATGTTAGAAGAAGTGATCGGAAAGACGGAGATCGACCGTGCGATCCTCTCGGATGACAGCGGCATCAAACCAAAGGCACCGGGCATGAAGTACCGTCACTATGCACCGAAGGCAAGCCTGACGATCGTTGAGGGAGAGCAGGAAAAGGTTACGGCAAAGATCAACGAACTGTTAAAAGAAGGAGAAGCGGCAGGCGAGAAGATCGGCGTGATCGCTTCAACGGAGACAGCAGCAGACTACCTGGGCGGAATTCTCCGCACGATCGGCAGCCGCAGCGATGAGCTCAGCATTTCACGTCATCTGTTTGGCATATTAAGAGATTTTGACACGCTTCAGGTGGATCGCATCTATTCAGAGAGTTTTGAGACACCGCAGATGGGGCAGGCGATCATGAACCGTCTGATGAAAGCAGCAGGCCATCAGGTGATGGAGGTATAGCTTATGAAGAAATACGACAGACTGATCTTTGTCAGCAACAGCGATACCTGCAGAGGACCGATGGCGGAAGCGATTCTGAAAAGCAAATTTCTGCTCTCAGAGCTGGAGGTGGAGTCCAGAGGACTTGTCGTGCTCTTTCCGGAGCCGGTCAATCAGAAAGCAGAAGCAATCCTGGCAAGCCACGGGCTGACCATGAAAGATCATACGGCGAAGATGCTGGAACAGGAAGATTTTGATGAGCGGACGCTGATCCTTGTGATGGAAGACGCTCTCAAACAGAGGATTTTCCAGGAGCATGAGAATGTTCAGAACACCTGGCAGCTTTCCGAATATATAAAAGAAGAAACTGATGTTACAGAACCGGTGGGCGGGAGTCTTGCGGACTACGGAGCCTGCTATGAGCTGCTTGACTGCATGATCAGCAGCCTGGTTGTTGTATTGAATGAGGAGGAACTACTATGTTAGCACTTGGATGTGACCACGGCGGTTACGAACTGATGCAGGAAGTAAAGAAACATCTGGAAAACAGAGGAATTGCATACCACGATTTCGGCTGCAGCAGCACAGAGTCGGTAGATTACCCGATCTACGGCAAAAAAGTGGCAGAGGCTGTTGCAAGAGGAGAATTTGAGAAAGGAATCCTGATCTGCGGAACCGGAATCGGTATTTCCATCGCAGCCAACAAGGTAAAAGGCATCCGTGCTGCACTTTGCACCGACTGTTTCTGTGCAGAGGCAACGAGACTGCACAACGATGCCAACATTCTGGCAATGGGCGGCCGCGTGGTAGGTCCGGGACTTGCCCTGAAGATCGTAGATACGTTCCTTGATACCCCATTTTCCGGGGATGAGCGTCACATCAGACGTATCGAAATGATCGAAGACAAATAAGAGAAAAGACAGGAAGTAAGAATGAGGAGAACGTTATGTCAAAAGTAAAAGTTATGGATCATCCGCTGATCCAGCATAAAATCGGGGTGATCAGAAGAAAAGACACCTGCAGCAAAGATTTCCGTACAATCATCAGTGAGATCGCAATGCTGATGTGCTATGAGGCAACCAGAGAACTGAAACTGACGGACATAGAGATCGAGACGCCGATCTGCACGGCAACCGTAAAAGAATTACAGGGTAAAAAACTGGCTGTTGTGCCGATCCTGAGAGCAGGTCTTGGCATGGTTGACGGTATGCTTTCCATCATTCCGTCCGCAAAGATCGGTCATATCGGTCTGTACCGTGATCCCAAAACACTGGAGCCGGTGGAATATTACTGCAAACTGCCGGCAGATTCTGAAGAGCGTGAAGTTTTTGTCGTAGACCCGATGCTGGCTACCGGCGGATCTGCAACCGCGGCGATCCAGATGCTCAAAGACAAAGGCGTAAAGCACATCCATTTCATGTGCATCATCGCAGCACCGGAAGGTGTAAAGAAGATGCAGGAATGTCATCCGGATGTGGATATGTACATCGGTGCATTGGATGAACAGCTCAATTCCCACGGCTATATCGTACCGGGACTTGGCGATGCAGGAGACCGTATCTTCGGCACAAAATAGACGTTGCCTGAGTCTGACGGAGAACGTCATTTGGAGGAAAGTATGGACAAAAGAACCGACTATATTTCCTGGGACGAGTATTTTATGGGGGTTGCACATCTTGCGGCACTCAGATCCAAAGATCCAAATACACAGGTTGGCTGCTGTATTGTGAGCGAGGATAATAAAATCCTGTCCATTGGATATAATGGATTTCCAAAGGGATGTTCCGATGATGAATTCCCGTGGAGAAGAGAAGGAGATCCGTACGATACCAAGTATTTTTATACAACGCACAGCGAACTCAATGCAATCCTCAATTACCGGGGAGGCAGCCTGGAGGGAGCAAAGCTTTATGTTTCGCTCTTTCCGTGCAACGAGTGTGCCAAAGCGATCATTCAGTGCGGGATCCGAACCGTAGTATACGACTGCGATAAATACGATGGTACGCCGAGCGTGCGTGCATCCAAACGTATGATGAATGCGGCAGGCGTGCGGTATTATAAATATCAGAAAACCGGAAGAAATATTGAAATTTCAGTATAATGTGACAAAAATGCCGCAGGACAATCTCATAGAGAAGAGAGGGTTCTGTGGCATTTTTCAGGAGGAAACTATGTATCTGGTAAATGCATTAAATGTAATTGACGAAGTCAAAAAAGCAGTCATTGGAAAAGATTCCTGCGTGGAAATGGTGATGATGGCCATTCTTGCGAGGGGACACATTCTGATCGAGGATATCCCGGGTGTTGGAAAGACCACGATGGCACTGGCATTTTCAAGGGCATGTGCCATGAGCCAGAACCGTGTGCAGTTCACACCGGATGTGCTGCCGGCAGATATCACAGGATTTTCCATTTACCGCAAGGACACCGGCAAATTCGAGTACCAGCCGGGGGCGGTGATGTGCAACCTGCTTCTGGCAGACGAGATCAACCGTACATCCCCGAAAACACAGTCCGCACTGCTGGAAGTGATGGAAGAAGGAAATGTGACGGTGGATGGCATCACAAGAGAAGTACCGAAGCCGTTCATCGTCATGGCGACACAGAACCCGATCGGCTCATCAGGAACACAGATGCTGCCGGAATCCCAGCTGGACCGCTTTATGATCTGTATTTCCATGGGCTACCCGGATATCCGAAACGAAATTGCCATTTTAAAAGACCACAGAAGCGGCAGTCCGGTAGATCGCATTTCACCGGTGATCCAGATGAACGATCTGCTGACAATGCAGGAAGAAGTCGACAAAATCTTTATCCATGATGTGATCTACAATTATATTGCAGAGCTGATCGCAAAGACCAGACAGCATCCGATGCTGGAGCTTGGTGTAAGCCCACGAGGAACGATCGCCCTGGCGGGGATGATCAAGGCGGCTGCTTATCTGGCAGGAAGAAATTATGTCGTGCCAAACGATGTGGAGAAGGTATTTCTGGCAGTCAACCATCACCGAATCCGTTTAAACTCCAAGGCAAGAGCCAACCATGTGACAGCAGAAGGAGTTCTGGAAGAGATTTTCGCCGGCGTGGCAAAACCATCACCGAAAAAGAATTAGCGGAGGTTTTTAACAGTTAAATATAAATTATAAAATCATACAAGTCGGTGTTGAGTTTTATAAGATATTAGAGTGGAATATTATTGAAAAGAGTTGATACTTTGAGTAAATATTATTCTATACATGAATTTTCAAAAATTATAGGCGTATCTGCTCAGACATTACGAAATTGGGATGCCAATGGAAAACTTCATCCGCATCATACTACAGTAAGTGGCTATAGATATTATTCCGATGAGCAACTCAACCAAGTAATAAATGTAAAGCCTAAAAATCGCATTACAATTGGATATTGTTGTGTTTCCAGCCATAAACAAAAAGATGATTTGGAACGACAAATTGATAATGTCAAGACATATCTTCTGGCAAAAGGGCAGCCGTTTGAGATAATAAGTGATATCGGTTCTGGGATTGATTATAAGAAAAAAGGACTTCAGGAATTGATCAGACGAATCTCTCAAAATCAGGTTGAAAAGGTTGTAGTTTTATATAAAGACAGGCTATTGAGATTTGGTTTTGAGTTGATAGAATATATCGCTTCACTTTATAATTGTGAGATTGAGATTATTGATAATACTGAAAGATCTGAACAGCAGGAACTTGTTGAAGACCTGGTTCAGATAATCACAGTATCCAGTTGCAAATTACAAGGAAAACGAGCGGACAAAGCTAAGAAACTTATCCGAGAATTGATACAGGAGGAAACAGATGGTAAAAGCCATAAAAGTAATGTTGATACCAAACAACGTACAGAAAACTAAGATGTTTCAGTACGCAGGAGCTTCAAGATTTGCTTATAACTGGGCTTTGGCCAGGGAAAAAGAAAGCTACGAAAAAGGTGGCAAATTCATTTCAGATCCAGAACTCAGAAAAGAATTTACAAAGCTTAGACATTCTGATGAATACGCATGGTTATTAAATATTTCAAATAATGTAACCAAACAGGCAATCAAAGATGCCTGTACTGCGTATAAGAACTTTTTCAGGGGTTTGCAAAAATTCCCAAGATTCAAGTCCAGAAAGAGATCAATGCCGAAGTTCTATCAGGACAACGTTAAGATACGATTCAGTAATACCCATGTTAAGCTTGAAGGTTTTTCTTCCAGCAGGAAAGCAAATAAGCAAAAAAAGAATTGGGTAAGACTTGCAGAACATGGACGTATTCCAACAGATGTTAAATATATGAATCCGAGGATATCCTTTGATGGATTGAACTGGTGGATCAGTGTATGTGTAGAATTTCCTGACTGCAAGGAAACACTTAATGATGATGGAGTTGGCATAGACTTAGGAATCAAAGACTTGGCTGTCTGCTCTGATGCCGTTAAGTATAAGAACATCAATAAGAGTCAGAAAGTAAAGAAACTAGAAAAACAGAAACGTAGATTACAGCGTAGTATCTCTCGTTCTTACGAGAAAAATAAGAAAGGGGAAAGTTACTGTAAAACAAATAATGTAATCAAAAAGGAAAAACTTTTATTAAAACGAAATCACAGATTAACAAACATCCGTAAAAACTATTTGAATCAGACCATATCTGGGATCGTAAATCGAAAGCCAAGATTTATTTGTATTGAAGATCTGAATGTCAGCGGAATGATGAAAAATAGACATTTATCCAAAGCAGTACAGGAACAAGGATTTTTTTGGTTTAGAAAACAGCTTGGATACAAATGCAATGATAAAGGGATCCAGCTTATAGTGGCTGATCGGTTTTATCCATCATCAAAACTTTGCAGCTGCTGTGGAAACATCAAAAAAGATCTGAAGTTATCTGACAGGGTTTATAGATGTGAATGTGGGAATATGGTTGACAGAGATTTCCAGGCATCTATAAATCTCAAGGCTTATGGAGAACGATTTGCAAGCTAACACTGAAACGTTAATGCAAATATGTACGGATACGTTAGTCCGGAATTTACGCCTATGGAGAGTACAAGAACTTGTGAGTAGATAGATATTTATATCATCAAAAGCATACTCGTTGAAGTAGGAATGAAACATGGAAGTTTATAACTTTTTATAAGTTTTCAGTAACGGTATGGTATGATAAGAAAAGTATGGTATATGATATTGGTTCTTATCACGATATATCTGGAGATCATGTATGACAGCACCTGGATGCTTGCGATGCTGGCATTTGAACTGCTTCTGGCAGCAGTTATGTTTCTGATGTCCTGGTATCTTAAGCTGCATATCCGTGTATGGCTGGATATGAAAGTGCCGGTATCTGCAAAGAAACAGACGTTTGAGATGGAGCTTCATATAAAAAACAGCGGACTGCTGCCGGTATCTGCTGTATATACCATTCTGGAATGTGAGAACCGCAGCGGCGGATGCAGTGAAAAAAGGATCGTGAATGAGAGTGTGGCGGCAAAAGCGGAAAAAACGATAAAAATCAGTGCAAAAGCAGATTACTGCGGCAAAATGGTCTTTTCACTCAAAAAAGTGCAGGTGAGTGATTATCTGCATCTTTTTGCAAGAAAGGTCAGAGTACGGTCTCAGATAAATGTTAATGTATTGCCTGATATCCACACGTTTCCGGTGGAGGTTTCCATGAAAACCAGAAATTTTCCGGTGGAAGGCGATGAATATGAGAAGGAGCGAAGCGGGGACGATCCGTCCGAGATTTTTCAGATCCGCGAATTCCGACCGGGAGACCGGATGCAGCAGATTCACTGGAAAAGCAGTGCAAGAAGCGGCGAGCTGATGACAAAAGAATACAGTATGCCGTGCGGCTGCAAGGTATTGCTTCTTTTGGAGCTTAGTCAGAAAGAAGGCGGTGCAAAAAGAGCAGATCACTTTTTTGAGCTGGCGGCTTCGCTTTGTTTTTCCATGCTTGAGGCAGAATGTCCGCATTTTGTGGCGTGGTACGATGAAAAAGAAGGACAGATCCGGCGTCATGCAGTGAAAAAAGAACAGGATCTCTACGAAATGCTGGATCTTCTGATGCGAACATCCTTTTATAAGCAGGAATATGATGTGAAAGCAGCTTATTTTTCCTCCTATCCGGAAGGAACTTACAGCACCGTTCTGATTCTGGACAAAGAAGGAAATCTGCAAAGAGACGAAGAAGATACCGTAACATTTGGAGAAGAGGAGTTGAAAGAGAGCCTTTCAGGCTTTGTATTGGAAGTGTAAGATATGAAAAAAAGAAAAAAAGATACAGGCCTCTCTTTGCAGGCAAGTATCTCCGAAAAAGAAAAGAGAACGGTAACATCCGGATTTCTTGCGATCGTTCCGGTCTGCTATATGATTCTTGGTGTTTTCGGATGGATGAAGACGGCTCTTGGAATCATAAACGTTGTGTATGATGCGGATCTGCTGTATGGTGTGCTGCTGGCAGCCGGGATCTGGATGGGCATACTCTATCTGATGAAAAAAAGGCAGTTTCTGCTGCTTTTGCTCACACTGGCGGTCACGCCCATTCTTGTGTGGATGCGTTTTTCCGTGATCCTGGAAGGATTCTCGGAGATCAGCAGGGTTTTCCAGTCAGGAATGACAGTGCCTGGGGGTGTTTATCAGGGGATCGGTAGTGAATATGAGATCACCTGTGCCCTGATCGTGGTCGTTTTTTTGCTGTATGATCTGTTTTTTATCTGTCTGAGCACAGAAATCGGCAAATATCTGGCGGTCTTACTTCTGGTGCTTCCATTCTGTGCGGCATTTGTTTTCGGACAGGTTCCGGATGGCATGGGGACATTCTGTATGCTGCTGTGTGCACTGGGACTGATCGCATCCTCCGCAGAAGAACACGACAGGCAGCGAAATGGCAGTGCTTTCTTTCTGGGGATTCTATCGCTGCTGTTGCTCTTGATCGGATTTTCAGCCGGAAAATCCCTTCTGGAGCCGCTTTTTGAGGGAAAAGAACAGACGAGAGCCAGGATCCAGCAGACGTCCTTTATAAAAGAGATCGAGAAATGGACGGCTCCGCTTCAGAGCCAGATGCCACAAATAGCATCCGGCGGCGTGAGCGAAGGTACGATCAACGATGCTGATTTTTTCCTGAATACAGGCGAAGTGCTTTTTTCAGTCAGCCAGGATCAGCAGCCGCAGGGCAGTCTCTATCTGAAAGTATACACCGGTACGAAATACTCGAATAGCAGGTGGAAAGCAAACGACGATCCGGAAGAGAAAGCAGAAATTTTCTGCCAGAGAGCGACAGCCTGGTCGAATACACAGGGATATGATGGGGCAGTCCGTCTGACAGTTGGCTTTCCACAGGGGAAAAGCGATGCCAGTCATCCCTACGCTCCTTATTTTTCCCAGGGTATGTCTGATGACGGCACAGAAAAGGAATATCGTTATTATCCAATCGAGAGAATTGCATATCTTTTCACTGAACCGGCTGACAGCCTGACGGACGATTACCGCGACTATGTGTATCAGCATTATCTGGATTATCCGACAAAGGGAACAGAGCGGATGCAGCAGTTTGTGGCGGACAATCCAGGGGCGGATATCGAGGAAATCTGCAATATCGTGCGGACGTTTCTCGATGAGAGTGCTGTTTATAATCCACAGGTCGGACGTTTTCCGAAAAATCAGAATTTTGCAGAATATTTCCTGTTTGAAAAACACGAAGGGTACTGCGTGCATTTTGCGACGGCAGCTGTGCTTCTGATGCGGATGTACGGCATCCCGGCACGTTATGCGACCGGATTTGCCATTCCGGCAGCTGATTTTGACTGGCAGGATGGAGCCGGATGGCTCGCAAACGTAGAAGGCAGCAGAGCACATGCCTGGGCAGAAATTTATACGGACTACTATGGCTGGATTCCATTTGAGACAACGCCGTCCTATGATTCCGGTGCAGATTTATCCTACTATGGCGAAAGTTCGCAGGAAAAACAGCAGACAGAGAGCATGGATACAGAAGATGGAACACAGAACAACGATAAAAATAACGAGCAGACTCCGGATACGAGGAAACAAAATGCAGACCAGAGCAGCGATTCTGACAGCAAAAACGGATATGGTGCAAATGGCATGAATGGAAGTCTTTCGGGCACACAGACAGGGATCGTATCGATCGCAGCCGTTCTTCTGTCTCTGATCTTTGCAGGGCTGATCCTGTTTGCAAGACGGACGATCCGACTTCGCAGACGCAGCGGCGAAAATGCACAGGAGATTTTCAGGGATTTCTATGAAGTACTCGTTTTTGCCGGAATGCCGCAGGGACTGGACTGCATGAAAGACGGATTTACGGCGAAGGTCTGTGAACAGTTCCAGTGGCTGAACAAAGAAGAACTTGATCAGGCGATGGACATTGTGATGCGGGCAAACTTTGCGGGTGATCCGGTGACAAAAGAGGAAACCATGCAGCTGAGGGGACTTTATCGTTACACCTGCCGTATGGTTTTGAAGGGCATGAGCCGCAAAAAGAAGTTTCTTTTCCGCTTTATCAAAGCATATGCTTAAAACTGACCCTGTAAAAATGCTGAATATTGTCTGTTTTTTAAATGACAAAAAAAGCTTATACTGAACAGCAAGAAAAAACAGGAAGGTGAAAGTTTGGAAGTTGACTTCCAAATCTGCCATTATTGACGCAGCAAGTGCGTCATGAAGGAGAAAAGTATGAACGAAAAGAAAAGTACAAACTGGACAGCAAAGAAACTGGCAATCAATGCTCTGGCGATCGCACTTGTCTGTGTATCGACCATGGTGATCCAGATCCCGATCCCGCTTGGTTACATGCATCTTGGGAACTGCTGTATTCTGCTGGTCAGTGTTTATTTTGGAAATATGACCGGAATGCTGGCAGGCGGCATTGGCTCCTGTCTGGCAGATCTGCTCAGCGGCTATACACAGTGGATCATTCCGACACTGATCATCAAAGGGATCATGGGACTTGTGATCGCTATGATCGCTTATCGCGAAGGCGAAGAGATCCGTATGATGCGTCTCCGTACATTTCTCGGAGCAGCGGCAGGTATCGTGATCATGATTGCAGGCTATACGTTTGCAGGATGCTTCCTTTACGGCGGCATGGCAGCAGGTTTTGCCCAGATCCCGGGACTGACCACAGAAGGTGTGATCGGACTGTTGCTGTTCTATGTGATCGGATTTGCATTTGAAAAAGCCAAAATTCCGGTATTTATCAAACGACTTGCGTAGGAAAGGTGAAATATGTCTCACAACAATCAGAAAAAAATTGCAGTGATCAATGATTTCTCAGGATTTGGCAGATGCTCGATAGCCGTAGCACTGCCAATTCTCTCTGTTATGAAGGTGCAGTGCTGTCCGCTGCCGACCTCCATTTTTTCCAACCACACGGGTTTTCCAAGCTACTTTTTCGAAGACTATACTTCCCGCATGGTTCCTTATATGCAGGAATGGAAGAAACTGGATCTTCATTTTAATGGGATTTGTTCCGGATTTTTAGGTTCCAAAGAACAGATCGAGATTGTAAAAAAGTTTTTTAAAGAGTTTAAAACAGAAGAAACACAGATCATCGTTGATCCGGTAATGGGCGATTATGGAAAACCATATCCGACCTACACAGAAGAAATGTGCGGTGAAATGAAAAAACTGGTCGAGTTTGCCGACATTCTCACACCGAATGTCACAGAAGCCTGCGTGCTTACCGATACACCGTACAAAGAAAAATGGAAGATCGAAGAAATCCAGGAAATGGCAGAAAAGATCCACAAGATGGGACCGAAAAAAATCGCCATCACCGGCATCGTCCAGGGCGGATTTATTGCAAACTTCTGTTACGAAGAAGGGCAGCAGCCGAAAGTGCTGCGTACCCACAAAGAAGGAACACAGCGTTCCGGAACCGGCGATATCTTTGCATCCATCATCGCAGCCGATGCCGTCAACGGAGTGCCGTTCTATAAATCCGTGAAGAAAGCTTCCGATTTTATCAAAAAATGTATTATCCGCTCACAGGAACTGGATATTCCGCTGACAGACGGCGTATGTTTTGAAGAAGTTTTAGGAAAATTAAAAACAGACTGAAAGGAATGCTGCATTATGAAAAAAGAAATGACGATTTTCTATGAAGTACACGATAATATCTATGTAAATCTCACTAATAAATGTCCATGTGCCTGTACCTTCTGCCTGCGTCAGACCAGAGATCACATGGAAAATTCCCATGTTTTGTGGCTGGAGCATGCACCATCTTTTGAAGAAGTGCAGGAAGCCATGAAAGCCGTAGATTTTTCAAAATATAAAGAAGTGGTATTCTGCGGATTCGGCGAACCGACCGAGGCACTCGATGTGCTGAAACAGAGTGCAAAGCTGATCAAAGAAAAGTACAATATGCCGATCCGTATCAACACAAACGGACTTGGCAGTCTGGTCAATGAAAGAGACATCGTTCCGGAACTGAAAGGTCTTGTGGATACGATTTCTGTCAGCCTGAATACCCCGAATGCAGATGAGTACCACAGGCTGGTACGCAGCAAATTCGGAGAAAAGTCATTTGATGCCATGATCGATTTCACAAAAGAATGTACAAAATACATTCCAAATGTTGTGATGACGACCGTAGAGACGACCATCACACACGAAGAAGAAAAGCAGTGCCAGGAAATCTGTGACCGCATAGGGGCAAAATACCGCATTCGCCCGTGGGAGGACTGAAAAGTCCTCCTTTTTTTTGACAAATCTGCAATTCTGGGTATAATGGAAGGAAAAAAGGTAACTGTGAGAATACCGAAAAGTTAGTAAAGGAGAACACCATGTACACAGTGATTGTTGCAGATGACGAGCAAGAGATCCGTCGTTCCCTGATCCGGAAAGTAGACTGGGGAAGCGTCGGTTTTCAGGTGATCGGAGAGGCGGAAAACGGTGCGGAAGCTTTGGAACTGACGGAAAAGCTGGAGCCGGATCTGCTTCTGACGGATATACGCATGCCATTTATCAGCGGCATCGAGCTTGCACGCCAGGTGCGGGAGATAAGGCCGGCTACCCAGATCGCATTTCTGAGTGGATTTGATGATTTTTCTTATGCACAGCAGGCCATACAATATAATATTATCAGCTATCTGTTAAAACCGATTTCATCTTCCGAACTTGAAAAAGAGCTCCTGAAGATGAAAGAGAAGATCGATCAGAAGTTTCAGGTATTTTCCCAGCCGGGGATGCGTCAGGAGCATATGGAGAAAAGAGAGTTTCTGACACCGTTGCTTCTGGATGGCTTTGGCGGGGAACTTCCGGAAGAAGAGCACAGGATACTGATGAAAGAGGCAATTTCCTGCGGACTGCTCGACGGGGAAGAGCCGGAAGCCTTGAATTATGCGGTGATGGTCACCAGAATCCTGGATAAAGACGGAAAGAACTGCACGACAAGAGGCAGCGTCAAGGCGATCGATTCCATCCTCAAAAAGTACACCAAGTACTGCAGCGTTTATTTACAGGGACGCGTAGTATCTTTGCTTCTGGCAACGCCGCGTGGCTTTGATAAATATCTGCATATTCTGGTGGATGACATCTGTCAGAGTGTGGAGCGTATCATGGGGATGGACAGCGTGATCGGAGTCAGCAGAGTAGTCGAAAAGCTGGAAAGATGTCATGAGTGCTATCTGGAGGCGATGAGTGCGGCTGCAAATTACGGAAAAGAAGAAGGAAACATTCATTTTATATCAGACGATGAACGGACAGAGAGTTTTGACAAGGTGATGGTGCATCAGACCGTGGAAGATATCGAAAATTTGCTTCGAAAAGGCAGACCGGAAGAGATCAGCGGCTATCTGCAGAACTTTTTTGACCAGGTCGTACAGCACAAGATCTCTCAGTCTGAGACGGATTTTATCCTGATGCTGATCGTTTCGACGGTTTATCAGGTACTTTATTCGGTTGCCGGAGAAGAAGTGGTTCAGCAGATGCAGCAGAAGTTCCCGATGTACAGCATGAAAATGTTCGGCAATATCGGAGATTCCAGGCAGTTCTATGTAGATATCTGCACTACGGCACGCCTGATGATCGCAGACCAGCGAAAGAAGAGCAGTGTGATGCTCTGCAACCGTGCGATCCGCATCATCAACGAGAAATTTGCCGATCCGGATCTGTCCCTTGTTTCGGTCAGCACCGAGATTTCCGTCAGCCCGAACTACTTAAGTGCACTTTTGAAAAAGGATACCGGTGAGACGTTCAAAGAGCTGCTTACGAAAAAGCGTATCGAGACAGCCAAAGAGCTTCTGATGGACACCAACATGAAAGTCCGTGAGATATCGGAAAAATGCGGCTACAACGATCAGCATTATTTCAGCTATTGCTTCAAAAAATATACCGGTGTTTCACCGAACAGCTGCAGGAGAACGTATGAAGATGGCAGACAGGATTAAAGAGGCGGTGAAGCGGTTTCAGCAGATTTCACTGTCGAGTCTGTTTGTCATCCTGGTGAGCGTGATCGTTATGATCACTTCAGTCGTATCACTGCTTATATTTGTTAATCTTTACCGTAATGATATGGAGCAGAATGCGATCACAACGAGCGAGCAGGCCGTTGTACAGGTGAAAAATACCGTTTTCAACTATACCGAAGACATGAACGATATCATGCAGATGATCTGTGCTAACATTCAGAAAGAGGAGGAAGAAGCAAATAATTTTTTCTCCAATCTTCTGAAGATAAGATCCGATGTTGTTGCAGTTACTTCCTATGATATGAACGGCAAGATCTTAAAATGCTGGACAAATGGTCAGAAATTAAAAGAAAATTATATCAAAAATCTTTCTTATGTGCGTGATCTGCCGCAGGAAGAAGGAATTTTAAATATCACAAAACCGCATGTAGAATCCCTGTTTGTGGACTACTATCCGTGGGTGGTAACGATTTCCCAGAACATGCAGGATGCAAACGGGAATACGATCCAGGTAGCGGTGGATATCAGTTTTTACAATATCGCCGATTATGTTGATGATGTCGGGATCGGGCAGCATGGTTACTGCTATATTGCCGATGATGCCGGAAACATTGTCTATCATCCGCAGCAGCAGCTCATTTACGCTTCTTTAAAAGAAGAAAACCAGAAAAATATGGAGAACGGGACGTACATCAAGTCTAATGTGATTTACACCGTCAACTCCCTTCAGAACTGCGACTGGCATATCGTGGGAGTATGCTATGTGGATGAAATGATCACAAACAAAGTGGAACGCGTAGTCAGCAGCCTGGTCGTGATCCTGGCGATCGTACTTGCCGGAACGGTGTTCCTTGGCAGCGTTTTCTCGGATCTGTTCTCAAAACCAGTTACAAGCCTGGTGCGTGCGATGGGAGAATTCGAGGGAAACAGTGCCGAGTTTGTCTATCATCCGGTGACGGGAACCAAAGAGATTTCCGCCCTGTCGGATTCGTTTGAACATATGGCAGTACGGATCCAGAAGCTGATGGAAGAAGTCCGCCAGGAAGAAATCAGCCTTCGGAAAACAGAACTGAAGGCACTTCAGGCACAGATCAATCCACATTTCCTCTATAATACACTGGATGCGATCGCCTGGATGTGCGAAGCCGGACGCAATGAAGATGCCGTGGAGATGGTCAATGCCCTGGCAAGGCTGTTCCGCATCAGCATCAGCCGCGGACATGAGCTGATCCCGATTGAGAAAGAGCTGCAGCATGCACAGAGCTATCTGCATATTCAGAATTTCCGCTATAAAAATCAGTTCCGGTATCAATTTGACGTTGATGAGGCATGCCTTTCTTATTACTGTAATAAAATCACACTGCAGCCGATCATCGAGAATGCAATTTATCACGGCATGGATCGTATGGTAGATGAGGGCATGATCAGGATTAGCATCCATCAGAGCGAAGACAAGATCATCTTTACGGTGGAGGACAACGGAGTTGGCATGACAGAAGAACAGTGCGAGGAAGTACTGAAAAAGGAGCGAAGCGACCGTGCCGGAATCGGAATCAAGAATGTAAATGACCGTATCAAGATCTATTTCGGGGAAGAATACGGCCTGACCATAAAGAGTGAGCTGGATGAAGGCACCTGTGTCACGATTATGATGCCGAAAGTAACGGAGGGAAGCTATGAAGACAAATAGGTGGAGAAACCGCATCCTGTGGATGGCATTTCTGGTCTGTCTGGTGCTGATCTTCTGTCTGACGGCTTTTCACCGTCCGATTCTCAACGGAAAAGAAAGTGAAAGCAGCAGCGATCAGAAGCACAAAGTTGTTTTTATTGCAAAGTCAACCGTTTCCGGATTCTGGAAATCGGTATATGCAGGGGCGAGCAATGCTGCAACGGCATGCAATCTGGATCTGACTTTCGAGGGACCGAAAAGCGAAGAAGATTATGAGACACAGAATCAGATGATTGCAAAGGCAGTGGAAGACGGAGCGGAAGTCATTATTTTTTCTGCGGTAGATTATGAGGCAAATGCCGATGCGATCAATGATGCGGCAGGCAAAGGGGTCAAGGTTGTGGTCATCGACAGCGACGTGGACAGCGATGCGGTCAGCTGCCGGATCGGAACCGATAATTACGATGCTGGATGTAAGGCAGCGGAAGCAGCCATGAAAGATGAAAACGAAGAAATCCATATCGGCATTGTGAATTACGATAAAAACTCGGACAATGGACAGAAAAGAGAAGAAGGATTCCGGGATAGCATTCTGCGTGATGAAAGAGCCGGAATTGATGCCGTGATCAATGTGCTTTCCGATACAGAAAATGCAAAAAAACGAACAAAGAAAATGCTGAAAAAGCATCCGAAGATCAATGTGATCGTCACCTTTAACGAATGGACAACACTCGGGGTCGGCTATGCAATCCAGGAACTTGGGCTGAAAGACAATGTCCGTGTGGTCGCATTTGACAGCAATGTGGTTTCGGTCGGCATGCTGGAGACGGGGGAAGTGGACACCCTGATCGTACAGAATTCCTATGCCATGGGGTATCTCGGCGTGGAGACCGCCTACAAGCTGATCAACGGATATTCCATCAAAGATACCATTTATACGGATACGATCGCAGTGGACAAAGAGAACATGTATGATGAAGAATGTCAGAGAAGACTCTTTGCTTTCGAAAAAAGTAACAAAAATTAAATCTCGTTTTCGTGCAAAAGTATGAAACGGTGGTTTAAATCTTAAGAAAAAAATAGAAAATTATATCAAAATCGTAAATTATCATATTGGAAAATTGAGAACTTTGTGCTATATTGTTAGAGTAATGAAAAACAAATCATTTTTTTTGGGAGGAACTTATCATGAAGAAAAAAGTAATCGCTGGTTTACTTGGAACAGCAATGGTAGCATCTCTGCTTGCAGGATGCGGATCATCTAACAACACAACAGATACAACAGCTGATACAGCAGCAGCAACAGAAGCAGCAGCTGATACAACAGCTGATACAGCAGCAGCTGATGCTGAGTCAGAAGCACAGTCCGTAGCAGATGCAGCAGGCGATGTTGACCTGTCTAACGCAGACGTAGCAGTTATGTACTATACATACGGCGATACATACATCGCTTCCGTACGTACAGCACTGGATGCTAAACTGGACGAACTGGGTGTTAAATATCAGGACTACGATGCAAACAACAACCAGACAACACAGAACGAGCAGATCGATACAGCTATCCAGACAGGTGCAAATGTACTGATCGTTAACATCGTAACATCTGGTTCTGTAGACGCTTCTTCTCAGATCGTTGAAAAAGCAAAAGCAGCAGGTATCCCTGTAATCTTCTTCAACCGTGCAGTTGAAGGTGACGAAGACGAAGGTAAAGTACTTGGAAGCTATGACAAGTGTGCATTCGTTGGTACAGATGCTCCGGAAGCAGGACATATGCAGGGCGAAATGATCGGAAATTACCTGGTTGACAACTACGATTCTGTAGACCTGAACGGTGACGGAAAGATCTCCTACGCTATGTTCATGGGACAGCTTGGTAACGTAGAAGCTATCTACCGTACACAGTATGGTGTAGAAGATGCTAACAAAGTTCTGGAAGAGAAAGGAAAACCGGCTCTGGAATACTTTGATTCTTCCAACACAGACTGCTACCAGGTTGACCAGGATGGTAACTGGAGTGCAACAGCTGCAAACAACTACATGACAACCAACCTGACACAGTACAACGAAGAAAACAAGAACATGATCGAACTTGTTATCTGCAACAACGACGGTATGGCTGAAGGTGCTATCTCTGCTCTGAATGACAAAGGATACAACCTGGGTACAGACGACTGCAAGACAATTCCTGTATTCGGTGTAGACGCTACAGATGCAGCTAAACAGCTGATCAAAGACGGTAAGATGACAGGTACAATCAAACAGGATGCTGAAGGTATGGCAGCTTGTATCGCAGATCTGACAAAGAACGCTGGTTCAGGTCAGGATGTAATGGCTGGCACAGATTCTTACAACATCTCTGAAAACGTTAAGAATAAGATCTACATCCCATACGCTATGTACACAGGAGAAGAATAAGATCTGATTCTGAAACAGAACGGGAAATGAATGATGGAAGTTCATTCGTGAAATAGTATACAAGGGTAACGGCTGCCGCTGGTCGGCGGCCGTTCCTTAAGTATAAGGTAAGCAGTAGAAAGACAGGAGGTCAGGATATGGAGCATGATGTTTTGCTTGAAATGAAAAATATCAGCAAGGAGTTCCCAGGCGTTAAGGCGTTGGATAATGTTTCTTTGACCGTAAGAAGAGGAACGGTTCACGCACTGATGGGAGAAAACGGCGCTGGGAAATCTACATTGATGAAGTGCCTGTTTGGGATGTATGTAAAAGACGGTGGATCCATTTCTCTGGAAGGGAAAGAAATCAATTTCAAAAACTCCAAGGAAGCTTTGGAAAATGGTGTAGCAATGGTTCATCAGGAGTTGAACCAGGCCCTGAAACGTAGTGTTATGGACAATATCTGGCTGGGACGTTATCCCAAAAAAGGTCCGATGGTAGACGAAAAGAAAATGTATGATGATACAAAAGCACTTTTCGAAAAACTGGAGATCGATGTTGATCCGAAGAGGATCATGAGCACTATGCCGGTATCACAGCGTCAGATGGCAGAAATTGCAAAAGCAGTTTCCTTTAATTCGAAAATTATCGTGTTCGACGAGCCGACATCTTCCCTGACGGAAGAAGAGGTAGAACATTTGTTCAAAATCATAAATATGCTGAGAGATCAGGGATGTGGTATCATCTACATCTCCCATAAAATGGCAGAGATCCTCAGAATTTCTGATGACATCACAGTCATGCGAGACGGTACATGGGTAGCTACCAAACCGGCAAAAGAAATGACAATGGATGAGATCATCAGACTGATGGTAGGTCGTGAGCTGACAAACCAGTTCCCGCCAAAGACAAACAAACCAGGCGAAGTTGCTCTGGAAGTAGAAAACCTGACCGCACAGTACTCTCTGCTGCGTGATGTTTCCTTCAAAGTCCGCCGTGGTGAGATTGTCGGTCTGGCCGGTCTGGACGGAAGCGGACGTACCGAAACACTGGAGAACATCTTCGGTATTGCAACAAGAAAATCAGGAACGATCAAACTGGACGGTAAGGTTTGCACAAACCGCAACGCACGTGAATCTATCAAGAACGGTTTCGCCCTTCTGACAGAGGAACGTCGTGCAACCGGTATTTTCGGAATCCTCAGTATTCGTGAAAATACGGTTATCTCCAGCCTTAAGAAACATAAAAAGAAAGGTCTGTATCTGAGCGAGAAGTCCATGAGGGAGGATACTCAGTGGTCCATCGATGCGATGCATACCAAAACACCGACACAGGAAACAAAAATCCGTTCACTGTCAGGTGGTAACCAGCAGAAGGTTATCCTTGGACGCTGGCTGCTGACGAATCCAGAAGTACTGCTGCTGGATGAGCCGACACGTGGTATCGACGTTGGTGCTAAATACGAGATTTACCAGTTGATTCTGGATCTTGCAAATAAGAACAAGGTAGTTATGGTAGTTTCTTCTGAAATGCCAGAACTTCTGGGAATCTGTGACCGAATTCTCGTTATGTCCGGTGGACGTCTTGCAGGTGAAGTAAATGTCAGCGAGACGAACCAGGAAGAGATCATGACCCTTGCGGCAAAATATGTATAAGGAGGCTGAAGTAAGTGAGAGCATTTTCAAATTTAAAAGCAAGTATCGCAAATTATAAAACACTGGACAGCAAAGACAAGAAAACCTTCTGGAAAGAGGGATTCATCAACAACCTGATGTATATCTTGATCATCATTGCTGCAATCTATACATACACACAGAACCACAAATTCCTGAGTGTATCTTCTATCGTAAATATTATTTCTCTGTCAGCTGCAAATATTCCGATCGCACTTGGTATCGCAGGATGTATCGTACTGACCGGTACCGACCTTTCTGCTGGTCGAGTTGTAGGTCTGACAGCATGTATTTCCGCATCTTTACTGCAGTCTATGGACTATGCAACAAAGATGTTCCCGAATCTTCAGCCACTGCCAATCCCGGTAGTAATCCTGATCGTTGTCGTTGTTGGTGGTATCGTAGGTTTCGTCAATGGATGGTTCGTAGCACAGTTTAAACTGCATCCATTCATCGTAACACTGGCAACTCAGCTGATTACATACGGTGTACTGCTTCTGTACATCATGATCAACGGAAACAATGGACAGCCTCTGTCAGGTCTGGACAATTCCTTCAAAAACTTCGTAACAGGAAGTTTAGTTAAATTCTTTGGCGTTCCAATCCCGAACTATGTTTGGTATGCAATTATCATGATTGCTTTCATGTGGTTCATGTGGAACAAAACAACATTTGGTAAAAATATGTTCGCTGTAGGTTCTAACCCGGAAGCAGCAAACGTATCTGGTGTAAGTGTATTCTGGACAACAATCGCAGTACATACCCTGGCTGGTGCTATGTATGGTATTACAGGTTTCATCGAGTCAGCACGTATCGGTTCCAACCAGGCCAACACAGGTCTGAACTACGAGTGTGATGCTATCGCAGCCTGCGTTATCGGTGGTGTATCTTTCGTAGGTGGTACTGGTAAGATCAGTGGTATCGTTCTTGGTGTATTCATCCTGAGAATTATCTTCGTTGCACTGCAGTTCCTCTCAATCAACCAGAGTATGCAGTACATCATCAAAGGTCTCATCATTCTGGTAGCTTGCTCTATCGATATGAGAAAATACCTGGTTCGTAAATAATTTTTTACAGAATCTCAAGGGCCGGACATATTGTTCGGCTCTTTTTTTCTCTTGATCGGAGAAAAAAAGAGCCTGTATTTGAACTGAAAATAGAAAAACGGATAAGTATTATCTATCTTTTCTGTTGGAAATGTGATATTATGATGTGGGTGTCAAAAGTCTCCAACTATGATGTCTACGGAACAATCCAGTATCAAAGAGGGCAAATATCTTTTGACCAAACATCATAATATGTGAAATACAGGCAAAAAGAGAGGAGCATAATATTATGAATGACAGAGCAAAGTATAAAGGACGTATGGCGATCTATGCCATGGCAGGCGTATATCTGCTGGCACAGGCCTACTATATGTATAAAGATATCCCGACCAGCAGCGGAACCGATAAAATACTGATGTCCATTTTTATGGTAGTGTTTGCTGTGATCGGTGCAGGGATGGTGATCATGGGAGTCACCAAGAGCTATAAAGCAATCAAAGAAGACTATAATGCAGTACCGGAAGAAGAAAAAAAAGATGCAGAGACTTCTGAAGGTGAAGAAGCTGCCGTAGAAGCAAAAGAAGTGGCAGAGCTGGAAGATAAAATAGAAGAAAGCAAAGATGCATCAGAGGATGCAGATAAATAAAAAATTGTGGTGGAGGTTTGTGTAAATGTGCAAATGAACGCCATAGAAATGATTTTATAAAATATATAACGCCATGATGATTCGAAAACAATCTCCTGACACGCTGCG
>NZ_JAJEQE010000045.1 GCF_020687205.1 Hominisplanchenecus faecis
AATCATGACAGGGATATCAACGCAGCAAAAAATATACTGGAAGAAGGATTAAGACAAATAGCATAAAAATAACAATAACAATATAGGGCAGGGATTGCCCGAATTAACGCCTGTGGAGATAGTAGATTACGAGGTCTGCGAAGCAGGAAGCCCATTGGCTTTAGACAATGGGTAGTTCACGAATTGAGAAAATCGGAATTTAATTTATACATTTGGAGGTGGTAAACAATGAGAAAATGTGTAAAATGCGGAAAAGTTATGGTATCAGATTTAAGACTTAAAGTAAATGGTGGTGGCTATGGGATTGTTGTTCGTGTAGATGAAAAGCAAAAGGCAACAATTATAGATGATGTAAAAGTTGCAGTCTGCCCAGAGTGCGGTTATACAGAAATGTACTTAGAGGATTTAACTAATTTAAAAGATTAGGCGATAACTTCCAGTTTGCAGAACTAATAGAGAAATAACATATAAAACAATAAATATGCCGCCACAATTCCGTAATGATTAATGCTTGAAAGTCTCCTGAAAGAATGCTATAATACTGAGCGTAAAATTTGAGTGGACTTTTCCGGATTCGGTCATCTTTTTGCCACACAGCTATCTTGTGATAGCCGTGTGGCTTTTTTGTTGTCTGCATACTGGAAAATCTGGCAGAACGGAGGATGGAAGCTGCCGGACACTTTGTGGAGAGGAGGGAAAGTATGCAGACCAATAATAAAATGGCGGTCGCTCCTGTTGGAAAGCTCATCTGGCAAATGTCGATACCGCCGCTGATTTCCATGTTCCTGCAATATTCCTATAACCTGATAGACAGCGCGTTTGTGGCGCGGTTGAGTGAGAATGCATTGACCGCTGTTTCTCTGTCATTCCCGATTACAACATTGATGAATGCAGCGTCTATCTGGATCGGTGTCGGCGTGAATGTGCTGATAGCAGGGTATCTTGGACAGAAAAAGCAGGATGAGGCAAATGCAACTGTCACACATGGATTGTTACTGGCTTTTGGAATAGGTGCTTTGCTCAACCTTATGTCATTACTGATTATGAAACCCTATTTTCGGGCATTCACCAATAATGAAGAAATTTATCAGCTGAGCATCGCCTATATGAGTGTGTGCTCCTTCATGCAAATTCCCAATATGGTGCATATCGCCATCCAGAAGATGATACAGGCCACCGGGAACATGGTCGCTCCCATGTGGTTCCAGATCGCGGGCGTGGTCGTTAACTTCGTGTTCGACCCCATTCTGATTTTTGGGATTGGTATTTTCCCGGCTATGGGAATCCGCGGCGCTGCGGTAGCTACCGTTGCAGGCTATCTGCTGTCCATGATTTTGGCATTTGCTTTACTGCTGGGCAAAAAGCAGAAAGTGCAGGTAAAAATCAAAGGCTTTCATTTGAAAAAGCAGATGATCTACCGTATTTTTGCCTTTGGCCTGCCATCTTTTATCATGAACGCCCTCAGTTCGTTTGTGGTGACCTTTGTCAATCTGTTTTTGGTGGCGTATTCCGATACGGCGATCGCTTTCTTCGGTGCATATTTTAAGGTGCAGCAGCTGATTGTTATGACGGTAAACGGCTTGATTCAAGGCTGTTTGCCTGTCATGCGGTTTAACTACGGCGCAGGCAACAGCGAACGGCTGCATTCAGCTTTCCGATATGGAACTGTTTTGGTCACCGGCATGATGATACTGGGGACGTTGGCTGTCCTCCTCTTTCCGGTGCAGATTCTGGGATTGTTTATGGCGTCGGAAGCCATGCGCTCCTTTGGAATCTCCGCCATGCGGATCATGGCGGCAAGCTATCTGTTTTGCGGCCTTTCTACGATGATTTCCACCTATTTTCAGACCACAGAAAAAGTAGGGTCCAGCATGGCAATCCAATTATGCAGGCAAATGCTTTTCCTTGTGCCTGCCCTGTGGTGTCTGGACAAATTGTTCCAGCTGAATGGAATCTGGCTTGCATTTCCGGTTGCGGAAACCGCCACTTTGCTCGTTGCACTTGTGATGATGGCATGGCATCGACGCAAAAATATCTCATAACGTGTTTTGCGAAGGAGGAATTATGAACGACACTTTCATGAAAGAGAAACCGATATTGCCGCTGATTTTATCCATGTCCCTGCCGATGGTGTTATCCATGCTGGTCAACTCCCTCTACAACATTGTGGACAGCTTTTTTGTCGCACAGATCAGCGAGGAAGCGATGACGGCGTTATCACTGGTTTACCCGGTTCAAAATTTTATCAATGCGGCTGGAATTGGGTTTGGTGTTGGGATCAACGCAGTGATTGCCTTCTATCTGGGCGCGGGAGATCACGAAAAAGCAGATCAGGCTGCCACACAGGGACTTGTGCTTGCCGTGATTCATGGCGTTGTTATGACAGTCTGCTGTATCGCAATTATGCCGGTTTTTCTGCGGATGTTCACTGCATCCGAAGCGGTCATTGAACTTGGCGTCCGCTATTCTGCCGTTGCGTTCGGCTTTACACTCATTGTTACCGTCAGCATGATGTTTGAGAAACTGTTCCAGGCAGTAGGAAACATGAAAACGACCATGATCAGCCTGATGTGCGGGTGCATCACAAACATTGTCTTGGACCCCGTTCTGATTTTTGGCTATGGCCCATTCCCGGAAATGGGGATTGAAGGCGCAGCGCTGGCCACCGGCATCGGGCAGGTCCTGACGCTTGCGATTTATCTGGTCATCTACTTTGTGCGGCCCATTCGCGTGCATATCCGCAGGCAGTACATTCTGCCCGGCAAAAAGATAGTCATAAAGCTGTATTCCATCGGCATTCCCGCAACCCTGAATCTTGCACTTCCGTCACTTTTGATTTCGGCGCTCAATGCGATTTTGGCCGCCTATTCAGAGGTGTATATCCTGGTTTTGGGAATCTATTACAAATTGCAGACCTTCATCTATCTGCCGGCGAATGGCATTGTGCAGGGGATGCGCCCTTTGATCGGCTATAACTACGGCGCGGGCGAGAGTAAAAGGGTCAGTCAGATTTATCAGATCGTCCTGTGCATGAACGGTATCATTATGGTGCTTGGGACCGCGATATGCCTGCTGATTCCCGGCCAGTTGATGGGGCTGTTTACCCACACAGAAGCGACGATCCAGGCCGGGGAAACCGCCCTGCGCATCATCGGGGCCGGATTTATCGTCTCGGCGGTTTCTGTTACCTCTTCCGGCGCATTGGAGGGACTGAGGAAAGGCACGCCCTCCTTGCTGATTTCCCTTTGCCGGTATGTGGTGGTCATCCTACCGGCTGCGTTTTGGCTCAGCAGGCTTTTCGGTGCCGTCGGCGTCTGGCATGCATTTTGGGTCACGGAAGTGATCGCCGCGGTCATTTCCCTTATCATTTACCGCAAGTCGATTGCAAAACCTGTGACGACGGCCCGAAAGGAATGAATGCCTATACTATTTCAAGTGGCATTTTCCCGAAATATTTGAATGGAGAAAATATCATCTCCGTTCCGCTTGCAGAAAATGAAACAATGCATATTGGATATGTGCTGAATGAACATCAGGAATTAAATGAACTTGGAAAAAGCTATCTGGAAGAATTATGGAAATATGCTCCAGCCAATCCATAGTCGTATGCTATGGATAATCATATAAAATAGGTGTTATGTATGTACCGCTGTTTGCTGATATAATAACAGCAGAAAGGTGGTTGATGATTATGCCTATGGCGGTACTGCGCAATTTTTGTATATGGGGTTAATTCTTTGCTTCTAAATGTAATGGAAGTGCTGAAGTACATCGGAGCAGCCTATATCCTGTGGCTTGCGATTCATATTGCTTTCAGTAAGCCGTCAACAGAAAACGCAGAGCAATCGGCATCGTTTCTGAAAGGCTTCATGCTGCAATTTGTCAATGTGAAGATCTATATGTTCGGAGTTACCGCACTAACGGGTTATGTTGTAGGATATATGTCCTCTTTTCCGGCTTTGCTGTTTTTTGAGCTGGTTACTGCAACAATCGGAACGATCGCAACCTGTACTTGGACTGGCTTGGGCGCACTGATTCAGAAGTTTTATCTACGGCATTTCCGTGTTATTAACATTATCCTTGCACTAACATTACTGGAGTGTATTTGGGGAATGTTAAGATAATTGTTGCTTTGAGAGCAATTCTAATTAACAAATTCCCGTTTGGAGAATTGAAAAAATCGAAAGTTACTTCTACTTAGACATACAAACTGTTGACAATAAAACTCCTATATAGTATTATTTGACAAAATACTATATAGGAGTTTTTATATGAAAATGAATGGCGGATTTCTTGTCACAAAAATAAAACAACTTGGAGACCGAATCTTTGAGAAGATTCTCAGCGAAAAGAATATTGATGCGTTCAACGGAGCCCAGGGGCGTATTCTTTATGTGCTGTGGCAGGAAGATGGAATCTCAATCAGGTCACTCTCGATCAAATGTGGATTAGCGATAACTTCTCTTACTACGATGCTGGAAAGAATGGAAAATCAAGGGCTGATAAGACGCGTTCAGTCTGAAACGGACAAAAGGAAAATACTCCTGTTTCTGACTGAAAAAGCACATGCCTTAAAGGACGAATATGATTCTGTATCTGATGAGATGGGCAGCATTTACTATAAAGGTTTTTCGGAGGAAGAAATTACCCGGTTTGAGGAATGCCTCGACCGTATCAGAAAAAATCTTGAGGAGTGGCAGAAATCATGAGTATTTGTATCAAAGATCAGATTCAAAACATGAATATCGTCATCGGATGTACAGTGGGGTGTGCATATTGCTATGCCCGCAATAATGTGAAACATTACCATGTTACCTTTGAGCCACTATTCGACAATCCCGGTTCAGTTGATCTTTCCGGGATCAACTGGATCGTTGTCGGCACCATGACCGGAGCTCAGAGCAGGAAGATTCATACGGAGCCGGAATGGGCATGGTCTCTGACGGACCAGGCACATAAGCTCGGCATTCCGGTGTTTATGAAGGAAGATCTTGTCCCTATCATAGGGGATGAAAATATGATTCAGGAAATGCCGGAAGAATTTAATAAAGTGTTGGAGGTACAGAGATCATGGTAGAAGTAATAAATGGAATCCGCATTAATGAGGTGGAAACAAAGAACATCATGACCAAGTCCAGTCTGCCTGTAGGCGGTTACTCGGTCAATCCATATGTAGGCTGTACACATGCCTGCAAGTATTGCTATGCTTCTTTTATGAAGCGCTTTACCGGACATAAGGAGGAATGGGGCACTTTCCTTGATGTGAAGCATTGGCCGGAAATTAAAAATCCGAAGAAATATGCCGGACAGCGGGTGGTCATCGGTTCTGTGACGGATGGCTACAATCCACAGGAGGAGCAATTCGGGAATACCAGAAAACTTCTGGAGCAGCTGATCGGCAGTGACGCAGATATTCTGATCTGCACAAAGTCGGATCTTGTGGTACGGGATATTGATCTGCTGAAGAAGCTTGGACGAGTAACCGTTTCATGGTCGATCAATACACTGGATGAAAATTTCAAGAACGATATGGACTCTGCTTCTAGCATTGAGCACCGTATCGCTGCTATGAAGCAGGTATATGAAGCAGGTATCCGTACAGTCTGTTTCGTATCCCCGGTATTCCCAGGTATCACGGATTTTGAAGCAATCTTTGAGCGGGTAAAGGATCAGTGCGATCTGTTCTGGCTCGAAAATCTCAATCTTCGAGGCGGTTTTAAAAAGACAATTATGGATTATATCGCTGGAAAATATCCTGATCTTGTACCGCTTTATGATGAGATTTATAACAAGCATAACCGCAGCTACTTTGAAGCACTTGAAGTAAAAGCTGAGGAAATGGCTAAGAAGTATGATTGTTCCTTTGTGGATAATGAAATGCCTTATGACAGAGTCGTGCAGGGACATCCGGTGATTGTAGATTATTTCTATCATGAGGAAATCCGAGGGACAGAGAATACAGGAAAAAGAAATCGTTAAACAGAAAGAACAAAAGTTACATTGCATAAATGTAGTCCCTATTCCATCTGTTATACTATTAAAATAAATAGTGACTTATAAATTTGATAATATCTTCTAATTCAGAAGTTGATTCGTTAACATGAACATATCAAGTAATTTACATAGATATGAAACAGGAGGTTCGGCACAAGGCTCAGTAATGAGTCCGATGCTTGCAAATATATACATGACTATAAGCAGTTCCACTGGAAGTCAAACTCAACGCTATATTCAAGCAAACGCTCTTGGGAAGCTTTATTGCCAGCTTAGTTTGTCATAATAAGAAAAACCTTACCGATATTCAGTTTTTTGACTTCTGAAAATCAGTAAGGTTTCTTTAATACTTTAATATACGTTATGAAATAAAACGAAGTGTAGAATCGCGTGCCAAGTCTCACGTGCGTTCGACTTGAACTCTTGAATAATCGCAAAATACTATTTAGCATCGGTTACAATCGGAAAGTTCATTTCAACAATAAACTCTTTTTTTTCTATTTTTGCTTCAATCTCTCCATCCATCCGACTAACCAACTCCTTTGCAATAGATAGTCCCAATCCAGTAGATGTTTTACTTCTGGCAACATCTGCTTTATAAAATCGCTCAAATACCTGATCTATATTAATCTGTTCTGGATGTGTAACCTGATTGCTGATTCTAAGCACCGCCTGATTTTGATCACGTTCCAACACAATGCTAATCTTCTTTTCTCCATGATCCAGCCCATTTTTTATCACATTCTGGATAACACGGCGGAGTCCCTGCCTGTTTCCATATATATACAACTGTTCTTCCGTAATCTGAATATCCGGCTGAATTTCCATTCTTACCCATTCATCATAGTATGAAAAAACTGTTTCTTTCAAAATCCGGTTCATACAGCACAATGTCAATTCCAAACTGTAAGATTCGTTTTTTAACTTTGTAAACATAAAAAGTTCTTCCAACATTTCATTCAGACTATGAATTCTTTCGTGGATAATGCTTAAATAACGTTTCTGATCCTCTATATTTTCACATTCTTCCATTAGCTGGAAATATCCGTCCAAAGATGTCAGTGGTGTGCGGATATCATGAGAAAGATTTGTATAAGTGTCCGCAATCAGAGCTTCTTTCTCCTGATAATGCTGCTTCTCTTTTCTTCGCAGTTCCAGAAGCTCATTCAACTTGTCAGAAAGCTTTCCTATTCCACCCACATCAAATTCATGGTTAATCAACATGTTACTGTCATGTTTCATCATAAACGCCAATTGGCGGCAGATGTCTTTCACCTGCCGCTGGTATTTCCACATAATAATAAATTGTAAGATAATAATTCCTGCTAATATCCCAATTACGATATACATCCGTTAAATATCCCTCTTTTGAAAAACAACGCTGCTTACTGATATCATTATAACGATGAACACTATTGCCACACCAAATGCCGCCAAACACTCATTTCCACTCGGATTCATAGGAAGCAGTGATAATTTTCCTGTTATCGTATACTTATAAATCTGGAAATTCTGAATTCCTATTTTTTGAATAGCACTATTGATCACCCCATACACAATGGTCATTACATTCATGCTAAGACAGACAGCAATGACCATGCTGATTACATTATTTTTCAAAATAATTGCAATCGCCATACAAATCAGCACAAGTGCATAATGAAGAGCCAGTTCAGTCACAAAATAAGATAAAATTGCCTTTGTATTTCCCCATTCCAATTCTCCGAAAAAAATACCATTCGCCGCTGCCTGAAATAAGAATGCACCTGCCATTGTCAGTACCGTAAAGACAGCCAAGGCAATTGCCCTGGAAAAAATCAGAGTTCCTCTATTTCTAACCTGACCTCCTATATTCTTAATATATCCGCTACTGATATCCGCTGTTGAAAACAGAACAGTAAAAATCACCAAAAGCAGTGCATACAATTTTCCTTGGGAATTGGCAAAAAAGATATCATATACCGTCACCTTTTCTCCCGGCTCCGTAGGCAGCGTTACCATCATTCCCACATTAATATTATCCACAGTAGGTTCAGTAACCTGCTCCTGTTTCATGGCATCCTTTTCAGTCGAAAGCTCATAATCTGTCTTGCATAAAGATGTTGTAATCAATAATATTGCTGCCAGTACGATCCAGATTACATACATACTTTTGGTTTTAAGCATCCGGTATAAATCCATTTTTATTATATTAAGCATGATCCGCACCTCCCGTCAGATTCAGAAAATAAGTTTCCAGTTCTTCACTGGTTATGGAAATCCCTTTTACCGGAATTCCTGACTTTGCAAGTTCCATATTCAACGCTGCACTTTCATTCAATCGTTCAAAAATATGAATATGCTCTTTATCTGTTACCTGATAGTTGGTAAATCCCATAGAATCCATCACCGGAATCGCCTGTTTCGGATGATCCAATGTCAACTCTATCCGTTCACTGCATCTTCTTATTAATTCTTCTCTTGTAATTTCCTGTAATAAACTTCCATTATGAATAATTCCATAATCAGTAGCAATCTTCGATAATTCCTCAAGAATATGACTGGAAATGCATATTGTCATATTCTTCTCTTTCTGAAGTCTCTGAATCGTATCCCGGATCTCTGCAATACCCTGTGGATCTAATCCATTGATTGGCTCATCAAGAACTAATAAATCTGGGTCTCCAATCAAAGCAAGACCAATTCCCAAACGCTGTTTCATTCCAAGTGAAAAATGTTTTGTTTTTTTCTTTCCCACATCCTCCAGACCGATAATTCTCAATATTTCTTCAATATAACTTTTTTTCTTTATTCCAAACAGCTTGCATTTGATATTCAGATTTTCATATGCAGTCATATTTCCATAAAGTCCCGGTGCCTCAATCAGACATCCTATCCGTGATCGAACTTTTTGCAAATCCTTTCCCTTGTATCCGAACATCTCGATTTCTCCACAAGTTGGCTTGGAAAGTCCACTGATCATCTTCAGACAAGTTGTCTTCCCAGCTCCATTCCGACCGATAAAACCATAAATAGCACCTTTTTTAATATGCATATTGACACTGTCCACAGCTTTATGGTGTCCATATTGCTTAGTCAAATTTCTTGTTTCCAATAACATTTCGCTCAAGTTTTTCATCTCCTTTTTCTTATCTGCATTTATCATAAAGGAATAATCCTAATCAAACGCAAATAAATAGTAAAAAAAGAGTAAAGATTATAGATGAAGACGATAACCGATTCCCCAGACTGTTTCAATATATTCCTCAGATGTAACTGTTTTTATCTTTTTGCGAATATTGCTTATATGTACATCCAGAGTTTTTGTTTCACCCATATATGGTTCGTCCCACGCATATTCAAAAATGTCCTCTTTACTGAAAACCTGCTTCGGATTTCTAAGCAGTAATTCTAAAATCGCAAACTCCTGTCTTGTTATCTTAGGAAGTATTTTTCCACCAATGCTGACCTGAAAAGTAGCTTTGTTCAATACCATCTCTCTGAACGAAAGGTTAGATTCTTTTATTTCCTTTTCTTCTGTATGACGAAGCTGTACCTGAATTCTTGCCAGTACCTCTCTGATTTCAAAAGGTTTCGTTATATAATCATCAGCCCCACTAGTTAAAACCTTTACCTTTTCATCCAAGCTATCTTTCGCAGTCAAAACAATAACCGGAAGATTTCCCTTTTTCCGTATTTCCTCCAGAACTGCTTCTCCTGTAATTCCCGGCAACATCAAATCCAGCAACACCAGTGCATAGCTATGCTCCTGCATATTCAAAAGCAACTTTGCCTCAGTTCCGGAAAACGCCTGCTCACAGGAATAGCCTGCTTTGGATAATGCTTCCTGAAGCAGATTATTGATATTTGTATCATCTTCTACAATCAGTATTTTCTGCATGATAGTTCTCTCCTCTATTTTACACTGTGAAAACATTATTTTCTTGCATTATACGCTTTTCCCTTTTTTCCCGCAATTACTCCCCACAGATCCCCGGAATTCTCCAGTACATAACATACTTTTTGTTCCAGCTGAACTTATAATTTTCAGTATTCCTGTGCTTCCAAGATGCATATATCACTTTTTCCTTACCATTATGCCTTCATTTCTCCATCAGTGCTTTCGCAACCCTTATCCCGCCTACAAATAGAGCCAAACTAGAGCCATTCGATAAAACAAATGCCGAAAACCCGCATAAATACAGGCTTTCGGCATTTTAGTCCGTTATTCAAACTCGATTCCAACATTTATTTTTTTCTGTTATATGTATCGGTTTCTGCTATTTTTGAGAGATTATTTTTGATGTTTTTTCATCTGTTTACCTCGTTTGCAGACCTTTTATTACTCAAGTATTACTTTTCTATTTGAGTAATACTACTCAGTGCAGGATCATTAGTTGAAATAATCGAATGATTAGATCTCAAAATGGAAATGCCAAAGTAATCAAATATTTAAGACCTAAAATATAAAGTCTTTATTTAAAAATTTTTATATTGCTTTACAACTTCTCATAAAAAAATGGGTTTGTCAAGGTTTTTTATGTAAGTTTTAAAAAAACTAAAAAAGCTGAATTTGTCATTTATTTTGACAGGTTCAGCTTTTGTATTTTCAGCTATTAATTAGTATATCAGTCTATAGTATTAAGGAAAGTAAGCAGTGCTTCTCGTTGAGCGGTATTGAGTCTATATATTCTGGTTATAAGAGGATCGTTGCTTAGAAGATTGTTTTCATCATCAAAAAAATCTTTCAATGAAATATCGAGTGCCCGGCACAAGTGGAAAATAATTTCTATGGTTGGATTTTTGTTACCCAGTTCGATCTCACGGACATAACTTTGGCTAATTCCTGCAAGGTTGGCAAGTTTGTTGGTGGATATATGCTTTTGTTCACGGAAAAAGCGTAGTCTATCTCCAACAGGGTACTCGTAAGAGTCATGTTTATTTTCCATATATATAATCCTCCTGTTTTTTTCTTTATAAAGATAGACTATCAAAGTTTTTTTAATGAAATTACAACTATAGAGCTTGACTATTATCTCTATAAATGTTAAAATGCATAATAGTTAGAAATCTTCATGATTATGAGGATAGTTGTTGCAAATTTATAATTAGGAGGTAGTACGTATGAAGAGGTACACAGTTTCATTTGATTATTCAAGAAATGGTTCGGGATGGACACATACGTCCATAACAGTTACAGCAGATTCGGATGTTGGGGCAATCATGCAGATTGAGAGTAAGTATCCATATGTGAGAAATGTAAGAATAATGTCAGTTAGATAATATTGAAAAATTTATAAAAATATTTAAGAACCACCGCAAGCAAGGTGGTTCTTAAATATTACAATATATGAAAAAGTACAGCATTAAGCAGTTTTCGTGTTTCATCATGTAACATAGTAATCACCTCTTGACTCTATCATAGACCTGTTGTCAAGAGTGTGCAGTATTTTTTAGGAACGCTATAGTTATGACCAGTCAATTCCCAATGCACTTTATGTGGATGTGTATTCATCCAGGAAACAGGCTGAGAAAGGGAAGCAAATGTTTTCATTTTCTTACTTACCGGAGCAGGGAAATGGAGCATATAATATTATTAACGATCCCGATAAATATATGCTGGAAATAGAATAATGAGAGTAGATTGCAAATTTGATTTTTAAGAACGAGCATTTGTAATTCACAAATATAGTTTTACGAATCCGTATGTCAACCATATCTGTTTATATATCATTTATGTGATAGCAGTAAATTGTGATAAACAGGAAGGAGGTTGATGTGTGATAAAAAAGCATACGTTAGCAGCTATAGGACTTGCTGTACTTCAAGCAGTGATTGTGTTCCTAAAGGAAACAACACTTAGTGGAAAGTCCTAGATAATTACATAATTTTATGATAGCGAGAGATGAAGTGGTATTTTCATCTCTCATTTTCTATGCTCATTTTTAGGAGGTGAGAGTGTGGAAATGAAGCGTAGAGACTTATTAGAGCATGTATATCAGTTGGTGGATGGAATGAGAAGTATGTGCCAGCTTTTAGAATGTCCGGGAATACCGCCGATTACAGGTGACATTCTTGTGGTATTTGAATGTGTATATGATGAGGTGCTCAGACTCGTTGAGGAAGCTATGAAATTAGATGATAAGGATAAAAAATAATTATAAGGAGAGAAGCTATATGCAGAAGATCATTATTTCGATCATGTCTACGATAGTCATTATTTGGAATGAACTGCGAGACAGAGATGGAAAAAATAAAAATGAATAGAAAAGCGAAAGGAGAAAAAGCGATATGGCAGCAAATGTAGAAACAATGTTTAGTGTAAGAGAAAAACCTTGGCATGGTCTCGGTGTTGTAGTAGAGGATGCTCCATCTTCAAAGGATGCATTAAACCTTGCAGGACTTGATTGGAGAGTAGTGCAGAAACCATTATTTACAAATTCCGGGTTAGTTGAAGGTTATAAGGCAAATGTAAGAGATTCGGATAATTCTGTACTTGGAGTGGTAACAGACAGATATAAAGTGGTTCAGAACACAGAAGCTTTTGCATTTACTGATAATTTGTTGGGAGAAGGTGTCAAGTATGAGACTGCCGGATCACTTCAAGGAGGTAAAAAGGTATGGCTTCTGGCTAGACTTCCAAGAGAATACATTATGTATGGGGAAAGAATCACACCATATCTTGTGTTTAGCAATACTCATGATGGTTCGGGTGCAGTAAAGGTTGCAATTACACCGGTAAGAATTGTCTGCAATAATACATTGAATCTGGCATTAAGTACAGCAAATCGGTGTTTCAGCATAGTTCATACAGGCGACATTAAAGGAAAAATTGATGAGGCAAAGCAGACTTTGTTTATGGCAGATGAGTACATGGAGGCTCTTGGAAATGAGTTTGAGAGGATGCGAAAAAATAAGATAACAGATCAGCAGGTGAAGGACTATATAGAGATGCTGCTTCCGATGGATCAGAAGGCAAGTCCTGTTACTATGAGAAATATTAAAAAGCTTCGTGAAGACATGAGAATGAGATATTACGATGCCCCGGATCTTTCAAATCTTGGAAATAATGCATATAGATTTATTAATGCGGTATCGGATTTTGCAACTCATGCTGATCCTATAAGAAGATCAAAGAACTATAATGAGAATCTTTTCATGCGAACGTATGAAGGTAATCCTATGATTGATAAGGCTTATCAGCTTTTGACAGCATAAATAATGGGGGCAGATTATGAATATAAAGAATCTTATTACAGTAGCAACAGCTATGATGTTCGCAGCAGGACTGCTTATATGGAGCAAAGCAGGGGAAACAGAGTGTATATATGCAATAGATGAAAAAGATAAAATGTATGGGGTTGTGGTGTCATATGGGAATAAAGAATAAGTTTGTTAAGAAGATATACGCTGAATTGCATCAATACAAGGAGTTGGATGATAAGCAAGAATCCAAAGAAAATTCAAAATTGGAGAAATGTTCGTGTACATATAAGGGATATGTTTCTTCGGCAGATGAAATTTCGGATATGCTGCTTATGAATCTTGTTAATCAGGGGACAAGCATTTTAGAGTCCATTTATGATGAAGGAGGTTTTTGATATGCGAAGACTGGTGTCAACGATTGATCTTCCCAAAACGGATTGGTTGAAATACAGAAAAAAAGGTATTACAGGAACGGATGCGGGAGCTATTTGTGGACTGAATCCGTATTCATCTGCATTTCAGATTTATCAGGATAAAATTACTGATGAAATTGAGGAATTTGATAATGAGTCAATGAGACAGGGAAGAGACTTGGAGGAATATGTAGCTCGGAGATTTTCAGAAGAGACGGGACTTAAGGTGAGAAGAGCAAATGCGATTTTTCAGAATGAAGAGAATCCATTTATGCTTGCAGATTTTGATCGCCTGATAGTGGGACAGAAAGCAGGACTTGAATGTAAAACTGTATCTCCATATTCATCGGATAAATGGAATGATGGCAATATACCATTACATTATCAGATGCAGGTTCAGCATTATCTTGCAGTCAGCGGTTTTGATTGTTGGTATATTGCTGCTGTGATTTTTGGAAGAGAGTTTCTGATCAGAAAAATTGAACGAGATGAGGAGCTTATTAATTATCTGATTGATATTGAAAGAGGATTTTGGTATAACAATGTGCTTGCAGGGATTATGCCTGAGCCAGATGGTTCCGATAACTGTTCGGAAATGATTGCAAAAATGTACTTTAAAGGTCAGGAAAATAAAACAATCAAGCTTTCTGGATATAAAGAAATTCTGGATAGAAGAGCTGATTTGGACAAGTTGATTAAAAAAATGGAAAAGGAAAAGAAAGAAATCGATCAGAAAATTAAAATGGAAATGCAGGATGCAACCGTTGCGTTGGAAGCTGGTTATAAGATATCGTGGTCTAATTTTGAACAGAACAAATTAGATACGAAGAAACTGAAGGAAGAAAAGCCGGATATTTACAAAGAATATTGTAAAAGCAGCACAAACAGAAGATTTACAGTAAGTCATGCAGCATAGCGAAAGAATATGTATAAGTTGGATGAAAACATAAGGATTTGGGGCAGATGGAAAGGGATGAGAAGATGATACATCAGGAATTTGATTTGAAACGGGAACTTGCACAGCAGGCTGGCAGCCAGAAATCAGTGAAGGATGAAGTGAAACTTACCAAAAATATGACAATTCCGGATATGGTAAAGGTTATGATGCCTGAAATAAAAAAAGCACTTCCTACAGTGCTGACACCGGAAAGATTTACAAGAATTGCATTATCAGCACTTAACAATACTCCTGCATTGCAGAAGTGTACACCAATGAGTTTTCTCGCAGCACTGATGAATGCAGCACAGCTTGGGTTGGAGCCCAATACACCATTAGGGCAGGCATATTTAATTCCATATAAAAATAAAAGTGTTCTCGAATGTCAGTTCCAGATTGGATACAAAGGACTGATTGATCTTGCATATCGTAATGGTCAAATGCAGACTATTCAAGCACAGGCTGTATATGAAAATGATGAATTTTCTTATGAATATGGATTGGAACCGAAATTATTTCACAGACCAGCTTTTTCCGACAGAGGAGAGCTGGTCTATTTTTATGGAATTTTCCGTACTGTCAATGGAGGTTATGGGATGGCAGTTATGAGTAAGGCAGATATGGACATCTATGCCAAGACATACAGTAAAGCTTTTGACAGCGATTATTCTCCTTGGAGATCTAATTACGAAGAGATGGCGAAGAAGACAGTGATCAAACAGGCTTTAAAGTATGCACCGATTAAGACGGATTTCCAGAGAGCTTTATCCACAGATGAAACAATCAAGAAGGAGATTTCTATTGATATGTCGGAAGTGCAAAATGAAGTAATTGATGCAGCGTAATTAGAACTATACAACCCCGGCAGAAGAGAAGTGCTACTGCCGGGGATTTTTAAAAGAAAGGAACGCAGATGATGGGCAGATTAAGTTTAGAGGATTTTATGCAAGAGGTTAAAGAAAAATTGCAGAAGAGATATAAAAATCTCAAGGTTTTTACGAGTGAAAATATCAAGAATAACGGAACGAAGGTTTATGCAGTTACAATCGTAAATAGAGCAAGCAGTGTTTCGCCTTGCACTAATGTAGAAGGTTACTATAAAAAATTTGAAAGTGGAGAATGTGATATGGAAGAAATTATTATGGATATTGCGGAAGTTTATGAGAAAAATGTTTTGAACCATGATTTTGCTGTTCATGTTTTCTCTAATTATGATAATGCTGCTTCTCATGTGCGAGGCAGACTGATTAATACAGAAAAAAATACAGAGCTTTTGAAGGAAGTGCCGCACAGAGAGTTTCTTGATCTTTCACTTATTTATGTAGTAGAACTGGAGTATGAAGAGCAGAAGAGAGTTCTCAGTATGCGTATTAATAATGAACACATAAAATTTTGGGGCGTGACAGAGGAAGATCTTTATTCTCAAGTAAAAAATAACATGGATGAGATGGATGAAAGCTCATTTTGCAGTATGGAAGAGGTCTTTAAAGAAATGATCGGTAGTGGTGGTGAAGAAGTTTTGGAAGATCTTTCTGGAGCATATCCGCCAATGTATGTTCTTACCAACAAAAGAAGATTGAATGGAGCTGTTGAAATATTGGATGCGAAGGTGCTCAGAAGATGTGCAGATGTATTTGGAAAGGATTTCATTGTAATTCCAAGCTCGATTCACGAGTGTTTGTTGGTGCCTGTCAGTGAAGAAATCAACGATTTTGACTATATAGCCAAGATCGTTCGGGATATTAATGATACACAGGTGCCAAAAGATGAGATTCTTTCTTATCATGTTTATAAATACGATAAGCAGACAGAAACAATGATGATTGTAGCTTAGAAAGTAGCTTATGAAGGGCATAGTTATTCATGGAGCCGGAGAAAGGCGATCATTCTCTGACTCCATGTTTTTGTTCGTTTCAAAAGGTGTACCTTTTGGAACAAGCCAAAAGCAGGAAAATATATGTGAATATTAGTTTCAGAAGTCTTATTTTGAATTTTGAAACTTGTCCCAAAAGTACAGAACTTTTTGAAACAGGATATTGAAAAAAGAAATGGTGATTCTATGGAAAAAAGAAAATTTGGATATGCAAGAGTAAGTTCCACATCGCAAAATTTGGACAGGCAGATTATGGTTCTGAAAAAATATGTGGCAGAAGAGAATATAGTTGTAGATAAGAAATCGGGTAAAGATTTGGAGAGAGAAGGTTATCTGGCTTTGAAGGGACCTATGGGACTTCGGAAAGGAGATACACTTTATGTAGTGTCTTTGGACAGACTTAGCAGAAATAAAAAGAATATCACAAGTGAAATTAAATGGTTTCAAGAGAAGGGAATAGATTTAAGGATTTTGGATCTTCCGACAACGATGGCAGATTTTCCAGAGGAACAGAAGTGGATAAAAGAGATGATAAATAATATTCTCATCGAAGTACTTGGCAGTTTTGCGGAACAGGAGCGTATTACAATTCGAAAAAGGCAGCAAGCGGGAATAGAAGCGGCAAAAAAGAAGGGAAAATATCTTGGAAGACCTGTTATTGCAAAGCCGGATAATTATGATGAGGTAATGGTGCGTTGGAAAGCAAAAGAAATATCATCGGTAGAAGCAAGAAAGTTATTGGGTGGAGTGAAGAAAAATACTTTCTATCGGTGGGTAAAAGAAGAAAAATAAAAATTGATGTTGCAAATTGCAGATAATCAAAGCCGGTTGCAAATAAACACGGATAAACAATATTTTTAAGTTTTATTTGAACATTTCATTAAAGATGGGAGGAGAAAATAGGTATGATAAAGAATGCACCGGATGTAATGACCGTAAAAGAAGTGATGAAGGTACTTAGATGTGGAAGAACTAAAATTATGGAATTTATTCATAATGGAGTATTGGAAGCACATTATGTATGTGGAAAATGGCTTGTGTTTAAAGAAGATGTAGAAGAGTTTATTCTCAGATCTTAGAAAAAAGGTGATGTAGGTTTTGTACCTGCATCATCTTTTTTTGACAGTGGAATTTGATTTAAGGCGGTAGTACCCAGCATAACCATATGAAAAATGGTTATGCTGAGTGAAATTTTTGATATAAAGAACAGTCATGTTCCATGGCATGAAAAATGATTTTATGAGGATGGTGTTAATGAGGAGTTGCGTTTAAATGCTCATTGATGTAGTTTTGTAAATCTGTTTCTCTTACAAGTATTTTATTCCCGATTTTTCCTGATGGGATAGATTTTTCCCGGAGTAGTTTATATCCTGTGGTTTTGCCAATAGATAATGCTTGGCAGACTTCATTGACAGTAAGTAATTTATTGAAGTTATTCATAATCGTGTCCTTTCTTTTCGACGTAAGTAGTTATTTACAGGTTAATGGCGTGATAAAATTTTATTTTTGATTGTCATTAGTAATATGTTAGTCAAATTAAATGATAAATAATGATGCTGATTGATATCATTCAATAACATTTAATACCGTATTTTTTTATTATGGTGCCTACAAGTAGATAATGAAAATGTGAGTACAAAAAATTAGAAAGATTTTTGTAGTTTTCATAAGACAAATTCGAATGGCAGGTGATAAAAACAGATTTTCAAGAAAAGAGTATGGCGTATCCTGTTAATGCATTGATGTAAAGTAAAAATAGCTTGTATTTAATATCAATGCGTAATAATACTATGTATAATAATATAACATATTTAGTTTAAGGATATACAGTAGTACGTTATAAAGCAATATTTATATCTGACGGAAAGAGGTAATTATGAATAAAACAGAAAGAATTAATATTAGAGTTACTACAAGAGATAAAAAAAGTTTAGAATCTCATGCATTAAAGAATAATATGAAACTGTCTGAGTATATTTTAGATTGTTGTAAAAAGAAAAAGACCGTACCTATAAATCCATCTGATAATATTCGGAAAGCAGTGGAATTACAGGAGGCGTTGAACTATATAAAAGAAAAATATGGAGATGACGATTATTTACGAAAGGTTGTTGATAGATTATGGAAACTATAATGAAGATGCTAAAAGATAGATACGAGAAGGATAAGGATATTCAAGAGTTAACACAATATATTGCAGGAGAAGGAACAAATAAAGAGAAAGAAGAGGTTTTTTACATTGGAAGCAAGGGATTAGATCAAGAACATGATAAGGCTGCAAAGCAGATAATCAAGATGCAAAGAGCATTAAAAAAAAATAATGGAAGAAGAATGTATCACATGATAATTTCTTTTAACACGAGTACGAAAAATCTCTTGAAAGTAAAGGCAGTAAGCAAGGCTGTAGCGAAAGTAATTTACGAAGAAGGATATTTAGTATATTATGGAATACATACATCCACTGATAATTTGCATATACATTTTGCGATTGATTCCGTAAATTATCTTTCAGGGAAAAAGTGGCATAAGAGTAGATCGGAATTTATGTCATTTAGAAATAAGGTACTTGACTGTAGTTGTAGTGTCCTTGCAAGCAGGAATTTTTTAGGGAGTGATGAATATTCGGCTTGGAATTGATTGAGGTCAGAAAAATGGATGTTGCACAAAAGATACGGTGATTTAGGAGGTTATGGGATTATGTCAAAGGATCTGAGAAAAAGAAAAGATGAAAAATTTGTGCGATTTGCAAAAGAGTATCAGAAGAAAAGAGAAGATAGCAGAGAAACGTGGGAACAGCAGCCTTCCAATGCAGCATACTTGACAACCAGCGGGATTGTAAAAAGGATTCAGTTGTTGCTGCCAGCAGATCTTAAGTGCAATAATAATGGAGAAATTATAAGTCTTGCAAATCCATGTGGTACATGGAAAATAAATTCTGATATACAGGATTTAGCACTTTTCGAATGTGATCCTGATAGAGACCTAGATCAAGAAGAACTAGATAAAAGGCAAAATGAGTTACAAAAATTATGGAATGACGTTAGTGAAGAGAAAAAAGAAACGATACGTCTATGGAAAGAGGAAAACAATAAAAAAAATGGAGGATCTCCATCAGTCAAAGCGACACTTGAAAATCGGTATAAGGCTCTAGAAAAAAAATCAGAAAATGTAATGGATGAAATAGCACAACTCAAATTAAGAAATTCGCATACTATCTTTGAAACATTTACAGATACAGAAAAGGAACTATATGAACGTTTATTAAAGGATATACGATTCCATCGTGTTAAGCCTGGGCATGTAGATGGAAAATTGATAAAAAAAGAGGGATGGAGCGTTGTTGATGAACAAAAGCGTCGGGAAATATTTGGTTTATTTATAAAAGCTGTAACAGAAACTAAGGAAAATCAGAAAAAATGGAATTTGACTGACATGGACCTTGTTAAGATTAGAAAAAATTTTTTCGACCCGGATTATAATAAAATTATTCCTGTAAAGGAGAAGCTTTTGGATATGGAAACGCCTGATAGCTGGATAGAGATTATAAAAAATAATTCAAAAACAGAGGAAGAGTTTATAAGTAGTCTTAAAAAACTGGAAAAAGTGTTAAAAAGGTTTGGCATTACTCAGCAGACAGTAGATGACATCAATGAAGGAGAATGTATTAAAGAGGCGATAAGAAGAGGAATAGAAAAGATGGGTAAAGAATAGAAAATGGAAGTCTGAATCAGCAGAGGCTATGAAAAAATGTAAATAAGATTTTTCTATGATGATACAAGGCGAAAAGTTCATTTGTTGAGCTTTTCGCTTTTGTTTTTTTTGAAGAAATAGCTAACTTATGCATTTATAGTACAGAAGTCAACATAAAAATGAAATGGCATAAAACTACATATTTATTTTTATGTCGAGAATATTGACGTTTATAGATAAGATTATATCAGAGTCATGATTCAAGTATTTATCATCAGTAATCAGCAATGGTGTGACTGATAAAATCTTATTTCTGTAGCTTCAGAAAGAAAACAATAAAAATTATTTGTAAATAAGGTGGGAAAGTGGGAAATTAGTCCCCTTTATCCCACCCAAAAAGAAAGAGAGGTTATCAAAATGGCAAAAAATAAAAATGTATCTTTAACAGGTGAGCAGTTTATGATGTTGCTAAATGGTATCAGCAGTAGAAATGATAAAAGTTTGAATTTGACAGAAGAATGGAGCAAAGTCGTAGATGATCCTGAGATCCTTTCGGCATTGACAAATCAGGTTCAGAGGTGGCTGGATAATGAGTATGCAAAAAGAATGAAAGAAATGACTAAAAGCTATGAGGTTCAAGTGCATGCCCAGAATAAAAGTCTTAGAAAAATGCAGCATAAGGTAGACTCTATGGAAGCGAAGATGCAAATGATGGCAAGAGAGGTCAAAAACAATGCTCGTATCATTCAGAAAGACGGTGATCGAATCAGCGAAGTGCTTAATCTGAAAGACAAGATAAAAGAATCTCGTAAAAATTATAAGCAGCTTGAGGAAGAGGTACAGGCTATTTCTAAATTTTTAAAGCAGCTTACATTTCGTATGCATATTGCGATTCCGGGAGATTCCCTTAAGAAAGCTACAAAAAAATTAAAGCGTTTGGGTAATCCGTATTATTATGCAACAAGTTCTAAGAAGGCAACGATGTTACCGGATTTTTTACAGAGTGAGATCGTTGATACGGATTATAGGGAAGTATGACTATGCCAGAAAGAAATGAAATCGCAGCAGAAAAAGAAGAATTTAAGCTGAATGAGGGTTATTATATCGGAAATCACAAGGTTGCCGATTTTGAACCTTATGTATCTAAAAAATATGTAATCAAAGATCTTGTATCAGATATTGAGACAGTTTCGTATGATGTCAAAGTGAAAAAGCAGGAAGGGGGTGAGTCAAAAGCATTGAGAGTTACGGATTTTCTGAAAATAGATTATTTTCGAGACTTTCACCAGAGTACAATTATGCTCACAAATTTTGACAAGAAAATGTTGGCTTATAAACTCCAGAAGGAAGCTTTAAAAGCAGATTTGGTATCAGAAGTAACTGTTAGAGCTGCACCCGGGTATTATCATCTGAATGATGAACCAATTATGGTGATAGCAGATAAAATTTTTAGTCCAAGCGAGATAACCGAAACGGTTGAATCAATCTCGGAGCATAAATGGTTGCCGGAAGTGGAATATAGTGACGACATCATTCGAAAGTATATTAAATTTATGCCTGGAGTTACGGAGGTTTTGTTTTATTCGGCATTATCGACCATCATTCAGCCACTTTTGATAGAAACAGGAAATATTCCGGGATTTGTTACTGCCTTAATTGCTCCTTCGGGACATCTTAAAACCACACTGGCAAGAATTTATACGCAGTGGACAGTCTCAACTTCAAATTTAGAAACGCTGTTTGACGACAGAATTTCCAATGATAAGCTGACAAAGAATATTTATCTGGCGGTAGGACTGAATTATTTGATTGATGACTATCATAAGAAGAATCGTGAATATGACAAACGTAAGTACCGAGATCGATTAGATGCGGTTACGAGAATTGCTTCTGAAAATAAGATGGCGGCGATGATTTTTATTACGGCAGAATCCATTGAGGGAGAAAGCATTTTTTCTGAACAGGACAGATTGTTGGAGATACATATTCCCAAAATGACTATGGAGCTGGCTAAATATAAAAATGCACTTACAACCATGAAACAGGAAGAAATGGCATCCATTGCACAGGCGTTTGCAAAAGCTGTTATGCGTGATGTGAAAAAGACAAAAGAACTGATTCAGGGGTTTGTTCAAGATTATCAGGTGCCAGAATGGGTAGATGTCACTACCAGATTAGGGCATCATATAATGATTATTTTGCTGTCAGAATATTTATTCAGAATGCTTATATGTAAAGGGGATGACAGGATTTCACATTTGAGTGATTTAAGAAATGCCTTAGAGGTCAATGGGAAAAAACAAACAAAAGAATTAAAACGTCTCAGAAGTAAGGAGAATGAGCGGAGCTATATTCTTGAGATTTTTGATATTTTAGAGAACAGAGCTCAGGATAATTCTGACATTCACATTACTAGAGATCCGAAACAGTATGATGAAAATAGGATTGGTTCTGCCTATTGGGATATAAGTAAGAACGTGTGTTATATTACATCAAACAATCTGGCAGATATTCTTAGAAAACGTATGGGACATGCTGTTTCAGTGAGAAAGGTATCGGAGGAGTTACATGATTTTGGAGTCCTGATAGAAGATAAGGATAAACGAAGTGTAAAGTTCAGACAAAGAAGACATTATTTAATCGACTATATGGCACTGAAAAATGTTTGCTCATACTTAGCTGGAGATGAGTAGGGAAAAGTATAAAATTTTGTTTATATATCATTTCTAAGTAAGAATATAAAGCTGACAATCAATGCTATTGAAGAAAGGAAAGGAGACCATTATGGAAGCAGAAAAATCAAAAAAGACATCATCAATGTATTACACAGCCATGGATGTGCAGGAGATGCTTGGCATCAGTAAGGGAATGGCATATAAAATCTTGAGAAAGTTAAATGCGGAGTTGGCTGCGAAGAATTATATTGTCATTCCGGGAAAAATACCACGAGCATATTTCGCAGAGCATTACTATGGAATGTCAAATTAAGCTGTACTATGCTGGCTCTTAAGTAATATTAGGAGCCGGCAGAAAGAAGGTGAAAAAATTTGTATTTTGGAAGAGACAAAAAGAATAATTGGGAAGTACGTTTCTATTATAAGGATTTCACTGGGAAGAGAAAACAAAAACATCGTACAGGCTTTAAAACCAAACGGGAAGCACAGGCATGGGCAAATCAATATATGATGCAGCAAAATCATAATCTGGATATGACATTTAGATCATTTTGGGACTTGTATCGTGAAGATATGAAAGAGAGACTTCGAGAGAATACTATTCGGACAAAAGAGTATATAGTGGAACTGAAAGTTTTGCCTTATTTTGGCTCAAAAAAAATGGTTGAGATTACTCCGTCGGACGTGCGTCAGTGGCAAAATAGTCTGATGAAGGAAAACTATTCCCAGACATATTTAAAAACTATTAATAATCAGGTATCTGCTATATTTAACTATGCAGTCAAGTATTATAATCTTCCAAGAAATCCATGTTCTGTAGCTGGTAGCATAGGGAAATCCAAGGCAGATGAAATGAAGTTTTGGACGAAGGAGGAGTTTGAGAAATTTCTTGAATTTGTGAGGGATAAGCCCTTATCCTATTATGCTTTCAAGACATTGTTTTGGACAGGGATTCGTATTGGTGAACTCCTTGCCCTTACAATAAAAGATTTTGATCCGGTGAATAAGACCTTGACGATAAATAAATCGTATCAAAGAATCAAGGGAAGGGATGTGATTACCGATCCGAAAACGCCTAAAAGCAATCGAGTTATAACGCTTCCTGAATTTATGGTACATGACCTGAATGAGTATATTGGAATGCTGTACGGTATTATGGAAAATGACAGATTATTTCATACTACAAAATCATATTTGGAGCATGAGATGATTCGAGGATGTGAGTTATCTGGTGTTAAGAAGATTCGCCTGCATGATTTGAGACATAGTCATGCAAGCTTATTGATATCAGAATTGGGATTACAACCTAATCTGGTGGCAGATCGTCTTGGACATGAGAAGATTACGACTACCTTACAGACCTATTCACACCTTTATCCAGATAAGAATCGAGAGTTAGCAGACAAGCTCGAAGAATTTGTGAGTGAGAAATATAATGCTAAGGAGATGTATAATGCCAGGAAAACATAATAAACCAACGATTGCATTTCGCCCATCCAGTTCTTGGCAATATTCTCTTATTAACGAGAGGGTTAAGCTGTCAGGAATGGCAAAAAAGGATTTTATTTGCAGAAGCCTTATTTATGCAAATATATGTGTAGTTGGAAAGAAAGAGAATATACGGATTATAGTGGATACCGTACAGGAATTACAGTATGCGATGCAAGAGATTGTAAGAGATTTGAAAACGGGAGATTTTCCGCTATCGGAAGAAGCGTATCTGACATTAAAAGAGGATATGCTTGCTTTAGCAATTACGGTTGTTGATATACTTAATGGAGCAGCGTATCTTTTTGACCAGAAACCCACTGTAAATAATAAGCACTGGAAAAGTGATTTGGAGCTTGAAGATTTCAGAAATAGTTTGGGATTAGCTACCAAAAGTAAAAGTAATTGCTGATTTTAAACTTTTGAGATATAATAATACTGAGTAATTATATCTCAGGATAGAATTACGAAAGAGGTGATAATTTGTCAGAAATCATAAAAGGTCATTGGTCAGAGGAAACATTAAAGGCAGTTGATAAACTGTGCCTCTTCGATGATGATTTCATGAGCTTGGTCTTTGATAAAAATATTAAAGCCACAGAATATCTCTTGAATACAATATTTGAGAGAGAGGATATGCATGTTCTTGAGGTAAAAGGTCAGCACGAATATAAGAATGTACTTCCCTATAGATGTATCATAATAGATATTAGAGCGGTAGACAGCCTTGGTAAGGTATATGATATTGAAGTGCAGCGTGCAGATGCCGGAGCGATACCACAAAGAGCCAGATTCCACAGTGCGTTAGTGGATAGCAAACTTCTCAAGGGAGGTCAGGAATTTAAAGAAATTCAAGATTCGTATGTGATTTTTATTACGCAAAATGATGTGATAGGAGATGGTTTGCCATTGTATCATGTAGAACGAATTATCAAAGAGTGTAATAGAGATTTTGCAGATGGATCTCATATCATTTATGTAAATGGTGCATATAAGAATGATAATAGCCCGATTGGTAGACTGGTTCATGATTTTAGGTGCACCAGATCGGTAGATATGTTCAGTGACGTACTCAAAAACCAAGTGAAATATTATAAAGAAACAGAAGGAGGTCGAGAAGTTATGTGTCAGATTATTGATGATGTAGCAGAAAGCAGAGCAGAAGCAGAGAGAATTGATACGTTGTTCAATACAATGAAGAACTTAATGGATTCCATGAAATGGACCTCTAAGCAAGCACTGGAAGCGATGAGGGTATCTGATCAAGATCAGGCAATTATTTTAAAGAGACTCTAATAAAGAATTTCACAACTTTACAATTCCATTTATAAACTTGTAAACTGGTGTTTAGAGAAAAAAGAAGCACGAGCCTGTGAAAAAAACTCTGTAAATTCAACACAACAAAGGTCTTCTATGATAAAATATTAAAATCATAGGAGGCCT
>NZ_JAJEQE010000046.1 GCF_020687205.1 Hominisplanchenecus faecis
GTATACTATAATTTCTGATTTTTGGCTACCTTAACCCACCGTCTAAAGCCAGTGGGATTGCGGTAGCCTTATTTCAAGTCGAACGCACGTGAGACTTGGCACGCGATTCTGGTCAGCTTTGCTGACATTCACAATCCGCTTCTCTGCGTTCAAAAAAACATCCTCCCCGCAGGAAGGATGTTTCTTTACTTCACATCTTTCAGATATTTGTTTAATACATAGCCGGTCGTTTCGCCATATTTGATTTCTGCCCATCCATTATCCAGAACTCTGACTCTGGTCACTTTGTCACCTTTGTCAAGCATACCGATAATCTCTGCATCTTCGGAAGAATCTGCACGGACATTCAGCACATCTTTTGCTTTCATGACTTTATTGGCTTTCACACCGCTATCTTCTGCATCCGGAATCGTAATCTCTGTCTCCGGCTGATCCATCTCCTGGACAATCTTCTGAAGCTCATCGTTGCCGGAAACGATCTCCTGATACTTGTCATTTACATCTTTGATAAGAGCCTGTACATCTGAATTCTGGATTACTTTCTCGATATAATCGTTGGTGTCCTGATCAGACTTCCAGTCAGCAACACATAATCCGCCGTTCTCATCTGGTTTCAGATACAGACAGACCACACTCGGAACCAGTTCCTCGACATCGCCTACTTTTGCTTCATAATAAGCAAATACAACATAGGAATTGTCCACCGGACCTTTCTTGGAATACACAGCAATATTATTATAGCTCTGTATGATAGAACTCTCAATTTTCTGCTTATCGCTGTCACTTAAGGACTCTGTCATGCCTGACAGCGTATCCAGGTCTTTGTTGCCCATTGCTGTATAATATTTCTGCACAGTCTCAAGAACGGTCAGATCATTTTCTGTCAAAGCCTCTTCCGTCTCTGTCTGAGCCTGTGTCTCTGTGCCGGTCTCAATCGTCTGGCTTCCTGTCTCAGAATCTGATGTTTTCTTTCCGGAACCACCAGTCAGCTTCACTGCAAACACAATGACGATACCGGCCAGTACGATTGCCAGTCCGATCAGGATATATCTGAGGTTATCTGACAGCCATTCTTTTAAACCACCCAAATTTCTACCTCCATTTGCTGTTGCGGTTTTTTCAAATATAAAAAACGCACCTGGAGGGATTCGAACCCCCGCCACATGGTACCGGAAACCATTGCTCTATCCCCTGAGCTACAGGTGCACATTTTATACATGAATGCTTCCGCACATACTCATGTAAAATCTTTCTTTTGGAAAAATTCTTTTTTATTATAACATGTTTTTTTCAAAAAGTAAAGCAAAATGGAGATTTTTCAGTAATCAGTGGGGGAAAGCCATCGTTAAATGATGCGTTTTGGCATCGTAGTGGTAGACCTGATCTGATAAAACCTCTTCCAAAGGCACCTGTGTGAGATTGATCTCACGCACCATGGAAAGCAACTCTGCGGCCTCCGGTGCTGCTTCTTCCGGAACCAGAATGCACTCGTGAACGCTGCTTGGCAGCACATAGAACGATCCCTCTAACAGTCTGGCTGCTTCCTGAAGAATATGGTCATACAAAATGCCGCATGCCCCAAGACAGCGTTTCTCATTCGTCATCACGTACATCGGAATCTCTTCCTTCAGAAAATCCAGTTTTTCCCCTTCCGGAAGCATCTCCCTGATCAGCTCTGACATTTTATATACATGCATCGGCTGCTTTTCTCTGGTGTTTTCCCTGGCATATTCCCACAGTTCTTCTTTTGTGACCTCCCAAAAATCCAGATGCTCCTGACGGATCAGGATACTTCCGCTGCCAAACATCTCATTCTCAAGCACGTAATAAAAGACAACCGCAAGATCCAGATAAGGAATATACGGTACTTCCGCAAGCAGTTTTTCGTTTCGCCCTCTGCCGATGATTTTGCAAAAGATCTCGTTCTTTATATTATCAAATTTCAGAAAATGTCCTGCATCCAGCGATGTATTGTTTCTGCACTCCTGATAGATATGCTGAACTTTCTCCGCAAGCTCCGGAATCGTCGCACCATCTCTGAACGCATGATAGTAATCTTCAAGATAAACAGAAGGGGATACATCATAATCGTTCTCCCGGATCAGAAAACAGTCTTTGGTAACTCCATTATTTTTCGTAACTTTATGAAACAGAATCGTCGCTTCCCCAATGCGGCTTTCTATTTCCTTTTGAAGATTTTCGATAAATTCTTTGTAACTCATACACAGTCCTTTCCTGCCATGCAGAAAAGCCCGGTTGAATGGATTTTTCTTTGTAAATTTACCGTTACATATTAGCATAATTTTTATCATATTGCAAGTTATTTTTAAATATTTTTTTGATACATAAAAAATATGACTAATCAGAACGCACTATGTAAAATAAAAAAATACCGTGCAAAATAGAAAAAGCAGTACATAGAAAACAGAACGCCATAACAATACGAAAACAATCTGCTGACACGCTGCGTTTCCTGTTCGGTTCGCTCGCCGATTAGCCGCCCTTCCGCCTAAACTCGCAGCTTTGCTGCTCAAACAGCGGCTCTTCGGGGCGGCAGCATCGCAAACCTCACGACGGAAGCCTTGCTACCGTCAGTGCGACTTGTTTTCGTACGGTTATGGCTGTGCTGTTTCACATGCACTGTTCATCAGATTCCGGCCGGAAATATCTTTCTGCATAGATGCCCCTGGCCAGCCAGAAACTTTGGGCAATGTGCAAAATGAACACTTCCCAAGAAGGTACTCGAACATGGCCGGTACTTTGCGACCGTATTTTGGTCGCTTACGTACCGCTGCCAATGTGAGGTAGCGAGAGCGTGCCTTCGGGGAATTCGTTCATTTGCACATTCACATTTTTCTATGCAGCTGCTACTGCATACTCCATCGCACATCATAAAATCCGGATGCATTGCTTTTCTTTGACGCACGCACCACTTTGATATAGTAAGTCCCTTTCTTCAAAGCAACCTTTTTCTGAAAATCTTTTGCGTCATTTTTCAGGGAAGCCATGCATATTCCATTTCTGCAACCCGGTCCGTAAAGATAGAATCGAAATGCATCGGTACCGATTGCTGCCAGCTCGATCTTGACTTTTCTGTTTTTCGCAAGCTTGAACTTGAACCAGTCTGCACTTCCTGCTTTTTCGCCTGCTGTCACAAGTCCGGATACTCTTTTCTTATGAGCAATCTGATACGCTGTCTTTTTACTGTCTCCTCCAAGGTCTTTTACTTTCTTTACTCCTGCCGAAAGAGAATAATAACTCTGATTTTTTACCTCAATATAATAAGTGCCCGGATCCACTCCGTAAACGATAAACTCTTCCGTGCTGACATAGCTTCTTTTATATGGCTCGAGAGACCGTTTCTTACTGTCACACAGGCGAACTGCCATACCATACGGCGTTCCGTCTTCTGCGATCGCTGCCCCTGCAACGATCAGGATGCCTTTTTTCTTTACTTTTACCCTGTGGTAAACAGTTCCTTTTCCACGTTTCATAGTGCCGATATGGATATACATACCGGAGCCGACACTTTCCATATTGACGGTTTTTGTTGATGCTGCATACGTCGTTGTTTTCATACACAGGATCAGTACAAAAGCTGCCATCAGCATAAACAGCTTACGCACCATTGCATGTTCTCCTTTTTTACGCTCTTTCATTCCTTTTTCTCCTTTCCGCCTGTTTTTTCTCTTTTCCCTTTTTTGCCTGCGAAACACTTCATCGCAAGGCAATTTTGGTGTTTTCATCATACCATATTTCAAAGCCCCGCACAATAAAAAAAGCTGCCGCAGCATATCTTTCGATACACCGCAGCAGCCGGTTCAATCCAAACACACTTCAGCTAAAACAGCCTTATACTCTGGACAGATATTCGCCTGTTCTTGTGTCAATTTTGATCTTGTCGCCACGTTCTACGAACAGCGGTACGTTTACGTTAGCACCTGTCTCAACCGTTGCCGGTTTTGTTGCTCCCTGAGCTGTATCACCCTTGAATCCAGGTTCTGTCTCTGTGATCTCCAGTTCTACAAACAGTGGCGGTTCTACTGCAAATACATCACCGTTGATGGAACATACTTTTACCATTTCGTTGTCTTTAACAAATTTCAGTGCATCACCGATCGTGTCTTCGTTCAGTGCAACCTGGTCATATGTCTCAACGTTCATGAAATAGAACAGATCTCCGTCATTGTACAGATACTGCATATCTACTCTGTCGATACGTGCCTGTGGGAATTTTTCTGTCGGACGGAATGTTTTTTCTACTACACCTCCGTTGACAATGTTTTTCAGCTTTGTGCGGACAAAAGCTGCTCCCTTACCTGGTTTAACATGCTGGAACTCCAGAATCTGATATACGGTTCCATCAATTTCCAGTGTAATACCATTTTTAAAATCTCCTGCTGATACCATCTGATCTTCCTCCTTATTTTCGAAACGGACATCGCAATCCGCTTATAGCACTTCTGTTATCGGCTGTCCGCATAGTCTCATCTTATTTTATAATAAAACCTGCACTTTTTCAACTGTTTTTTACAGTTCTATCAGTTCTTTTGGTGAATGTGCAAGATTTCGGCACCCCTTTTCTGTGATCACGACCAGATCTTCGATCCTGACACCGCCAAATTCCGGGATATAGATGCCCGGTTCTACTGTCATCGTCATATTTTTCTGCAATACACTGTGGCATTTTGGTGACAGTCTCGGTTCTTCATGGATAAAAAGTCCGACGCTGTGCCCAAGTCCATGTCCGAAATACTCGCCATAACCTGCTTCTGCAATGAGCCCTCTTGCCACCTGATCGACTTCCGATCCCGTCTTTCCGGCACAGATCTGCTCCAGTGCCGCCATCTGGGCTTTCAGAACGATCCCGTAGATTTCCTTCTGTTTTGAAGAGGCTTCTCCAAGCACTACGGTACGTGTCATATCCGAACAATAGCCGTCATATCGGCATCCGAAATCCATGGTGATAAAATCACCCTTTTCCAGTTTTTTTGCGGTCGGTACGGCATGCGGCATAGCAGAATGAAGTCCGGATGCCACGATCGTATCGAAACTGTTGCCTTCAGCCCCAAGTTCCCGCATATAATAATCCAGCTTTGCCGCGATCGTAAGTTCGGTCACACCCGGTTTGATGTCTCCTAAGATTTTCTGAAATGCCTGATCTCCGATCGCCTCTGCTTTTGCGACTTTTTCAAGCTCTTCTTCTGTCTTGATGCAGCGAAGAAGATTGACTTCTTCGCCAAGCTCCATCCACGTTGCTTCGTCTTTTGTCGGACTGCTGATCTTTTTAAAGTCTGCACAGGTCATCTGCTGATCTTCAAAACCGATCGTTTTTGTCTGATCTTTTCGGATACATTCTGTGATCAGCTCCCGGTAACCCTTCTCAGTGCTAACTTCCACAACGGCAAACTTCGGTGCCTCCTGTTTTGCCTGCGTGGTATAACGCGAATCGGTCATCAGCACTTTCTGATCGGCAGATATATAAAGATAACCGGTCGCACCGCCAAAACCACTTAAATATCGCATATTATATCCATCGGATATCAGAATCGCATCCAGATTTTTCTTTTTTAACAGCTCTGTCACTTTTTCTGTCATTCTTTTTCCCTGTCTTTCTTATAAAAATACAGAACAATCTTCTCCAGATAACGTTTGAGCACGATCTGAATCTCTTCTTTTGGATGGATCGGCTTAACCAGAATGGTGTGCATCCCTGCTCTTTTGGCACCCCAGACATCGGTAAAGAGCTGATCCCCCACAAACAGGCTGTCTTTTTCGGTGCAACCCATCATCTGCATTGCTTTCCGATAATTTTTCGTGGATGGTTTATGGGCATCTTCGATGTATTTCCCTCCGATGGCATCCGCAAACGGTTTCACACGCGGAAGCTGATTGTTGGAAATCAGACAGTAATCCATGCCAAGCTCCCTCAAATGTGCAAACAGGGCTTTTGCTTTCTGATCTGCCGGTGCTCCGTGCGGAACCAGTGTATTGTCGATATCAAAGAGTACTCCCCGATAGCCTTTCTTTGCCAGTTCAGCAAAATCAATGCTGTATGTTGAGTCCAGATATTCATCCGGATAAAAACGTTCCACTAACATAAATTCTCCCATGTTCTTACAGTCTTTGCAATACATGCCTGAACCTGTAAGAATCGTTCCATTTTCTCTGTTATTTTTCTAGGAAATCCTGCATTGCCCCGAAATGTTCTTTCATCTGCTCTATACCGTGCTGATAGAAATCTTCCAGAACTTCCGGTTTGGATTCCAGTCTTGAGACGGTCTTGCCCTGCGGCCGGATCACAAAAATCCTTCCTTCTTCCTCCCAGCGTTCCACCAGTTCCATGACTTCATTGTACTGACGTGCCCGGCGGCAAAGTGCCCTTGCCAGATTCGGATAATCCTTAAAAACCGTCTGATACATCAGAATATCCCGTTTGGATATGGTCTTGCGGTATCCTTTGCTTCTGGTCAGGATCAGAACGTTTTTGCGATAACCGCTTCGCATGCTGTGGATCAGCGGAATAGAATCTGCAATGCCTCCATCCAGGTACGGCACCCCGTCGATCTCTACCATCGGTGTTACAAGCGGCATACTGCTTGAGGCTCTGCAAAGCTGCATCAGCCGGTCTCCGTCTTCTTTTTCGCTGTAATATTCTGCCTGACCGCTCTCGCAGTTTGTCACCACGATCTCACAGGTCATATCGGATGCAAAGTAAGTATCAAAATCAAAAGGATGCAGTTCTTTCGGATCTCGCTCAAAGATCAGATCCATGTCCAGCAGACTTTTCGTCTGGAAAAAGTTGTGAAAATTGATTATTTTCCCGTCCTCGCCGGAACGGATCATACATGCCTTTGTCCTCCCGGGCTGTCTTGAAACATAGTCCACTGCATTGCAGGAACCGGCAGAAACTCCGATCACATGCGGAATATAGTACTCCTGCTCCATCAGATAATCCAGCACGCCGGATGTGAAAACCCCTCTTTTTGCTCCTCCCTCAAGGATCAATGCTGCCTTCTGCATTTCTTTCGCCTCCTCATCGGTTTCTAAGTTGAGAGTATAGCTCAAAACTTTTCATCCCGCAAGTATATCTGTCATTTTTCTGTACATACTGAATTCAGAAATGTCTCTGGCATTCTTGCTGCGAGGTGTACATCATGCATCGCATAACCTGTTTTTGAAAGGAGCAAGCCCGTGAAAACAGAATTTCTTTTATTATCCCTGATTTTTTCCTTCACAGCCGATGTTCTTTTTCTGAAGACTCCCTTTGAACTTACGGCAATCTTGTTTTTTATCGCAGTGCAGTACTGCCATCGCCGTCTGCAAAACGGTTCTTTGCTCTCTTTTACCGCCGGCGGCTTTTCTGGCATGTTCTTCCTGCTTTTGTTCTCTTATTTCTGGCATATAAAAAGCAGCCTCCTTACGGCGGCCGCCTTTTTCTATATCGCACTGCTGACCTGGAATCTGTGCAGTTCTTTTACGGTGAAACGACAAAATACGCCCACTCTGCTGCGAATCTGCCTTGTCATGCTTCTTGCCTGCGATCTGAATGTCGGATTTTTCAATCTGCCCCGCTTCTGTGGTGATCTTCCGCATTCTCTTGCTTTTTACTGCACGCACATCGCCGGAAAGCTGATCTGGCTTTTCTATCTTCCAAGCCAGTTAATCCTGCTTTACCTGTTCTTTCGCTTCCCCAAGAAGAATCCATCTTCCGTTCTTCTCTGATCCTTCTCTTTTAAGCCAGCCCTGCTTTTTCATTTTGTCGATATCACGCAGAATGGTACGCTTTGTGACCTGAAGCTCCTGCACCATAGCACTGATCGTGATGCGTTCGTTCTCTGCCATCATTTTCAGGATCTGCATCTGACGCTCCTGCGGCGTGAAACGTTCACCGTCAGCACTTTCTTTTTCCTGCGGATCATTTACATCCGTTTTTGAAAATGCTCTGTTTTCCGCTGCCAAAGGTGTCTTTACCACAGCTTCTTTTACCAGTTCCTGTCTTGTTTTGCCGGATTTTTCTTTCTGCCAGGTCATCCGGCAGATGCCGTCGTGTTCTTCTTTTGTCAGTCCATAGCTGTCCTCTTCTGATGCAATACCAAACTCACAGAAATATTTCTTCAGCATCGGATTTCCGAAACGTCCCATGCTGACTGCAAACTCTGCGGTAAGCTTCTGCGATGATGCCGTGATTTTTGCCGGATACGCACTCGTATATTCTCTGGACAAGAGAAATTCACTGACAAATGCTTTCGCCGTCTCTTCTCCGACTGCCGGCTGCAGAAAACGGATCAGTTTTTCTGCCTCATCCAGAAGATTCGTCTCCATATTCAGACGCTGCGTTTCTCCGTCCACCTGCCGCTCACAGGTAACTGCTGTATTGGCGAAAAGATTGCGAAGCGTCATATCTTTTCCGAACAGAAGGCCTGCCAGAAGGCGAAGACCACGTTCTCCCGTCTCATAATTGATACCGGAAAGATTCATTTCTTTTAAAAGGGCATGATTTTCCAGCCTGCCAAACGGATGCTCTTCGTTTTTCATCAGCAGCAGTGCTTTTGCCCTCTCGATCAGACTGTCTGAAAGATCGTTTTCCCGCATAAACGGATAGATTTTGCGTTCTGTGTAAATCTCCTGTTTCTGCACATAAAGTCTTGTCAGCTCTTCTTTTCGTTCTACACGGATATTTTCTATTCCTCTTCTTACAAAAACCTTTCCGCGAAGAGCATGGACATTCGCACTTTCCGGAACATTCAACACCAGGACATATTTGCCGTCCACGATCTCACGCACCGGTTCCATCTCAAACGGCGGCTGGAAGGTGTCTGCATTCTGAGTTGCCATCTTCAGTGCCTGGATGATATCCGGGATTGCCCGTTCTTTAAATCCATATACTTCACCGCTTTCATCTACTCCCAGCAGAAGTGTTCCTCCTCTAGTATTCAGAAATGCACAGATTGTCTCAAACACATTTGTATGGATTCCATCCTTGCAGCTTCTGAACACGGTATTTTCATTCTCTCCAACTGTGATCAATTTCTGTGCTGTCATATTTTCCTCCTTCATGACGCACTTGCTGCGTCAATAATGGTAGATTTGGAAGTTAACTTCCAAACTTTTTCCGCCTGAAATTTCCGGCGGATCACAGATTCGCCTTCTTTAAGACGGTTTTTCAGTTCCTCTGTCTCACCAAATAAATCGCAAAATATCTGATATTCATCCAGCAGCCCCTGACCGTGCAGCACCCTGTAGGCTCCGGCATCGCTTCCGGCTGCAAGCAGCACGCCCTTTTCCCAGGCACAGCTTACATTCGCCCTGGCAGAATCAAAAATCTTTTCCAGTTCTTCCTGAGGATATCTTCCACAGCCAAGCAGGTTGCCGGTCGTCACAAGCGTCGGTACCCAGACCGTCCCCTTCTCTTTCATGGCATCGATGCAGTCCCGGTCGATATAATTGCCATGTTCTATGCTGTCAGCCCCCGCAAGAGCTGCGGCACGTACGGCATCCGCCCCATTGACATGAGCCATGACCGCCATCCCCTCTTCGTGGGCAATGTGGATCAGTTCTCGGATTTCTTCCGGTGCAAGCGGCTCTTCTGACATCTGCCCGAACTGTTCATAAACCATGATCCCGGAGATCATGATCTTGATAAAATCTCCGCCGAGACCTTTTACTTTCTTTACTAGATCTCGGTATTCTTCCAGATCTTCCCAGGCACATCCGACGATCCTGCCGTAATGCCCTTTGCGATGAATGGCAAACATCGGGCTGCGGTAATCGATCCCATACTGTGGTGCGATCTTTGACGCATATTCGGACACATGCAGGGCATCTCCGCCATCTCTTACAAATGTAATCCCACGTTTCCGATACTCTGCAAATGCCTGCCGGATCGCCTCTTCGCTGACATGATTTTTATGCAGTGCCACTGCCTCTTTATAATTTCTGCCATTTAGAAAGATGTGAGCATGACATTCTCCAAACATTCGGTTCACCTCATTACATGCATCTTATTTTTTCTTTCTCTTCACACTCCATACGGACGGTACAAAAATCATCAGCATCGGGATCAGCTCCAATCTTCCGGCCAGCATATCAAAGCTTAAAACCAGTTTGGACAAATTGGAAAATCCTGAGAAATTGCCGGCCGGTCCGACCAGTCCAAGTCCCGGTCCGACGTTGTTCAAAGTCGCTGCCACGGCCGTAAAGTTGGTAACCAGGTCTTTCTCATCCAGTGAAACGATCAGAACCGATGCCACAAAAATAATCATGTATAATGCAAGATATGCATTTACGGAACGGATAACTTCGGTCTCCACCGTTCTTCCTTCCATACGTACACGCTTGACGCTTCTTGGATGCAGTGCCAGTGAAATCTCACGTCCGATGCCTTTTAACAAAAGCAGGATACGTGACACTTTGATACCGCCTCCGGTACTTCCCGCGCAGGCTCCGACAAACATCAGTGTCACCAGGATCGTTCTGGAAAAACCCGGCCACTGGTTGAAATCCACCGTACTGAATCCGGTGGTCGTGATGATCGATCCAACCTGAAATGCTGCATGGTGAAATGCCTGAAACAGACTCGAAAATCCCCCGGAAATATTGAAGGTGATCGCCAGGATGGAAGCCGCTATGATCGCCAGATATGCCCAGACTTCCGTCATACTGGAAACCTGCTTGATCTTTTTCTTCAAAATGCAGAAGTAGAAGGTAAAGTTGACACCAAACAGGATCATAAACGTAGTGATGATGCCCTGCTGCAGCATCGTATAGCCTGCACACCCATCACTTTTTATCGAAAATCCACCGGTACCGGCCGTACCGAATGTAATGCAGAGGGTATCAAACAACGGCATTTTGCTGATCAACAGCAAAATGATCTGAATCAGCGTCATACCAAAATAAATAGCATAAAGGATTGCTGCCGTATAGCGGATCTTCGGCACGAGTTTGCTCACGTTCGGTCCCGGACTTTCTGCTTTCATCAGGTGTACGATTGTTCCATTTCCTTTATTTGGAATAAAAGCAAGGATAAAGACCAGAATTCCCATACCTCCTACCCAGTGGGTAAAACTTCTCCAGAACAGACTGGCACGTGAAAGTGCCTCTACATTGGTCAGAATACTGGCTCCTGTAGTTGTAAAACCGGAGCTCACCTCAAAAAATGCATCGAAAAAATTCGGGATTTCTCCTGTCAGCATAAACGGGACTGCCCCAAATACAGAAAACCAGATCCATACAAGTGCAACTGCTACCAGACCTTCTTTGGTATACAGAGTAATCTTTTTCGGCTTGCGAAGTGTGCTGACCCCGCAGAATAATGCACAGATCCCGCAGGAGATCAGATAAGAAGAGAGAACACTTTCCCCGTAGATCAGCGAAACCAGGATCGGAAGCAGCAGAAAGAGTGCTTCGAACCCGCTCGCCATGCCAAGTATGTAAAAAATCATTCCATAATTCATGTTTTCACCCTTACCGTTCTTTCACAATATCGGATATATCATCCAGTCCCTGATTGGTCGTGACAACGATCACCTTATCCCCGATGCTCATCACGTCCTGACCGTTCGGCATGATCAGCACACCGTCACGGTAAATCGATGCGATCAGCAGATTTTTTTTCAGAGACAGTTTCTCAAGCGGAATGTCAAGGATCGGAGACGACTGCCGGATCACAAATTCCAGTGCTTCCACACGGTTGTTTACCAGGCGGTAAAGTGTCTCTACATTACTGCCGATGGTATTTTTCATGGCACGTACATAACGCACGATGTATTCTGCCGTCACATACTTCGGATAAATGATACTGTCAAGATCCAGTTTGTTGATGACTTCATCGAACGTGGTATTGTTTACTTTTGTGATACTCTTGATCTTCGGTGCATGCTCTTTTGCAAAGAGTGAGAGCAGGATATTTTCTTCGTCCACATCCGTCAGCGTCACAAAGGAGTCCATCCAGTTCACGCCTTCTTCCATGAGGACATCCTGATCCGTTCCCTCACCGCAGATGATCGTCGCCTTCGGCAGAAGGTCGCTTAATTCTTCGCATCGCTCACGGTTTTTGTCGATGATCTTGACATCAATGCCCATGGTCAGAAGCTGTTTTGCCAGATAATAGGCTGTTGTACTGCCGCCTATGATCAGGGTATCACGAACCTGATCCGTCTGGACTTTGATCTTTTTAAAGAACTGACTCGCCATTTTCGGCGGTGCCACGATCGACACGATATCACGCTCCTGCAGCACGACATTTCCATCCGGAATGATAACCTGATCTCCGCGGACAACGGTGCATACCAGCACTTCGCAGTGAATCTTTGCCCCCATATCTGCGATCCGCATATTATTCAAAACAGAGTTTGCCCCGATACGGAACTGCAAAAGCTCAATGTGTCCGTTTGCAAAAGTCTCGATCTTGATGGCAGATGGGAAACGTAAGATCCTTGCCATCTCGGAAGCTGCCGCCTGTTCCGGATTGATGACCATCGCCATACCAAGCTCTTCCCGGATAAAGTGGACTTCCTGACTGTACTCCGGATTCCGCACGCGGGCGATCGTCTGACAGCCGTTTCCGGCTTTTTTGGCGATCAGACAGCACAGCAGGTTCAGCTCATCTGAACCAGTCACGGCGATCAGCAGATTTGCTTCCCGGATGCCTGCCTCCAGCTGGACATTATGGCTGCTTCCGCTTCCTACCACGCCCATAATATCACACGCGTTTGATATATCCTGCACTTTTTCGGCATCTTTATCTACAATAACAATATCGTTTCCTTCATTACTCAACTGTTCTGCCAAGGTTGCTCCTACTTTTCCGCAGCCCACGATAATGATCTTCATTTCTTTTTCCTCACCTTGAATTTTCTGTTTTTCGATTTCCTTTCTCTCTCCAAATACAGGTAAGCCGAAAACGGCCACTGAGCTTTGTATCTGCTCTATGGCCGCATCTTCCGTCGGAAATTTCCTTTATTCTTCTGTTGTTTTTATATCCATAACCTGTTCCAGGATCTGTGCTGCGTCTTTGATACATCCGTCACAGGACCGCAGAACCTTGCCTGTCCCGATCCCTTTCAGATCCTTGCAGACCACGGAACCGTTCTTCTCTCCAAATTTCTGAACGATCTCTCTGCTGACACGATATGTCGCACCTTTTGTGACCGGTTCTTTTGTATTGCGGCTGCTCTTTAAAAGTCCTGTCACCATACAGGCTCCCGAAACGGCTCCGCAGGTACACTGCATACCGCCCATACCGGCTCCGAATCCTTCTCCTGCCGCAAAAATAAGATTTTCATCCACTCCCACCAGATCTGCATAGGCACATGCCACTGCCTGACAGCAGTTGTAACCCTTCCCATGATTCTCCAGCGCTTTTTCTACTCTGCTGCTCATTTTGATTCCTCCATTGTAAAACCACGTTTCTCACGCCGAATAATATTGCAATTTTACACTACTTTCGCTCAAATTACAAGAGGTATCAGGATTTTCACATAGAAATTCTCCCCTCTTGAGCCGTATTGAAACTGACCGCCACGGTTTTTGACTGTTTTTCTTACATTGTGAATCCCATATCCATGCATTCTGTCGTCTTTTTTAGTCGTCCGGAAGATTCCCTTTCTTACCTGTGCATGTGCTTCACAGCTGTTCTCCACGATCAGCATAAACATCGAATGATGTTTTCGTACTTCAATCTTTACCATGCGTTTTTCTTCTTCCAGCTTTTCACATGCCTCTATTGCATTGTCCAGAAGATTTCCAATCAGAATGCACAGTTCTTTATCTGCAAGAGCGATCTCTCCAATTATATCTGTCTCAATTTCATATAAAATTTTCTTTTTTTCCATGGCAAGCAGCTTATATTCCAGGATCATGTCAAGGATCAGATTCTGCGTCCACTGCCTGTGCCGGTCTTTTTCCAGCGGCCGCAGTTTTCCGATATATTCATGGAGACGCTCATACTCTCCTTTTTCTGCCAGCTTCCACATCACCAGGTTGTGATTGTTCATATCATGATATAAACGGCGGTTTTTTTCATATTCCATCGCCAGCTCTTCATACTGATGCTCTGCCATATCCACCCGCATCTGCAAAATCTCTTCTTTTTGTTTCATATCGTGGTAGATCAGATAAATCATGCACAGAATCCCCAGAAATACAACCATTGCCCAGATACTGCTCTTGAACACGATCTTACTGCTGCTCCCGAGCAGAACATTCTGGAAATAGAATACGGCAGAAGATCCGATCAGAAACAGCAGCGAAACGAGCATCCAGTTGACTTCGATCTCATGGCTTTTCTGCCATTCACAGATCCTCAATACCAGAATACAGACCATGATCCTGCTGATATTCAATGCCAGTATGCTGACCATCCCAACGTCTGCATACTCTGCTCCGATGCAGAACAGCAGTACAATCCAGGTGCGACTCAGTTCCTCCAGTACCTGAAAACAGCCAAACACCAGAAATGCCCGCCAGATGGAAACTCTTCTTACTGCCCACAGAAGCAGTGCCAGAATGCCGCTTTTGAATATAAAAATCTCAGCTGCCGAAACACCTGCTTTACCCAGGCATCTAAAAAAGACATTCATCCCCACCGAAGCACACAGATAGATCAGGCTTTCTTTTCGCTCTACCATTTCCGGCTTCAGACCTCTGGCAGACACATCACATATCAGAAACACTTCCAAAACCACGATCAGATACTCTGCAATTGCAAAATCAGTCATCCCCATCCTCTTTCCATATATTCACTCATTTTCTGCATGATCTCTCTGTTATGTCCTCTTCCTACCTTGATCAAATCCCCATTGTCCATCGTAAGCATTCCCTTTTCCAGGCGTTCCACATGAAGCAGATTCACAATATATCCCCTCTCTGCTATGACAAACTGCTCTTTCGGGAGTTTTCCGGCAACCTCTTTTAAAGATTCCCTGTTTGCCTTTTTTCCCTGAAGTGTCACAAAAATGGAATTCTTCTGTTCTTTATAAATATAACAGATCTCACGCAGTGCTACTTTTTCGAACACGCCTGCTCTTTTTACCAGATACTGTCCTTTGACATGTATGCCGATCTCCCGGCAGATCTGCCGCATCGTCTGTACCAGTTTCTTTTCCATATTTTCTTTGATAATATAATGAAATGCCCGGACTTCGTACCCGGAAAGTGCATATTTTTCGTATGCAGTCAGGAACACGATGTATGCCCTCTCCTGTATTTTTCTGATCTCTTTTGCAAGCTCCAGTCCATTCCCGTCCGGAAGTTCAATATCCAGAATATAAACCGTGAACAATTCCTGCGGCAGCTCACTTTGCAGCTGACTGAATGTAGAAAAACACTCAACCTGAAAATTTTCCTCTTTGAAATTCCGTTCTATCACTGCCTTCGTGCTTTCTCTGACCATATAGTCATCATCTACAATCGCTATTCGGTACATAACCAATTCTCCTGTATTTTTAAGTACATTCTCCTTATAGAATATATAGGAATTATCAGAAAAAATCAATTACTTTTGTGCCTCAGTCGAAAACAGGGAGCTCTTCTTCAGAGCTCCCTGTGCATAAGCTAGGCGGATACAACTCACACTCGTTTACTGACTCACACTTCAATCCCATATTCTAAAAGCCCACCTACCTGAGGTGATTATATGGTTTTTTGTCTATTTTGTACGCTTTTGTCCGTAAATTGTCTTTTTTTGTCCGTAAATTGCAAAAATGCCAGGATCATAAGCCAGAAACCACGATGTGCTTGCACAGGAGTGGTTTACGACTTAATGACCCACCCAGACATGAGCATAAAAGTGGAGCGTAAGCTTCACGATATGCGAATGTCGGACAGAATTGTGAGAGTACGAAGTACGGAAGCATTCGTATGGCATCTTTTGTCTATAATATCTTGCAAAGATATGTTATTCCTGATCCAGAATTTCTTTCAGAATTTTGTTAACACTCGCCGGATCTGCTTTTCCTTTCATGGCTTTCATGGTCTGTCCCACCAGAAATCCGATCGCTTTTTTCTTGCCGCCTTTGTAATCGGCCACCGACTGTGGATTCTCAGAAACAATCTGCTCGATAGTGGCCTTAAGTGCACCTTCATCGTTCACCGTTTTCAGTCCATGTTCTTCGATATAGGCTTCCGGATCAACATTCTCTTTGAAAATCTGCTCAAAGACTTTTTTCGCCACCGAACTGTTGACTGTTCCAGCATCTGCAAGATCTACCAGTTTTGCCAGATTTTCCGGTGCAAAAGAAAGATCTTCCGGATCCATGTTGTTTTCTTTTAACAGTCGCAGGGTCTCACCCATCAGCCAGTTGGATACTTTTTTCGGCTTTTTGCAGATTGCAGTTGCCGCCTCAAACAGATCCGCCATATGTTTGGAATTTGTGATGATCTGTGCATCATAATCCGGAATATCAAATTCTTTTTTATAACGTTCCAGTTTCTCGCTGCGAAGTTCCGGCTGGCGTGCCTTCACCTCTGCGATCCATTCGTCACTGATCACAACCGGTGTCAGATCCGGGTCCGGGAAATAGCGGTAGTCCTGGGCATCTTCCTTGGAACGCATGGTAAAGGAACTTTCTTTGTTGTCATCCCATCTTCTGGTCTCCTGAATGACCTTTCTGCCCGCCTCGATCAGCTCGATCTGACGCTCTCTTTCGCCTTCGATCGCATGAGCGATGGCTTTGAAGGAATTCAGGTTCTTCATCTCGGTTCTGGTGCCAAACTTTTCTGCTCCGACTTCGTGCACGGATAAGTTGACATCGGCACGCATCGAGCCTTCCTGCAGTTTGCAGTCTGATGCTCCGAGATACTGGATGATCTGACGAAGTTTTTCCAGATAGGCAATGACTTCTTCTGCACTTCGCATATCCGGCTCGGACACGATCTCGATCAGCGGCACACCGCTTCGGTTGTAGTCTACCAGGGAGCAGTCTTCCCACTCATCGTGCACCAGTTTTCCGGCATCCTCTTCCATATGGATTTCGTGAATCCCGATGATCTTTTTTCCTCCGGCTGTCTCGATCTCCACACCGCCGTCATGACAGATCGGCAGATACAGCTGTGAGATCTGATAGTTCTGCGGGTTATCCGGATAGAAATAATTTTTACGGTCGAACTTACAGTACTGATGGATCTGGCAGTTTGTTGCAAGTCCCACCGCAAGGGCATACTCAACCACCTGTTTGTTCAGTACCGGAAGGGAACCCGGCATACCGGTGCAGACCGGGCAGGTATGGGTATTTGGTGCTCCTCCGAAAGCAGTGGAGCAGGCACAGAATATTTTTGTTTTGGTCGCAAGCTCTACATGGACTTCCAGACCGATCACGGTTTCATACTGTTTACTCATCTTATTTTGCCTCCCCTTCTGCTGTTTTTGCAAGCTTTGGTGCTTCGTATTTCCTCGTCTGTTCATAAGCATACGCCGCACGGATGATATTCTTTTCTTTGAAGCAGTCCCCGATCAACTGCAGACCGATCGGCAGCCCTTTTGCATCTCTTCCGCACGGAACGCTCATGCCCGGAAGTCCTGCCAGATTAACAGAAATCGTATAAATATCACCAAGATACATTTTCAGCGGATCACTTAAAGAATCTCCGATCTTCGGTGCGGTATTCGGAGCCGCCGGTCCTAAGATCACATCATATTTGTCAAATGCTTTGTCAAATGTTTTTTTGATCAACGCTTTTGTGCGAAGTGCCTTCAGATAATATGCATCGTAATATCCGGAACTCAGTACAAAGGAGCCAAGCATGATACGACGTTTTACTTCCGCTCCGAAGCCCTCAGAACGTGTCTTTTTGTACATGTTGTGCAGTCCTTCGTAATCTTTTGCACGATAGCCATATTTCACGCCGTCAAATCTTGCCAGGTTGGAGCTGGCCTCCGCACAGGCGATGACATAGTAAGCCGGGATTGCATATTCTACAAGGCTTAAATCAAACTCTTCCACAATAGCTCCCTTTTCTTCCAGCACTTTTGCCGCAGCCAGAATTGCCTCTTTGACTTCTGGATCCAGTCCTTCTCCGAAATAATCTCTCGGAATGCCGATCCGCATGCCCTTCACATCATCCACAAGAGCAGAAGTGAAATCATAATCTTCCCGTTTTACGGAAGTGCTGTCCTTTTTATCGTAAGATGCGATCGCCTCCAGGATTGTCGCACAGTCTGTCACATCTTTTGCCACCGGTCCGATCTGATCCAAGGAAGAACCATAAGCGATCAATCCGTAACGGGAAACGGTTCCGTAAGTCGGTTTTAATCCTGTCACACCGCAGAAAGAACTCGGCTGACGGATCGATCCTCCGGTATCGCTTCCAAGTGCAAAGAGACATTCACCTGCTGCCACAGCTGCACAGGAACCGCCGGAAGAGCCGCCCGGTACGTGTTCCAGATTCCATGGATTTCTGGTCACACCATAGGCTGATGTCTCAGTCGTACTTCCCATCGCAAATTCATCCATGTTGGTCTTTCCGATGATTACCGCTCCGGCTTTTTCCAGATTTTTGACTGCCTCCGCTGTGTAAGTCGGTTTGAAGTTTGAAAGGATTTTCGAACTGCAGGTAGTTAAAACTCCCTCTGTACACATATTGTCTTTGACAGCTACCGGAACACCTGCCAGCGGACCGTCAAGCTCTCCTGCATCGATCTTTGCCTGGATCTCTTCCGCTTTTTTCAGGACTTTTTCTTTGTCTTTCCGTGTCACATAGGCGTGAACGTCTCCTTCCACTGCCTCAATCTGTTCGAGTACGGCACTTACAGCTTCTGCAACTGTAATCTCTTTCGCTTTGATCTTTTTGCCAAGCGTCACTGCTGTCAATTCTGTTATCTTCACTGTGTGCCTCCTATTCTACCGTTCGCGGTACTTTATATGTTCCGTCTTTTTCTGCCGGTGCATTTTTCAGCATATTGTCTCTGTCATCGCCGTTTGTAACCACATCCTCACGAAATACATTGTACACCGGGAAAATATGGGACATCGGCTCTACACCTGCTGTATCCAGTTCATTTAATTTATCAATATAATCCAGCATGCGTTCCATATCTTTCCTGGCTGCTTTCTGCTCTTCTTTTGAAAGTTCCAGCTTTGCCAGAATGCCCACATACTCCATTGTCTCATCTGAGATCACATTTGCCATGTTCTTTCTCCTCTCTTTGCCGCCATATAAAATATCTTTTCTTTGCAATTTTTATTCTATTATCTGTCTTATTTTTGTTTTTCTATGGCTCCAGTCTGCTCAAGTCTCTCGGGAAGAGGGTTGTCTCTCTTACGTTGTCCTCGCCAATCAGCTGCATGGTCAGTCGCTCCAGCCCGATACCAAGTCCTCCGTGAGGCGGCATGCCATGACGGAACGTATCAAGATACTGCTCCAGTCCTTCCGTTGTCATTTTCTTCGCTTCGATCTTGTCAAGCAGCTGCTGATAACTGTGGATACGCTGTCCTCCGGTTGTAATCTCCAGTCCGCGAAACAGAAGGTCAAAACTTAAGGTAAATCTTGCATCCTGCGGATCATCCATCGCATAGAACGGACGCTTTTTGCTCGGATAATGTGTGATAAACACAAAATCTGCACCATAATCTTCTTTGAACAGCTCCCCGATCAGATGCTCTTCTTCCGGCTCCAGGTCGTATGGATTGCGGATCGTACGGTTGTATTTCTCTGCAACCATCTCTTTTGCTTTGTCAAAACGGACCGCCGGAATTTTCGATACATCCGGAAGTGTGATGCCAAGCATATCCAGCTCTTTCTGATAATCCTTTGCCAGAAGTTTCATCGTGTACTGTAAAAATCCGGTCTCCATCGCCATGATATCTTCAAATCCGTCAATGTATCCCATCTCAAAATCAAGAGATGTATACTCGTTCAGGTGACGTTTTGTGTTGTGTTTCTCTGCACGGAACACCGGTCCTGTCTCAAATACCCGGTCAAACACACCAACCATCATCTGTTTATAAAGCTGTGGGCTCTGCTGCAGGATTGCCGGTCTGTGGAAATACTCCAGTTTGAAGAGGTTTGCACCGCCCTCTGCACTTTTGGCCCCAAGCTTCGGTGTGTGGATCTCCGTAAATCCCTGCTCATAGAGGAAATCGCGGAAACCGCGGACCAGACCTTCCTGGATCTTGAATTTCGCACGTTCTCTGACATTTCGAAGAGAGATCGGACGCATGTTCAGTTTCGCTTCCAGTGAAGTATTCAGCTTCCATTTGGAAATCGGCAGCGGCAGCGGTTCATCCGGCTCGCTGAGCACTTTGATCTCTTTCAATCGAATCTCAATGCCGTGTGCGGCACGTTCTTCTTTGCGGATCGTACCGAGTACTTCCACCGCAGATGCCTCTTTGAGTTCTTTTAAGTCAAAGGCTGTCACACCTTCTTCAAACACGCACTGCACCAGACCGTCACGCTTACGCAGGATCACAAATGCCACATTTCCCATATCACGAATCGTATGCACGGCTCCGTTTACTTTTACCTCTGTGCCTTCTGCCTGCAGCAGTAACTCACCAATCTCCAATGTTTTTGCTTTTTTTACGCCTTCTAAATACTCCATCATAGTCTTTCGTCTCCTTTCAACTTTTCGCTGTCCGGGAAAAGAATGGAATAAAAAAGTCCCGAAACAGCACTGAACTGTTTCGGGACGGATAAACTTTATCCGCGGTACCACCCGCCTTGCAGATGAATCATCTGCCTCTCTTGACGTTTAACGCACGCTCACGTACCGCCCTACCTGTATCTCCTTCGAACGGTCTGCTCCGAAGTGTTCCCATCTTGCCGCTTCCGCCAAAAAGTGCTCTCAGTCGGTGACACTTTATTCCTGTCGGCTTTCACGATCATGAGTCTTCATCTCAGCATTTGCATGATGCCAGGGGCAAAAGCCTGAAACCACGATATGCTCGCACAAGAGTGGTTTTATGGCATCTCTTAATCGTTTTATCATTTTTATGATTCAAAATCATAGCACAAGTTTTTTCTGTTTGCAAGTATTTTTTATAAAAAATATCGTGTATTTTTTAACAAACGCAATAGTTTTTAAAGTTTTTTAATCCGATCGATTGCTTTTACAGTATTCTCGTAAGTACCGAATGCAGTCAGACGGAAATAACCTTCTCCGCTTGGTCCGAATCCGGAACCCGGTGTTCCGACCACGTTTGCTTTTTCCAGCAGATAATCAAAGAATTCCCAGGAATTCATCTGCTCCGGCGTCTTCAGCCATACATACGGGGAGTTCACGCCGCCCGCAACGGTATAGCCGGCTTCTTTGAGTCCGTTGAAGATATAAGATGCATTCTTGTGATAATATGCGATCTGTTCTGCGATCTGAGCCTTTCCAGCCTCGGAATATACCGCTTCTCCGGCTCTCTGGATGATGTAAGGTGCACCGTTGTATTTTGTGCCGTGTCTTCTTGCCCAGAGTGCATGCAGCTGTACATCGCCGCATTTGAGCTCTTTCGGGATAACCGTGTATGCAAGACGCAGTCCGGTAAATCCGGCTGTCTTGGAAAAGCTGCAAAGCTCAATGGCACAGGTTTTTGCACCTTCACACTGATAAATAGACACCGGGATATCTTTTTCTGTGATATAAGCTTTGTAAGCAGCATCGTAGATGATGACTGCACCTGCTTTATTGGCATAATCTACCCATACCTGAAGCTGTTCTTTTGTGATCGCCTCGCCGGTCGGGTTGTTCGGGAAGCACAGATAGATAATATCCGGAGTCTCTTTCGGCAGTTCCGGGCAGAAATTGTTTTCTGCGGTACAAGGCATGTAGATCACATCACTCCAGGTCTCACTTTTCGGATCGTAAGTGCCGGTTCTGCCTGCCATAACGTTGGAATCCACATAAACCGGGTAAACCGGATCACATACCGCAATTTTATTGTCCAGAGAGAAAATCTCCTGAATATTTGCAGAATCGCTCTTTGCACCGTCGGATACAAAAATCTCATCTGCTGCGATGTCACATCCGTAAGCTTCGTAATCATTCTTTGCGATCGTCTCACGCAGAAATGCATAGCCAAGATCCGGTGCATAACCTTTGAATCCCTCTGTTGTACTCTGCTCATCAACTGCTTTGTGCAGTGCTTCGATCACGGCCGGTGCGATCGGCTGTGTCACATCACCGATACCCAGACGGATGATCTCTGCCTGTGGATTAGCCGCTGTAAATGCATTGACTTTTTTCGCGATTGTAGAAAAAAGATAGCTTCCCGGTAACTTCAGATAATTATCATTTACTTTAAACATATGTGCCTCCTGTGATTCTCATTTCTGCCGGCAGTTCCGGCATTTTTATAAAGTGGATCTTCATCGCCCGCTTTTGCTTTTACTCATGGCAACCTTTTGCATCTGCCCTATATCGTTACAATTTAATTTCGCCGTCGAAGACGACTTCCGCAGGGCCCGTCATAAAGACAGTATTCTTCTGCTGATCCCAGAAAATCTCCAGATCTCCGCCAAGCAGTTTTATGGTCACCGGCTGATCTTTTACCACATAGCCATTCAGAATGGATGCCACTGCCACCGCACATGCACCGGTTCCGCAGGCAAGTGTCTCACCGGCTCCGCGTTCCCATACACGCATCTCAACAGTATGATCGTCCAGTACTCTGGAAAATTCTGTGTTGACACGATCCGGAAAACACGGATGCGTCTCAAAAAGCGGTCCGATTTTTTCAATATCCAGACCTTTTACATCGTCTATATAAACAACTGCATGCGGATTTCCCATAGAAACACCGGTCATGCGATATTCCCTGCCGCCTGCCGTGATCGCTTCATTGATGACCTGCGGATTTTCCGATACGATCGGGATCAGGCCTGCATTTAAGATCGGTGCCCCCATATCCACACGGACCGTCTTCACTTTTCCGTTTTCCACCTGCAGTTTCACGTATTTGATGCCGCTCTTTGTCGCAATGCTGATTTCATCTTTATCTGTAAGTCCATAGTCATAAACATACTTTGCCACGCAGCGGATCCCATTTCCGCACATTGCTCCCTGAGAACCGTCGGAATTATACATATCCATCTCAAAGTCTGCTTCCAGCGAAGGTTTGATCAGGATCAGTCCGTCCGAGCCGATCCCAAAGTGGCGGTCGCTGACCTTTCTGGCAACTTCTCCCGGATTTTCAACCGTCTCTTCCAGACAGTTGACATAGACATAGTCATTTCCTATGCCCTGCATTTTTGTAAATTTCATCTGTTCGCCATCCTTTCCTGGTCTGCCTGACGACAGTTTAATACTTCATCAGGGCAAAAATCATTTTTGCTGTCTCTACCATATTGTTTCCACTATCCATACTACATTTCTGCATATAACGATGTGCTTCTTCTTCTGACATATGGTTTCGCTCCATCAATAACTTTTTCGCATCCAGAATCACTTTTTTCTCTGCTTCGGAACGTTCCTTCGGCTGTGACTTCTGTCTCCGCCTGCGTCGATACATTCCGGCCGCCATCATCTCCAGCGTATTGGCAAGATCTCCGATACGCAGAGGCAGCGGCAGCGATACAATATCCCTGCGGTCGCAGGACTCCAAAATATGCATAGATGCTACCAAAAGCATCTGGAACGAAGATGCCAGACTTTCCCTCAAATCCGCATACATCATATCGTTAAAACGGTATCCGCAGATCACAATGCCGTCTTCCAGATTGTCTGTAATCTGCAATACCTGTGCACCGGTGCAGCATACACCGATCACGCTGTATCCATTTCTCGCCAGAAGGTTACGGATATTTTTCGCATCTTCCAGCTTTGGAAATACAACTATTATGTTTACCACTGTAACCCTCCTCCTCTTGTACAATCTTAAAAATCAAGATCCATCTCGGGAGGAAAATTTATATGCGGTAAAGATACTGATCCAGTTCCCATCCGGAAACCTGGCGGGAATATTCTGCCCATTCTTTCTTTTTCGCCTTGATATAACGCCGGCTGGTGTGTGTTCCAAGCACCTCTTTTACCAGCTCGTCCTTTTCCATTTCATAGACTGCTTCCAGAAGATTGTTCGGCAGGACATCAATCCCCTCTTCCAGGATCTCTTCTTCTGTCATATTGAAAATATTTCTATCAACAGCTGCCGGAGGCATGATCTGCTTCTGGATGCCGTCTAGTCCTGCTGCCAGGCAGACTGCCAGCACCAGGTATGGATTTGCCGACGGATCCGGACAACGCAGTTCTATTCTCGTGCCCTCCCCACGTTCTGCCGGAATGCGGATCAGCGGGCTGCGGTTTGTGCCTGACCAGGCAATGTAAACCGGTGCCTCAAATCCCGGAACCAAACGTTTGTAAGAATTGACCAGCGGATTGGTGATCGCACACATTCCCTTGACATGCCGCATCAGACCGCCAATAAAATAGTATGCTTCCTGACTCAGGCCATTTGGATCACAGTCATCCGCAAAAATATTTTTTCCATCCTTTGACAGGGACATATTGATGTGCATGCCGGAACCATTGATACCGGTCTTTGGCTTTGGCATAAAGCTTGCATGCAGTCCATGGCGTTTGGCGATCGTTTTGACTGCCAGCTTGAATGTCATGATATTGTCTGCCGTCGTCAGTGCCTCGTCATAACGAAAATCGATCTCGTGCTGTGCCGGTGCCATCTCGTGATGAGATGCCTCGATCTCAAATCCCATATCTTCCAGCGTCAGAACCATATCACGCCTTGCATTCTCACCAAGATCCATCGGACCTAAGTCAAAATAACCTGCACGTTCATGTGTGATCGTCGTCGGCTGTCCATTGTCATCCGTATGATACAAGAAAAACTCACATTCCGGTCCGACATCAAACTGATAACCAAGCTCTGCCGCCTGTTTTACCACTTTTTTCAGAATATATCTCGGATCCCCCTCAAACGGCTCCCGATTCGGACGGTACACATCACAGATCAGTCGTGCCACCTTTCCCTGCTGCGGCCGCCACGGAAAAACATTTAACGTATCCAGATCCGGATAAAGATACATGTCTGACTCCTCGATCCGCACAAAACCTTCAATCGAAGATCCGTCAAACATACAGTTATTATCCAGTGCCTTTTCCAGCTGGCTGGAAGTGATCGCCACATTCTTCATCGTTCCGAAAATATCCGTAAACTGAAGGCGTATAAATTCTACATCTTCCTCCTGCACAAGACGCAGGACATCCTGTTTTGTATACTTCATATATTCTGCCACTCAAAATGTGATTAAATATACTCACACCGAGATAATGTAGACCCTCACGAGTTCTACTTACTGCTTTATCGTGTATGCTTTGGATTGACCGAAATC
>NZ_JAJEQE010000047.1 GCF_020687205.1 Hominisplanchenecus faecis
CAGCAATGGCAAAGTAACTTAATAAACAAAATGGGGTGGCTCCGTTAGTCCGGACAGGTGGCTCTCGCCACACCGGATTGACATTTTCATGACTGTTCTAAGGATATTTTTACATTTGCCTGAGCTATACTTTAGCCATACCGAACAACCGGTAAATAAAAAATCAGGAGGAACTAAAATGATGAACAGATTATTCAAAAGAGGAATGGTAATAGCACTTGCAGCAGCAATGACTACATCCGCAGGTATTCCTGCCATGGCTGCCCAGAAGGAGACACTGGAGGAGACAGTGACTACATCAGAGGTAACACAAACAAATGTAGATTATGGTTCTCTCACTCAGAAGGAGATTGAAGAGTTTAACTCCATTTATGACCGACTTGACGCTATTGACAAAGAGGTAATGAAAGATGCAGATGGTCTTTCTGATGAAGATATCTATGCCAGATACGATCAGTATCAGGATGAAACCGATACCCTCATGGATCGCCTTGAGGAGCTTGATAAAAAAGCCGGGGGGATCGACAACGAGGAATATGAATATTCCGAGGATGAGTGTAATGCTCTGTACGATACAGGCAAGCTCACCGCAGAGGAAGCAGAACAGCTTCAGAAAGCATATGAAAGAATCGAAGAAATTGATGCGGAAGTGTGGACGGACGATGATCTTTCAGACGATGAGATCGAAGCCCGCTATGCAAAGTATGATGACGAGATTACATCACTGAACGCACAGATTGAAACGCTTGAAAAGAAAGCGGGATACTATGGAAATTTGAGCGAAGATGAAGTCAATCAGCTTAACAGTATTTACGATAAAATTAATGCAATCTATGACAATATTTATAACGGCTCTGATAACCTCTCTGAAGAGGAATTTGCTTCTCGCTATGCGAAGTATTCAGATGAGATTGATGCTTTGGAGGCACAGGCAATCGCTCTTGAAGCGAAAGCAGAGTGGAACTAAAATACAGATATACTGATTTTGAAAGATATAATATGGGGAATCTCACAGAATTTCTGAGGGACTCCCCTCATGTGGGATTAAAGATATGGCAAAAAAAATTTATTTGGCAGATGATGAACAGGATATACGAGAAATACTCACAGAATTTTTATCCAATGCCGGATATGAGGTAACAGCATACAAGAATGGTGATACACTCTTTTCTGCTTTTCAGGAGAAGCCCTGTGATCTTGTTATTCTTGATATTATGATGCCGGGTTCAGACGGTCTTTCCATATGTAAAAAGCTAAGGACAATATCATCAGTTCCTATTATTATTTTGACGGCAAAGGATTCAGAGTCTGACCATATGAAGGGATTTATGTATGGAGGGGATGACTATCTGATTAAGCCATTTTCGCCGTCACTTCTTGTTGTCCGGGTAAATGCGTTGTTCCGAAGAGTTGAAATGAATATACCGGTAAAGGCAGATATTTCCTTTGGTGATGTGTGTTTTTCATGGGAGAAGCATAATGCCATTGTGAAAGAGCATGATATTGGTCTGACTATGACAGAATTTTCGCTTCTGGGATGTCTTATGGAACATGGTGGAACGGCAATCCCCCGGAATGAAATTCTCGACAAAGTATGGGGAATAGATTCTACGGAGATAGAAACCAGAGTTGTCGATGAGACAGTAAGAAGAGTCAGGCAGAAAATGAAGACCGCAGGCAGCAAAGTTCGCATTAGTGCTGTCTGGGGCTATGGCTATAAACTGGAGGATTGTAATGAATAAGACACGTTATAAAATTGCCACACTTACAGGTTCCGCCGTTATGGCAGCCATGCTTTTGAGCCTGCTGATTCTGAACATAGTTTTTAATAAAAAAATAGAGCTGAGAGCTGAGAATGCAATTAAAAACGTTTTTACTTTGGATTCAGACGAATATTTTAATTACGAATCTGAAAATGATACGGGCTCTTTATATTATGCCTCACTTGTATATATGGGGGCAGATTCAGAAAACAGGGATGACATATATCAGATTCTGACACCCAAAGAGAAGAAACTTATTGACTGGTATGAAACACACCCGTCTGATGAAATGCAAAGGGCAAAAATTAACGAAGCAACTTATTATATGAAAGCCAGAACAGAGTATTACGAAGACAGCAATGAGAGATTACTTGCTTATGTGGATGTTACCGGCGAACCAGAACTCGTAAAAGAAATCAGTTTTGGTGTTTTGCTGGATGCTTTTGTCATTGCCGCTCTCGGTGCTGCCATTGGATATTTTCTCGGGAAAAAACTTGAACAAAATGACAAAGCTCAGAAGACCTTTTTTGAAAATACATCTCACGAATTAAAAACCCCGCTTATGGCAATTTGCGGATATGCGGAGGAGATTGAAATGGGAGTCATTACCGATTATTCTCAAGCGGGCAGAATGATAGTGTCTCAGACGGAGCGTATGAGTAAACTTATTGAGGATATCCTGTATTTATCAAAAATGGAAAGCGGTACGGAACCATTAAAGTGTGAACCAATAGAAATGGCATCACTGGTTCAAGATATTTTGATGCCGCTTGAAGGAATTGTGAACAGGAGAAACCTTTCAGTATCGTTAGAACTGGACGAAGGATATGTCAACGGAGACCCGGAGAAGCTGGAACACGCTGTTGCTAACCTGATAACTAATTCCGTAAAATATGCGTGTAGTCAAATCGAAATATCGTGGAAAAATCAAGTCCTTTCCATCTGGAACGATGGAGGAGAACTTAGCACAGAGGATTTTTCCCATATGTTTGAACGTTTTTATACGGGACAAAACGGAAACAGCGGAATAGGGCTTGCCCTCTCAAAAGAAATCGTTGAAATGCACGGATGGAAACTTAGTGCGAAAAATGACAGGCATGGCATATGTTTATCAATGGTATGCCACAGTTAATTTAGGAACAATCAGGTTTACAGCTTCCAGTTTGTTGAGATGTTGCAAAATTTGGAATCAGGAGAGAATAAGAATGATTAACAATTTAATGTACATAGAATTAAAAATGGGATATTCTGATGATGATCCGGCATGGATTGGATATGTCAAAACTTCAAAAAGTAGAATAAAAATTTTTTGACGTTTCTGCACATGCGTGCTAATATGATTATAGAAAAAGAGTGCTATCGATAGACGGTTAGTCCGATATATGTTTTGACAAAAATTGCCGCTTAGTTTACTAGACCAGGGCGGCTATTTTTGTGGTTTAGTATTATCCTTGCCAAAGGTATATCCAAGACCAAAGCAGGTTAAGCCGAAGCTCACTACTGCTATAAAATCAACAATACTCATGGCTTAGCCCTCCTTTCCAGTGGATTCTCTTTCGAGTTTCTATGTAATCAGAGGGTCACAGGTCTCCGTTTCACTTCGGTCGTTGCAAAACGAGTGCCACTGGCACTCTGCAACCCTCTGTTGAAGGACTAGCCGCCTACCGTTATGATAGCACCCATGTTTTGATTATAACAGTCAGGAAAGGAATTGATATTATGAAAAAAGAAATCTTATTAGTAGGTCTGGGTATTTGCGGCGATATGGTGTAATGGTAGCATGGAATGATAAGCAATTCCCCTCAGTGCCCTTTTTAACAATAGTATGACAACCTATCGTAGTTCCCATAGCACGCAGTTTCCATTCTTCCTTGGTAGCGTTCAGCTTATTCATTTCTTTCTGTCTTTTATCTCCATCTTCAATAGCTAATATTTCAGCTTTTTCCTTTTCATAGACATTTTTAAATTGACACCATTTCCTGAAAAAGTCCTGCATTGTAGGATTATCGAACGTCAGTGAAACCTTCTGATCAGGTGTTTCTGCAAGTGAGAGGTTCACTGAATTATCAATAGAAAACAACAGGGAGAGTACATCTCCGACTGTTTCAATATTAAAATCCAGAAAAACACTTACATTCAATCCCGGTGCAGTTACTATCTTCTCTAACTGACCCGGTTTTGGATTTCGGATTCCACGTCCCTACTGGGAAACAAAATTTTATGGATATTCCAAGAGTGCAATGTAAAGGGGGCGAGAAAGTATGGTAGCATACAAAGATGAAGAAGGAGGAACCTGGTATGTTTCATTTTATTATGAGGACTGGACAGGAGCCAAAAAGCGAAAAGTAAAAAGGGGATTCCGCACTAAGAAAGAAGCATTAAATTTTGAAGCGGAGCGTAGAAAGGATTGTGGGAGTGCAACGCACGGAACAATCCGTAGGCATCATAGTTGGGGACTTTTGACACCCACATCATAAAATTCAGTGCAGAAGAAATTGTATTGAAAAATATGGTATATGCGTAAGTATGAAAGGGCGATAAGATCGTTCATTTACACTTTTGTATATATTGGAATAGCACTTTAGAAAACACTATGGTAAAATAAAGTGAAGAAAAAATCGGAATTGACAGAGGTAATGAACTAGGTCTTAACGAAGAGGAGAAATAGTTAATAAAGAGAGGTGCATATGCTATGCCAGGTATACTCGTGGTTGAAGATGATGAAAATTTAAATCGTGGAATTACATTCTCACTGAAAAAATCCGGATATGAGGTTTTTTCAGCAGATTCAATGAAAAAAGCGAAAAGAATTGCAAGTGATAATAATGTGGATATTACCATTTGTGATGTGAATCTTCCGGATGGAAATGGACTGGAATTTGTAAGGTGGATGAGATGCAGTCAAAATACATACATTATCTGCCTTACGGCACTAGATCAGGAGATGGATCAGGTTATGGGATATGAAGCAGGGGCAGATGATTATATTACAAAGCCGTTTAGTCTTTCGGTACTTCTTTTGAAAATAGAAGCACATTTCCGCCGCAGACAGGAGAAAACGGAAACCGGAAAGATGATTTCGGGAGATATCGTATTTATCGCAGGAGAAATGAAAGTCCTGATAAAGAGTCGTGAAATCAGTCTGACAAAAACGGAGTTGAAAATGCTGACTTTTTTTCTTCAGAATCCGAAAAAGATTCTTTCAAAAACACAAATATTGGAAAATGTGTTTGATCTGGAAGGGGATTTTGTGGATGAAAATACAATCGCTGTCAATATCAGAAGACTCCGTGAGAAAATCGAAGACAATCCGGCTGCACCGGTCTATATAAAGAATATCAGAGGTCTTGGGTATATATGGAATCAGGAGGTAAGGCAGTGACAAAGAGATATCGCAAGAAGATCACAGTAGTGCTCTCCTTGGTATTGCCTGTCATAGTATTGTTTGCAATATTAAATTGCTTTACCACATATGTGTTTTATGAAGATTATAAATATAAAATGAATCTTATGACAGAGATTGCTGCAAAGGAAGAATTTTCCGGGCTGGATGCTGTTTCGGAATTGTTTAAGGATAAGGATATTGAAACCAACGAACAGGGAAGGCGATTATTGGAGCAATATGGATACTGGGGAAATAAAGGGAATGCATTTTATTCGCAATTCCGGCATCAGGTTATGGTGACCGGTGCTGTAAGCACTGTGATATGTGTGCTTCTCTTGACTTTTTTATTTTATTGGAAGAAAAAAGAAGATGCGTGTCATCAGAAAATTTTAGACCAGTTAGAAGAAATTCTAATCAGATTCCGTGAAAATAAATTTGATGCTTTACTGAAAACGGAAAATCCAGCAGAACTGGAAAAATTGAATGACCAGCTTGAAGCAATCGGACATCATATTCAGTTGCTAAAGGAAGAAGCACGGGAAGAAAAAGAGAGCACGAAAGAAATGGTTTCTGATATCTCTCACCAGTTAAAGACACCGGTTGCAGCTTTGGATACATGTTTTAGTGTGCTGATGCAGAATGACTTAAGTGCCACAGAACAGGAGGAGTTTCGTATCCGTTGTCGGAGTGCTCTGGATGGACTGGAGACATTATTGCAGTCGCTTCTTGAAATATCCAAGATGGAAACTGGACTGATTCAGATTAATAAGAAAAAACTTCCGCTTATGGATACTGTCATATCTGCTGTGAACTGTACTTATCCAAAAGCGGATGAGAAAGAAATTGAATTCGTTTTTGACTATGCAAAAGAGCTGGAAACATGCACGATTATGCAGGATAAAAGATGGCTTGGTGAAGCTGTGATCAACGTTCTGGATAATGCAATCAAGTACAGCCCGGATGGTTCAAAAATATTTATCCGGTTACAAAAAAGAAACGATCTTGTAAGAATGGAAATTGAGGATCAGGGAATTGGTATTCCGCAGAATGAGTATCACAAAATTTTTCAACGATTTTACAGAGGAAGTTCCAGGAAGGTCATGGAAAAGAGTGGTACAGGAATCGGACTTTTTCTATCGAGAGAAATTATCGAAAAACACGGAGGTACAATCATGGTAACCTCCGGCAAAAAGAAAAAAGGAAGCACGTTTGTGATTCAATTACCATATGTTGGTTAAATTTTAAGTGGGCAGAAATCTTACAATTCTGTAAGACTTCTGCTCGTTTTTTGAAAGTGAAATGAAAGATTATCCTGATACAATTTGGATGTAGGTTGAAAAGGTACACTTTACAGAATTAAAAAGGAGACAACACATGAGTGTGATATTAGAAACCAAGCAGCTTTGTAAATTTTATGGCGCGGGTGAGAATCAGGTCAAAGCGGTCAATCAGGTGGACATTCAGATTGAGCAGGGAGAATTTGTCGCAATTGTCGGAAAGTCAGGTTCCGGTAAAAGTACATTACTTCATATGCTTGGAGGGCTTGACACCCCTACAAAAGGCAGTGTTACTTTAGCCGGGAAAGATTTATACAGGATGAAGGAAGATGCCCTTGCTGTTTTCCGCAGAAGAAAAATCGGATTTGTTTTTCAGGCATTTAATCTGGTTTCATCTGTTAATGTCTGGGAAAATATTGTACTGCCACTGGGGCTGGATGGAAGAAAAGTGGATGAAGCGTATGTAAATGATATCATTGCAACTCTGGGGATTGAAAACCGGATTTATAATCTGCCAAATCAGTTATCCGGAGGACAGCAGCAGAGAGTAGCAATTGCAAGAGCACTGGTGAATCGTCCGGAAATTATATTTGCAGATGAGCCGACAGGAAATCTTGATTCTAAGACCAGTGATGAGGTAATCGCCCTGCTTAAGATGACAGCAAAAAAATATGGACAGACAATTGTAATGATTACCCATGATGACGAAATTGCACAGGTCGCTGACCGTATTCTGGTGATTGAGGACGGACAGGTGGTGGATTTCAGATGAAGACAATAAGCAGGATTGCATATAGCAATGACAAAAAGAACAAGACAAGAAGTATACTGATTATGATGTCCATATGTCTGACCACGATGCTGCTTGTGATTATCAGTACTGTGGGAAATGGAATGATCCGTTTGCAGAAAAGTCAGGCTGCAGGCTCATATGGAAGCAATTATGGTCTGTTTGTCGCAGCAGATGCCTCGCAGTTAAAGGAAGTAAGCCGCCGTGCAGAAATAGATGCAATAGGAATTATGTGTACAGAAGGCATCATAAAAGGCAATGAAAACGGCGGGTTTGTCTGCATGGATGAGACTGCAAGAAAAATGCTTCCCTATAATAAGGAATATGAGTTAAAGGAAGGAAAGTATCCGGAAAAAATGCAGGAAATTGCCGCCGGAAGAGCTTTTTTTCGTGCAATGGGATATGATGATGTAAAGGTCGGAGATACGGTTACACTGGATTACCGTGCAGGGATGCGGTCAGAATATAAGCCGGAAGAGTTTGTTGTCAGCGGAATCCTATATGACCGGGATGAGTATACCATCGAGGCATCTTATGTTGCTTTCGGGTCACAGGAGTTTTATGATGAGCACGTCGCAGAGAATGACAGACAGTATAATATTTATTTTACTTTAAATGATTCTGCAAATGTATCTATGAATAATATTGAACCGGTTATAAAGCAGATTGCAGCATCTTGTGGAATCGAAGAAAAAAACGTTATAGTCAATGATCTCTATTTGCAATGGGTCTTGCAGCCGAGTTATGAAACGATTGCGGTATGTGGAATTCTGATTCTTGCAATTGTACTTTTCTCTGTTGTGGTCATTTATAATATTTTTCAGGTCGGTATTGCCAACAAGATACAGGAGTATGGAAAAATCAAGGCTCTGGGAGCGACAAAAAAGCAGATGAAACAACTGATCTTCAGAGAGGGCATTTTTTTGACATTTTTTTCAATACCAGTTGGATTGCTTTTTGGCTTTCTGATTGCAAAATGCGGTTTTAACTGGCTGGTAGAACAGGGAAACCTTGTATCAACCCAAACTGGCTCTATGGGAGTTCAAAATCAGCAGGTGCCTCTGTTTTCCCTGCCTGTTATGCTTCTCTGTATTTTCGTATCATTTCTTACCGTTGCTTTGGCACTGCGCAAACCAATGAAAATTGTTTCACGGATTTCACCTATCGAAGCAACACGGTATTTAGAAAATGTAGAAACACACAAAAAAGGAAAACGAAATGGCAGAAAAAATGTCACCGTGTTTTCTATGGCAATGGCAAATATAACGGGTAATCCAAAAAGAACCATTGGTACCATCCTCACACTGGGGCTTTCCTGTGCATTGTTTGTGATTATCTCTAATTATGTGGGAAATATTGATACGGAGCATGAAGCACGTCTTTCCGTTAATCATGGACAATTTGAACTGCAGCTTGACTATTCTGCTGAGTACGATGAAAGATATCCGGAGAATAATCTGGATACGATTCTGACGGATGATCCATTGAATGATTCGCTGATTGAAGAAATCAAAAGCATTCCGGGAGTAACAGATGTCATGACGAGAGAGATTGTCTCTGTGAATCTGAACGGAACAAGATTTCCGGCCGATATTGTGAGTAAAAATGATTTTGATTTTATGCGCCAGGACGGGGATATTGGCTCTATGGACTATGATCAGGCGGTAAAGAATGGTGATATTTTCTTTGGCTGGTCAACGTGGATGGAACAAGATGGATATGCTCCGGGTGAATCCATTGCATTTGACTTTGAGAATGGAAGTGGAACCTATACCTATCAGGGAAAGATTGCAGGATCTTTTGTAAGTGCGGACACTTATCTTGTCATTCCGGAAGGTGTATACCGTTCCATGAATCCGAGGGGAACAGCCTATGGCTATCTGTGGGTGGACTGTGATAAAAAAGATGTGGCATCTGTGGAACAGAGTCTGAATACTTTGATTTCTAATACTTCGCATATAAAAATGGATACCTATCATGCGCAGTTACAATCTGCCGAATTTGCAAGCAGCATGATGAAGCTTGGCTGTTATCTGTTTATGGCTATTGTAGGACTCATCGGGTTTATGAATATGGCAAACACCATGATCATGAATATTACGACAAAAAAGCAGGAATATGGTGTATTACAGGCTGTGGGTATGACAAATAAACAATTAAATTTATGCCTGCAGTTACAGGGACTGATTTTTACGGTTGGCACCATATGCGTAGCTTTGATCATTGGTTTGCCGCTCGGCTATGCACTTTTTTCCTATGCAAAACATAATGGAATATTTGGAATGAATATCTATCATGTTCCAATCGTACCAATTTTTATTATGATTTTTTTGGTCGGTCTGTTGCAGATTGTACTTTCCTGCGTTTTAAGCAGTAATCTGAAAAAGGAAACGCTGGTTGAAAGAATAAGGTATCAGGGATAGCAAGTAATGTGTAATGAACTAGGTCTTAACGAAGAGGAGAAATAGATAATTTCCAGTTTAACAACTTGCCCTTTGAGAGAGGAAAAATCCTTTTCTCAAAGGGCTTTTTCTATTTATACAGATATTCGAAAACTATAGGATAAAGCCCAAACTTCATATACTCTAAGCACAAGGAGGTTGTGGTTTGGTTATGAACAGCAGTTTGCCAGAAGTACACTCAGAACTTGTTTTGGAATGATCAGAGAAGAACATGCCGTTGAACGGGAGTTGCAGTTATGTGGGTATTTTTGTATAATAACTTCTGAAAAAATGTCAGCGTCTCAGGCATTGACCATCCGTAACCGGATCAGATGTTCAAAGCATTGGCAGACTGTATGCGGGTGGAATTGCCGGAAGAGATGATAAGCAGACACAAGAGAGTGAGGATGCGTTCCGCTATGAAAGCAGCATCACGCAATGTCAGATTATGAACACCAGTGTAGGCAGTGCATACACCGCAGGCGGCATCATTGGAGAGAACAATTTCAGTGTGATCTCTGAAAATACGATGGATGGAGTATCGGTTTATGGCGGATGCGAGTATGCCGGACATATTGCCGGAATCTGGAGAAGTACCTGTTGTGCAGCAAAAGACAATTATATAGCAAATGCCAGGACAGCTACCGATACCGGAACAGCAGACATCGATGCCGGATATGCAGAAAAGCCGGATGCTTATGATGGTGTCCATGCGACAGTTATGGTTCGTGCAAACGATAACAACACGAAAGTAATAACAGGAGAGCAAAGTATGTCCTATAAAAAAGGATATTTTGTGTGCTACGTTGATCACAAAGGAGCACATCAGTTATTCTATGAGATGAAGTATTCAGGCAGTGAATGGTAAGAAGAAAAACGAACGCTAAGAAAAGCTTCCCATTGACACTGTGACGGCTATCTCATATAATAACAACAGAAAACAGATTACAAAGAAAGACAGGGCATGGTCTGTTGTCAGGGTACAACAGGCCATGCTTTTTTGAAAGGGAGGTTTTTTATTTATCATGTCCAGTGACTCGACTTCATTGGTTATTATTCTGGTCTGTCTTGTTTTGTCCGCATATTTTTCTGCGACCGAGACAGCCTTTTCCACGATGAGCCATGCACGTATGAAAACAATGGCAGACAAGGGTGACAAATCCGCAGCACTTGCACTTCAGCTGGCAGACAATTACGACACGCTGCTTTCGGCGATCCTGATCGGCAACAACCTGGTCAATATTCTGCTCTCATCTGTGGCGACACTGCTCTTTGTCAAATTTCTGGGTGAGCAGACAGGGGCGAGCGTTGCAACAGCTTCCGTCACGGTTGTCGTGCTGATCTTTGGTGAAATCTCGCCGAAAAGCATTGCCAAAGAATCACCGGAGAAATTTGCCATGTTTTCCGCACCGTTTATCCGTGCCTTGATGGTGCTTTTAAAACCATTTATCTGGATGTTCGCTCAATGGAAAAAGCTGCTTGTCAAACTGTTCAACAAGCCTTCGGATGACCGTGGGATCACGGACGAGGAGCTGATGACGATCGTGGAAGAAGCAGAGCAGGAAGGCGGGATCGATGCCGATGAAAGTACACTGATCCGCAGTGCGATTGGTTTTATGGATCTTGAGACAAGTGATATTTATACGCCGCGTGTGGACATTGAGAGTATTCCGCTGGATGCGACAAAAGAAGAAATCGCAAAGATGTTTCTGGATACCGGATTTTCAAGGCTTCCGGTCTACGAAGAAGATATCGACCACATCATAGGCATTGTCAACCAGAAGGATTTCCACAATTTTATTTATCATACCGACCGACCTCTGAAAGATATCATCCGCCCGGTGCTGTTTATCACGCCGACGATGAAGATCGGTGTCCTGCTGAAAAAGCTTCAGGACAGTAAAACTCACATTGCGATCATTCTGGATGAATTTGGCGGAACGGAAGGTCTGGTTACGATTGAAGATATCATCGAAGAGCTGGTCGGTGATATCTGGGATGAGCATGACCGTGTCATCAAAGAAATCGAAAAAATTTCAGACCGGGAATATCTGATGAGCGGATCGGCAAATATTGATAAAGTATTTGAACTGCTGGATATTGAGAAAGCGGTGGATGTCAATACTTTGAGCGGCTGGATCATGGAGGAACTTGGGCAGATCCCGAAAGAGGGCGACAGCTTTGTAAGTGACGGCGTGAAAGTAGTTGTCCTGAAGATGGATGACCACCGTGTTGATAAAGCAAAAGTTTATCGAAACGTTCAAAATAATGAAGAAAATCAGGAAAAATAACAGCAAAAACATTCGAATAATGCAAAAATCTTTCAAAAAACTGCCTGACGGAAAAAATAAAATCGGCTATAATGCATAGCAAATCCATAGGGATAAAGACGCAGACAATGGAGCCTGTAAAAGGGAGCCATTGTCTGCGTCTTTTTTTGTCACGGCTGAACTGTTGATGTTGATTTTATTCTTACTAAATAAACGAACAGGAGGATTACTATGAGACTTACCCCGAAGGAACAGGAAAAACTGATGCTTCATATGGCGGGAAATCTTGCAAAAGAGAGAAAAGAACGCGGCTTGAAGCTGAATTATGCAGAGTCGCTTGCTTATATCAGTTCGGAACTTCTGGAACTGGCACGTGACGGAAAAACGGTTGTGGAACTGATGCAGCTGGGAACGAAGATCCTTACCAAAGAAGATGTTATGGATGGTGTTGCAGATATGCTGGAAGAAGTACAGGTAGAGGCAACTTTTCCGGATGGAACCAAGCTGGTAACGGTACATAATCCGATCCAGTAGATCAGAGGCAGCCCCACAGATGATCTGCGGGCGAATCTTGAAGAAGGAGGACAACAAACCATGAAAATCGGTGAAATTATTCCAGCAGACAGAGAGATCACACTCAACGAAGGAAAAAACACAGTGAAAATTCTTGTTGCGAATAAAGGAGACCGCCCGGTGCAGGTGGGATCTCATTATCATTTTTTTGAAGTAAATAAATGCCTTTCTTTTGACCGTGGGCGATAAAGTAAGACTGGCAGATAGAAGCCTTGTCGTTGAAGTGGAAAAAGATTTTACCACCTATGGAGATGAAATTAAATTCGGAGGCGGAAAAACCATCCGTGACGGTATGGGACAGTCTGTTAAGACCTGCAGCAAAGACGGAGATCTGGATCTGGTCATCACAAATGCACTGATCGTGGATGTGACCGGAATCATAAAAGCAGATATCGGTATCAAAGACGGCAAAATCGTCGGAATCGGAAAAGCAGGAAACCCGGATATTATGGACGGCGTAACTTCGGGCATGACGGTTGGAGCTTCTACAGAGGCACTGGCAGGAGAAGGCATGATCGTAACTGCCGGCGGAATTGATACCCACATTCATTTTATCAGCCCGCAGCAGATCGACTGTGCACTGTACAGCGGTGTGACAACGATGATTGGAGGCGGTACCGGACCGGTAGACGGAACAAATGCAACGACCTGTACACCTGGACCGTGGAACATGAAAATGATGCTCAAAGCAGCAGAAGAATATCCAATGAACCTGGGATTCCTCGGAAAAGGAAACTGTTCGGATGAAGCACCGCTGATCGAGCAGGTCAAAGCAGGTGCAATGGGACTGAAAATTCATGAAGACTGGGGTGCAACACCGGCTGTTATCAACCACTGTCTGAATGTAGCAGATGAGTACGATGTGCAGGTAGCGATTCACACCGATACGCTGAATGAGGGAGGATGTGTCGAAGATACTCTGGCAGCGATCGGAGGCAGAACAATCCATACTTACCACACCGAAGGTGCAGGCGGAGGACACGCACCGGACATCATCCGTGCAGCGGCAGCAGGAAATGTTCTTCCGTCATCCACAAACCCGACCATGCCATACACGGTCAATACACTGGATGAGCATCTGGATATGCTGATGGTATGCCATCATCTGGACAAAAAAATCCCGGAAGATGTCGCATTTGCAGATTCCAGAATCCGTCCGGAAACCATCGCAGCAGAAGATGTTCTGCATGACATGGGTATCTTCAGTATGATGAGTTCGGACTCTCAGGCAATGGGACGTGTCGGCGAAGTTATCACACGTACCTGGCAGACAGCAAGCAAAATGAAAGACGAACGCGGAGCACTTCCGGAAGACGAAGGCAAAGGAAACGACAACTTCCGTGTAAAACGTTATATCGCAAAATATACGATCAATCCGGCATTAACACATGGTATTGCAGATTATGTAGGTTCTGTGGAAAAAGGCAAGTTCGCAGACCTGGTATCTGTGGGCAATCCTCTGGGGAACTGCATTTGTAGAAGATATCATGGGCAAAAAGCTCGGAAAATTTGTACCGCTGCTTCAGGTGTTTGAAGGCGTGGTCACCGCATGGATTCCGGGAATCATGCTGATTTTAGGAGTATGGTAGAATGGTTTGTGAAAAAGTAATCGGAAAATTAAAAGATGTGGATATCACAGGAAAAACAGTAGAATATGTGGATATCGAATGGCATGAAGCATTTAAAAAAATCCATCGAAAAGTGACCGGCCAGGGTCGTGAAGTGGGCATCCGTATGAATGATTCCATTCTGACAAGAGGACTGTTCCAGGATGATGTGATCTATGATGCAGACGGTGTGGTGATTGTGGTCAACACACCGTCGTGCGAAGTGATCGAAGTATCGCTTGCACCGGGGCACGAAAAATATGTGGCAAAGGTCTGCTATGAGATCGGCAATCGCCATGCACCGCTCTCGGAGCATCCAGGATTCCTTTTGAACAGCGGGAAGCGTCCAGAAAAATGGGTTCTCGTTTTGTAAAAACAATTGAAAAACTGCACGCAGAAACGATGCCGATGAAAAACAGAGAAATTTTTGAAACGTATCTGGAAGGAAGAAAAGGAAAAGCGGTCAGTCACTGCATTGTATACGGAGTTTTCTGTGCGGCTCTTGGAATCGAAGAAGAAGAGACGTTGTATCATTATTTATATGCACAGACTTCCGCAATGGTAACAAACTGTGTCAAAACCATCCCGCTCAGCCAAAGTGCAGGACAGCAGCTTTTAAGCGGATGTTATTCGGAATTTGCAGAAATTCTGGAAGAGATCCGAACTTACAGCGAAGATGACCTGTGCCTGTCAGCACCGGGATTTGATATTCGTGGAATCCAGCACGAAAAACTGTATTCCAGATTGTATATGTCATAGCAGGAGGAAAAAGTATGTCATACGTGAAAATTGGAGTTGCCGGTCCGGTAGGTTCCGGAAAAACAGCACTTATCGAAGCATTATCAAGAAAAATGGCAAAAGACTACAGCACTGGCGTTATCACCAATGATATTTATACAAAGGAAGATGCACAGTTTCTGGCAAAAAACAGTGTTCTTCCGGTCGAGCGGATCATCGGTGTGGAAACCGGCGGATGCCCGCATACGGCAATCCGTGAAGATGCCTCGATGAACCTTGAAACAGTTGATGAAATGATGGAGCGTTTCCCGGATATTGAACTGCTCTTTATCGAGAGCGGCGGAGATAACCTTTCCGCAACCTTCAGCCCAGAACTGGTAGATGCCACGATTTTCGTGATCGATGTTGCAGAAGGAGATAAAATTCCGAGAAAAGGTGGTCCTGGTATCACAAGATCAGATCTGCTTGTCATCAACAAAATCGACCTCGCACCATATGTCGGAGCAAGTCTGGAAGTCATGGAACGTGATTCAAAGAAAATGCGTGGTGACTGTCCATTCCAGTTTACCAACATCCGCGGGGATGAAAATGTGGATAAAGTAGTAGAATGGATCAAAAAAAGTGTATTGCTGGAAGATCTGTAAGCATAATGTTCGACTTGAACGCAGAGAAGCGGATTGTGAATGTCCGCTTTACTTCACAGCAAGAATAGAAGAAGCATTCTTGAAAAATAAAAAAGAAAGGCGGACGAACATTTGACAGAAAACAAATTCGGAAAAATATCCAGACTGTCGATCCGCACCGGAAGCCGGGATGGAAAAACCATACTGGAAGATCTTTCCTTTACTGCACCTTATAAAGTTATGACACCATTTCCAAAAGAAGATGGCGGAATTTCCATTATGCCGCTGTGTGCTTCGGCCGGAATCATGGAAGGCGATGTTCAGGAGTTCACCTTTCAGATTTCCGAAGGAAGCAATCTGGAATTTCTTTCTCAGTCTTTTGATAAAGTGCATAAGATGAAAGAAGGACTGGCACGCCGGAGTGTGACGGTAGAAGTGAAAAAAAATGCAGTCTTCTGTTACTATCCGCAGCCGGTGATCCCATACGCACAGTCTGCATTTGAAAGTGATATGAAAATCCATCTCGAAGACGAAAGTTCAAGATTCTTTCTGATGGAAATCATTTCCTGCGGTCGAAAAGCATCCGGGGAACGCTTTCGCTACCGGAAGTATGCATCGAGAGTTTCCATCTGGCGAAACAAAAGTCTGATCTATCGGGACAATACCTGCTATGAGCCGGAAAAAATGGGAATGGAAGGCATCGGTATGTACGAAGGTTACACACATATGGCAAATCTGTTCCTGACCGGCAACAGCGAAGAACTGCAGCAGAATATCTGGGAGATCCTGGCACAGGAACCGGAGTGTGATGGCGGCGTGACAAAACTTGTGCAAAATGATCTCGCCGTCCGGATATTCGGACAAAGAGCACAAAAACTGCAGGAAGTGGCAGAGAAAATGAAGGCGGTTTTCCTGTGAAACGAATAGACAAACTGTATACAGAAAAAAGTGTATGTGCAAATGAACGAATTCCCAAAAGGGCACGTAAAAGTGCCTTCTTAGGAATTCGTTCATTTTGCATATTGCCGTAAGTTTCCAGAGCTGATAAAACAGGTTCCTAGAAGCGTGGATGTTTCCAATGGAATCAACGAAACTGGCGAAATAGACAATAAACGGACAGAGAATATGTAGAAAATTACTAAAAAGCGAACGCTTAATAAAAATAAATAGTAATAATATAGACAAAAACATAAAAACGTACTATAATAAACTTAACATGTATCCAGAGAGGGTGCTGGAAGTCCCGCACAGCGGGACTTCATTTTTCACAGAGATTTTTAAAATGACAAAAACTCTGCGAAAAAAGAGGAAGAAAAAGAAAGAATTGCAGCTGAAAAGGAAACAGAATGGCTGCAAAAGAAAAAATGCATAAAAGGAGGAATGTACATGCATTTGAGAAAGAAAATTCTGTCTGTTGTGTTAGCCGGTGCTATGATCGGCGGAGAGCTTGTGACCGGCATTGGAAGTTTCACACTTCCGGTAAATGCTGCTGACAGCAGCTTTGCAGGCGAAGAGTGGTATGACCAGATTGATAAAGTGGAGGAGAACCGGGAGCCGGCACATGCGTATTTTACACCGTATGAGTCTGCAGAAAAAGCTTTGACAAACGAAAAATCAGTTCTGGATGTGGATGAATCAGAATCCGCTTACAAACAGTCCCTGAACGGTACCTGGAAATTCAAATTTGCCCAGAAACCGGCAGACCGTGAAAAACAGGCAAAAGGTGCAGATGCAAAAAATTATGTGGAGAACTGGGATACCTCAGGCTGGGATGATATCAAAGTTCCAAGTTCCATCCAGACGATCAAGGATGCAGACGGCAATTTCAAATACGAAAAGCCGATCTATGTAAACCAGAGATATCCGTGGCAGAACTATGAAAATGTCAGCCTTGGAGCAAACGTTACAGCACCGACCGTAAACAACAGTGTCGGCCAGTACAAGAGAACCTTTACCGTTCCTTCAGACTGGGATGGAAGAGATGTTTTCGTATCCTTTGAAGGTGTAGAGTCCGCATTCTATTTATATGTAAACGGACAGAGAGTCGGATACGGCGAAGACAGCTACACAACGGATGAGTTTAACATTACAAGTTATCTGAAAAAGGGTGAAAATACCATCGCTGTGGAAGTTTACCGCTGGTCTACCGGAAGTTATCTGGAGAACCAGGACTTTATCCGTATGAGCGGTATTTTCCGTGATGTAAATCTTTACTCTAAAGCAAAAGTAGAGATGCGTGACCTGTTTGTAAAAACAGATCTGGATAAAAACTATAAAGATGCAACCCTGACGCTGGATGCAGATATTCGTAATCTCGGTGATGATACAGCAGCAGGCAAGAAATATACCGTATCTGCTGATCTTTACAAGATTGACGGCAAGACAAAAGTGTGGTCTGAGCCGATGGTGATCGAAGCGACTGTTCCGGCAGCAAAGGAAAATGTGGCAGAGAAAGCAGATGACAAGGGTGCACACTTTACCGGCGATAAAAAAGTAACCAATCCGGACAAATGGTTTGCAGATACTCCGAATCTGTATATGCTTCTTGTTCAGTTAAAAGACGAAAATGGCAATGTCATTGAGACGACTGTTCAGAGAGTCGGATTCCGCGAGATCAGCAAAGCAGATATCAACGAAGCAGGTCAGGAACAGGTACAGATCAACGGTGAAAAGATCATGTTCCGTGGTACAAACCGTCATGAAACAGATGACCAGGACGGACGTGCGATCTCCAGAGAAGATATCACAACCGACCTGAAGATGATGAAGCAGTTCAATGTCAATGCGATCCGTACCAGCCACTATCCGAACAATCCATATATGTACGGACTGGCAGATGAGCTGGGTATTTATATCTGTGATGAGACGAATGCAGAGTCCCACATCGGTGCGACAAGCAGCAACATCCCGTCTGGATATCCGATCTGGAACACTTCCGTTATGGACCGCACCCAGAATATGGTAGAGCGCGATAAAAACCATCCATCCGTAGTGATCTGGTCCCTTGGTAATGAAGCTACTTATCAGGTTTACAACATGGATGAGAACTACTGCTTCTACAATTCCACACAGTGGATCCTGCAGCGTGACCCGTCCCGTATCCGTAAATATGAGCGTGACAACCGCTATACAAAGGGTGACCGCACAAAATCCATGGTAGATATCTATTCCTCCCAGTACTGGGGTGTGGATTCTGTCAAGAGTCAGGTAACAAACACCGGCAATAAGCTGCCGTATATCCAGTCTGAGTATGCCCATGCAATGGGTAATGCCCTTGGTAACTTCAAAGAGTACTGGGATATTTTCCGTAACTACCCGAATGCACAGGGCGGATTTATCTGGGACTGGATCGATCAGTCTGTTTCTACAAAAGTAGAAAATACAACAACTTACACGATTACAGATTCGAACACCGGTGTTGCAACGAAATTTGACGGAAAAGTTACCGAAGGACGCAACAATACAAAAGCGATCCAGGGAACTTATGCAGCGACGGACAGTGCAAAACTGGCAACCAACAGCACAACCGGTATCACACTGGATGTATGGGTAAAACCATCGGAGAACTTTACAAGATCCGCACAGGCGTTTATCTCCAGAGGAGACAGCGACGGTTACAACCTTCAGATTGACCGCTATGGTAAATTTGAGTTCTTTGTAGACGGATGGAGCGGTGGTACTTTATCCGCAGATATTCCATCTGATTTCACAGACGGAAACTGGCATCGTCTGACGGCAACTTATATCGGTACCGAGTACAAGCTGTATTACGATGGAAAACAGCTTGCAACAGGACAAAGAACCAACAAGACAACCTGTGATGCATCCAGCAATCCGATCGACATCACCATCGGAGCATCCGCAGACCAGTCCGGAAGAACCTTCAACGGTGCAATCGACCGTGCAGCCGTGATCAAAGGTGTTATGACAGAGGAACAGATCCAGAATACAAACGATAATCTGGACGCAGTAAAAGATAACGTAGCTTATTCTATTGACTTTGGATCTGCTTCCATTAAATCAGAAGGAACAAACTACAAAGACAGCACATACTTCGCATACGGCGGAGACTGGGGCGAGACGGTAAATGATAATGATTTCTGTGCAAACGGTATCTTAAATGCAGACCGCACACCTTCCGCAGAACTGTATGAAGTCAAGAAAGTACATCAGGAAGTTTCCTTCTATGATGACGGTGAAGCAGCAAACGGAAAAGTCCGTGTTGTAAACGAGTTCCTGAACACCAACCTGAACAAATACAATGTCACCTGGACATTAAAAGAAGATAACAAAGTGATCGGAAGCGGTCAGCTTAGCGAGGAGCAGAAGAACATCGCACCGCAGGCAGAAGCTACCGTAACACTGGCAAACTTCCCGAAAGTAAGTGCGACAGCAGGTTCTGACTATACACTGACACTCTCCGTAACACTGAAAGAAGATGCTGCGTGGGCAGGCGATTATTACGGACATGAAGGTAATGAGATTGCATTTGAAGAATTTGATCTTGCTTACACTCCGGAAAAAGCACAGCCAACGATCAGTGCATCTGACATGGATAAAGTAAACGTAGCAGAGAGCGATGATGCGATCACTGTTACCGGAAAGACATCCAAAACAAACGGCAAAGCATTTGAAGTTGTGATTGACAAAGCACAGGGTTACATCACCAGCTACAAAGTAGACGGCAAGACCCTGCTGGAGAACGGACCGGTTCCGAACTACTACCGTGCACCGGTCAGCAACGACCCATCCTTCTCCACAGCGATGAAGAATGCAGCAGAGAACTTCACGCTGGATGAGAACGGCATCACTGTAGATAAGAAAGACAAAGTAGTCAACATTCATGTATCAGGAAGCATTCCTGAAGTAAATACACCGAACAGCATTGATTACATGATCTATGGCAATGGTGAGATCGTAGTAACCAATACGGTTACACCGAGTGCTTCTGCAGGAAATATTGCAAGAATCGGTATGAAGATGACAGTTGCAAAAGATTACGAGAAGCTGACATACTACGGAAATGGTCCGCAGGCAAACTATGTTGACCGTAACACCGGTGCAAAACTTGGTATATACAACAGCACCGTAACCGAACAGTTTGAAAAAAAATATGTAAAACCTCAGGAAAACGGAAACCACACAGGTGTAAGATGGACAGCACTGACAGCAGAAGACGGAACAGGTATCCTGGTATCTTCTGACAGCGAAATGGAATCCGGAGCCCTGCATTATAAAGCAGAAGATCTGGCATCCTACCGTCATCCATATCAGGTTCCGGTACAGGAAAATACCATTCTGACTGTTGACCTGATGCAGCGCGGACTTGGAAATGCAAGCTGCGGTCCGGCTCCTCTGAGCAAATACATCATTTCCGCAGGAAAGACTTATACACAGACATTCAGCATCCTTCCTCTGACAAAACAGACATCAGATGAAGAAAAGATGGTAAAGAGCAACGAAGACGTGAAATCCGGAATGCCGCTGACCGGAATCAAAGTAAACGGCAAAGAACTGGACAACTTCAGTGACGGACAGAATGAGTACACTTATACACTTTTAAGAGGAAGCTACGAAGAAGGAAAGGTTCCTCAGGTAGAAGTGATCAAAAAATCAAATGATGTTAATGTAACTATTACACAGGCAGCAGCAGTTCCTGGCACAGCAACCATCAAAGCCGTTTCTCCGTTTGGTGTAGAAAAGACTTATACGATCAATTTCAAGGTTCAGGATGAACTGTATGTATCCGATATGGACTGGACCGTTGACCAGGGCGGATACTTCGAAAACACAAGAGATGCCTGCGGATGCGGAAATCCGATGGCAGTCTATGTAGAAGGCACAAAACAGAGCTTTGACAAAGGTGTGGCTATGCATGCACCGGCAGAACTGGGCGTTAACCTGGAAGGCAAGGGCGTAAGCAGATTTACCGCACGCATCGGTATCAGTGCAGACCAGACACTTGGAAACAAAGCAGATGTAAACTATGTGATCAAAGGTGATGGCAAAGAGCTGTACCGCAAAGATCATGTGATCTCCAACGGACAGTCCTATCTCGTAGATATCGATGTATCCAAAGTAAAAGATCTGCGTCTGATCGTAGAAGAAGGCGATGCAGATTACAACGACCACGCACTGTGGGCAGATGCAAAATTCACGTTCCAGAGTGAAACTCCAGATCCGAAGCCGATCAAAGTAGCAAGCATCAGCGTAACAGCAGATAAGACAGAGCTGACCGTCGGTGATACGATGCAGGCAGCTGCAGCTGTATTACCGGAAAATGCAGACAACAAAGAAGTGACCTGGGCAAGTTCAGATGAAACAGTGGCAAACGTAAGCGAAACAGGTCTGATCACAGCAAAAGCAGCCGGAACGGCAACCATCAAAGCAACAGCAAAAGATGGAAGCGGAGTATCAGGAGAACTTGTGATCACGGTAAAAGCAAAACAGGTTACTCCAGATCCGGAGCCGGTCAAAGTAGCAAGCATCAGCGTAACAGCAGATAAGAAAGAACTGGAGATCGGCGGTACTGCTCAGGCAGCTGCAGCTGTATTACCGGAAAATGCAGACAACAAAGAAGTTACATGGACAAGCTCAAATGAAAGTGCAGTAACAGTAAACGAAAGTGGTCTGATCAAAGCAATTGGTGTTGGAAGTGCAGATATCATTGCAACTGCAAAAGACGGAAGCGGTGTAACAGGCAAAGTTACCATCACGGTAAAATCAAAAGATATTGATCCGATACCGACTCCGACCCCTGCACCGGCAGAAAAAGTCGAAGAGCTGAACAAGGCAGTCAAAGAAGCAGAATCATTCAAAGAAGCAGATTACACAGCTGAGAGTGCAGGCAAACTGAAAGCAGCACTGGCAGAAGCTAAGAAAGTTCTGGAGAATAAGGATGCTACTGAGGCAGAAGTAAATGCAGCACTGAAAGCAGTCAGCGATGCAAAAGCAGCTCTTGTCAAGAAAGATGATAACAATAACAACAACGGAAACAATAATCCGGCACCACAGGTTCCGGCAGTTGGAACAACCACTACAGTAAAAGGCGTTACTTACAAAGTAACGAAAGCTGATGCAGTAAACGGAACGGTTTCTGCAGTGAAACTGAAAGCAACGAAGAAAACAAAAGTTACGATCCAGGATACAGTAAAAGTTGGAAATTACAGCTTCAAAGTAACCACGATCGGTAAGAATGCTTTCAAGAACAACAAGAAACTGAAGAGTATCGTGATTGGAAACAACGTCAAGAGCATTGGCTCCAATGCATTCAGTAAAGCGAGCAAGCTGTCAAGCGTAACTTTCAAGGGAACAAAGATCGTGAAAGTTGGCAGGAATGCATTCAAGGGTACTTCTTCTAAGATGAAAGTTACAGTTCCTAAGAAGATGAAATCCAAAACGCTGAGAGCACTGAAAAAGAACCTTCAGAAAGCAAAAATCAGCAAAAAGGCAACTTATAATAAAGTAGCGAAAGTAAAGTAAATAAAAGAATCTCTTGAATAACAGAAGTTCAAGTTGTAACGAGAATCGTCGCATGCTACAATAGGCATGCGGCGATTTTGTTGGGTAAATGTCAGCAAAGCTGAACAGAATCGCGTGCCAAGTCTTACGTGTCAAGCGGATATTCGCAATTGAAGCAGGGGACTTCCTTGATTTGGTTCAATCATAATAACGAAAGAAGGTAACAAAAGTGGAGACACTGAAAAAGTTTGTGAAATATTATGCACCTTACAAAGGTGTGTTTTTTCTGGATTTGCTGTGTGCAGCGATTATCAGTTTTGTGGATCTGGCATTTCCGCAGATCCTTCGCAGTCTGACAAAAACACTGTTTTTAAAAGATGCAGCTGTGATCTTACAGGCACTGCTTCCTATCGGGGCAGGATTGCTGCTTATGTATGCAATACAGGCGTTGTGCAAGTATTATGTGACGTGTCAGGGGCATATGATGGGAGCAAGGATGGAGCGGGATATGCGCCAGGAATTGTTTGAGCATTATGAAAAACTGTCGTTCTCTTATTATAATCAGCATAATTCCGGTCAGATGATGAGCAAACTCGTATCAGATCTGTTTGACATTTCTGAGCTGGCACATCACGGACCGGAAAATCTGTTCATTTCACTGATTAAGATTGTCGGAGCCTTTATCTTCTTATTTTTTATCAACTGGAGACTGGCAGTGCCGCTTCTGTTTCTGGTTGTGCTGATGCTGATCTTTTCCCTGCGTCAGAATCGCCGTATGCAGGCAACGTTCATGGATAACCGACGCAAGATCGGAGATATCAATGCGAGGCTTCAGGATACCCTTTCCGGGATCCGTGTCGTACAGTCTTTTGCAAATGAGGAGATTGAGTGGAAGAAATTTCAGAAGAGCAACGAGGGATTTCTGGTATCCAAAGATGCGAACTATCGTTGTATGGGAAGTTTTATGAGCAGCAACCTGTTTTTCCAGGGACTGATGTATCTGGTGACCCTGGTCTTTGGCGGATGGCTGATCGCACACGGAAAAATGGAAGCAGCAGATCTTGCCATGTATGCTTTGTACATCGGAATCTTCATCAGCCCAATCCAGATCCTGGTTGAGCTGACAGAAATGATGCAGAAAGGCCTGTCCGGATTTCGCAGATTTCTCGATGTGATCGAGACAGAACCGGATATTCAGGATGCCGAAGATGCAAAACCACTGACCAATGTATGTGGTGATGTATCTTATGAAAATGTTTCCTTTCATTATCAGGATGATGAGACACCGGTACTGTCTCATGTCAGCTTTCGGATTCCGGCAGGCAGATCGATCGCACTGGTCGGACCGTCCGGAAGTGGTAAGACCACGATCTGTTCGTTGCTGCCACGTTTTTACGATGTGACAGAAGGAAAGATCACGATTGACGGAAAGGATGTCAGAGGACTGACACTTGAAAGTCTGCGAAATCAGATCGGACTGGTGCAGCAGGATGTCTATCTGTTCTGCGGAACGATCCGGGATAATATCGCTTACGGAAAACCAGAGGCCTCCATGGAAGAGATCGTCGATGCGGCGAAAAAAGCAAATATTCACGATTTTATCATGTCACTGCCGGATGGATACGACAGCTACGTCGGTGAACGCGGAACACGCCTCTCAGGAGGGCAGAAACAGAGAATTTCTATCGCCAGAGTTTTCCTGAAAAATCCGCCGATTCTTATTTTGGATGAGGCAACGAGTGCACTGGATAATGAGAGTGAACGATGGATTCAGAAAAGTCTCGAAGAACTGGCAAAGAACCGCACCACAATCACGATCGCACACCGCCTTTCTACGATCCGCGGGGCAGATCAGATTCTTGTTGTTGCCGATAATGGGATCGCAGAGAGCGGAACACATGAAGAATTGCTAAAAAAAGGCGGGATTTATGCACATTATTGTGAACTCTCGGAAATGTGACAGATTTTTCAAAGGCCAGTGCAGACAGCAGAAAAATAAGAATTGACCGAGCTCTTTAGAGCGAGGGATGCTTCTTGTCCGAAGGGCAAGAAGATGGGCATTAAGAAAACTTATATG
>NZ_JAJEQE010000048.1 GCF_020687205.1 Hominisplanchenecus faecis
GATAAAGCAGTAAGTAGAACTCGTGAGGGTCTACATTATCTCGGTGTGAGTCTATTTAATCACATTTTGAGTGGCAGCAGCAAGAATATAAAAGAACCAGAAAAATGGTTACAGTTCAGTGATACAGAGGGCAGAAATATCTGCCTTGCATATGAGCCACAAAACGAGCATATAATCACACCAGAAAATCGAGGTCTGTGGAGGACGAGATGGATGGCAGATTATCATCGTTTTGTGGCTTATATTTATGAATATGTAAATGGAAAGAAGATGCAGAATACAGGGTTTGCAAAAATAGAACTGCGAAATGCCATTTGCCGCATCCAGATACATATTCAAAATGTAAGAATGCTGGATGGAAAAACAGAAGTATTCGGAATTGTGCGACAGCCAAAAGAGAGCGGAAAAAACAATCCTATTATTCTCCTGATTGGAGAAGGGCAGACACAGGGCAGTGGATTTGACCGGCGTTTTACCGTTCCAGAAGAACCGTTTGTGGAAGAATCCTGTCGTTTTGAACAAGTCTGTGGAATCTATATCAGAAGTCAGAGCGGTAGAAACTGGATGACCGTTTTCGATGATGAGCCAATTGCGATCGAAAATCTTGGGAAACCAGAAGAAATAAAGGCAGAAACAGACGAAGAAAATGTCAAAAAGAGTGAAACAGATAAAGAAACCGTTGAAGAAAATGAAACAGATAAAGAAAATGTTGGGATTAAGGAAAACGAAAAAAGCGAAAAATCTACAGAGTCAGAAGCTGATCAGGAATTGCAGGAAGAAAATATAAATCTGGATATAACGGAACATGCGAAAGCGGAGCCGGAAATCACGGCAGAAGAGATGCAGGAAGAAATATTCTCAAAAGAAGTGTCAGAAGAAATACCAGAAAAAGTATCATTGAAAGATAGATCAGAAAAAATATCGGAAGAAACATTTCAAAAAGAAGTATCAGAAAAAATATCGCAGGAATTACAGGATGCAGTATCACAGAAGGAAAGACCAAAAGAAACAGATGAAGAAATATCACAAAAAGAAACTGCGGGAAAATCTGAAAACGAGAACGAAATCAGAAGTGCAGAAACAGAAAACAAATGTCAGGGCTGCGAGCCGGGAACGGATACCAGATGGAATCGTGCCACAGCACGTTATATACATTTTCAGCCGGTGCAGGATGAAAAGATAGAAGATGCAATTCGCATTCAGCCATCGGACTTAAAAATTCTCTGGCAGAAAGGTCTGCGGCAGGGAAGCAACAGTTTTCTGATGCATGGATATTATCAGCATCAGCATCTGATGATAGGAAAAAGTAAAGAGGGAGGCTATATTCTTGGAATCCCTGGATTTTATGGCGAAAAAAATATGGCAGAAATGTTCGGATTTCCGGAGTTTCGCAGGGCAAAAGCAGAGCGGACATCGGAAATAAAAGAACAGAGCTTTGGTTACTGGTGCAAAAATCTGATATAAATGCTGTTGTAAAAATATTGTAGACCGCAACATACTAACCGTTTGGCTAGTTCCATTTAAAAATGTTTTCTGCTATAATAAAATCAGTAAATGTAAATTTTGACATTATCTGACAGGAGGAAAAAGAGTATGAAAAAACAATTACTGAGTTTTATGCTTATATTGTGCCTTGTGATGTCGCTTGTTCCAGTGACAGCACTGGCAGAAGAAAACGGGCAGGAAAGCAAGACAGTTATCACAGCCGTTGACGAACTTTTGCAATTTGCAAAAGATGTAAATGCCGGTAAGTACGATAACAGGACAAATGCGGTGGTATCTCTTGAAGCAGATCTGGATCTGACAGGTGTTGAGTGGACGCCGATCGGATGTACCAATGACGAAGGAGATGTTGAACATTATTTCAGTGGTAAATTTTATGGAAACGGTCATAGTATTTCAAATATTGATTATGCTTCAATGTATGGAAAAGAGGATATTGGAGGATTATTCGGATTCCTTGGGGGGGCGGAAATTTCCGGACTGACGCTCAAAGGGAATATTGATGATGCCGGGGAAGGATATGTATTTTTAGGTACACTTGCCGGATATACGGATGGTGCAAAAATTTCTGATTGTATATCGGAAGTAGTGTTCAATAATCATGACAAGTATATCAACGGAACTTTCGGGTTGTGTGGATATGCAGAAAATACAGTAATAGAATATTGTCAAAATAAAGGTAATATCACAATAACCAATGATGTGAGCAGTTTTTACGTAGGTGGAATTGCAGGAATGGTCATGGGAACTTCGGAAATACGTTACTGTTCTAATTCCGGAGATATAAAGTCTTACGCTCCTCAAACTGGAGGGATCGCAGGTCAGATCAGCGGAACTGCAAAAATTATAAATTGCTGTTCAACCGGTAAACTGACACCACTTGGAAAAGGAATCACGGATATGGGCGGTATTGTTGGTGTGGTTGGCACGAATTCAAAGGACGGCAGTGATAATACAGTCAGCCACTGCTATTTTGGCGGCGAAATTGATCTGACGCAGTATACTGCCACACTTCCGTATAAACGTTTTGGTGCAATCGCAGGAAAAAAAGACAGTTCCGATAAAGCTCTGGCAACTTTTGAAAATAATTTCTTTGCCGAGACGGAAAATGTATCTGCCTGTGCAAATAAAGATGGGGCAGGTACAGCGAAAACGATCGAGTATATGAAAACAGAAGATTTCTATAATGAAATCAGTGCTGCTGGCGGTATCTATCGTTTCAGTCAGGGTGAAACACCGCTTTTGCCGAATGTAAAATATTCCGTTTTCTTTACTGTGACTCCATCTGGACTGACAGGTGCGGTCATAAAAGTAAACGGACAGGAAACGGCAAATTCTTCTGAACTTGAAGCAGGCACTTATCCGGTGGAAATCACTGCTGACAACTGTGAGACTCTAAATACAGAAATTACCATTACAGCTGATACAGCAACCCATACACAAACATTTACTCTGACGTACAAAGACGCAGATTATAAGAAAGTGGACGAAGCGATCGAAAAAGCAAATGCGTTGAAGAAGGACGATTACAAAGAATTTTCAGCAGTACAGGAAGCAATCGATAAAGTGATACGTGGAAAGAATATCACGGAGCAGGCGGAAGTAGACCAGATGGCAAAAGCAATCGAGGATGCAATCGCAGCACTGGAAAAAAAGCCGGTTGAAACAGAGGAATCACAGACGCCGGAGACACCGTCTCAGGCTCCGGATCAGAATAAGAATAAGATAGGTATTTTTACATACCGCATAACCGGAAAAAATACTGCAAAGATGATTACCAGTACAGTGAATGGTGACAAAAAGAAGAACCTGAGAATTTTCAGTACAGTAAAACTGAATGGAAAAAAATATAAGGTTACATCCGTAGCAAAAAATGCACTGAAAGGAAATAAGAAGGTAAGAACTTTGGTTGTTGGAAAAACAACGGAAAAGATTGGTAAAAGTGCATTTCAAAACTGTAAAAATCTGAAGAAAATTATAATTAAAAGCAAGAACCTGAAAAAGATCGGAAGCAATGCTTTCAAAGGTATTTCAAAGAATGCTGTTGTGAAAGTTCCGAAATCAAAAAAGAAACTTTATACAAAATTGCTTCGGGCAAGCGGATTACCAAAGAGTGTAAAAATTAAATAAAAGAAATATGCTCGGAATAAAAATAAGTGCCTGTGACGTTTTTGGATTATAAAATGTCACAGGCATTTTTGTATAATGAAAAACAGATTAAAGCACTTCATGTTGAGACAGTAAAACGGAATTTAGATGTGCCCCAAATTATTTACTTGATATCTTTTCCGCGCAATTCCGCATTTGGAATTGTATTTTTTAAAATTTCAATATAACGATGCAGAGATTCCGTATCCGGTGCGTGAAAACAGACATCTGGATTTCTCATGGAAGCAAGAATGTGTTCTGATTCCCGGTAAGGCTGCAGATAATAGCGGCTGCAGCCGGAAAGCCATGCTCCGATTTCTCTGAAATCTTCCTCGTCGTGCAGTTCCCTTACAACGGTTGTGCGAAATTCATAATCTATGCCGCAGGACATAATATATTCTTTTGAAAGATTGATATTTTGCAGAAGTTTCTGTGTGCCTGCAGCATCCGGCTGCAGCCCGGAAACTTTTGCATATTGTTCCGGTTGCGTTTTGATGTCCATGGCAATATAATCAAGAAGATGGTTTTCATAAAGAAAACGAAGCATTTTCGGATTTGTTCCGTTTGTATCCAATTTCACAAGATATCCAAGAGCTTTGATCTTTGATATAAAATCCGGCAGTTCGCGATACAGCGTAGGTTCACCGCCGCTGATACAGACTCCTTCGAGAATACCGCTTCTTTTTTTCAGAAAGGCAAGCACTTCTTCTTCGGAGATGGAAGGTTCATTTTCCGGCGAAAGGACAAGGTTTCCATTCTGACAGAAAGGGCATCGCAGGTTGCAGCCGCCAAGGAAGATGGAAGCAGCGAGATGCTCCGGGTAATCTAATAGAGTTAAAGTGATAAAACCATGAATATTCATAAAAACCTCCTGGAATTAAAATTGCAAAAAATCAATGTATACACAGCGATTCTGTCAGGTAAATATTAGCCAGAGATGACCGGAATCGCATGCTAAGTCTCACGTGCGTTCGACTTGAATTTGTATAAAAAATGATATTTTCAGTATACCACATTTACAGAAAGGCAAAAGAAAAATATGACAACAGACGAAAAATATATGAAGGAAGCCATCCGACAGGCGAAAAAAGCAAAAGCACTGGATGAAGTTCCGATTGGCTGCGTGATCGTTTATGAAGATAAAATTATCGCACGTGGTTACAATCGCAGAAACACCGATAAAAATACACTTTCCCATGCAGAACTCAATGCGATCAGGAAAGCAAGCAAAAAACTTGGTGACTGGAGACTGGAAGGATGTACGATGTACATTACGTTAGAACCATGCCAGATGTGTGCCGGGGCAATCGTTCAGGCGAGAGTATCCAGAGTGGTCATCGGAAGCATGAATCCGAAGGCCGGCTGCGCCGGTTCCGTTTTAAATATTTTGCAGATGGATCGCTTCAATCATCAGGTGGAACTGACAAAAGGAGTTCTTCAGGAAGAATGCAGCACCATGTTAAGTGATTTTTTTAAAGAATTGCGGGAAAAAAAGAAAGTTAAATTTACTTAGATTTTACACACATCCGCAAATTGTCTTTACATAACACCTGTATACTGCCAAATGATAAGACTTATCAATAAAAGAATCAAAATGCATTTAAAAAGAGCCTGCGAAGGCAGAGGAGAATAAAAAATATGAAAAAAATGAAAGCTTTGCAGATTATCGCTGCAGCAATGGCAGTAACAGTAGCGGCAACATCCACACCGGTCAATGTTTTTGCATATGGAGAGACAAGTGCAAGCAGCACATTATTTTCAGATACACAGAATATTTCAGATTATACCACCTGGAAAGATACCGTTTGGAATAAAAAAGACGATCAGGGAAATCTTACCGGAGAAGGTGAATCCTATGATTCATCAAGAATTATCTTAACACCTGGTAAGACAGCAAAAGATCTGGGATTTGCATGGTACAGCCAGAAAAAGGGCGAGCCGGCAGTAAAAATCGGAAAAAAAGAAGATTTGAGCGATGCACAGGAATTTAAAGGAACGGCAACGGAGATTAATCGTTCGAATCAGAAAAATACATATAAAGCATCCAATAAAGTTACGGTTGAAGGACTTTTTGAAGAAAATACAACCTATTATTACAGTTATACCGATGATGTAAAAAATCCTGCTTGGAGCGAGGTTCAGTCCTATACAACAAAAAAGACAACAAACTTTCAGACAATTCTCGTAGGTGATCCGCAGATCGGAGCATCCGGCTCACAGGGTCAGGGAACTGCCGATGATATCAATATTGCAGTAGATACCTTTAACTGGAATAAAACCCTGGAACAGGCAAAGATCACAGCACCAAATGCAAGCTTTATTCTGTCGGCAGGAGACCAGATTGACTATGCAGGAACAGACAGTTCAGACGGAAAGAATGTCAGAGAAAGCGAATATGCAGGATTTACTTATCCGGCACTTTTGAGAATGCTCCCGCTGGCAACGACCATTGGTAATCACGAGAGCAAAGGAACCGATTATAAATATCACTACAATAATCCGAATTCAGAAGATGGACTTGGAAGCACAAACTCTGGTTCTGACTATTACTTCAGCTATGGAAACGTACTGTTTATCAGTCTGAACAGCAACAACAGAAATACCGTTGAACACAGAGAACTTCTGAAAAAAGCAGTGGAAAGCAATCCGGATGCGAAATGGAAAGTTGTTATGTTCCATCACGACATCTATGGTTCCGGTCAGCCGCACTCTGACACAGACGGAGCAAACTTAAGAGCACTGTTTGCACCGCTGATGGATGAGTTCGGTATTGATATGTGCTTAACCGGACATGATCATTCTTATGCAAGATCCTATCTGATGGCAGACGGAACAGCGATCCAGTATGATGATTCTGTAGCAATCAATCCGGAAGGAACACTTTACATTGCAGCAGGTTCTGCATCAGGAAGTAAGTTCTATAAACTGGCAACCACAAAACAGTATTACATCGCAGAGCGTTCCAACACACAGATTCCGACATTCTCAACCATTGATTTTTCGGATGAATCCATCGTTATCAAAACATACGATTACAATGGAAACAAATATGCAGATGATTATACACTCTACAAAACAGGCGAAAAGGTTTCCATGAAGGATCTGATCGCACAGGCAAAAGAAATCAAAAACGATGGTTATACAGAAGCATCCTGGAATAAACTGCAGAGCGAAATTGCAGCAGCCGAAGACCTGATGAAATATACAGCAGAGGATAAAGGTGCAGCACAGCTGGCAGCCGTATATGATAAGACGAATGATGCAGATAATGCAAATGATATGCTGAATTACTATGGCTATGCTCAGAGTGATTATAAACGAGGCGACAGCACGGCTTTAAAAGCCGGATTCTCAACTTTACTGGACAAGACTATGGATATGCAGCTGCTCATTGCAAAGAAAAAATTTGAAAATCAGTATGACAGTCTTCTGGAAGCAAAAGTAAATCTGCAGAAAAAAGAAACAAACAATGCTGTAAATGACAATAACAACAATAATAACGGCAACAATACAGACAACAACGTAATGCCTGCTGCAACAGCAAAATTACAGCTGAAAGCAGGAAAGAAGACAGTAAAAGCAGGTTCAACCATTGCTTTAAAGAAAGGCAAAACGGTACAGCTCAGCCTGACCATCAACGGTGTTACAGGAAAGAACGTAAAATACAAAACTTCAAACAAAAAAGTTGTAAAAATTTCCAGTACAGGAAAAATGAAAGCTGTGAAAAAGAGCAAAAAGAAAGTAAAAGTAACGGCTTCCTTTGGAAAGCAGAAGATTACATTTAAAGTAAAAACAAAATAATTTTCAGACGAAACACATAAGATGTGAGGTGGCTTTCGACTTTACAGGCGGCGAGCCACAAAGCAAATGGTTGCAGAACTGAACTATATTAAAACAGAGGATTCGGAAAATGAAAAAATATTCAAATGCAATATTTGTGGTTTTCCTCATAATCTTCGCAGCGGGACTTTGGTTATTTAATTCCAATATAACCAGAGTTCCTTTGCTTTCAGATGATAATTTTTATTTTGTAAAAGCAAAAGTTGTTGAGGTTGTAGAGGATAACACAGTAAACAAAGAAGTCAATGGCGGAAGCCAGAATGTGAAAGTAGAGATCACATCAGGAAAATATAAAGGAAAAATATGCGAAGCAAACAACATGAATGGTTATCTTTACGGAACTTATTGCAAAAAGGGAACGAATGTGATCGTGCAGCTGAGCAGTTATGGCGATGAACTGTCAGGAAGTATTTATGGCTATGACAGAGGTAATTTTATATGGCTGATCGTTGCAGTTTTAGGAGCGGCATTATTTCTGGTTGGCGGAAAACGTGGACTGAAATCTATGCTGGCACTTGTTTTTACCTTTATCTGCATTATTTACTTATACATTCCGCTGATGTACATAGGTGTCTCTCCCTTCCTGGCAGCAGTTGCAGTGGTGATCGTGGTGACGATAGTTTCGATTTATCTGATCTGCGGAAGTACAAAAAAAGGAATCTGTGCTATGACGGGAACGATATCAGGCGTACTGATCGCAGGCGTGTTTGCGACAGTATTTGGAAAAATAACCAGAATCACAGGTTATAACATTGAAGATATCGAAACGATGGTGTATGTGTCTCAGAACAGTAAACTTCAGATAGGCGGAGTACTGTTTTCCGGTATCCTGATTGCATCTCTTGGAGCAGTCATGGATGTTGCAGTTTCTATTTCCTCGACAATAGAAGAAATCCATAATAAAAGACCGGAGCTGACGGCGAAAGAACTGTTTAAGTCAGGGATACATGTGGGAAAAGATATGATGGGTACCATGTCAAATACACTGATCCTCGCATTTACCGGAGGAGCGATCAATACGATGATCTTAATTTATGCATACATTATGCCGTACCTTCAGGTAGTAAATATGTATTCGATTGGTATTGAAGTAATAAAAGGAATTTCAGGAACACTGGGGATCGTACTGACTGTGCCTATCGTGTCTGTGATATCGGCGAAAGTATACAGCGGAGATTCAGGAATGTGCAAATGAATGTTATAAAAAAATAGTTGTGTAAAATAGCACGCCATAATGATTCGAAAACAATCTCCTGACACGCTGCGTTTCCTGTTCGGTTCGCTCGTGTGTTAGCCGCCCTTCGCCTAAACCCGCCTCTTCGAGGCTCAGACAGCGGCTCTTTGGGGCGGCAACATCGCAAACCTCACGACGGAATCCTTGCTACCGTCAGAGCGATTTGTTTTCGAATTCATCATGGCTGTATTATTTTACGCACCATATTTTACAATGCAGTTCGTCTGCACATTGCCAAAAGCTCCTGGCCTGCCAGTGAGTGCTTAAGCGAAAAGATTTCTCAAGCCAAAATACAGAAAATGAAAAAGCAGAAGTAAAGTAACGAAAATTTGCCGCCGTCACTGTGCCTCTGCTTTTTTACTATCTTGATGCGGAATGTTTTGATTCTAAAAACTTTCTGCGTACACTAGCGTGGCAAAAGGCTGTTTCCTGCCAGCGTGTAAAATATGATATGAAGTGTTTTAAAAAACTATGGCTGTTCAAGAAAGTATGGCAATGTGCAAAATGAACAATTCCCAAGAAGGCACTTTTACGTGCCCTTCGGGGAATTCGTTCATTTGCACATGCAATACTGTTCATTTGCAAACAGTATTTTAAAATGTGCGGCATTTCCATTCCTTACATCTGCTAGGAAACCAACGGTAAATTTTTATTCCGGTAAAAACAGTTTTGTGGAGTCGTTTCCGTCAGAAGCGGAATTATTGCTGCCATCACTGCTGCTTCCGTCTGAACTTGTCTCAGAGGAAGTTTCGCTCTCGGAAGAAGTCTCGCTTTCAGAGGAAGCGGTTGTATTTCCATCTGAGCCGGATGTACTGTTTGCATCGGAATTATCTCCGGAAATGCTGTTTCCGATCTGATTGCTCAGTTCTTTGACTTTTTCTTCGATTCTGGTCTTCTCACTGTCTTCGGCCGGTGTTGGCTGATAGTTGTTGAATGTGCTGTCGGAAGAAATCGTGCAAGGAATGATGGAATTCGTTGTTTGGGTCAGCTCTTTGCCTGCACTGAAAGTAAAGGTCGGCTGGAAAATAACGGTATCCATGTCGTCCGAGTACATATTTGCACCATCGCAGAAGTTTCCCAGGCTGTAGAAGATCGTTCTTCCATTATAAACTTCCATACCCTGCAGAACGTGAGGATGATGTCCGACTACCAGATCTGCCCCTGCATCAATCGCTGCGTGTGCCAGTGTTGTCTGGTCGCTGTCTGGTGTTGTCTCGCCGTTCGCTCCCCAGTGGAAATTTACGATGATCAGGTTTGCACCCTGTTCTTTTACTGCATTGATATCATTTGTCAGCTGTGTCCTGCACTCACTTACCTGTTTGTCAATGGCAGATATACCGACAAGTCCGACCTTGATGCCTTTGATCTCAAGAACAGAGGTATCGTCGTTGCCAAAAGTCGTGATCCCTGCGTCTTTCAGAGTGGTCTGTGTTTCGGTCAGACCGGCGGTTCCGTAATCTTCGGTGTGATCGTTGGCAAGGTTGACAGCCTCGATCGAACTGTTAGAGAGTGCGGAAACATAGGAAGGATCGCCTTTATAAACATCGCTCTTGCTGGCTGAATTCTCAGCGGTTGTCAGTGCACCTTCCAGGTTGATAATGGAAAGATCATCCCCTTCCAGGTAAGATTTCACATTCTGGAAGAAATAATCAATACCATATACGGACTGATAAGCATCAAAATTGTTGTACTGGTCAGAATCCGGAGCAGAGCCAAGAGTGCAGTCACCCATCAGGCTGATCGTGATGCTTGTCTCAGCAGCAAGTGTTTCTTTCGGTGTGGCAGACTCGGTTCCGGTCTCGGACTGAGCTTCGGTTGATAACGTTTCTTTTTCTGCTTTTTTGTGTTCACTGACTGGCGGTATTTTATCAAAAGCCAGCAGTAAAAAAATCAGGGCGGCACAGGCGAAAACACCGAAAAAAGCGATGTTTAGGTACAGCTGCTGCTGTTTGTTACTGCCCCTGTCAGCATTGTGGTTTAATTTGTTTTTATCCATGACTTTGCCCCTTCTGAAAACTTAGTAACTCCCATGGCTGGTTGCTCTATGGTGATTATAGAGGAAAAACAAGAAAAAGTAAACCGTGAAAAAAGAGTGAAAGCAGTTCTTTTTACAAAAGAGCAGAGATTCTTCTTTGATGCCATGAAAAAAGTAATGGGGGTTAAAACAGGAAGGCAGTAGAAAATATACAGGTGTCTTGACACGTGCAAAGACCAGTAGTATAATGTCGCTCATGGCAAAACAAATCCGTGACAGGAAAGAGGTATAAGAAAATGAATGAATATTATGATGCCATTATTGTAGGTACCGGAGCGGCAGGTCTTTACTGTGCCCTGAATCTTCCAAAAAGAAAAAAAATTCTGATGCTTACAAAGCAGGGGGCGGATCTGTCAGATTCGTTTCTGGCACAGGGCGGTATCTGCATGCTGCGTGGTGAAGATGATTATGAGGACTATTTTGAAGACACCATGCGTGCAGGGCATTATGAAAATAATAAAAGAGCGGTCAATCTGATGATCCGAAGTTCCAACGATATCATCCGTGATCTGCTGTGGAGAAATGTAGATTTTGTGCGTGCAGAGGATGGCGAGCTTGCATTTACAAGAGAAGGTGCACACTCCAGACCAAGAATCCTCTTCCATGAGGATATTACCGGAAAAGAGATTACGCAGACGCTTCTGGATCAGGTAAAGACAAAAGAAAATATTGAAATCTGTGAGTATATGACAATGGTAGATATCATATCGAAAGACAATATCTGCGGCGGTGTGATTGCAATGGATGCAAAAAATAATGTTTATCCGATCCGTTCCCAGTTTGTTGTGCTGGCGTGCGGTGGTATCGGGGGTCTTTTCCAGAATTCTACCAACTATCCGCATATTGCCGGAGACGGACTTGGTATTGCAATGAAACATCAGGTGAAATTAGAGCATCTGGATTACATACAGATCCATCCGACAACTTTATTTTCACATAAACCGGGAAGACGTTTCCTGATTTCAGAATCTGTCCGTGGCGAAGGTGCACTTCTTTATGACAAAAACGGTCAGCGTTTTACGAATGAACTGCAGCCAAGGGATCTGCTCAGTCAGGCGATTTTTGAGCAGATGGAAAAGGACGGTACTGATTTTGTATGGGAAGATATGCGTCCGCTGGGTGAAAAAACGATCATGCAGCATTTCCCGAACATTTATCAGCACTGTATTGAGGAAGGATTTGATCCGAGAAAAGAGCCGATTCCGGTTGTTCCGGCACAGCACTATTTTATGGGAGGTATCCAGGCAGATTTGAGCAGCCGGACTTCCATGCGTGGACTCTATGCCTGCGGTGAGACAAGCTGCAATGGTGTCCATGGAAAGAACCGTCTGGCAAGCAATTCGCTTCTGGAATCTCTGGTCTTTGCAAGACGGGCAGCAGATGATATGATATTTGGAGAAGCACCGGAGATGTGCAGACCGGACCGACTGGATCTGAATCAATATGAAGACCAGAATGTAATTTTGGAAGGGTATCATAAACAAGTGCTGAATGAGATAGAGAGGATGAAAAAAGCAAATGAATAGTATAACTATGAAAATGCAGGCGGATCAGCTGATCCGTATGGCACTGCAGGAAGATATCACAAGTGAAGACGTTTCTACAAATGCAGTTATGCCGACCGAGGTAAAAGGAACGGTAGATCTGATCGCAAAAGAAGACGGAATTATCGCCGGACTGGATGTCTATGCAAGAGTTTTTCAGATGTTGGATGAGAAAACAGAAATTGATTTTAAATGCAAAGACGGTGATGAGGTAAAAAAAGGTGAGCTGATGGCAACGCTTACCGGAGACATCCGTGTACTGTTATCCGGAGAACGTGTGGCACTGAATTATCTGCAGAGAATGAGCGGAATTGCCACTTATACAAGACAGGTCGCAAAACTTCTGGAAGGAAGCAAAGTAACACTTCTGGATACCAGAAAAACGACGCCAAACTGCCGTGTATTTGAAAAATATGCAGTGCGTGTGGGCGGAGGATGCAACCACAGATACAACTTATCAGACGGTGTACTTCTGAAAGATAATCACATCGGTGCAGCCGGAAGCATCACAAAAGCAATCACAATGGCAAAAGAATATGCTCCGTTTGTACGCAAAATCGAGATTGAAGTAGAAACCCTGGAGCAGGTAAAAGAAGCGGTGGAGGCCGGAGCAGATATTATCATGCTCGACAACATGACACCGGAAGTGATGAAACAGGCTGTGGAACTGATCGATGGAAGAGCACAGACGGAATGCTCCGGAAACATTACAAAAGAAAATATTGCACGCATCCGTGAAATCGGAGTTGATTTCGTATCTAGCGGAGCGTTGACACACTCTGCTCCGATTCTGGACATTTCCATGAAGAACCTTCATGCAGTCTGAAAGGAGCCGGAACTATGAATACTGCGGAAAGACGAAATGAAATTTTAAACCTTCTTCAGAATGCAGATGCACCGGTTGCTGCAAGAAAACTGGCGAGCCAGTTTGGAGTCAGCCGTCAGGTGATCGTGCAGGATATGGCAGTGATTCGTGCAGCGACTCCGGGAATTTTATCAACAACAAGAGGATATGTGATACAGCAGGACAGCAGTTGCGTCCGTGAATTTAAAGTTCGTCATGAATCGGATCAGACAGCAGAAGAAATGAATCTGATCGTGGACTGTGGCGGCAGGATCTGCAATATCAGTATCAGCCACAGAGTCTATGGAAGAGTCAGTGCAGAAATGGATATCAGGTCAAGACAGGATGTAAATGAATTTATTACCGCATTGAACAACAGTAATTCCAGTGCACTGAGTAATGCAACATCCGGTTATCACTATCATCTGGTTGAAGCAGCAAGCGAAGAGAGACTGGATCTGATCGAAGAACAACTGAAAAAAGCAGGACTCCTGGCACCGCTTCAGCCATGGGAGCAGAATACAAAACAGGAAGGAAACGAAGAATGACAATAGCAGAAATTCAGCAGGAGATCCTGCGTATGAAAAAAGAACAGGATGTATGTATTCTGGCTCATGCTTATCAAGGTCAGGAAATTCTGGAAGTAGCAGATTATATGGGAGATTCTTACGGACTGAGCGTACAGGCATCCAAAAGCAAATGCAGCGGCGTGATCATGTGCGGTGTGCGTTTTATGGCCGAGACCTGTAAAATTTTAAGCCCGGATAAAAAAGTATGGCTGCCAAACCCGGCAGCCGGATGCCCGATGGCAGAACAGCTTGATCTGGAAGGTCTTCGCACCTTAAAAGCAGAATATCCGGACTATACGGTTGTGGCGTATATCAATACAACATCAGAACTCAAGACGGAATGTGATGTATGCGTGACTTCTTCTTCAGCAGTGGAAATCTGCAGTCATCTGGAAAACGACAAAATCCTGTTTATTCCAGATCCGAACCTGGGACGCTATGTAGCGGAACAGCTTCCGGAAAAAACCTTTGCTTTTTATAAAGGTGGCTGCCCGCGTCATATCGTAGTCAGTGCAAAAGACGTCGAAAAAGCAAGGGCAGATCACCCGGATGCACTGCTTCTGGTCCATCCGGAATGCCGTCAGGAAGTTGTCGAAAAAGCAGATTATGTCGGATCTACCACAGGGATCATGGATTTTGCAAAGAAATCCGATAAAGAAGAATTTATCATCGGAACAGAGAACAGCATTGTAGAACACCTTCAGTTTGCCTGTCCGGATAAAAAATTCTATCCGCTGGCAGTTCCGCTCACCTGCATGAACATGAAGATCACAACACTTATGGATGTCTATAACTGCCTGAAAGGAAGAGGCGGCGAAGAGATCCACCTTCCGCAGAACGTGCTCGAAGGAGCAGGAAGATGTATCAACCGCATGGTAGAGCTTGGTGGCTGATGGGGTAAAATCCGAAGTAAAACTTGACAAAACAGCGGATTCACGATATAGTAACTTAGACCACGCAGCCGGGGAGATAGCGGTGCCCTGTACCTGCAATCCGCTACAGCAGGGGTGATACCAATCCGAGGGTTTTTAGCTGCAAAGCTGCCTTCTATAAGTGGTGATGACGTTTGGGTCTCGTGCAACAGAAATCTGTGAACCGTGTCAGGGCAGGAATGCAGCAGCACTAAGCAGAACCTTTTGTGTGACGCGAGGGTGCCTGGATTGAGCTAACTGTAGGAGTAACGTTTGTGGCGGAAGTTCAAAGTGCGGTGCGTGGTAAAAAAATGCAAGCAAATAAAATAAGAAAAAATTCATGATTATATAAAAAAGACATACAAAACAGAAAAATCCTGCGATGTATGTCTTTTTATTATGCCAACACCTGATCGGCTGATAAAATTGCAAAGCCTCACATACGTTCGGTCTGGATACGACCCGGGTAAGAGAAAATTTAGCGGATTGCGTTTACAAGTGCCTTAATATAAGAAGGATCTGTTCCGCAGCATCCGCCGACCATGGAGGCACCAAGGTCAACAAGACGTTTCATGCTTTTGCCGAAATACTCCGGTGTCATATCATAAACAGCAATTCCCTGATCGTTGATCGTCGGCATACCGGCATTTGGTTTGGCGATGACCGGAACAGAGAGACTGCCGGCAAGATTCTGGATAATATTTTCGAGCTGATCAGGGCCTGTGGAACAATTGATACCGACCGCATCTGCACCCATCTCTTCGAGCATCGGTGCTGTCTCGAAAATATTTCCGCCAAAGAAAAGACTGCCGTCAGCCTGCATGGTCAGAGAACAGAGAATCGGAAGGTCGCAGACAGCATGTGCGGCATCGATCACTGCCATGGTTTCGTCTGCACCGATCATCGTCTCAGCGATCAGCAGATCCACGCCTGCATCCACCAGAGCGGTGATCTGTTCCTCATAGGCAGAAAGAAGCTCATCGTATTCTGCATCCATTTTGCTGGTCGTGGTGATATCTCCGGCGATCAGAGCCTTTCCCTGTACGGCTTCTTTTGAGAGAGCAACAAGGGCGTGGTTATAATGATCTACCTGATCAGAAAGACCGTGATTTGCCAGAGAGATGCGGTTTGCAGCGAAAGTAGGAGCATAGATGATCTGAGATCCTGATTCTGCATAGGCTCTCTGAAGCTGGATGATCGTATCCGGATGTTCCAGAACCCATTTTTCGGTACATACGCCTTTTGGCATACCGGCTTTCATGAGATTAGAGCCGGTCGCACCGTCCAGAATTACAGGTCCATGTTCAAAAAGTTTCTTAAAATCCTGTTTCTGCATAGATTTTCCTCCATTATACAAAAAAAAGCACTGTGAATAGAACGAGCCGTACAGTACTTTTTTGTATAAACTTATATTAATTTGAATAGTTAGCGGAGACGGAGGGATTTGAACCCTCGTGCCCCGGAGGACAACCTGATTTCGAGTCAGGCGCGTTACGGCCACTTCGCTACGTCTCCATGCGAATACGCATTTCATTATAAATGCAGCGGAAAAAATAGTCAAGCCGGAAAAAGAACAGAGAATGTATTTTTGTATGAAAAAAGTGCATAAACTGTGATAAATAAAAGCACAATGGTGAAAACTATAATATGAATAATCTCTGGATAGGAATGATACTGCTTGGGATCGTCTATGGGGCAGTCACGGGAAATATGCAGGCAGTGACAGATGCGGCATTTGCATCGGCAAAAGATGCCGTGACGCTGTGCATCACCATGACCGGAATGATGGCACTCTGGGTTGGCGTGATGGAGATAGCCAGAGGAGCCGGGCTGATCAGAAAATGGTCCGAAAAATTAAAGCCGTTTATCCATTTTCTTTTCCCGGGGATTCCAAAAGGACATAAGGTACAGGAATATATCGCGGCAAATATGATCGCAAATATTCTCGGGCTTGGATCAGCGGCAACGCCGGCGGGATTAAAAGCGATGGAAGAACTGGCAGAAATAAAAAAAGAAAAAGGTCTGCCTGAAGAAGTCGCAAGCAATGAGATGTGTACCTTCCTGATCTTAAATATTTCTTCCCTTCAGCTGATACCGGTCAGCGTGATCGCCTATCGCAGTCAGTACGGAAGCAGCAATCCCTCTGCCATCACCGGAGCGGCTATCGCAGCCACGCTGGTAAGCACGGCAACAGCGGTTATTTTCTGCAAAATAAAAGAAAAAATGACAAAAGATACTTTTTGACAGTGTTATCCTGTAATAACAATCTTGAAAAAACAGGATGATTATAATATACTTAGAACCAAGGGTTAAAAGGAAAGCAGATAACTGCACTTCAGAAAACAACGGAGATAGCATATGAAGAAAAGAAATTTTCTCTCATGTCTTCTTATCATCGCCATAGTACTTGCAACCATTTCTCCGACTGTTCTGTTTGCGGCAGAAGATATTGCCCAGGATGAACAGGTGTATGATGAGACGTACACAGAAGAGACGGAGGAATATGTAGAAGAAACTCCAGAGGCATATGATTGGACGATAGAGACAAACGAATTGAAAAAATGGCCCCAGGGTCCCCGGGTAGAAGCAGAAGGTGCAACTGTCATGGATCTGGATACAGGGGCATTTCTTTACAGCAAAAACGCAGAAGCAAAACTGTATCCGGCGAGCATCACCAAGATCATGACGATGCTGGTCGCCCTGGAACACATCAGTGACAGTGACCTGGATACAAAAGTGAAAGCATCTGAGAGTGCACTTGCTCCGATCGACTCGGACAGCAGCCAGATCTGGCTGTCCGTCGGGGAGAAGATCACAGTCCGTTCTGCCCTGTATGCGATCATGCTGGCATCTGCAAACGATGCGGCAAATGTGATCGCAGAGTACGTCGGCGGATCGATGGACAATTTTGTGAAGATGATGAATGACAAGGCAAAAGAGCTTGGCTGCGTCAACACCCACTTTGTCAATCCACATGGTCTGCACAACAAAAAACATTATACCTGTGCCCACGATATGGCACTGATTGCTCAGGCAGCCTTTCAGATTCCGCTGTTCCGGAAAATAACAAAAACAGTCGAATACAAAATCCCGAAAACAAAATATATGAAAGAAGACCGCTGGCTGGTCAATCACCAGAAAATGCTCTATGAAGACGGTGAGTTTACTTACAAAGACTGCGAGGGCGGCAAGACGGGATTTACGGACGAAGCGTGGAACACGCTCGTTACTTATGCAAAGAAAGACGGCAAGACGCTGGTGTGTGTTGAGCTTCGTGTCAATGGTTCCTGGAAAACCTTTCATGAATCTGCGGAACTTTTAGATTACGGGTTCGACAAATTCCGCCACGAAGAGGTCGATGCGGCTCTTAATACGACAACACTCGGACAGCTGGCAGGTATCTGTCATTTCGGCACAGCATCCGTTCTGGATCAGAAAGAAGCCGGTATCCGGGCGGTCGAAGGGAAAAGTACTGTAAGCGTTACGATCCCGAAAAAACTAAAAACGGACAAGCTGAAGCGAGGTTTCTGTGACGGAAACAAGATTGTTTACAGTTATCAGGGCTGGGAAGTCGGAGAGGAAACCTTAAAGTTTAACAATCCGGCATTTGAGGTGACAAAGACAGAAATTTCAGATGCGACACTGCAGGGTCAGACAGACACAAATGGCAGTGAGACAGGGACAGCGGGAAGTACAGAAGCACCGGAAAAAGATGCATCCGGCAGCAAAGGGTTTGAAGAGAAAGTTGATGAATTTATGGATAATATAACATTTGGATTCCTGAATATATGGACATCCTTCAACGGTTGGGTAGATAAGCATGAAATGCTGTCTGCGACGGTAGGGATGATCCTGATCCTGCTTATGATCCCGCTTATCGTCATCGCTTACATGCGTGACAAAAACGATAAGCTGGCAAGGAAAGAACGCGAGCAGGACAAAGAACAGCGAAGAAAGATAGAAGAAAATATAGACAGCAAATCTTTCCAGGAGATCGAGTCAGAGATTCGTTCAGAACTTGAGAAAGAGGAACGCAGAAAGCGAGAAGCCGAAGAAGAAGAGAAGCGATTACGGGAAATGGAAGAGCTGATCGACCGGCAGAAAGCAAAAGAAGCACAGGAAACAAAAGAAACAAAAGAAACAAAAGAAATAAAACCAACAGAAAAACCCGAAGAAGAGATCCTGCCGGCAGAACAGCCAAAAACAGAGGATCTGAAAAAAGAAGAGGAGGATTAAAAAGAGTATGAACTGGGTAGCACCGATCAAGGATGATACAACACTTGAAAAATTTAAACAGAAATTAAGAGAGGTAGATGACAAGTACTATATTTTATTTGAGATAGGAGTGGGGACCGGTCTGCAGCTTCAGGAGATCCTGAAATTCCGTAACAAAGACATCAGGGATAAAGACAGCATTGAAGCAAGTATCGGAACAAAAAATATCAAACGTACTTTTCAGATTCCGCAGGAACTCAAAGAGATCATCAGCCAGTATACAGAAGGCAAAGATCCGGAGGCTTATCTGATCCTCGGACATTCCGGTTCACCGGCACCGCTTTCCAGAGAACAGGCTTACCGCGTATTTAAAAACGTCGGAAAGAGCATGGGACTGAATGCGATCGGTGCACAGACGATGCGTAAAACCTTTGCATGGAGATATTACAAAGAGACAAACGATATTTACTATATCCAGAATCTTCTGAACCATGCATCACCATCGATCACTTACCGTTATATCGGAGAAAAACCAAACGTAGAAGTTGTTCTGAAAAAGATGACCCCGGAAGAAAATGAGAGAAGCCGTTACATGCTCTACAAAGACAATGCAGGAAAGAACCGTATCCATGCACTGACAGAAGAGCTGATACATATCGAAAGAGAGCTGGATAATCCGACCAATAATGACGCTTTCTACGGCAGAGTAGACTGTCTGCTCGCTGAGCTGGAAGAGCTGATGGATAACTTCAAGAACACAAAATAAAAACAGGAGAAAAAATATGGCAAAGCTCTCCCTTAGGCATGTCAGCAAACGGTATCCAAATGGATTTTGGGCGGTAAAAGATTTTAATCTCGAAATGGAAGACGGAGAGTTTGTGATACTTACCGGTTCTCCGAAATGCGGAAAATCCACCGTTCTTCGTATGATCGCCGGAGCAGAAGATGTGACGGAAGGCATCCTGGAACTGGACGGAAAACCGATCAATGATGTCGAACCAAAAGATCGGGAGATTGCCATGGTTTTTCAGTATTACAGTCTGTATAAAAATATGACCGTTTACGATAATCTTTCGTTTGGAATGAAACTGAAAAAATGTTCCACGGAGCAGATCGAAGCGGCTGTAAAAGAAGCAGCAGATATGCTGGGACTGGAAGAACTGTTAAACCGCAGGCTGAAGATTCTCTCAGAAGGACAGAAAAAGAGGGTGGCTCTTGGCAGGGCGATCATCCGCAAACCCAAACTTTTTCTGTTTGATGAGCCTTTAAATGGTCTGGACGAAAAAGTTCAGGTTCAGATCCGGACAGAAATAGAAAAATTACATGAAAGATACGGCACAACCATACTTTATGCTGCACATGATAAAGATGAAGCAAAGAAGTTTGATGCCGAAAACAATCGCATCTTGCTTTTTTAGCCGGATGCGATTATACTTTACCTATGCGGGCAAAAGACAGAATTCTGCCCGTTTCGTGAATAAGATTTCAATTTTCAGGAGGTAGAACATGGTCAAGTTATATGACGGCGGGGTTTATCTGGTAAACGGCACCGAGATCGTGGAAGATAACCATGATGCAGAAGCAATACTGAAACAAAAAATGGGCGATGGTGTTCCTTCAAAAGCAGAGGCTGCGAAGAATACAATCGCTTATAATATATTACGGGAACATAACACATCCGGTAATATGGATAAATTAAAGATTAAGTTCGACAAACTGACATCTCACGATATCACATTTGTAGGAATCATTCAGACAGCAAGAGCGTCAGGACTGGAGAAATTCCCGATCCCTTATGTACTGACAAACTGCCATAACAGCCTCTGTGCAGTAGGCGGAACGATCAACGAGGATGATCATATGTTCGGACTTACCTGTGCGAAAAAATACGGTGGAATCTATGTACCGCCTCATCAGGCAGTTATCCATCAGTTCGCAAGAGAAATGCTGGCAGGCGGCGGAAAGATGATCCTCGGATCAGACTCCCACACACGTTACGGTGCACTGGGAACCATGGCGATGGGCGAAGGTGGACCGGAGCTTGTAAAACAGCTGCTCTCCAAAACTTACGATATCAATATGCCGGGTGTGGTAGCGATTTATCTGGACGGTGAGCCGATGAAAGGTGTCGGTCCTCAGGACGTTGCTCTGGCGATCATCGGAGCTGTCTTTGAAAATGGCTATGTAAAGAATAAAGTCATGGAATTTGTCGGACCGGGCGTAGAGAAACTGAGTGCAGATTTCCGTATCGGTGTGGATGTTATGACAACCGAAACGACCTGCCTGTCCTCCATCTGGAGAACCGATGATGACAAGATCAGAGATTTCTATGATATCCATGGCAGAAGTGAAGATTATAAAGCACTGAATCCGGGTGCAGTTACATACTATGACGGCATGGTTTATGTAAACTTAAGCGAGATCCGTCCGATGATCGCGATGCCGTTCCATCCAAGCAACACCTACACCATCGACGAGCTGAATGCAAACCTGATGGATATTCTGGACGATGTAGAGAAAAAAGCAAAAGTCAGCCTTGGCGGAGCAGTAGAATATTCTCTGAAAGATAAAGTACATAACGGCAAACTCTATGTAGAGCAGGGAATCATCGCAGGATGTGCAGGCGGCGGATTTGAAAACATCTGTGCGGCAGCCGATATCCTGAAAGGTTCCAACATCGGAGCAGATGCCTTTACGTTAAGCGTATACCCGGCAAGTACTCCGATCTATGTAGAACTGGCAAGAAACGGCAGACTGGCAGATCTGATGGCAGCAGGTGCGATCGTGAAGACAGCATTCTGCGGACCATGTTTCGGAGCAGGTGATACACCGGCAAACAATGCCCTGAGTATCCGTCACTCTACACGTAACTTCCCGAACCGTGAAGGAAGCAAACTGCAGAATGGCCAGATTTCTTCCGTAGCACTGATGGATGCACGTTCCATCGCAGCTACTGCAGCAAACAAAGGATACCTGACTGCGGCTACCGATGTGGACGTAGATTTCAGCAATCCAAAATATTACTTCGACAGCTCTATTTACGCAAACCGTGTATTCGACAGCAAGGGCGTGGCAAATCCGGATCAGGAGATCCAGTTTGGCCCGAACATCAAAGACTGGCCGGAAATGGCACCGCTGGCAGAAAATATGGTATTGAAAGTCGTATCCGAGATCCACGATCCGGTTACCACAACCGACGAGCTGATCCCATCCGGAGAGACATCTTCCTACCGTTCCAACCCGCTTGGACTGGCAGAATTTGCACTCTCCAGAAAAGATCCGGCATATGTAGGACGTGCAAAAGAAGTACAGAAAGCAGAAAAAGCCCGCGAAGCCGGAAACTGTCCATGTGAAGCTTTTGATGAACTCAAACCGGTCTGGGATGAGATCAAAAAAGCATATCCGGATATGAACAGTGAAAATACCTGTATTGGAAGCACGATCTTCGCAGTAAAACCGGGAGATGGTTCCGCACGTGAGCAGGCTGCATCCTGTCAGAAAGTACTGGGCGGCTGGGCAAACATCGCAAACGAATATGCGACAAAGAGATACCGCTCCAACCTGATCAACTGGGGTATGCTTCCATTTATCATTGACAAAGGGGAGCTTCCGTTTGTAAACGGCGATTACCTGTTTATCCCGAACGTAAAACAGGCAGTCAAAGACAAAGCAAAAGAAATGAAAGCTTATGTTGTCGGAGATGGATTAAAAGAAATCACCCTGAAAATGGATGAGCTGACGGATGATGAAAGAACGATTATCCTCAAAGGATGTCTGATCAACTACTACAGAGATTCTTCAGAAGAATAAAAAATAAAGAGGTTAAGATTAAAAAGGTGTCATACGAATTCGTACTTCGTACGCTTACCCTGGCATCTAAAATAAAAAGGACGGCAGATTTTAAATTTGCCGTCCTTTTTATGAAAATGATGTTGGGGGCAAAAAATTTTGCATCATTGCAACCTTTTACCGGTGGAGAGCATCTAACCTACAGAAAATGCAGGATACAAAAAAATCCGGCATAGAACCTGGGAGGTGATAAAACATGAGCAGCGAAGCGTGGCTGATACGGAAAGCCAAAAAAGGCGATACAAAAGCTTACGGAGAATTGATACAGCTTCATAAAGACTATTTTTACCGGAATGCATTCTGCTATGTAAAAAATGTAGATCTGGCGGGAGATGTTTTCCAGGAAGCCGTTACCATCGGAATGCTTTCCATCAAAGATCTGAAAAATCCGAACTATTTCCGCACATGGATGACACGCATTATTTATAACTGTGCAAACGAAATGTTCCGAAAAGCGGAAAGAGAAATCGGAAGCCTGGATGCGGAGATACGGGACAGAGCAGAAGAGAATGGCGGGGCAAGCCGTGAAGAGATCATCGATCTGCACAATGCAGTTGAGTCTCTGGAAGAGCCGTATCGAACTATTATAAAACAGAAATATTTTGAAGATAAGAAAATTTCCGAAATTGCAGCTTACACGGGAAGAGCAGAAGGGACTGTTAAATCAGATCTTTCCAGAGCAAAAAGAAAATTAAAACTGATCTTAGAAGAAGGGTAGGGGTTCGTAATGATGAATAGAGAGAAACAGAAAAAAGAACAGAAAACATTTGAATATATCGAAAATCCGGAGCAGATCGAAGGCTTTGATAAGATTCCGGTGCCGGAAGATCTGGATCAGCGGGTCCGGGCAGGCATTGAAGAGGGGAAAAAGAGACGGAAGAAAATAGCGTTTCGAAAAACGGCAAAAGTTGGAATGGGAATGGCAGCTGCGGTGGCACTGGCATCGGTGTTATGTATTTCTAATCCATCTTTTGCAGCAAAAATGCCACTGATCGGTCACATTTTTGAACAGGTGGAAAATAACACCAGCGTAAAAGGAGATTTCAGTCAGGTTGCAGAAACTCTGACACAGTCCACAGAAAACACAGCAGATGGAACTTATACAAAGACATCCAATGGCATTACTGTGACATTATCCGAAGTTTACTATAATAAAAATGCCATGTACATTGCCATGAGCCTTTACAGTGAAGAGCCATTTCCAGAAGATATAAAAATCAAAGATCATGTCAAAGACTATATTTTAGACTTTGACCAGGCAGCCATCAGCGGAGAGAATACCTTCAGCTTCATGCCGGATGAAAAAACATTCTTATTTAATTATATGGAAGGAAAATTTGTGGACGATCACACCTTTGCCGGTATGCTGCGAGTAGATTTAAGTTCTCTGGAGACAGAACCGACCGATACCTTTACCTGCCATATGGCACTGGATTCCATTCGCTTTGACAATGTAAACTTCAAGGTTGCGGATGAAAAAAATTACGAAGGAAACTGGGACTTTGATCTTAATGTCAAACTGGATACAAAAGATACACAGACCGTGGAAGTAAACGAAGTCAACGATGACGGAGTCGGACTGGAAAAAGTCGTAAAAACCAGATATGAACTGCGAGTATATCCGAAAGACAAAAGCGAGACAGACGGCAAATACTATTTCGCAGAAGTCTTCGATGCAAACGGAGAACGCATGGACTACGCCGGAGATATTACCGACTGCCGCCAGACCTACGGGTATGATACCTCGAAAGTCAATATTTACCTCTGCGATGAAGATGAATATATGAACGAACTGAAAGGATATTACTTCTCCGAAGATTACGAAGAAAAGAAAAAGACGAAAACCTATGAGGAATATATTGCAGAACATGCAGTGTATCATAAAGAAATTACATTTGACAAATAAAAAGTTGTGGCGGAGGTTTGTGTAAATGTGCAAATGAACGCCATAAAAATAGTTTTGTAAAAATAGTACGCCATGATGATTCGAAAACAATCTCCTGACACGCATCGTTTCCTGTTCGGTTCGCTTGCCTGTTAGCCGCCCTTCGCCTAAACTCGCCTCTTCGAGGCTCAGACAGCGGCTCTTTGGGGCGGCAGCATCGCAAA
>NZ_JAJEQE010000049.1 GCF_020687205.1 Hominisplanchenecus faecis
ATGGACGCACCCTGAAAAAAGACGGTATCCCGCCAGATTTCAGATGCTCTGGTAACTCAGTTACCGAGTAGTTCACAAAATATGGAATTCAGCAGGAAGGAAATAAACATGACAAAAAAATATGATGAAAAAGAAATAAGAGCAGATTACCGCAGACTCACAAAATTACTGATCGAAAAAAAGTTGACGATCACCACGATGGAATCGGCAACATCCGGGCAGATTGCTTCTCTGATCACAGATACAGAAGGCTCATCGGCAGTTTTAAAAGGTGCGTTTGTTACTTACTGCAACGAAGCGAAGATCATGCAGGGCGTTCCGGCAGAAGTCATTGATAAATACACGGTTTATTCCACACAGACCGCAGAAGCAATGGCAAAAGCCTGCACAAAAGCCTACCGTGCAGATATCGGCATCGGAGTGACCGGAACCATGGGAAATGTCGATCCGGCAAATCCGGAAGCATCCATTCCTGGACAGGTTTATTTTGCAGTTGAAATGGACGGCAAAGTCAGATCCTATTATGTGGAACTTAAGCCGCAGCCGACAAGACGGGCCTATAAGCTGGCAGTTGCCAAAGAAATTTATGATGCAGTCATGGAGCAGATGGAGGAAAGTCAGCATGAGACAGCAGGAGAATAAAAAAGAAAATTTCCGTGAGAATCCCACAAAATTAACCTGGATTCCGAAGGTTTATAATTATGCAGAAAGAACGGGCAATCTGAAAGCAGAAGCCGTCGGTGTGGTCAGCGGAGAAAAACATTTCCCGGTGTTTGAAGACCGGATGGTGTTTAAACCACTCACAAAATCAAAGCCATTCTCTACCCCATTGTTTGCCTGTGCAGAAGTATTCTGGTCCTGGGTGATCGATACTTATTTTGTCCCGGCACCTTTGTATCAGCTTGCCTTCTGCAGAGGATATGAGGCAGAATGTGAGAAATATTATGATTACGGAACCGTATCGCCGATGATCTACGAAGAAGGAGAACATCTTCTGAACTTACTGGAGTTCTTTCGAACGTATCCGGATGAAAAAGTTCAGATTGACGATTACTTAAATTATTGTCAGATGTTTTATGATTACACCGAAATCCTGGAGGCAGATTACTTTCAGACACACCGGGGAATCGCAGAAGATCTGGCAATGCAGATTCTGATCTCGGTTCTGAAAGGCGATCAGAATTACCATTATGAAAATATTGCGTTTGTATGTGACGCATCCGGGCAGATTCTGAGGCTGGCACCGATGATCGACCACGAATTTTCCACCTGTTTTATGTTTCCGGATAACCTGTCAAGGCACAACTACTGGTTCGGTGAACTGCAAAGATCCATCGAAGGAAAGCCTGTCCAGCCGGACGAATACAAAGATTTTCCAAATGAAAAAGAACGCAGACTGATGGAAAAAAGTGCGACCTGCCTGCATCGGAATCTCGTCTATATCAAAGAACATTATCCGGAAGTGACGGCCTCATTTCTGAAAAATGTAAGCAGACTGAAACGCGATCTTTTGCAGAAAAGAGAGAGCTTTTTTATCCGAAAAGCAAAAGATTATCCGGGTCATGCAAATTCCGATGCCTATCGAATCGGAAAAGCCAGATACAAAGATCACGATGAAGAAAAGGCGGCAGCTTTCGAAAAACAGTACGGCGGAGAAGGAAAAGAAATATCCTTTGATCTTATGAACTGCCTGATTAATTATGAAGTACAGGAGATCATAGAGCAGATGGAGAGGATACTGAGATAAAGCGATTATAAAAGAAGCAGTTGGCAAGTTGAAAAATATTGCAGATGAGAAAGAGAGCGAGAGATAGATGAAAGTTTTGGTAATTCCTGATGTACATCTGAAACCGCATATGTTTCGGCAGGCAGCAGCTATTATGAATACAAGGGCGGCAGATCGTGCAGTATGTCTGATGGATATTCCGGATGACTGGGACAGAGAATATGACATTGCACTTTATGAAGAAACATACGACGAAGCGATAAGATTTGCTGCAAGATTTCCGGATACCGCCTGGTGTTACGGAAATCATGACCTCAGCTACTTCTGGCACTGCCTTGAGAGCGGATACAGTTCCATGGCATCCGCAACGGTACAGAGAAAGCTTCTGGAACTTCGCAGAACGGTTCCGGAAGATCATCCGATCCAATTTGTTCAGAAAATTGACAATGTGCTGTTTTCCCATGGCGGAGTGCTGAACTATTTTGTTGAGGAATATGTTCCAAAATCAAAATACCACGATGTAGATGCCGTTGTGGAAGAAATCAACAAATTGGGACGCTTAGAGATGTGGAATGACATGTCACCTGTCTGGCTGCGTCCGCAGCATCCCGGCATACGTCTGTATAAGCCGCGGAAACTGCTCCAGGTGGTAGGACACACACCGATGGATAAAATAACAAGAGAAAAGAATCTGATCAGTACGGATGTATTTTCCACTTACCGGGACGGCAGACCGATCGGAACACAGGAATTTTTGCTGCTTGATACCGTAACCTGGGAGTATAAGGGGGTAAAATGCCTGTGACCGAAGATGAAAAAGTAATTTACAAATTTTTAAGATCAAGGGTTTTCAAGAGATATATCTGCATTTTATTATGCCTTGTTTTATATATTACTGTGCTTCCCCTTTCTGTATCGGCAGAGGAAGCAAAAAACCGAACAGTCAGAGTAGGCTGGTATGAAGGAACTTATAATACCACAGAACCAGACGGTAAGAAGAGAGGCTACAGTTACGAATATCAGCAGGCAGTAGCTGCACATACAGGATGGAAGTATGAATATGTGGAGGAAAGCTGGGCAGAACTGATGAATATGTTGAAGAGTGGAGAGATCGATCTGATGGGAGACATCTCCTATACAGAGGAACGTTCCACTTCCATGCTCTTTTCAGAACTGCCTATGGGCGAGGATAAGTATTACCTTTATGTAAATCCTTCTGATACGGATATTTCAGCTTCAGATCTGACTACATTGAATGGGAAGAGAATCGGGGTGCTGCCGGATACACTTTCTGCCAGACGGTTCTGTGAGTGGGAGAAAAGCCATGGAGTAGACACGCAGCAGGTTGATATTACCAGCACAGATGATGCCCGTCAGAAACTACAAAATCAGGAAATTGACGGATTTGTTTTAAATGAATCTTCACAGTGGGAAAAGCACAACATTTCCCCAGCACTTCTGATCGGCAGTTCCTATAATTATTTTGCGGTCAGCAAAAAATGCCCGGATCTGAAAGAGGAGCTGGATCAGGCAATGCAGAAGATAGAAAAAGAGAATCCTTTTTATAAAGAAGATCTTTATAAAAGGTATCTTTCAGCAAATCCCATTGAAACTCTTACGGATGAGGAGCAGAACTGGCTGGAACAGCATGGAGCAGTCAGGATTGGATATCTGAAAAAGGATGTGGGTGTCAGTCTTGCGAATGCAGAGTCAGGGGAACCGATAGGAATTCTTAACGATTATATCAGTCTGGCTTCCAATTGCATGGGAGAAAAAAGTATAGAATTTCAGACGACAGGCTTTGATTCTCAGGAGGAAGAGCTGCAGGCATTAAAGGATAACAGGATCGATATGATTTTTCATATGAATCAGAACCCATATGAAGCTGAGCAGAACGATATTATATTGTCAAATACTGTTTTTGAAGTCCATGTTGCAGTGCTCACCGGCGTTGCGAAGTTTGATGAAAACGGGGAAAACACAGTGGCAGTGAGCAGAAATAACCTGTTGGGAAAGTGGTATATTTCTTTTAATTATCCTTTCTGGAAAATAAAGGAATATGACTCATCTGCTGAGGTTGAGAAAGCAGTTCACAGTGGTGAGGCAGACTGCTTTGTTGTGAAGGCAGGACAGTCATTAAAGACGCTGGCAAACAGTAAAATGCACAGCGTTTTTCTTACAAAATCCGCGATTCCTGCTTTGCAGTCACCAGAGAAAATACAACATTAATGAATATCCTGAATAAAACCATTCAGACTCTGCCTGATTCAAGACTTTCAAGCCTGTTTTCCGTATATGAAAACGCACCGGGAAGGGTTACTTTGGCAGAATACATAAAGGATAATTTGCGGGGAGTTTCCATGAGTTTTGTAAGTGTGACCCTGGTTATTATACTGATTATATTTTACCTGATGATGAAAGCAAGAAAAGCCCAGATTCAGGCAGAAAAGGCCAATGCTGCCAAATCGGATTTTCTTTTCAATATGTCACATGATATCCGTACACCGATGAATGCCCTGTTGGGATACAGCGAGTTGATGAAAAGGGAACTGACAGATCCGAAGCTTCTGGATTATCAGGAGAAGATGGAACAGTCCGGAAATCTGCTGCTGTCTATTATCAATAATGTGCTGGACATGGCCAAAATTGAAAGCGGTAAGATGGAACTGGATGAGAATTATGTGCAGATCAGAGATATTTATCATGGAGTTTACAAAATTTTCCAGGCAGAAGCGGAGAAAAAGGGTATTCACCTTGAGATGGAATATGAGGTGCAGCATGAACATGTAATCTGCGATGAGACAAAGAACAGGGAAATTTTCCTCAATCTGATCAGCAATGCGGTAAAATATACAGCTTCAGGGGGAGCAGTTACCATAAGGATTACAGAGCTTGACTGTGACAGGAAAGACTATGTGAGGATACAGACTCAGCTAATTGATACCGGTATTGGAATGAGTGAAGAATTCCTGCCATCCCTGTTTGAGGCTTTTGCCCGGGAACGCAATACAACAGCCGCAAAGGTTGCAGGAACAGGTCTGGGAATGCCGATCATAAAGAAATATGTTGATATGATGGGCGGAACCATTAAAGCAGAAAGTAAGCTGGGAGAAGGAAGCAAATTTACAGTTATCATGGAATACAGGATTGCGGATAAGGGTTACTACGAGCAGGTTACAGATCTGTCCCCGGATACAGAGGAAACAGACTGGATTAGCGGAAAACATGTTCTGCTGGCTGAGGATAATGAGCTGAATGCGGAAATCGCAGAGTTTATCCTGGAGGATATGGGACTTATAGTTGATCGTGTTGAGGATGGAATTCAGTGTGTGGCAAGGATGGAACAGAAACCGGCAGGAACCTATGATCTGATCCTTATGGATATTCAGATGCCGAACATGGATGGATATAAGGCAACTCAGACAATCAGAAAACTGGCAGATGAGAAGAAAGCTTGTATTCCCATCATAGCTATGACAGCCAATGCATTTGAGGAAGACAGAAAAAAGGCATTGGCAAAAGGAATGAACGGACATATTGCAAAGCCTGTTGATGCAGAAAAGCTTAAGAAAACCATTCTTTCAGCTTTACGGTGAGATGGTATTTGTTGGAGAGCATACAAAAGTGTCCGCTTGGCCGGATCTATTAGCAAAGACAATGAATACGGCATTTGATCTTGATGCATTGACTTCATAGGTATTGTGTGTTTCAGGATGACTATCCAAGCTGTCCCTGATTTATGAAAATAAACCAACAGTATATACTATATATTGTAGCTCAAGTATGTCTAAAGAAGAAAAAGCAGGTGTTGATCATATGTTTGAGATGATGATGGCTTCTAAGCAACAACTGCTTTTGAAAAAGGCGATGTTTAATGAGTAAGAACAATTCGGTTGTGTTAGCGACAAACAAATTTACGAAATAAAAAAATTAGTTGCTGAAACAAGACCAAAAGATTATCAGAGACTCAGTTTTGATGAAGAAAACAAAAATCATTCATGTCCTTTGTCATATAGTTTCTGTATATTTTTTGGAAGTTTGTCAGGTAACATGGCATTTATAGCATCTTCGTTACCATCTTTCATTGCTGTTTCATAATACCAGCACTTAAATTTTAAAAGCAGCAGTTAGATATAAGTGTAGTATCTATGGATAAAATTATATCCGGAAAATACCTGTCATACCTGTTTGATGAGCAAATTTCAGAGGGTAGACTTTCTGCAGAAGAGTGTTTGATTTACATGAAAATGCTCATTTATTGTGAAGCGGCGAATTGTCAGCGGAGGAAACTGCACGATAAAATCGGCAGTTTTCCCTTCCTGACTGCGCAGCTTATCTGAAAAAAGCATTTTCTGAGCAGAAGAACGGCACAATCTCGTAGTTTTATCTTATGGGAGCATACTGCTCTTATAAGATAAGGCCATGAGCACGAAGTGGTCACGCCTTAAAAACAGAATACATATGCGGCATAAGTGCTTCGAGTCCGCCACGCTGATACATGGAGACCCACTTTTCTATAGTTTTGTAATTGTACTCTACGACAGAACCATCGGGCAGAGTGAAAGGAGAACTGGCGACTCTTTTGTAGTAAGCAGTTCGGGATGGATCAGGATAGAGATCCTGAACGACAGGTGCTATGACACCGAAGCGGAATTGGGCTACTTCGGCAGCTCTTTTGATATCTTCTTTTTGATTGTTCATAGTATGATTACCTCCTGTGAACTCATGGTAAAACATACGGAACGGAGATAGAATGCCCGTGTCGTGTGAAACGCAAAAAGAACAGAATGGTCAGAAAACGGTCTGCCGGTAAGACACCGGATTGGCATGAGACTGAAGAAAAGAGACGGAGGTCTTAAGTACAAAGCCAGAAGCAAAAGAAGACACCGTAGGTATTGTAAGGAATGATCAGATCCGGGAGGATCGCGTGGGTGTGTCCACAACTGCAGATAACCCGAATGACTTTGATTGTATGATAAACAGGGCGTCCCTGGATGAAATCAATTAGATTTCGCTCGTAAGAAGCATGAGTGGTGCAAGAATGAGAGGCTCCACAAACAGGACAGGATTCCATTTCAGGGCGGAATCCAGCCATAAAAGAATCAAACAGTAATTTAGAAGAAGATTTTATACGAATTAACTTGTAAAACAGGGAATTTTTTCTTATCATAATAGTGTTAGTGTGACTGCTATTAGCAAATAGCCGTTATCCTTAGGACATACAGTGCATGAAATTCATCAGTATGATATTCAGAAAAATGGAGAACTGATTGATACGCTGGAATGCTATCTGAATCATAAACAGAGTATTCGGAAAACTTCTGAACTAATGGGCGTGCATGCCCGGACAGTTTCGTATCGTTTGCAAAAAATAGTAAAACTAACGAGGATAGACTTTGATAATATAGTTGAGATGTTAGCTGTCCGAAATGGAATTATTATATTAAAAATATTGGAATTGTTATAAAAGATAACGAATCACATGGTTAGTGTGGTTCGTTTTTTTGTTTTATGCACCAGAGGTTCGCTCTAACGGGTGTAAATCGTGTTCTGCAATCTGTTATCAGCTTGCCAGTGAAAGTCTGGTCAGGGTAGTCGCCAGTGATCCTTGTAGCGAGCCTTCAATGCTTTTTGGTGACTGATCATGTTGAAGCGAGGTATGCCTGTGAGAAACAGGTGAAAAATAACAGTCCGTAACATAAAGTGAATCCTGTAGCATCGTTACGTTAGCCCTGTAAGAGGACAAGAGAGAGTCAAGTCACTGACTTTCTGACGAAGACTATGAAAGATGTGGAGATACTGGAGTACAGCATTGAAGAACCCTTCGGTGTAGAGGGAGAGGAGTGTTATGAAAGACTTTCTTGGATTCTGTTACCAGAAGTTTGAAAAAATCCAAAATGGAACACTTCTTGCAAAATACACACACCATATTTGCAATTTTTGTGCATTATAAAAAACAGAAAGAACGATATACTATTATAGTATTAAGGAATATTTTTTTTGACATGAACTAGTACCTTTAAGGGCTGAGTTTTGTAAGAGGTAGGGGTATGGAACAGGAAAAAACAATAGATTGCACAAATAAGGACTTTGGCAGGTTTTATGTAGTATTAAAATTAAATCTAAAGACAAATGGTTATGAATGCATTTACTCACATAATCAAGAGGTTTATGAAATAGCAAAAAAAGACAGAAGATTATGATACGTTTATTCAGATGTATATAGAGAGATTTATTCATGATGCTGATAAATCAAAGTTGCACGATTTCCTGTTAAGCGAAAAGCTAACAGAAAATCTGGTTTATGGCTATGCAGAGCAGGATATTGTATACCGTAGAATAGAGAGTGAAAAATCTTATATAAAGATGAGGGCTAAAAAATATGTGGATATAAAAGATAATATAGCAATGATCACATTACATAATGTAAAAAGAACCTATAGATCAGTAATGGAAATGAAACGAGAACTCCAGAAGAACGAGAGCGATAAGAAAAAGCATTCAAAAGGTCTTACTATAGACAAGTTAAATGCACTTAGTTATGAAATCTGCAGACATCATCATGAATGATATGACGGGGCAGGGTATCCGGATGGTTTGCAAGGAGAAGAAATTCCTCTTTGTGCACAGGTTGTGGGACTGGCTGATGCATATCATATGATGCCTTAGTTAGTCCTCGTCCATATAAAAGAAAACTGAGCCATGGAGAAGCGTTGCAAATGATCCTGAACGGGGAATGTGGCTCATTCTCCCAACCGCTGCTTCATTGTTTTCTGGAAGCGGCAATGCAGAAGGAATGGATAAAAAAGGCAGATAGCTGAGAAATAGGAAAATATATTTTGAGGAGGAATTTGCGTGAAGAGAAAAAAGATATGGCTAAGATGGATAGCCTGGATACTTTTATTGGTTTTGTGTATGAATAGTGCAGGAACGACAGCTTTGGCAGTTTCTGCAAATGAGGAGAGTATTCTGAATATAAATGGTTCTCTGGAGGAAGAAATGCTTTCAGAAGAATTTATCTCAGAGGAGGAAAGCACATCATCGGCGGAAGAGACTCAGAAAGAAGAAATTACACCGCCGTCGGAAGAAACTCCGGGAGAGGAACTTACTCCCCCATCAGAAGAAACTCCGGGAGAGGAACTTACTCCCCCATCAGAAGAAACTTCGGGAGAAGAACTTACGCCACCGTCAGAAGAGACCCCGGGAGAGGAACTTACGCCACCGTCAGAAGAGAGTCCGGGAAAAGAAATTACGCCGCCGTCAGAAGAGACCCCGGGAGAAGAAATCATTCCCCCATCAGAAGAGATTCCAGAGGAAAAAATTACTCCATCCACAGGCGAGGTTAGAGAAGAAGAAAAAGCCTTTGAGGAGCAGATTGCACAAGAGGAATCACCAAAACTTCAGGAAATTTCCGAAGGATTTGATATTGATTTCTATGTTATTATCGATGGAAATAAGGTAAAGCTTCAGCATAATGACATTACCGGCATTGCAACATGGAAAGACGGAAGAACTACCTACCATGGTGTTTCCATTGAGGACCTGCTCCGGATATATGAAGAATTTGGATTTGTGAAAAACAGCGAGAGTCAGAATCCGGATGCGATAAAAAAGTTTGTATCTGCATACCGGGGAAAAAGCAGGATAGAATACGGAGAAGTTTATACAGACACAAAATCCGGAAAGACCTATGTTTCTTACAACTATGGCCAGAATAAACAAGGGGAAGCGGTAGATGTTTACTACCTTCCAAATGGAAAAGGCGTTGCATTAAATTTAAAAGATTCTGTAAAAAAGGACAATTCGTTTTATTCCGTAGAGGTAAAGGGCGAAGGGCAGGATCGGATCCGTTATGCATTAACAGGAACTGTAGTGGAAGAAGCTGTGGCTGACTTTAATCCCCAATTGCCAGACCAGACAGACCAGATCGAATGGACCTGTATGGGAACAGACGATAAGGTGATAGATGGTATACGGGAATCGGGGAACCAGACGAGATTCGCAATTGGAAAAATCACACAGTCTTATGTGATCCAGAGAGCGGGCCAGACAGCCTTTGATATTCAGTTTTATATATATGTGGACAATGAGGTTCGAAAGCTGCCGGCTGATTCTCTGAAAAAGGTGTATAAATGGAACCGTCAGGGCAGATGCTATTTATCTGTCAGTGATCTTGCTGAGATTTATAGAGAGTTCGGCTTGAATGCAGAGGAAACACAGTCCGGACATTATTTTCCATATACAGTCCGTGGTGAGAAGACATTAGCACAGGCGACAATGGTAACTTATAAAGGACAGCAATATGTATCTTATAACCTGGACAAGCAGGAAGCAACTGTACCAACAGACGTTTATTATATGCCAAAAGGAGCATCTGATGGCGAAAAAATTCCGGATAATTATTCAGACCAGATTAAGCAGAATAAGAACAGTTTCTATTCGGTTACAGTGATCAATCCGGATGGAAATCGAACGGTGAGTTACTATAAGAAAGATTCTGCGGTCACAATTTCCGTTGATCCAGGAGATACGAAGGAAAGCGACTGGCTTTGTGCCAGTGAGGATGAAAATAAAACAATTTCTCCGGTGAAACAGGGCGATAAACTAACCTTTTCTATTGGGAAGATAGAGCAACCATATACGGTTGCATGCAACACTTTTGCACCAGCAACCTTGAACATTAAATTCTATACTTTTGTAAATAATGAGAGATATAATGTTCTAAACGAAGAAATTCCTGTTATAAAAGATACTACAACAAAGCCGGGAACAGTTTATTATTATATTTCTAATGATGAGTTAAAAAAGCATTTTGAAAAATTTCATTACGATGGTTCTATTCAAAATGGAGCAAAAGAGCGTTTTTATTATTCCAAGAGAGATTACGATACAATCCATAATGCAGGGAAATACACGATAGAAGGTCATGAATGTATTTATATAGGAAAGTCCGGAGAGCCGATGGATGTGTATTACCTGCCAGACGGACAGAATATAAGCACCATGAGTGCAAAGACCTTACTCGAACACGACGATGATAGATATAACGGTTTTTACAGTGTGACAGTACAGGATGAAGATGGACAGGTTTATAGCCAAACAGCTTTGCGTGATCTTCCGGCAATTGATTTTGTTGCAAGAAAGTCAACACTTACAAGAACTGTTAGTACAAAGCCGCGTGTAGAAGAACAAACGCAGGATATAAACTGGGAATGCAGAAAGGAAGATGGTACTCTTTCAGCAGCTACATGGAGTAAAAATGAAGCAGAGCATACCATGAGCTTTACTATTCAGCCTGATGATGCAGTACGGCCCTATGTGATCGTTCCTGATAATACAGAAAAATCGGCAGCAACAAAAGAAGCAAATATTAGTTTTTATGTATTTATCGATGGACATTATAAGCTGATAAAAAATATTAATGCTGAGCAGCATTACATAATCAAAGCAAACAGTGGCCGATCCAGTCGTTATTATTTGCGAGCCACACCAGATGATACGATTTCTAAAATTTACAGTGAGTTTGGTTTCACCCCGGATAAACTGGAACCGGAAGCAGATGGCAAAGAAAAAATCCTGTTTGGTTATGCGACAGACAGCCGAGTATTTGTACAGCATCCTTATAAGGACAACGATGGTACATGGTATATTCCTGTCCTGAAAAACGGGAAAGATGTATCTGTTTATTATTTCTCAAAGCCAAATCCACTGAATCCGGATAGAATTGAGAATTATTTTGATCGTTTAACCGGACTTTCTTCGCAAGTTGGGCTGGCAGGAAGACATTTCAGTGTAGAAGGAAGCTTTCATCTGATCGAGGTGCTGGATCCACTAAACCTGACAAAGAGACAGGCGATTAAGAGACAGTATGTTGGAAATGGTGAAGCATATACTGTGGAAGTACCAAAGAGGGCAAGTTTAGAAGGTGAGTATTATGACAAGGAGATTGTCTGGAGTTGTACATCTAATGACAGGGACGAAAATGAGGTTCTTCCGGAACCGTCCGGAGATGATAAGGTAAAATTTGAAATTCCGAATGTTAACTCATCTTATGAGGTGATCGCAGACAAACCCCAGGACCCCGGAACAGTCAGAGTGATCTATAATACGACCCGTTATATGAAGAAGCTTCCAAAAGAATCTAAGCTGACCCCTCAGGTTGGAAATAAGACAAGACATACAGATGATTATGAGAATGAAATAGAAGCTGGAAAACATAACGTCAAGTCACCATATCCGCTAGTTTATGATCATGAAGATAATGACAGCAAAGAGTTGGAACAGTATGAATTCGATCATTGGGATTACAGAAACAAAGACGGAAAGTGGCAGGAATGCGGTGCAGGGGATTCTATTTCTGATCTTATAAATAATAATGCAAGACAGCCAATCACCCTCTATGCAGCGTGGCGTAAGGTTAGTAACCGAGATCGAAAACAGGTACAGTTTTATATCTGTAAGTCAGCAATGCCGGAAGATGGTTCGGTAGCATTACCAACCACGAATGTAGACGATTATACAAGTGCGGTTGCAGTGGCAAACTGTAATGTGAAGGCAAGTAAAGTGCATGATGTTCCAGTTCTTGGAAATAAGAATCCATCTACGTGGGAACAGTATGCGGATGGAAATAAGAGAGTGCAAGAACTTTTGCAGGGAACAAAACCAGATGAGGGATATATTGGAAATGGAGACTATATCTACAAGATAGATAGAATTCCTTCCGATGAAGAGGTATTCCAGACAATTCGTGAAAGTGGACGTATGATTCGCATCGGAGACAGGGAGATTCCGCCATCGAAATTAGATACCGAATTCTTCACCATTTATTGGTATTCTTTCAAAAGTGAAATGTCTGATGGGTGGCATATTGACGGACGTATTGTAGCAAAAAATGGTTACCTGACAGTAAAGAAAGATTTTGTCGGAATGCCGGAAGCAATAGAGGAAGTCAGGAAAGATTATTATATCCAGGTAGATATGGATGAAAAGCTTTTAGATGGAAAACCTCAGCCACCTGCATTTCATCAGCACATGAAACTTGTGCTTCCTTCTGAAGATAATCAGACGCCGGACACAGAAGCCGCGCAAGCGGAGGATGCTCCGATAGAAGTTGTGGGTACTTGGAATGATAAAACGCATACAAGTTGTACATGGATCGTTAAGGCAGACTCATTCTGGAAATATACGCTAAAAGAGTACAATTATAAGCCTAAAAGTGAGGCGGTAAAATTTTCAGGTTGGTACAATGTTCGCAATTCTCATGAACAAGGAGATAATGTAAATTCCTGGGAAACATATCCAGAAAGTGGAATTCAATTCACAGGACGTGGAATTGGACGCGGTGGTGAGACTCTTACTATTGAATTGGAGAACCGTTATCAGAAAGAGGGAATACTCACACTGAACAAATTTGATGAGTCTACCGGACAGGGAATGGAGAAAATCAATTTTGCTGTCAGTAAGAACGGTGTTGAGGAGGAAACGGTAACAACTGATAAATACGGAATCGCACAACTTCACATTCCGTTACAAGATGAAAACAAACAGAACAGAACAGCAACTGAGACGTATTTGTTGCGAGAGACAAACTTACCGACGGGATATGTAGACACAGGAGATATACAGATCACAGTTGAGATTGCCAATGGAGCATTCAAAATCACTGATGCAAAATTGGTGGATAGGGAGGCTAACGAAAATCAGGAGGCTGTCAAGGCACCAGTTGATGGTAAGATAAACGGAAAATCTGTTCTGCTTCAGCGAGGAGATACCAGCCTTAATATCCGAAATTTTGCTAAAACAGGCACTCTGCATATCAAAAAGACATGGGGAAATCCAAATGATGCACTGATGGAAAAACAGGTGAAAATCAGATTGTATCAGAATGGAATTTCTACAGGACAGGAATTCCTGCTGAATGAAGAGAACGGATGGGAACACACAGTCGACAATGTTCCACTATTCCAGGACAGAAATCCGGTGGAATATAAGGTGGAAGAAATTGAGATAGGAAAGACACATTATTCTTCGGAATACGGGGATGGTTTCCTATATTATGAAGTTATTTATCCAGAGATTCAGTATTTCAATTCAAATGGACAACAATTATTCCCAAAGGATGAGAATGAGTTCAAGGATGTTTCCAAGATGGAACTGGAAGTGCAGAATCTGCATTTCAATCTTGCTGAACGAAGTTTCTTAAAGACGGATGATCTTCCAAGAAACCGACTTGCTGGTGCAGGTTTTCTGTTCTACAAAGTACCGTATGATGATGTTACAAAAGAATATGCGGATGATACAGGATATACAGTAGATTATGACAATACACAGAGCAAAGACGATATCGTTCTGAAAAAGGATGGAAAAACGTGTACGACGTATCGTTCCTTAGAAACAGATGAAAATGGAATGCTTCAATTACCGGAGGACTTTGAGAACGGACGATACTGGATGGTAGAATCTGTTACTCCAAACAAAAAGGACAAAGCAGATAAAACTAAAACACAGTATCAGGATAACTTTAATCTATATATGGTAGATGTAGAATCCGATATTTTATTCCTATATGAGAAATCACCGATGACAAATACCTGGAGAGCTGTTTCGGACAGACATATCGTCAATCATCCGCAAAAAGGCGGGGTGACGGTTGAGATTACAAAGGAAGTCACTGGTCCACTTGGAAACCGCAAGAAGCCATTTGATATGGAAATTCTCTATTGGGAAGATGGTCAAAAGCTGCGTAGCAAGACAATTAGAACTTCTTTGAAACATGGAGATAAAGTTACATTAAAAAATGTAGATATATCTTCGGATATCATAATAACAGAAACTGTTGATACATCAAAATATAATGTCTGGATTTCCCAAAAAGGTAAAGACAATGAGTATTCTCAGCCGAAGCAGGCTAGTCAAAACGGAAATACAGCCATTTTGAGACAGACGATTAAAGGTATGCATGGGGATGTGATTGAGTTAAAAATCACAAACGAAAACACACAATTAATACCGGAAACAGGGGTTCGTCTGAGAACAAGCAGGCATGTATGGTTACTATTCGCCATAAGTATCGTCATGGTTCTGTTTTTCAGGAAAAGACGGGAAATAAGATAGATACTGCTATGGAACAAAACTTGCAAAAATACATCAGCCTTTTTACATGTTTGTTGCATTGGAATAAAAAAATAAACCACTATAATAAGGGGTATAAACTAATGCCTTGGATGTCCGAGTTAAGCTAGAACAAATAAATCCCCTAGAAGGGTATGGGCATCCTTTTTTATGGAAGGATAGGATGAAGAACGAAACTGAACGGTCAGATAAAAACAACAATATAGTACAGGAAACATCTGTAGCACAGGATATTGTTCAGTTGTTATTGAAGATTGCATTTATTGTCTTAGCAGTATTTCTTATTTTTACATTTCTCTATGGAATTGTAAGAATAAATGATGTCTCCATGAAACCGGCAATCAAAGACGGTGATCTGGTCATATATTACCGATTGGATAAAAGGTTTATTTCCGGTGACGTTGCAGTGTTTAAAGATGACGGCAGAACCACGACCGGACGTGTTGTGGCGGTAGCAGGAGACACCGTTGACATTACAAAAAACGGACTGAAGATAAATGGTGCAGAACAGATATCTCAGGACATTTACTTTGATACCACCCAGTTTAAAGATGGAGTGGATTTCCCGGTCACAGTCGGGAGTGGCCAGGTATTTATACTTGGAGATAACAGACCTCAGGCATCGGACAGCCGAATCTATGGCTGCATTGATATAAAAGATGTCAAAGGAAAAGTCATTGCGATTATTCGGAGCAGGGGAATTTAATTACCGGATCCGTTAATCAAATAAAAAACAAAATAATTTACAAGGGAGGAACTACAATGAGCATGAAAAAATTCACTAAGAAAATGCTCGCTATTGTCGCAGCAGGTGCTATGACAATGGGACTGGCAATGCCGGCAATGGCAGCGGAAGGAACAACAGCAGACACAGTAAATAATGCAAAGGAAGCCTATATCAGCAAGGTCTATAATACTGAGGTGGGAAAAGCAGAAACATTCAGCTTTACTGCTACACAGATTACAGATGGAGATGATGTAATAAAGACTGCCCATACTGTTACAATTCCAACAATCAGTTTTGCTGAAACTGATCTTGGAACAAACACAAAAAGAGCTAAGGTTGATTGTGGAACTTTTACTGAGGCTGGTAAATATTCCTATACAGTAACAGAGAATGCAGAAGCTGTTCCAGCTGTAGCAAAGACAGAATATGAAGAGTTAATCATGTCCAAGGCAGAATACAGAATGGATGTATATGTTCAAGAGACAACTAGTGGACTTGAGATTAATAAGATTATTGTAAATATATTAAAAGATGACAAGGGCGAGGAATTTGAAGAAGGAACCGGAATAAGCGGTAAAGTGGATATTGGAGATTCAGACCAGAACGGTTTCAAATTTGTCAACACTTATGTGCAGGAAGCAGGTACAGGTGAAAGACCAGACCCTACAAATCCAGATACTGACTATACTACAAACGGTTCCTTAAATGTATTGAAGAAGGTTGTAAAGAATGTAAACTCTGAAGATGCAACTGCACCTGATTCTAATGAAGAATTTGACTTCACTGCAGAATTTACTTTCCCGGCAGGAACAGATCAGAAAACTCTTGGTGGCGTAAAAGCAAATGGTACTGTGATTGATCTTACAGATGGCAAGACTCATACATTTAAACTGAAAGATAAAGAGAATATGAAATTCACAGAACTTCCAGTAGGAACAACAATTAAAGTTACTGAGGCTGCAAAAGCAAACTACAAAGGAAGTGCTGCTGTTGTAATTAATAATGAAAACAAAGCAGCTGTTGTTGCAACAAAATTTAATGAAGAGATTAAAGTATTGGATAAAGCTGCTAATACTGGTTATAAACTTGGCCAGAAAAAGAACATTGTTGACGTAACCAACAGATTCAACAACGTACCAACAACTGGTATTATCATGAACACTCTTCCATACGTTCTGATGGTTGCTCTTTGTGCTGTAGCACTGTTTGGATTCGTTGCTTTCAAACGCAAAAAAGTACAGAAATAATTACATAAAATCATAGAAGAAACAGCAAAGGGAATGCGTGCGGCGATACTCCGTCGCATTCCCTTTTGCAATAAGAAAGGAAACTTCAGGAATATTTCATATGAAAAAAACAGCAAAGTTTTTAGTCAAAATAGTCGATCATATGGTGAATTTTATAGCGTTATTGCTGATTCTTATGATAATGTTCCTATCATGCTATATGTTATGGGATTCCAATCAGGTATATCAGGCGGCAGATGCGAAGAACTACGAAGCCTATATTCCAACAGAAAAACATACGAAATCTTTTGAAGAATTGCAGAAAATCAATCCGGATATTATTGGCTGGATTCGAATAAATGAAACAAACGTTAATTATCCGCTGTTACAGACAGATGATGATGATACCTATATGAATACGGATGCCGAAGGCAAATATTCTTTAAGTGGTTCCATATTTTTGCACTGTGCAAACAAACCGGATTTTTCCGATTTTAATAATATGATTTATGGACACCATATGGAAAAACACATGATGTTTGGAGATGTGGGGCTATTCGCAGATAAGGAGTATTTTGACGAACATCCATACGGAAATCTTTTTTTTGATGGAAAAGATCATGGAATTGAATTTTATGCATTGATTCAGGCAGATGCTTATAATGAGCGGCTGTTCAGTGTCAGTTCAGAGGAACCGGAAGCAAAACAGGCGTATCTGCAGGAAATATCAAACAATGCTTTACATAAAAGAAACTTTGAACTTACGGAAAATGACCATTTGGTTCTTCTGATAACATGTACCTCAGACATGACAAATGGAAGAAATATATTAGTAGGAAGGCTTACGGATCAGGTCTATCCTGAGAAAGAGAAAGCCAAGAATCTGGGAACTGGAATTGATAAATTAAAAGAAAAGATGATTCAGGTGCCGATTATCTACTGGATACTTTTGCTAATTATCGTTCTATTGCTGATAGATAGAAAATTAAAGAAGAAGGGAAAGAAAAAACATGAAAATCCTTGATTTAAAAAAAGTAACTATCATATTGGTGACTATGCTCCTTTTTCTGAGCATGCAGATATCAGCGTTTGCATCTGATAACTGTACTGTAGTGAAAATTCCGGTGAGACAGATCTTTGACAGTGAAGTGGAAGGTATTGCAGATGAATTCTCTTATATTATGACAACCGATCAAAGCGGTGCCCCGATGCCCGCGGGAGGCCGCAACATGCAGTATTCCTGGACAATGAAAAAGAATGCAGCTACTGAGATTACGCTGAATGTGAAGACAGCAGGACAGTATCACTATACCCTTTGTCAGACAACTGAGAAAAAAGATAATTACAAATATGATCAAAATAAATACCATGTGACTGTCGAGGCTTACTATAATGAATCGAATCAGTTAAAAGTTGTCACAATTGTAGCCAATGAGAAGGGGGAGAAAATAGAAGCGATCTCTTTTAAGAACAGTTATATGGGAGAAGAGAAACCAAATCCAACACAGCCCTCAAATCCGTCACAGTCATCTAGACCGTCCCATTCAGATGGATCAGGAAAAACCAATAGCGTAAAGACCGGAGATGACAGTCCTGTTATGGGATATTTCTTATTGCTGTTTGGTTCGCTGATTTGTCTAAGCATTTTAACATATGAAAGCCAGAGAAGAAATAAGGGAGAATCACAAGATGAGGCATAATATATGGAAAAATACTTGAAGATCATTTGTTCTTGGATTTTGATTTTTTCTATATGTGGTTTATCATTAAATGTAACCGAAGCATCTGGTGCCGGTGTGGAAATGGAAAGGGAATCACAGGAGACGGTGGATTTTATCAGTGACATTGAAAATCAGGAGACAGAACCGGAAACAGAGACCCCAGTGGAAACAGAAGAACCGACGGAATCAGAGGTTCCGACAGAAACAGAGACCCCAGTGGAACCAGAAAATCCGGTTGAAATAGAGGATTCCGCAGATCAGATAACTGATCTGGATGCACCGGAACAAATGTCTGTACAGAGTCTGGAGGAAGAATTACTGGCGGTTGCCGAGAATGGAGAAGAAGCCTCAACAGATAGAGTAGCGTATGTAGATGTCAATGGAAACCCAATTGCAGGAGCACCTTCTGTCATTAAATTTGGAGCAATTGCGGATCATAAAGAGCTATCTATAGAAGGCAGACATTTCGAGTTTAAGAGCGCAAAAGTAGATGGAAAAAACTGTGTATACATCGGAAAATATAACGACACCATTTACTATAGTACAGATGGTGTGATTGCAATTAAGCTGGAAGAAGCTCAGAAATTAACGATGATGTACCAGGAGTATCACCTGGTCAGCATAAAGGAAGTAGTTCCTGATAGTTGTACACCTGGTACAATCACCCAAAAAAATGGCAGTCTTGATGTACCGCTTGATATGTCGAATCAGATTCGTGTAAATGCGGGAGAAAACTTTGTAATTTCAGTAACTCCTGGCACAGACACAGCAAAAGCAAATAATCCCAAAGCGAAAAGATTTATAATCGAATCTGTTGTTTCTCAAGAGGGTGCGACAATTACGAAGGAAAATGGAAATGAAAACAAAGCTACCTATTCTATTAACTTTGTAAAAGACGATACGATTACAATTACCTATAAAGAACAAAGTATTTACAGAATAACCATTAATACAAAAGATATTAATGGGGAAGAATACATTAATATTCCACACAGCGTAGCCAAGGGCTGGGAGTATTTGAAAGGCCAGGACAAAATCATGTGGACTTTTAAACCAGATGATGTGTATGAAATGTCAGGCTATGAATTGGATATTCCAGCTTTTCATACAAATAGAGGCTACCGTGTGATAAATATGGTGGTGAACGGTACTTCCATTCAAGCCTCTTCTGAAAGCGGAATTAGTGAGGTGCCAATAAGTAAAGGTGATGGTGTTTCATCGACTCCAGGTAAATTAAGTTTAATCACCAAGATGACAGATAGCTACACAACTACTAGAGGTGAGGAAAAAAATTGTTCTTATGAATATAAGATGGATTTGAAAGTCCGAACCGGAAAATTTGAGGATTACAATTTTACCTTAGTACCATACAAAGAAGAACGCGGAAGACAGGCTGTGACAGTAAGATTATTAACAGATGGATCCCGAAACGGTGAAGGTCTGGACGTAGTTATGTGGGACTATGAGAAACAAGCACTGGTTCCTGTAAAAGATAATCAAACCATAGATATGGATCCTGTAAAGTATAAAGGAGACACAACAAGACAGGTACGAATTTTCTTTGCCAAGCCAAAAGCTGGGTATGAGTTTGTAAATGGACTTCAGAATGCTGTTGGTGTGTGGTATGGACAGCCACACGGTGACAATCCTCTTGGAGATGGAAAAAAGAATGATGCTGATGCTGGTACCATAGATGCAATGACAGCTACGTCACTTATAAGAGGGAATAATTCATTTAAAATATATGATGATCAATGGCAGGCTGCACAAAAAGCTGCGAAGGAAAAAGGTTATACCAGATATTTAGCGTGGGGAGGGGCAAGACCTTTACTATCAGATAATGGCTGGCGTTTATATTCTGCCGCTTTCATGGTTGCATCCAGCAGCCTATATGTACATTATAATTCTGGTGCAGGTGATGAAGTATTACCTGAGAATGCCGATGTAAAGAACATCCCATATAATAAGGAAACAAACGACAAAAATAAACCGATGCAGTCTTATGGTAAAAATCCATCCACGAATAAAGGCGCAAGAGATATGGGAACGACCTTTATTATGGGTGAAGGCTGGGCAGAACCCACTTGCGAAGGCTATGAATTTATAGGATGGAAGCTGAAAAACAAAGCTGGTAAGTTAAGTCAAGAGACATATAGTAACGGTGACCTCTTTACGATTTCTGATGAGAATTACGGATATGCAAATAATACAGATCTGCCGGTATTCGCATCTAAAAATTATAGCGGCTATCAGATTGTTGCACAGTGGAAAAAAACAGCCAAAAAAGAAATAAAGGTTGAGAATTATCTCAAGATACCGGATGGAACGGAAAAACTTGAGAAGACAACTTCAGGAACCATTTCATTTTCTGCTGACGGTGAGATCGTTAAGGCGTTTGCAAACCCTGAGCCGGATGGTTTTGATGTTTTTTGTTCTTGCGATCAGCATGGTTGGTATGGTATTCTTTAAAGGAATAAATAAGAAGAACTGAAAAAGCTGATAATGAGATAAAGAGGAAAGGTTATACAATATCCCGAATTTATTAGACTTGAGGCGATAAAAGATGAAGCACAAGGATAATAATTCGGGATTTTTCCTGTTTTGGAGAGGAGCAATTATGCAATTAAAAATTACAACGGATTATGCAATCAGAATTGTATATTATCTGGCTTGTCGTAGTGAAGTAATCACTGCATCTGAGTTAGCTTACGAATTAAAGATTCCAGAAAGTTATATTCCAAAGATAACAAAAAAATTAAAAGAAGCGAATATAATTACAGCTTGCGAAGGAATAAAAGGTGGGTATTCACTTGCAAAAAAAACAGAAGATATTTCTCTGTTTGACATAATATCTTCCACGGAAGTAACCATGAAATTAAATCGTTGTTTAGAAGAGGATGGGTTTTGTTCCAGAAATGCAACAGAGCATTGTAAAGTACATAAAATATTGCTGGATGTGCAGCAAACTTATGACAATCTACTAAAGGGCATAAAGGTCTCGGAGATTATAAAACCAGATACCGATGAGTTATCAGAATAGCTAAGAAAACAAACTAGCGAATATGAAAAACAATTATAGAAATAACTCCAACAATATATTAAAATAGATATGGCATAATAAAGCAAAAGAAAGATGAATCAATTCAATTGTAAAAGGAAGGGAATACAAATGGGGTATACAGTAAAGGACTTGCTTGAATCAAACAAATTCCCAGAAATGCAGCTGATAAATGATGATTCCGGAATTGATCGTGAAATTAAAGGAGTCCGAATCATTGAAGTGGCAGATATGGAAAAATTTCTGGGGGGGGGGTGAACTGCTCCTGACGAGTATGAGAGCCTATGAAGCCACAGAGGAAGATGCTTTTTTGTATCATTTAAAAGAATTTGATAAAAAGCAGGTAAGTGGATTTATTGTAAAGTGCTGTCAGAGAACCGAACACCTGAAAAGACTGTTTGATATTTTAATGGAATTTTCACAGGAGTATCATTTTTACGTGATAGAAATTCCTGAGGATTTGCATTTTTGGGGAATTATTAAGCATATACTACTTCAGTTATATGATATCGAAACTGCAAAATTGAAATATTTTAAGATGACACATGATAATTTAAGTAATATTTTACTGAACGTGATAGATTCAAGAGAATCCATGGAGAGAATTTTTTTCTTGATCAGTACCATGCTCGGGAATCCGGTCGGTTTATATAACGCAGATGGAACTTGCTTTTTTCCAAGTAATTCGGAAACACAGGATTTTAGAATGGAAAAAAATATTACGGAATATAAGCCTGAAATTATAACAAGATATCAATATTTGTGTCAAAAAAGAAAAAATACTAACTATATTGAATATATTAAGAAGCTCAATATTTTTGAAAGACAGGAAATGTATTTTGTTGTTTCAGAACAGAATGAACCATTGAGGGAATTGGATTTTATCGCGTTAGAGAATATTATCATTACATTACAGTTTAGTTTGATCAGACATGTAATAGAAGAAAATCTTGAAAAACGATATATCAGAGATCTGGAATATCGTTTGCTAAATGGTTCTCTGTCAAATGATGAAGAAAATGAAGTTGCAGGTATGCATGGGCTTAATGATGCAGAGATATATCGGGTTGTTACTTTCCGTATGGATGCAAAAAAGAATATGGAAAAATTTACCAATGCCCAGATAAAAGAAACAGAAATGGTCGAAAACGAAATTATACGTTATTTACCGAGGAAGCATATTTTTTTGCAAACCAACCAGATTATATATATTCACAGAGAAACAGAACAGGAAAACGGGTTGGAGTTTCGTAAAAAACTGGAGAAACTGCAGCAAACGATACAGGAATTTCTTGTTAATAGGGGAGTTGAAAAAGATTTTTTGATTGGTATAGGTAAAACTGTCACAGGATACCATGAATTGAAGGAGTCTTTTAAATCTTCTAAAATTGCACTTAAATATATTAAAATTATTAGACGAATGATCGGAGACGAGAGTAAGTCAGTTATAGATAGTACAAAGATAGGATTCTTTTATCATGTAATAGAAAAGATGAAAGATATAAATCAGTTGCAAGCGTTTATACCAGAGTCATTGAATAAACTTCGCCAGTACGATATTCAGAAAAATGGAGAGTTGGTTGATACATTGGAGTGTTATCTGAATGTCAACCAAAGCTTAAAAAAGACTTCTGAATTAATGTTTATTCATTATCGAACTGCTTCGTATCGTTTGCAGAAAATAATAGAAATAACGAATATAGATTTTAATAATGCAGCAGAAGTGCTTGGAGTTCGAAATGGATTGATAGCAATTCGGGTTCTTGAAGTAATGTAGAATTTTTAAGAATCTTTTAGAACAATAAGCGGGAATCCTCGGCAATTCAATTACCGAGATGAAAGTGCAGGAGTGTGCATGTCTGCACATTGAAAATAATATAATAATCTCCCTGCCATTGACTCCAGTGACATTAATGCCGTAACCGGCATAGAATCAAACGAAAATATGTTCGACTTTGTATTGCACATTTCCGTGCATTATGCTATACTATATGTATGAAAGAAAAGCTAATATATTATAGAACTTGCGTGTGTAATATCAACTACCATATGGTATGGTCAGTGAAATACCGACGGAAGATATTAAACTCAGGAATTGAGGAATACCTAAAGGAACTGGTGCAGCAGATTGCTGAGGACAAGGGATTTACTGTTCATTTATTTGAACGCAGAGAACCATTCCCCCGCTTCAAGTGTGCAGAGCACTAAGCGACTGCGTTCATGAGCAAGTAGCGAAGCGGATTGTGAATGTCCGCTTTACTGTGGTGAAGGAGACCATGTCCACTGCTTTGTAACAGCTCCACCAAAGCTGTCCATAACAGCAATCGTCAAGTATCTGAAGGGGATTACCGGCAGAAAACTGTTCGAACGTTTTCCGGAAATAAGAAACCAGCTATGGAAGGGAGAGCTGTGGAACCATTCCTATTATGTGGAAACGATCGGATCTGTATCTGAGGAAAATATCCGCCGTTATATGGAACATCAGAGCAAGTCGTATTCATTTAAAGCGGACTGTAAATACCGATCTGCGTTACTGTCTGAGGGGAGAAAGAGGGATGCTGCTGTCACACAGAACATCTGTAAAAATCCGGCCGGAATATTCCAATATCATAGGGCATATGTGTTATGCAGCTTCCAAACTCTGGAATATCTGCAACTATGAACGG
>NZ_JAJEQE010000004.1 GCF_020687205.1 Hominisplanchenecus faecis
GGGGCGGGTCATTAAGCCATAAAACCACTCCTGTGCAAGCACATCGTGGTTTCAGGCTTTTGACCCTGGCATCATATTTTGTCAAGGGACATTAATTAAGAAAGGATCGTCGATTTCGACAAAAGGTAATGCTATGAAAAAGAAACCTTATGAACAGAAAATGTATAAAGAAAAAAAGAAAAAGAATAAGATCCGGATGCGGTTTGATTTTAACCGGAAAGGTGTTATTTTCTTTGCAGTTGCTGCATTTATCATCTGTGCGATCAGCATCATTGGTACCGACATGGGCTGGATTGACCAGGGTGGTGTTGTAAGCTCCCTGAAGCGTAACTCTGCAGATGCACCAGTTACTTACGGCAAAGTTTTAAGTCAGGATGAGACAACCGAAAACGGAAAACAGGTGTGCACGCTGAAAGTCAAGATCCAGGCAAAACGTACCAAAGACCAGACCGTAGAGCAGAACTACTACAACATCCTCCAGTTTGTGAAAAACAATCCGGACAAGTACGATGTAATCCATTACGAAGGCGTTGCAGAAAACAGCGGCGGCGAAGAAGTAAAAGCCGTTACGTTTGATGTTTCAAAAGAACTGATCCAGAGTATTCAGGACGGAACCGTGGAAGCAAGAGATATTCCAAAGAAGGCAGAGAATCTGTATATTCTTTATACCTTAACCGATGAAGCGGAAACAACGGCAGATTCCGAGACAGCCGAAACAACATCGGAAAGTGAAAGCACTTCCGAAGCAGAATCATGATACCAGTGTTATCTGCGACACCAGTAAGCTCACAGATAAAGGCTGCGATGGTGCTCCGGACTGGATCATTGAAATTGTTTCACCGGGCAGCAGGCGAATGGACTATTTTATCAAGCTGTTCAAATATCGGACTGCCGGGGTACATGAATACTGGATTGTAGATCCGGCAAAAAACTTTGTAATTGTCTATAATTTCGATACCAGTGATTCCGGACAATATACCTTTGCTGATACGATCAAAGCAGGGATTTATGAAGATTTGTATATTGATTTTAGCAAAATAAATCTGTAGATGGGTTTGTCAAGTTTTTTGTGTAGATTTTAAGAAAAAATTTTATGGGGAGGGGAACCTCCCCGTTATTAGAATATTATGTCAGAAAGAACTTTTATCTTATTAAATTGATCCTTATTATCAAAATGTCCTGTCATCATTCCTACAAAATTATCAAGTTTCATCATATACTTTACCTCCTGGTATTTGCCTAATCACACTATTCCTCTTTTGCTTTTGCCGTACTGGCGATATCTCCCACTCCATTCAACACCATTGTCGGAAGATAAGCATAAGTTTTGAGTGTATCCTTCGTTGAACATCCAGAGAGAACCAATACAGTAGACATACCACTTTCCATTCCTGAAATCACATCTGTATCCATACGATCCCCAACCATTACAGCTTCTGCTGAATGACATCCAAGCATATTCAATCCTGTTCTCATCATCAGTGGATTCGGTTTCCCACAGAAATATGCCTGTGTTCCTGTTGCCATTTCTATAGGTGCAATCAATGCACGACAAGCAGGAGCAATGCCGTTCTCAATCGGTCCGGAAACATCTGAGTTTGCTCCGATCAGCTTTGCACCTTTCAGAACTAAATTCGTTGCTTTCGTTAAGGTATCCAATGAATAGGAGCGTCCCTCTCCCACAACAACATAATCCGGATTTACATCATTCATTGTGATACCTACATCATAAAGTGCATTTAACAGGCCGGCTTCTCCTATCACAAATGCCGAACAGCCTGCCGCCTGTTCTTTTAAAAATGCGGCTGTTGCCAATGCACTGGTATAAAAATGTTCTTCTGACACATCAAGTCCCATCCTAGCCAGTTTCTGATTTAATTCCCGTGGTGTATATCCACTATTATTTGTCAAAAACAAATATTCTTTCTTTTCATCATGCAACCACTGGATGAATTCTGGAACACCTGGCAATATCTGATTGCCATGATAAATCACACCATCCATATCACAGATGAATCCTTTTTTTTCATTAAAATCGATTATGGATTTTCTCATGTTCATATGCGCCCTGCCTTTCTTGTTTCTTTAAAATACACCTTGCTCTTTTCATAATAAAATAAAGCACTATTTTCTACAAATATTTTTATATTATATCGTGATTTCATCACTCAATAATATCGCCGTTCGTCAAATGCAAATAAATTTGCATTTTTCTCACTTTCGCTCATTATATCATCCACACATAAAATCAAATACATAGCACTGTAAAATCAAAGTAAATATTTCGATCAACAGAACCTTTTATGACAACATCTCTTTCACACAAGTACTTCGATAATCACTTGGTGATATTTTATATCTTTCTTTAAATACTCGGTTAAACGTTCTCTGACTTTCAAATCCACTATCCAGACAAATATTTGTAATAGAATCACTCGTATTTTCCAAACGATGGCATGCATAGTTCAGCCTTGCATCGTTAAGATATTGATTAAAGTTTCTATGGAATGTTTTGGAAAAGAGTCTGGATAAAACATATTTGCTCACCCCCAGATCTTTTGCCATCTCTTCCAGAGAAAACTTCTTCTTAAAATTTGCTGATATATAAGAAACTGTCTGGTAAATAAGATCGTTGCTCCCCACATTACTCTTTTCTACCAAATTTAATTTTCCTATGCAGCGTGCCAACACAATTTGAAGATATGCCTGTGTAACAGTAATATCCGACTGTTCTGTCTCTAAAATTGCATTTATAACCCTATATACCTCCGGTTCAACCTTTTCCGCTTTGATGATTGGGTATTCAGGAGCCATGGATTGCATGATATCTGCAAATTTGGCTATCGTAAATGGCGATGCAATCAGATAAGTCGCTTTATTTACACCGGGTATCAGTACCTGATAGTGATGAATAACATCTGGAAATACAAAGCCTATATCTCCTTTTTCCATATGGTATAGTTCCTGTCCGACACCAAGTTCTAATGATCCATTTGTTACACAAACGATCTCCAGTGCATTATGAAGATGTGGTTCAATATGTTTTGACTTCCTATTTATTGCTATAATCTCCTCTTTTGTGTTAACATATTTTAACTGCATGAAATACTCCCCTTTGCAACATTTGTCTATATCTTCTTTCGATTTGGCAAGCAATCCTTTTACACCTATCTTATAATCAACTTGTAAATAAGGAAAGGAGGAATTGCAAATGAGCAACCTAAAAAAATATCTGAATAACCTTTTAGTATTCTACACTGAATATTTTGAGCATCCTTACCATGTATAAATACTAAAAGGACTATTTTGTGAAAACTGAATATTTTCTTAAGGCCATTTCACAAAAATGAAGTGGTCCTTTTTTATTTTCAAAATACAGTTCTATCACTTTATATATAGAAAAAAGCACTGTCTCATCGAGCAACGACCAGACAACGCTTTCTCCTGTCAATTCTAATTTATGTCTGATGCATCTGTTACTTCATCTGCAGCAATTCCTTTTTCTGCTTTCAGTTTTTTATTTGCATCTTCTACATTCATTCTTGAAAGTACAAACATAATCAATACATCAAAGATTAACGGAAGCCAAAGATACATGAACTGCATCATATCAAGTGCAGACTGTGGCTGAGTTATATTTGTTCCGACATATCCACTGAACTCAAGCATCCATCCAACAACAGCGGTTCCAATACCTCCACCGATTTTTACACCAAGAGAAGTACAAGAGTACATCGTTCCGTCAATTCTCTTTCCCTGCGTAAGATAAGTGTATTCAGAGCAAGATGCGATAACTGCATTCATATCTCCCTGCCATGGTCCCTGACCTAAGGCTGCAAGAGCTGTAAATGCCATCATCAGCGGAACACTGCCCATATATCCGGCAACAACAACAAGTGCTCTACCGATGACTGCTAAGACGTAACCTCTTAAGTTCAGTTTATACATACCTTTCCACTTACCAACTAATGTCGGTGTGAAAATCAGGGCAATGATCAGTGGAATATTTACTGCCCATGCAAATTGTCCAAACAAATTCTTATTTTTCAGTACCCATGTCATGTAATAAATGCCAGCTCCAATCATGGCACCATATAACTGCTGTAAAATATATGTTCCACAAATCATCATGTAATATTTGTTTTTGACAAGAAGCTTGAATGCCTGTACCATTCCATACTTTTCATTATCATTCTTTACTTCTCCTTCATTAAGTTCTTCCTCCGGAAGTTCCTTAACAGAAAGTGCTGAAATCGTATTTACGACCAGACCAATGATTGCATAGATAATAGCAACCGTTCTCCATGCCGCAGCATCTCCACCACATTTATCTACAAATCCAACTGTAATCGCCTGAATCAGAAGACTTGTTGAAAATGAAAGGATATTCGCCAAGAGAATACCGAAAGATAAGAAATAGGTTATGAAATCTATAATGTCATAAAAACTAAATGTCAAAAAAGGATGCCAACGAATCAAAGCAGATTACGTGACATCCTCTTCTTTTTATTAGTGCTATTTTATAAATTCAACCGAATAGTAATACATGTACTCATTATCTGTATCTATATGCTCCCCTGCAATATCCTGTATTGGCAACGAGCTTAACCCTTTTTCTCCATACATCAGTGCTGCTAATCCTTGCTCTGTTCCATACTCTATCTTGCATTTGTTTTCAATAGTCGTTGCTGATCTTCCATAATATTCCCTGTTTTTAACTCCCTCCAAAATTGGTATTTCTGTCATATATTTTGATATTTATCTGCTGCGATGAGCTTTGTAGTAAAATTATCAAAATCCGGTGTAATGACAATCAATCCATTTACAATAAATACCGAACATATAGATATTTTTTATCGCAGCAAAAATGCACAAAAAAAGGTGCAGCCCTGTGTTACCAGAGTTACACCCAATGTTCGATTATTTTTACACAAGTTCTCCGATCAGATCGTATTCTGCGGAACCTGTGATCTTTACTTTTACAAAATCGCCGGACATCAGCATCTCGCCTGTGTTGACAAAGACATAACCGTCAATATCCGGGGAATCGGCATAGGTTCTTGCGACATAGGCAGGCTCATCCGCTACTTTGCCTTCGATCATGGCATATAAGGTACGTCCGACCATATCGGCTGCTTTATCAAAAGCGATCTCCTGCTGAAGTTCCAGGATGGCATCTCTTCGCTCTTCTTTTACTTCTTCCGGAATCTGATCCGGCATAGAGGCTGCCGGTGTGTTTTCTTCCGGTGAATAAGCGAAGACGCCAAGGCGTTCGAACTCCATCTCATCGACAAATTCCATCAGTTCTTCATGCTGCTCCTGTGTCTCTCCCGGGAAGCCGGCGATCAGCGTGGTTCGCAGAACAATATCCGGAATCTCTTTTCGAAGAAGGGAAACGGTTTCTTTTAACTGTGCTTTTGTCGTGCGTCTTCCCATGCGTTTGAGAATGGCATCGCTGGCATGCTGGATCGGCATGTCCAGATAGTGACAGACTTTTTTCTCATTCTTGATCGTCTCGATCAGTTCCGGATATATCTCTTCCGGATAGCAGTACAGGATACGGATCCAGCGGATCCCTTTGATCTTTGCAAGTTCCTGGAGAAGGATATGCAGTGACTTTTTACCGTACAGATCCATGCCGTACAGCGTTGTCTCCTGTGCAACCAGTATCAGTTCCTTTACGCCCTGCTCGGCAAGCGAAGCGGCTTCTGCAAGTAACTGCTCCATCGGGACGCTGCGGTAATTGCCGCGAATCTTCGGGATGATACAGTAGGTACAGTGCTTGTCACATCCCTCTGCAATCTTCAGATGTGCATAATGCCCACCTGTTGTCAGAATACGCTTGCCGGGTACGGACGGAAGCCGGTCAAGATCATCTACATCCAGAAAATGAGAACCTTTTAAAGCCTGATCTACTGCATCAAAAATCTCATCGTACTTGGAAGTACCGATCACCGCATCGACTTCCGGTATTTCATCGACAATCTCCTGTTTATAACGCTGTGCCAGACAGCCCGTTACAATCAGAGCCTTGCACGGACCGGTCTTTTTATATTCTGCCATTTCCAGGATCGTGTTGATGCTTTCTTCTTTAGCATCATTGATAAAACAGCAGGTGTTGATGATGATAATATCCGCATCGTCTTCCGTGTCCGTCATCTCAAAGCCGCGGTCAGCGAGGATGCCAAGCATCACTTCCGAATCAACCAGGTTTTTGTCACAGCCAAGAGAGATAAATAAAATTTTCTTATTCTTCATCTTCACCGCTCTCATCTTCAGCCAGGATTTTGATCTTTCCTTTATCTAATTCTTCTACTGCGATGGACAGCGGTTTTTTGCCGTCGCTATATACCAGTGCCGGTGCACCGTCGATCAGTTCTCTGGCACGTTTTGCCGTTGCCATTACGATAGAATAGCGGCTGTTTACGACAGGTGTTTCGCCTTCATTTACCTCACTGTTTGCAACTTTCATTAAGTCTGTGTAAGATGGATGTAACATAAAATCATTCTCCTTTCAAAAAGCAGTTCATATCCTGCTGCAGTTCTTTGATAAATGCTGTATTGTGGGATTTCTTACAGTGTGCACTCTGTATCAATTCGTGCACCTGTTTCACACAGGTATCCAGATCATCATTTACAATAATGTATTCATAAGAGCCCATTTCCTGGGCTTCCTGTGCTGCACGTTCCAGACGGTCATGGATGACATCGGCTGTTTCCGTGCCACGGCCAACCAGACGTTCTTTTAAAGTCTGTGCATCCGGCGGAACCAGAAACAGCATCAGAGCATCCGGGTATTTTTCTTTTACTTTTAAAGCCCCCTGGATCTCAATCTCCAGAATCACATCTTTTCCGGCATCTAACTGTTCCTGTACATATGCTTTTGGCGTACCATAGTAATTTTCAACATATCTGGCATGTTCGATAAAAGAGTCTTCTTTTATCATCTGTTCAAACTCTTCTTTGCTCTTGAAAAAATACGACACCCCATCTTCTTCTCCTTCACGTGGTTTTCGTGTTGTTGCGGAAATGGAAAGTGCGTAATTATCGTAATCGGAAAGAAGACGTCTGACAACGGTTCCTTTTCCTACTCCGGAAAATCCGGATAAAATAATCAGAATGCCTTTTTTATTCATAAACTGCCTCCTTGATCCTCTCGTTCCTGAAATGCATCTTTTTGTGAAAAACGTTTTGCGATCGTGTCCGGCTGCAGTGCCGACAGAATGATATGGTCTTCCTGCGTGATGATCACAGCCTTGGTACGTCTTCCCTGTGTGGCATCAATGATGCGTCCCTCTTCTCTTGCATGGGACACCAGACGTTTGACCGGTGCTGCATCCGGGTTGATGACTGCCACGACTTTGGCGGTATTGACTGCATTGCCAAACCCGATATTGATCAATCCTGACAATCGTATCCCCCCTATTCTATATTCTGGATCTGCTCTCTTACTTTTTCAATCTCTGTTTTCAGATTGATCGCAAGATTGGAAGTTTCCAGGTCGTTTGCCTTGGACAAAATAGTATTTGCCTCCCGGTTCATTTCCTGGGCTATAAAGTCCAGTTTTCTGCCGATGCTTCCGCCGGTTTGCAGTGTCTGTTTCATGCTCTCGATATGGCTGTGCAGACGAACCGTTTCTTCATCCGTGCAGATTTTGTCTGCATAAAGAATCACTTCTGTTGCGATACGGCTCTCCTCGAGCTGTGTGTCACTAAGCAGTTCTTTTACTTTTTCAGTCAGTTTGGTGCGATATGCCTGAAGAATTTCCGGGGAACGTTTTTCAATCGCTGCCACATCGGTAAGCATACCGTCCAGTTTTTCAATCAGATCCAGCTTCAGATTTTCCCCTTCCCGGATGCGGGATTCTACAAACTGCTCGCATGCCCCACGAAGTGCTGTTTCAAGGACTGCCCAGATCTCCTGTTCATCTACCGGCTGCTCTTCCATTGTGAAAACTTCCGGACTGCGTCCGATCACGGAGGCACGGATATCATTTGGCAGATCAAATTTTTCCGAAAGCTGCTGATAATATTTTACATACTCTGCTGCAATGTTCTCGTTATATTTCAAAGAGACATTGGTTTCTGTGAAATCCTCATAAGTAATAAAAATATCAACTTTTCCACGCTGTATATATTCTTTGAGAAGATTTCGAATAGCAGATTCAAAAATACTGAGTTTTTTCGGCATTTTGATGTTGGAATCAAAATAGCGGTGGTTGACGGACTTCATCTCAACCGTAAACTTGCGGTCGCCCTGGTGATTTTCATATCTTCCAAAGCCTGTCATACTTTTTATCATAATTATATTCGCTCTTTTCTTTCAAAATTGCGGCATAGAAAGCCATACTATTTTTATTATAGTCGAAAGCGTCGGAAGCGTCAACCGAAAAACAAAGAAAAATAAGACGGAGAAAACAGATTTTGTTCTCTCCGTCTCTTTTTCCGGAAGATATGCTTTTAAAGCATATTTCTATTTTTTAATAACCGCTTTCTTTGGAAGTCCAGCTTTTTTCAGCATTCTTGTATATTTGGAAAGTTTTTTGGAAGGTACGCTCACTTTTGCTTTTGAATTGATCTTGCTGAAGGCCTTGCTTCCGATGGATGTGATTCCATTTGCCTTTTTCATATTGATACTTGCAAGTTTTCGGCAGTTTGCAAATGCACCTTTTTCAATCTTCTTCACATTACTTCCGATTGTAATTTTCTTCAGATACTTGCAGCCTTTGAATGCGTTTTTGCCAATCTTGGTTACTTTATAGGTAACGCCATTGATCTTCACTGTTTTTGCGATGGATACAGAAGTAACGTTTTTCCCTTTTTTACCTCCAACACCAACAACAACGGCTGTTTTTTTCTTAGCATCCAGAACACGGTAAGTCACATTCTTTCTGACGGTCTTATTTGCTTTCTGTGGTGCTTCGGTTTCTTCGACAGGCTGTGTCTCGGTTGGTTTCTCGGTTGGTTTCTCAGTCGGTTTCTCAGCCGGGTTTGTTTCGCTTTCTGCTTTTTTCAGACCTGCTTTTGCACTCTTAAGATTTGTCAGCAGTGTCTTCAGTTCTTCCGCAGTTGCTCCTTCAGACGGTGCTTTTGCTGCTTCGTATGCTTCTTTGAACGCTGCCCAGCTTGCACTTGTATACGTTCCGTCTGCATTACCAGCTTCATAGATATTCTTATTCTCTGCTTTATCTACTTCCGCTTTCAGTGTTTCTTTTGCTGATTCTACGGCTGCATTTTTCAGACCTGCTTTTGCACTCTTAAGATTTGTCAGCAGTGTTTTCAGTTCTTCCACAGTTGCTCCATCGGATGGTGCTTTTGCTGCTTCGTATGCTTCCTTGAACGCTGTCCAGCTTGCACTTGTATACGTTCCATCTGCATTTCCTGCTTCATAAATACCTTTTATGCTGCTGTCATTTACCGCTTCATTCAGTGCTTCCTGAGCTTTTGTTACTTCCTGTTCTTCTTCATTCAGAACCTGATGGATATGGAACTCACTTGCAGTAGCAAAACCATTGCTTCCCTCTTTTGCAACAAACTTGATGTATCTTGCATCAGCAGTGTTGAATTTCACTGTCTTTTCTTTTGTATCAGATGCCCATACACCATTTGTTACAACCGGTGTCCAGTCATCACTTTCTGCTTTCTTGACATACAGATCATAACTTGTGATGTATCCGTTTTTACCGCCGGACTGTCTTGGAACATAAGTCAGTTTATTGATTTTATATTCTTTGCCCATATCTACGGTAAAGGTTGCCGGAAGTGCTTTTATGGATGGTGAGTACTGGCTGTGCCATAAGGTAGTAATATCTCCGTCAAATGCATTGGAGATCGGACCGTCGCTGCCCTGTGCCGGATTCTGCTCGTTATCACAGGTGAAGCTGAAATCCGTTGTAGGGATGATGCTGTCATCTTGATCGTTTGTCAGTTCGATTTCATCAATCAGACCATTGAAACTGTTTCCTGTCGTGCTTCCGATGTATTTGATCGGGATGTTTAATGTTGCAAGACGGTACTGTGTACCAAGCTTTGTTGCAGTATCCATAACAGCCGGGATTGCAGTGTCAGAATCATTTACATACAGTTCTGCACGGTCTTTGTAACCTTTGATCGTCAGATGTACCCATTCATCTTCCGGAAGAGTATAGTCAAAGGAATAATCATATCCCTCTCTGGAATATCCGACTTTTCCGGTGTTCTTCTGCACAGCTTTGATCGTGTAATCACCAAGTGTGGAAGAACCTTCAAACAGAACCTGTTCATCAGAGGATCCTCCTGCTGCCTTTTTCACCCAGAAGGAAAGGCTGGTTCCTGCCGGAGCTTTGTCAAGCGGCGTCTCAATATAGGTATTACTTTCCATAGACAGGGCTTTGCCGACTTTTCCTTCTGTGTAAGTTGCATGTTCAGCAGACACTGCATTGTATTTGTTCTTGGAAGCATCACTTCCGTCTTCTTTGTCAAAATTGTATTCTGCGTAAGTATTTCCCGCACTCTCAATTTCATGATACGGATTGGTGTTCGGAGCAGTGGAAACTTTTGCAGTGGTTGTCTTCACTTCGCTGTAGGTCTTTGTGCCTTCGCCCCAGAGTTTTTCACTCAGTGCAGACATCGGCTGGTAGATACGGTCAAAGACATCATAGTCTGTGACACCGTTTCCTCTGGTATCGATGGAGTCATTCCACAGTGCGTAAGCACCACCGATCATCTGCGGATCACCGGCCGGAATCGTTGTATTTAAATTACCGCTTTTAAATACATTCGGTTTCCAGTTTGCATAGAGGCTTGCAGCATTCAGATAATCTGCATAGTATCCTGCTGCCGGAACGATATATACATTGGAGTCCAGAGAGTTGATCAGTTCAAAGCCAAGATTGTACATTTCCGTAGGATCTGCCCAGTCTTTGCTCCATACATTGATCTCCACACCATCGCCGCGGACTTCTGTATCAGACTTGATTCTGGTAAGACCGCCCCACATACGCATTTTTCGGTTTTTGGACTTCATATAATCATCCATTTCATTTACAAAATTGCGGTACAGGGTTGCATCGTCTTCGTACTCATCCGCACCGATATGTACGGTTGTCTGTTCATCGAAAACAGGATTTTCTCCATCAATATAATCGGAGAAGATATTTTTTGCCAGCTGCGTGGATTCCGGTTTGGAAAGATCCAGATGATCTGTCAGTGGACGTTTCCAATTGCTGGAATTCATTTTCTTTAAAGCACAGTTCTGGAATGTTTTTGTAAATGCCAGTGCGTGTGCCGGTACATCGATTTCCGGAACGATATTGACACCGATCGTTCTGGAATCTTTGATCAGGCTGCGGAACTGATCTTTTGTATAATACAGATCGGTTGCTGTCGCAGTTTTACCTTCATCATTTTTTACAGAAGATTCCAGACGGAAAGCAGCGTAGGCCTTTGTAAAGCTGTTCTGCATCGTAGTCTCCGCATTGGTATCCCAGTAGTCCTCAAGGAAGATCAGGTTATCATTCAGATGTACCTGTAAGTCATTCATCTTGTACCAGGACATTGTTGCCGCAACATCTTTTACGGTCTGAAGTTCGGTTGCTTTTCGTCCGACATCCAGGATCACACCTCTGACTTTGTATTTTGGATAGTCTCTGGTTGTTCCTTTCGGGATCGTTGTTTTGTTCTGCTTCAGAATCTGCAGGAAGGTTCTGGTTGCCCAGTAAGCACCTGTTGCAGTCTCGGATTCTGTTTTGATGGAATCTCCGATCTGTGAGAGATAACCTTCGTCTTTCAGGCCTTTTCCTTTTGCTGTCAATGCAAAATAAAAATCTCCTGCTTTCACATCGCTTTCACTTCCATATACAACGGAAATATCGTTTCCGACAATGTCTTTATAATCTGCTGCAAATGCTTCTGCCATGGAAGAAAGTGTATCTTTGTCAGCAGCATTGATCACGATGCGTGAGTTTTTCGAGATGGTGAAATTGCCGGTAGCACCTGCCCACTCTGCCAGTTCCGGAAGAACGGCAGGTTTTGCATTCTCATCTGCGGTCGCTGTATGCGTTCCAGGAACGGTAATTGCAATCTCTTTTTTTGTTACCTTGTTGTTCTGATCGGTAACTTTAAATTCAACAGAAACGGTCTTATCTTCCAGAGGCTGATAAATGGTTCCGTCTGTGTCGATGATCTGTTCATAGTCTGCATAGGCTTCTACTTTTCCACCCTCTACGGTCGGAAGATTCAACTTTTTGTCTCCTGCTTTTACAGTCAGATTGTTCAGAGCATCCCAGACTTCACTTCCGCTGCTCTGTTTTTCCCCATAAACTTCAAATTCATAGATGGAAACTGTTTTCCAGGTAATGCCTTCTGCGGTTGGGTTAAACGTATTGATGCGGACACGGATATATCTGGTCTGCACCGGATTATCCAGATTGATGATCTGCTTTTTTTCCGCAGGAGCAGAAGTAAAAGTTTTTACCGCTTTCCATGTGCTTCCGTCTTCGGAAGTTTCGATTGCATAATTGGTTGGATTTCGTCTCTCCCAGGTGATGATAACACTGTTTACAGTCTTGACTTCACCAAGATCCATGGCCAGCCAGTGTGGATTGCTCTCACTTGCATCACGTTCTTCACTTGCCCAGCGGGAAGTTTTTGTTGTTGTATCTCCGTCTTTTGCCTTTTCCGGACCAAATGCCGATGTTTCACTTCCAGATGCGGTTGCTGTTGCAGTCAGTGCATAATTCACAGAAGCTGCCTTTACTGTACCAATTGCCGATGCCGGCAACAGGCTGAATACCATAGCACCTGAAAGCAAGAAACTCATGATTTTATGTCTTGTTTTCATTTTCATTCTCCCTTCTTTAGAAAATAGACAATACCAGAAAAATAGTTTTGCATAATTCAAAACGGTTTTTGTTTAATATGCACAAACTATTCTTGGATAAGCATAGCATATTTTTGACTTTTCCGTCAAGCTTTGACCGTATTTCTTTTTCTTTTTATACTATACGGATCATTTCTTTTGATAAACAGCTTTTTTGCTGATCCCGGCTTTTTGCAGATTCTTTTTCAGTTTTTTCAATGTCCTTGCAGAAATTTTTTTTGGTACGGTTATCTTTATCTTTCTGGAAGTACCTGCCAGTGCTTTTGCTTTGATTTTTATGGATTTTGTTCCTTTAAATGTAATATTCTTTAAATTTTTGCATCCGGAAAAACTGTTTGCACCGATGGAAATGATATTTTTTCCGATAGTCAGAGTGCTGATCTTTTTGTTGTTTTTAGCGGCATTTTTCCGGACGGAAGTAACTTTGAAAGAAAATCCGTTGATCTTTACTTCTGATGCAATGGTAATCTTGCGTTTTTTGCCGGTTATTTTCGTTACTTCCGCCGTTCCGCCTTTTGCGGAAGTTTTTGTAACAGTATAGTGGACACCATTTAATTTTTTCACACTGCCAACAGAAGGAATCTTTTGCGATGGTCTGGTGTTGCCGCTTTCCGATGTTTCCGGTCTGTCAGATACAGAAGGTATCCTGTTTTCCGTATCCGGTGTTTCCGGTTCTTTTCTCTTTGGCTTTTCTGTTACAGTTACTTTGCATACAACGGTCTCATTGCTGCCAAATTTTACCTGGATCGTTGCACTTCCGGCACTGTGTGCGGTCACAACACCCCTTTCATTTACCGTTGCCACGGAAGGATCACTGCTGACAAACGTTGCTTTTCCGCGGTCTTCCGGTGTAAGGGAAGTGTTTCGAAGAAACACTGCCTGATCCCCGACTTTTAAATTCAGGGTTTCTTTGTCTTTCTGATTTTCAAGCATGACATCTGCAAGAGCGATCTGTTCTGATCCGTTTTTGCCGTCTGCACAGAATTTTAAAATCTTTACGCCGGTGATATCCAGATAAACGGAAATGGCATTGTCACTTCCATTAAATGGAACAGAAGTGTAAAGCAATGTCCCGTCGCCGTAAATCTGTACCGATGCATCAGAAGTTCCTTTTTTATTCATACCGATCCATAAGGAGAGTGCATCGCTGTTCAGCCCTGAGATATCCCAGACGGCAGTATCACCGGATCTCATGCCGATTCCTTTTTCAAAGGTTCGTTCTTTTTCGTTTGTTTTCAGTGTGATCGTTGTCCCGTCGGCATTTGCGTTTTCTTTTATCGTATTTCCATTTTCATCAGGCGTCTGATAAAGATCACTGAGATAGGTATGTTTGTCGTAGATACTGTATTTTTCATAAAGAGAAAACTGAGCTGCGGAAATATAGGTATCTGCAGGGGTTCCGGCCGTGGAAAGTGCACGGATGCGGATTCTTCTTACATTTGTAAGATCCAGAGAAACACTTTTTTCTGACCGGTTATTTGCCCAGGTATTGTCTGTCAGAGGGATGATCTGGAAATCATCACCATCGTCTGTCTGACTGTAGGAAAGTTCATATTTCAAAATAATTCCGTTATTATTTCCGATCTGTCTTGGAAGGTAAGTCAGTTTTCCGATATCCGTCTTTTGATCCAGAAGAATGGTGTAGGTATTGTTTTTATTGCCGGCAATATCTGCTTTTGTGCCGTTTCCATAATTGCTGTGCCATATAGTGTCTTTTTTTCCGTCAACGGCCAGAGAAGCCTCTTCTCCCGGATGTTCACTGTCAGCACTTCCTTTTAAATGCTCCGGTGCGATCTGTGTGTAACCATAAGACACTTCCGGTTTCTGCCCGATCAGAATACCGTAGCTGTTCCGATAATTGTCTGCTGCTGCCTGATCCAGTTTTTCATATGCAAGCAAAAGTGTTGTCTTTTCATTATGATATTTTTCTGAATCGGCGATCTCAGCCTTTGTGATATGGCTCATCAGAAAGGCAGAATACTGTTCTAAACTATGCAGATAAACCTGCATCTGTTTTTCTTTGCTCCAGTCGTCCTGCATCAGGCCTTTGTCTGTCATACGGTAAGTGGCAGTCTGCTCAGCTGCTGCAAGCTGATATTCTTCTAAAGACTCGCCGGTGTAGGAACTTACAAAACGCTGTCTTCCTCTTGCCTCTCGGTGATAGAGAATCAGCGTGGAACCTGTTTTAAAATCGACCTCAAAGTTTCCGCCATCTGCTTTTTCATTCGCCTGCAAAGCCTGGTTCAAAAGCTCATTTCCATCCGGATCAAGTACCCGGATGCTGATGTAAGTACCATCAAGATAAAAATGCGGTGTGGTACTATTTACCGTCCAGGTCAGTTTTTGCATGTTTGTATCAATCTTGACGGATGCTACGGATGCATCCCCAAGGCCAAGCATCTTGATCTGCATATCGTCTGCCAGCGGATTTCCGGTTTGTCTGGTATAGGAGACTGTTTTTGATACGTTTCCGGCGGATGCGATCAAATATTCGTTATCGTACTGATAAGCAGTTGTCTTTGGCAGCGGCATCTCAAGCTCATAGATACCGACCGGAAGTTCCAGCTGTATTTCACCTGAAGAAACAGTCACTTCTTTTACAATCTTGCTGCCGTTTTTGATCCGGATCGTTTTGCCTTTGATCTGTGTCAGATCATCGATCTGAATATTCAAACGGACTTTGCTGGTATATCCGGTATCTGCCAGGTCATCGGTGCTTACCAGACTGTAGATGCCGTCCAGTCCAAGTGCTGCCCTTGTTTTCTCACACGCAGCATCGTCCGGGATCAGTTCCTTGAGATAATAGATCATCGGCTTGTCCATCGCATAGACCTGATCGGCAATCCTTCCTGACGGGAGGATATGCCAGGATGCAAAGTAAGGAAGCACGTTATAATCCAGGCTGTCCAGACTTTCCGCAAGGGCGTCGGATGATCCCATTTTTTTGCCGGTTTTATAATAAACTTCCCGGTAATGAGAATGCATTGCGGAAACAGCCTGCTGCGGACCGAGTTTGTCCATGAGGTTGGTAAACATATAAAGGCTTACGTTGTAATGCCATGGATCGGATACAATATCGGCAAACGTATTGCTGGAAGCAAGGCTTTCTTTCATGCGGTTTCCAAGCTGTGCATAACGTTCACTTTTTGTGCCGGAAAAATCACCGAGCAGCCAGCCAAAATCCTCAGCCGGGCGATAAGTCGGCTCAAAATAATAGCCCAGAATATTGTTGGTTGTTTCCACAAAAGGATTTTCCTGAGAAGCGATCGCACCCTCGTATCCATGACCAAATTCATGAAGAGAAAGCCAGTCCCGCACCAGGTATGTCTCAAGACTTTTTCCATTATAAGCACTGTGGTCGGTTGTATAATAAGCCTGCCCTGCCCCATGGGCATTTGCTTTGATGAAAAATTTTGCACGGATATCCTGATTCCATGGATCTTTTGCATAATAGTCAAGACCGGAATAAGCATCGTACTGTTTTACAAAGGATGCATACCAGTCCAGCATCTCATCCAGTGTTTTAAAACGGTAAACTTCTTTTTTGTTGCCATAGGAAGAGTTCAGAATGTTATTCTTATCACAGATCGGAACAAGGAACGTTGCGGCACTTCCCTCTATGATCGCAAACGGTGCCTGACTTTCCTCCCAGGAATCAAAAAATGCCTGCTGGGAATCTCCGTAGCGATAATATGGGATTTCTTTCAGATCGTCGGTCCATCGGTATTCGATAACCGGCTGAACGGCCGTATTTTTCGGTGTTGTGATAAACGGCACGCTGTCGGCACTTTCTTCTCCATTATCACCGGTGAACGTATTGGATAAAGTCACCCAGCTGCCATCTTTTGGAATGGTCGCGGAAGACTCTGTCTGCGAATCATCGTTTTTAAACTGAACGGTAAGATCCTGCTGAAATTCCTCTGCATTGACGATACGGATCTGAAGACTGCTTCCATGCGGCATCCACAGTCCGAGATTCTGCCGGTCATGGTAATAGCCACGGTTGAAACTGATGCCGGTCAGATGTGATGCATCCGGAAGTGTATACAAAATACGCTGAATGCTTTTCTCTTCTTCAGATGCATTTCTATCCAGCACCGTAACCTGCGTATCGAGTGCAGCAGTATGCTGATCCGAATCGGTTACACTTCGGGAGAGCACATAAGTTCCTGTTTTGGACGTATTGACACTTCCGCTGCTTTTGATCACGGACGTAAGATCGCCGTCCTCCTGGTCATCCGCAAGCATACGCTCCCAGTTCTGATCAGAAGTTTCTCCCTGATAAACCCAGGTTTTTGTGACACCGGAAAGCTGAGGCATACGATAGGCATCATCCATCGCTTCTGCTTTTGTTCCAAGCATCAGAAAAGCTGTTACAGCTGTCATGGCAGCCAGTTCCCACTTTTTCTTTTTCATATAAAAATATCCTCCTGTTTTTGTTTTCTTTGTCACTTTTCCCTCTTCAAAAGCACAAAGGATTTGTCTGATTTTAACATATGCTGTCATGGTATAGCAAGCTTTTCCAAAGAAATATTGTTCTTCTCCCGATAAAATGTTATGATAGTAAAAAATGTCGGGATCAAAAGTCAGAAACATCAATGTGCTTGCACAGGAGCGGTTTATGGCTTTAGGATCCGTACGGCATCTTTTGACTCAAACGTCTTAATATTCAGAAAGTGAGGAAATTGATATGGCACTTGACGGAACCGTCATCTCCTGCATGGCATGGGAACTGAATCATGCTCTTGCAGGCGGAAAAATCAACAAAATCGCACAGCCGGAAAAAGATGAGCTGATGCTTACTATAAAAAATAACCGTAAACAATACCGTCTTCTTGTTTCTGCCAGTGCGAGCCTTCCGCTGGTCTATCTGACAGATCAGAACAAGACCGGTCCTATGACTGCCCCGAATTTCTGTATGCTGCTGCGTAAGCATATCGGAAGCGGACGCATCCTCAGGATCTGGCAGCCTGGCATGGAACGTATCTTAAATATGGAGATTGAGCATTTAAATGAACTGGGTGATATCTGCCGCAAGCTTCTGATTATCGAGCTGATGGGCAAGCACAGCAATATTATTTTCTGCCAGGAGGACGGCATGATCCTGGACTCCATCAAACATGTCTCCGCACAGGTCAGCTCCGTGCGTGAAGTCCTTCCGGGGCGGATGTATTTTATCCCGGAAACGCAACATAAGTACGATCCACAGACGATCACAGAAGAAGAATTTTTCAGCAGTGTCTGCCAGAAGCCGATGCCGCTCTCAAAGGCGATCTATACAACTCTGACCGGTATCAGTCCGCTGATTGCCGAAGAACTCTGCCACCGCAGCAACCTGGAGTCGGATCAGAGTGCAAATTCTTTTCAGGAGATCGAGCAGATTCACCTTTTCCATACCCTGAAACGGATGATGGAGGATCTTGAAACCCATGCTTTTACGCCGAATATTGTCTATGACGGAAAAGTTCCGCTGGAATATGCAGCCTTTTTGCTTACCCAGTATAAGGACATGCACACGGAAACTTACGATACGATGTCAGAAGTCCTGGAAAGGTATTATGCGGAAAAGAATACGATCACACGCATCCGCCAGAAATCTTCCGATCTTCGCCGTATCGTCCAAACGGCACTTGATCGCAGCCGTAAAAAATACGATCTTCAGAAAAAACAGTTAAAGGACACGGAAAAACGCGATAAATTCCGCATTTACGGAGAACTTTTAAACACGTATGGATATGAAGCAGTACCTGGAAGCAGGGAACTTTCCGCAGTGAACTATTACACCGGTGAAACGGTAAAAATACCGCTCGATCCGACACTGACTGCACAGGAAAACGCCAAAAAATATTTCGACCGTTACGGAAAACTGAAACGTACCTACGAGGCACTGGAACATCTGATCAAAGAGACAAAAGAAGAGATCCAGCATCTGGAATCCATTTCCACAGCTCTTGATATTGCCCTGAATGAAGAAGATCTGGTACAGGTCAAAGAAGAACTGACACAGTACGGCTACATCCGCCGGAAATACACCGGAAAGCGTGTGAAGATCACATCAAAACCGTTCCACTATCTTTCTTCGGATGGTTATGATATCTATGTCGGAAAAAATAATTATCAGAACGAAGAACTGACCTTTAAATTTGCCACCGGAAATGACTGGTGGTTCCATGCAAAAGGTGCCCCGGGATCGCATGTCATTGTGAAAGCAGGTCAGGGGCTGCCGCCGGACCGTACCTTTGAAGAAGCCGCAAGGCTGGCTGCCTGGTATTCCAGCCACCGCGGTGCAGACAAGGTGGAGGTTGACTATGTTGAGAAAAAACAGGTGAAAAAAGTAAACGGCGGAAAACCGGGGTTTGTGATCTATCACACCAATTATTCCATGGTGATCGATTCTGATATCAGCGGTATCCGACAGGTAAAAGAAAAATAACGCAAAAAAAGAAGCACTGCTGCATAACTACTATGCCTCGGTGCTTCTTTTTCCAAAAAACAGTAACGGAATACTGATCAGAAACGGCAGATAATACGTTGCCATGCGATACAGGATCATTGCTGCACCGCAGACGGACTTTTCTGTCATAGAGCCAAACAGCATCAGAAAGACCAGTTCCGTCGAACCTGTGCCGCCGGAACTTGGGATCACTCCGATCAGCAGCTGCATGACGGATGAAAAAGCCAGACATTCCAGAACAGAAAGTGGCAGCCTTTCTCCGGTAACTGCAAAGATGGCAACCGCAGGAAGTGCATACAGACAGGTCATTTTTACTGCATTTCGAAAAATCAGTCCTATCCACTGCTGTTTATCTTTGATTACCACACTCCCGACTCTGGAAAAATCTTCCATCTGTGCAATTCCGGCTTTTGCCTTTTCTTTGATTTTTTCTTTTTTGATATGATCGCTGCAGCGAAGCAGCCACGGTGCAAACTTCTGATTGATGCAGAACATGGTCAGAAAGAGCAGTATAGCAAAGCTGACCCCGAATCCTGTCAGCAGATAATTTTTCTCCAATCCCGAAACCTGAAAAAGAACCGTATGAAAAAAACAAAGCATCACTGCTGCATAGAGTACAATCGTCAGCTTATGTGATACATACTCCATCGTCAGGATTCCAAATGATTTCCCTGGTTTGATCTGGCTTTCCTGATACAGATCATAGATCTGGGCCGGTTTCGTCCCCGCCGCAAAGGTCGTAACATTAAAAAACACCACCATATATGCCAGGCGGATGGCCTGCCAAAAGGTACATTTTTCAAGGTTTTTCACAATCATATAATGAAGTACCCAGCCATCCAGCAGTACATAAAGATTGCCGAAGATCACAAGGATCAACAGAGCTTTTTTGTCTGCCTGGAAAAGCTGGGTTTTGATTTCACCTAAGGAATCATGAAAAATCAGGTATAAAACCAGTATCAGAAACAACGTTGCCAGAATGGCTGTTATAAAATGTTTCTTTTTATTTTTCATATCCAAAATCTATGCTGTAAAAACAGCTGTGCAAATGTTTTATTTTGCTACGATGTTTACAATCTTCTTCGGAACATAGATCTCTTTGATAATGTTTCCGGAAAGTTTGTCACCGAGAACTTCTTTTGCTTTTGCGATCGCATCTTCTTTGCTGATGTCAACCGGAATGGAGATGACTGCTTTTGTCTTTCCATTTACCTGCACCGGAATTTCGACTTCGTCATCTTTCATTGCTTCTTCATCATGAGCCGGCCATTCGTGGTGGAATACAGAATCCGTATGACCCAGTTCCTCCCAGAGCTCTTCTCCCATATGCGGTGCAAATGGTGCCAGAAGCAGAACGGCTGCTTCCAGAGTCTCTTTATCCATGCCGCCTTCTTTCTTGGCGATCGCGATCAGGTTGTTGTTGCACTCCATGAAACCGGAAATAACCGTATTCAGGCTGAAGCCCTCCAGACGGGTTGTGATCATGTGGATCATCTTATGGCGTGCTTTGATCATTTCTTTGCTTGCTTTGATATTTTTGTCTTTATTGTCCATGACCAGGTTCCAGAAACGGGACAGGAAACGGTATACACCTTCGATACCACGGTCATCCCACTCTGCATCCAGTTCCGGCGGACCTACAAACAGTTCGTACATTCTCAGAGAATCACATCCGTAATCGCGTACCAGATCATCCGGGGAAATGACGTTTCCTTTGGATTTACTCATTTTGATACCGTTCTTACCGGTGATCATACCCTGGTTGAACAGTTTGTGGAACGGTTCATCAAAATCGACCACTCCGATATCGTACAGGAATTTGGTATAGAAACGGGAATAAAGAAGATGCAGTACAGCATGTTCTACACCGCCGATGTACATATCTACCGGAAGGTACTTGTCTGCTTTTTCTTTGGATACCAGTTCTTTATCGTTATGTGAATCTACATAACGCAGGAAATACCAGGAAGAACCTGCCCACTGCGGCATGGTATTTGTCTCACGTTTTGCATCAGCACCACATTTCGGACACTTGCAGTTTACCCAGTCTTCGATCGCAGCCAGCGGTGATTCGCCGGTACCGGTCGGTTCATAGGATTCTACATCCGGAAGACGCAGCGGAAGCTCTTCTTCCGGAACCGGAACATTTCCACATTTCGGGCAGTGTATGATCGGAATCGGCTCGCCCCAGTAACGCTGACGGGAGAATACCCAGTCACGCAGTTTGTAGTTTACGGTCTTGCGTCCGATACCCATCTTCTCGATGATATGCGGAGCTTCCTTTTTCAGGACTGCGGATTCCATACCGTTCCAGTCGCCGGAATTGATCATGGTTCCGGAAGCTTCGGTGTAAGCTTCTGTCATGTTTTCAATTGCTTTGCCGTCTTTTGCGATAACCTGGATAATCGGGATATCAAATTTTTTAGCGAACTCAAAGTCACGGTCATCATGAGCCGGTACACACATGATCGCACCGGTACCGTAATCTGCCAGTACATAGTCGGACAGCCAGATCGGAACTTTTGCTCCGTTCAGCGGATTAGTCGCATAGCTTCCGGTAAATACACCAGTTTTTTCCTTATCCTGCATACGGTCCACGTTGGATTTCATGGATGCTGCATAGATATAAGCATCAACGGCTTCTTTCTGATCCGGTGTTGCAAGACCTGCTGCCAGTTTGTGCTCCGGAGCCAGTACCATGAAAGTTGCACCGTGAAGGGTATCCGGTCTTGTCGTATAGACTGTGATCTTTTCATCTTTTCCTTCTACCGGAAAATCTACTTCTGCACCGTAAGATTTGCCGATCCATTCAGTCTGCATTTTCTTTACTTTTTCCGGCCATTCCAGCTTGTCCAGGTCATTTAACAGACGGTCTGCATACTTTGTGATACGCAGCATCCACTGACGTAAGTTTTTCTTGGTGACCGGTGTGCCGCATCGCTCGCAGCAGCCGTTTACCACTTCTTCGTTTGCCAGACCTGTCTTACAGGAAGGACACCAGTTGATCGGAAACTCCTTTTCGTATGCAAGCCCTTCTTTGAACATTTTTACAAAGATCCACTGTGTCCATTTGTAGAAGTCCGGATCCGTGGTATTGACTTCACGATCCCAGTCATAAATAGCTGCGATCTCGTTGATCTGACGTTTGATGTTGGAAATGTTCTTTGCGGTGGAGATGGCCGGATGCTGACCGGTCTTGATTGCATAGTTCTCTGCCGGAAGACCGAATGCATCCCATCCCATCGGATGGATCAGGTAATATCCCTGCATCATTTTGTAGCGGCTCCATACATCGGAGATCACATAACCTCTCCAGTGACCTACGTGAAGACCATTTCCTGACGGATACGGAAACATATCCAGACAATAATATTTCGGCTTTTTGCCATCATCGACATTTACCGGATTTTCTTCCCATTTCTGACGCCATTTTTTTTCAATGGCTTTATGGTTATAAGGCACTGCCATTTTCTTTTCCTCCTGAAAGTTAAATTCTTATAAATAATTAAAACTATCTGTTATTTTACCCCAATATATTCGCTTTTGTCAATAGATGGCAAAAAAGTGAATTGACGCAAAAATCAGAATGAACTATAGTAATATCAGGGACAAAACGAAGCATTTACTGCCCGGGATTGTTCGAAGTATGATAAAGGAGTTGTTTCTATTATGAATCCACAAATCAGAAGATCTGTTTTTTCCTGGAAAAATCTGGTCGCTGCTTTTCTCTGTACCCTTGGCATTTTTTCCATGGCGATCGTGTTTACCCTGCATTTTCGCCCTCTTTATTATTTTGACATCGATCATCTTGATATTCCTGCCACGAGTGGTTATTCAGAGGAAGTGATCCGCAGAAATTACGATGAGCTGATCGACTATAATTCCATTTCCGGTCCATCCAGGCTTACGTTTTCAGACTTTATAATGTCAGAAAAAGGTGAGATCCATTTTGAAGAGGTGAAACGTATTTTCCTGAATATCGAATACGCTTCCTTCGTCCTGGTCCCGCTTACGCTTCTGCTGACCGCATGGCAGATCCGAAAGAAAAACGCTCCCTTCTTTGCCGTTTTATCCGCATTTCCGACGTTCCTTGTGGTGATCGTCGGCTCGCTTGTCGCTTTGAACTGGGATTTTTGTTTTGTACTGTTCCATAAGATCCTGTTCCGCAACGATTACTGGATCTTTGACCCGGCGTGCGATCCGGTCATCACGATCCTGCCGGACGCTTACTTTCTTCACGCCGCCGCTTTGATCCTGCTGTGCGTTCTTGCGGCAAGTCTTTTCTCTTTGCTGCTCTTCCGTCTGCTTCGCAGAAAGATCAGCAATAGTGCGAAATGATCATCTGAAGGCTCTTTCTTCCACGGTATTCATTGACAGATGGATAATAGATGAAAGAAAGGGTCACTGCATTTTCCTGCCCCTGGAAACATTTTTCTGTTTCGGATTCTCCGTGTTTCTGCATAATATAAGTCAGAATCTGTTCGATGTCACCAAAATACAGGGCATCCATGACGGTGCCATGCTGACTTCGCACCTGCATTTTCAGCGTGTTTCTGTTCTTTCCTAAAATCCGCATACTTAAAATATTTAGATTTTTTTCGGCAAACAAAGGCTTTTCATTTCCTTTTCCAAATGGTTCCAAAGCAGAGAGTTCCTCGATCAGATGTTCGGTGATATAGCCGATCGGCATCGGTACATCGATCGTGATCTTCGGGATAAAATCTTCTTCTGTCAGTGTGGTATGCTCATTTAAAAAAGTACGGAATTTTTCCACATTTTCTTTTGGAAGCGACAGTCCGGCTGCCATCGGATGTCCGCCGTATTTTGTGTAAAGCTCTTTGCATTTTGACATTTCTTCAAACATGGAATAGGCCTCGATCGAACGTCCGGAGCCTTTGACACCGTCGATGCTGTCCGTTAGAACGAACACCGGTTTGTTGTAGCGTTCCCGGATACGCCCGGCGATGATCCCGGCCAGGCTTTCATGACAGTCCGGAAGATAGACAACCAGGACTTTATCCTGGCTTCTGCCCTCTTTTTCAATCCACTCTATGGCTTCTTCTGCCCCTGTCTGTGTCATATCTTTTCGCTCGTCATTAAGTGTTTTCAGTTCTGCCGCCATCACATCTGCCTTTGCCCTGTCTTTCTGAAGCAGCAGGTTCAGAGAGCGTTTTGCAGTGTCCAGTCTTCCGCCAGCGTTGATGCACGGTCCCAGTACAAACCCGATATGGTAGGATTTGATCTCTTTTTCTTCCAGTCCGCAGGCACGGATCAGGGATGCCATACCGACATTCTGCGTATGGTTCAGCCGCTTTAAACCTTCTTTGACCAGGATCCGATTTTCCCCGATCAGATCCATGACATCCCCGACGGTTGCAAAACCGGCAAACTCCAGAAATTCTTCCGTTTCTTCTTTGGGGATACCATAAGCTTCATAAAGACAGCAGATCACTTTATAGGCAACGGCTGCACCGCATAAGTGCTTGAACGGATAAGGGCAGTCTGCCTGCCTTGGATTGACTACGGCATCCGCAGGCGGTACTTCTTCCTGTACTTCGTGATGGTCGGTGATCAGAATGGTCATGCCAAGACTTTTGGCCAGTTTTGTCTGTTCCACAGCTGCAATTCCATTGTCACAGGTCAGAATGGTATCGACTCCTTCTTCATATGCATAGCGGATCAGGTGTTCGTTGATTCCATAGCCGTCTTTCATACGGTCCGGGATCTCCACATCTGCATTGGCATGACAGCGACGCAGTCCTCTCAGCAGAATATAGGAGGCATTCACGCCATCAATATCATAATCGCCGATGATACGGATTTTTTTCTGTTCTTTTATTTTACACATCAGAATCTCTACCAGTTTATCTGCATCTTTCAGCAGATGCGGATCATAGAAATCTTCTTTTGTTCCGTAAAGATACTGCCGGATTTCCGGTTCACCTACAATATCACGATTTCGGATCAGCCTTGCAGTCACCTGATCGATCCCGAATTTTTCTGCTATTGCCTGAAAATCGGCACGCTTTGCAGAGACAACCCATTTTTCCATAGTAAAAGTCCTTTCTGAAAAAAAGATGCCCTTTCGCCGAACAGAGGGAAAGAGCATCTTTTTTATTTTGAAGAAGCAGAAAACTTATTTGTTTTTGCTTTTGAATTTGGTTTTCAGTGTATACCACAGCGGACCGGAAATGCATACAGAAGAGAATGCACCGGCAACGATACCAACCATCAGAGGTGCTGCAAATTCACGGATCGACGGAACGCCGAGAATGAACAGTGCTGCGATCGTGATGAAGGTTGTCAGAGAAGTATAGATACTTCTTGTAAGAGTCTGTGTGATACTTCTGTTTACGATCTCTTTAAGTGCTTCGTCACTGTGTTTCTTTGAGTTACCCAGGTTTTCACGGATACGGTCAAAGATAACAATAGATGCGTTGATAGAGTATCCGATGATCGTCAGCATGCAGGCAATAAATGTATTACCGACAGAGATTCTGGCGATCGCATAGAATGCCAGCACGATCAGTACGTCGTGGAGCAGAGCCAGAACGGCACTTGCACCGAAACGGATATCTTTGAAACGCAGCCAGATGTAGATCAGCATGCAGATGGCTGCAATGATAACCGCAACGATCGCATCCTGACGCATTTCATTACTTACGGTAGAAGAAATGCTCTCTGCGGTGATTGTGGATTCATCCACACCAAATTTTTTATTCAGTTTCTGGCTAAGCTCGGTTCTTTCATCCAGAGACAGTTCTCTTGTCTTTATGATAACCTGATTGGAACCGCTTACCTTGGTAGCCTGGATATTTGCATCGCCGGTTACTTCCTGTACAACCGGTTTTACTTTTTCATCGATCTCTTCGATGGAGTAATCTTCGTTGAAGGTTACGTTTGTAGAAGTACCGCCCATAAACTCAAGGCTGTAGTTCAGTGCTTTTCCACCGCCCTGGCTGTGGATCAGCATGGTAACCGGACCGGAGATCATGCATACGATCGCGATCGCAAAGAATACTTTCTTATGTTTCAGGAAATCAATGGTGTCATGTTTTTTCGGACAGCCATAATATTTCACATCCTGGAATCCAAGGGCAAAGAATGCCTTTGCCAGACATCTGGAAATAACCAGTGCGGAGAACATGGACAGAATGATACTCATTGCCAGTGTGTATGCGAAACCTTTTACAGAACCGGTTCCCATGATACCCAGCACGATCGCTGCGATCAGGGTTGTGATATTTCCGTCCAGGATTGCAGACAGAGCTTTTTTGAAACCGATATCGATCGCACTTTTCACGGATTTACCGGCTGCGATTTCTTCACGGATACGTGCATAGATGATAACGTTTGCATCGACCGCCATACCGATACCAAGGATGATACCTGCGATACCCGGCAGAGTCAGTGTGATATCAAATGCATTTAAAGTAACCAGTGTCAGTACGGTGTACAGCAGCAGAGAGATCGCTGCAACAACACCTGGCAGCAGGTAAACAACCATCATAAAGATGCAGACAAGTGCCAGACCGATCGCTCCTGCTTTTAAGCTGGTGGAAATTGCGGCTTCCCCAAGCTGAGCACCTACAACGTTGGAACGCAGCTCCTGCAGTTCCAGGGACAGAGAACCGATACGGATGGAAGAAGCCAGATTTTCTGCTTCCTGTGCATCTGCCATGCCGGTGATGACAGCAGAACCGTCTGTGATCGCACTCTGTACGGTCGGAGCACTGATGACATCTCCATCGTATACAATATAGATGGATTTGCCGATATTTTCTGAAGTTGCAGTTGCAAAGGCTGCGGCACCTGCACTGTCAAACTCCAGTTTTACAACGTTCTCATTGTTTTTCAGGTTATCCTGCTGAACGCCTGCTTCTGCGGATGCGACCTGGCTTCCGTCTACGACAACAGTGCCGTCTTCCAGCTGGAACTGAAGGGAACCTGGTTTGCCAAGTTCTTCAAGAATGGTATTTGCATCGGATACACCAGGGATTTCGATGTTGATACGGTTAGTACCTTCCTGGTAAACCTGTGCTTCTGTGCTGTAGCCGTCAACACGCTGCTGCAGCTTGTAGATCGTGTCTTTCATATCTTCGGCAGACGGATTCTCATCACCAACTACCTCATATGTGATACTTACACCGCCGGACAGGTCCAGACCAAGTGTGATGTTTTTGGCAGCTCCCGTTCCGGTAGGTCCGAAGCCGACAGCTGTGGTGTAGGTCAAAAGCCCAAGAAACAGGGCGATCGCAACGACTACACCAATCGCTTTGTTCTTTTTCATGTTTCTTAATTCTCCTTTTCCTCGGCAGCGAGTGCTGCCTTTATCATGATCGCGCATTCGATACGCTTCCGCTGCAATTCACATCCGATATCATATGCATCGTTGATGGATTTGTGGAAATTCCAGGAGTTTGCCGCACATCCGCCGCTGCAGTAGAATTTTGCAAAACAGTTTTTGCACTTTTCTTTTGCATAGACATTGCAGTTTTTAAACTCAGCCTGGATCTGTGGTGTTTTGATACCTTCCTCCACATTTCCCATCAGGAACTGTTCTTCCCCGACGAACTGATGACACGGATAAAAATCACCCCACGGTGTGACAGCGAGGTATTCTGTTCCGGAGCCGCATCCGGAGAGGCGTTTGTAAACGCATGGACCTCCCGTCAGGTCTATCATAAAATGGAAGAAATTGAATCCCCTTCCTTCCTTATGACGCTTGATCATTTCCTTTGCCAGTCTGTCATATTCTTCGCAGATTGCCGGAATATCTTCTTCCCGCAGTGCGTACTCCTCTTCCGGCTGAGCAACAACCGGCTCCACGGAGATCTGTTTGAAGCCCAGATCTGCCAGATGCAGGACATCGGATGCAAAATCCAAGTTGTGTCTGGTAAAGGTCCCTCTTACATAATATTTATCCTGATGTCTGCTCTCCGCAAATTTTTCAAATTTCGGGAGAATCAGGTCATAGCTTCCTTTTCCTTTGCGGAACGGACGCATGTAGTCATGTACTTCTTTTCTGCCGTCGATGCTGAGTACGACATTTGCCATCTCACGGTTACAGAACTCCATAACCTCATCGTTTAACAGAACGCCGTTTGTAGTCAGTGTAAAACGGAAATTTTTGTTATGGATCTTCTCCTGCTCTCTTCCGTATGCAACCAGGTCTTTTACTACCTGCCAGTTCATCAGCGGCTCCCCGCCAAAGAAATCCACTTCCAGATTTCTTCTGCTTCCGGAATTTGCGATCAGGAAATCCAGTGCTTTTTTGCCGACTTCGTAGCTCATCAGGGCACGACGGCCATGATACTCACCTTCTTCTGCAAAGCAGTAACGACAGGCGAGGTTACAGTCGTGAGCAATGTGCAGGCAGAGTGCCTTCACAACAGTCGGACGGTTTTTAAATGCGTCGATTGCATTTTCATAGATATCTTCGGTAAACAGTGCCCCGGCTTCTTCCAGTTCATGACATTCTTCCAGTGCTTCTTCGATCTCTGCCGGAGCATAGCTGTTCGCAAGTGCTTTTAAGATCTCTTCTTTTGATTCTTTTTTTTCGAGGTATGGCAGTACATCGTACACCACATCATCTACGATATGTACGGAACCGCTGTTTACATCCATAACGATGTTAAAACCGTTGCTTTTATATTGATGGATCAACCCGTAATCCCCTTTCAGTTCTCCAGACGCTAAGAAACAGCGAGCAAGATGCCCGCTGCTTGCTTGTATGTCCTGTTATTATTTATTGCTTTCGCAGCTCTGATTTCCTACGGTGCAGGATGTCTTACATGCGGACTGGCAAGATGTCTGACATTCGCCGCATCCGCCTTTCTTTACTGTGTTCTGCAGACTTTTGGTATTTAATGTCTGAATATGTTTCATATTATCGCCTCCTTATCTTCGCTTACGCGGAAATTTAATTAGATTATAACATAATGTTCACAATAGTAAAAGCATTTTTTTTACAATAACACAACTTTTTCACAAATCCATGTTATAATAAGACACAATCATAGGATCGGCAACTGCGATCCGCATCCATTTTAATACAGTCGAAAGGAATAATTTAACTATGAAAAAGAAAGTTGCAACAGCTGCCATTGCAGCAATGACCATGACATTTCTGGCAGGGTGTTCTTCCAGGGGCACTTATGCCAAATACCTGACACTTGGCGAATACAAAGGTCTGAGCGTCACCAAAGTAAAAACGGAAGTAACCGATGACGATGTGGAGGCTGAGATTGAAAGTGCCCTGGATGAAAATGCGGAGTATACGGATGTAGACCGTGCCGCAAAAGACGGCGATCAGGTAAACATTGACTTCGACGGAAGCATTGACGGAGAAGCATGGGATTCGGATACCGACTACGATCTGGTGATCGGTTCGGAGGATTTCCAGCCGGAGTTCGAAGAACATCTGATCGGTGCAAAAGCCGGCGATACACTGGAATTTACGATCACGCTCTCGGATGATTACGATGGTGATTACGCCGGAAAAGATGCAGATTTCAAAGTAACGGTCAATGCGGTGCAGGAGATCAACGTTCCGGAACTGAATGACGATTACTGCAAGAAGTACACCGACTATGATACCGTTGATGAATACCGTGCCGGTGTCAGAAAAGAGCTGGAAGAATATTATGATGAGACAAACACCGAGACGGCCCAGAATGATCTGCTCTCCCAGATCCTTGAAAACTCCAAAGTTTCCGGTTATCCGCAGGATCTCTACGATAAATGCAAAGAAGAATATGATGCTAACAACCAGATTCTTGCAGACATGTTTGGTATCGATGTCTCTGACATTGCAGGCTCCGAAGATAACGTCAAGAGTGCCGTAGAAGAAATGGTTTATACGGAAATGCTGACGACCGCGATCGCAGAAAAGGAAAATATCACCGTTTCGGATGATGAATACACCGACTACGTCAACTCCGTCTATGAGGAGAGCGGCTACACTTCCGCAGAAGAATATGAAGAAGATTACACCAAAGACGAGACAGTAAATACCATCCTCTATAATAAAGTTATGGATTTTCTGATGCAGAATGCAACCGTTACCGAAGTTTCTGAGGACGAGTACTATGAAGAAGATACCGAGATGGATGAGGAAGCGTACGATACCGAAGAAATCACGGAAAATGAGACAGATGCCGAAGATTTGGAGATGACAGAGTAATGTCCCAAAAAAAGAAAAGTATGTTGTTATTTCTGGTAGTTGCCCTCCTTCTTGTCCTGTCGCTTGTTGCTGTCTTTTTTCTGAACAGCCACAACGAACAGGGCGAGATCGCCCGTATTTATCAGGACGGTAAGCTGATCCGCGAAGTGTCACTGACCGATGTTGCCAGTCCTTATGAATTTCAGGTGGAGGCTTCGGATGGCGGCTACAACTTGATCCGGGTAGAAAAAGGGGCAATCGGCATCAAAGATGCCGACTGCCCGGACAAAATCTGCCAGCAGAGAGGCATGGTGTCGGATACCGGATATCCGGTCACCTGCCTGCCCCACAAGCTGGTTATTCAAATTGAACGCCTTACTGCCGCCTCCAATGGTATCGATGCGGTCGTGCAGTAAGAATCCTACTCTTCTCCCGCTCTTGCAGCGATCTCCTTATCCATGATATCTTTCGGTGCCTGCTCATAGCGTGCAAACTCATATGCGAAATCGCCGCTTCCACCTGTCATGGAACGTAACGTTGTGCAGTAGCCGTAAAGCTCCATCATCGGGATGTCTGCTTCTACGATCTGATTGCCTTTGTGATCTGGATTCATGCCAAGCACACGGCCACGGCGTTTGTTCAGATCACCCATCACGTCTCCGGTAAATTTATCCGGAACGGTGACTTTCAAAGATGCGATCGGCTCCAGCAGTACTGGTGATGCCTCAAGGAATCCTTTTTTAAATGCCTGAATGGATGCGGTCTTGAATGCCATTTCAGAGGAGTCAACCGGATGATAGGAGCCATCATAAAGAATGGCTTTTACACCGACAACCGGGTAACCTGCCAGAGGTCCCTTTAATACAGCTTCCTGGACACCTTTTTCTACAGCCGGGAAGTAGTTCTTCGGAACGGCTCCGCCGACCACTTCCTGTTCGAATGCATAAGGTGTTTCCAGATCTCCAAGCGGCTCAAAACGCATCTTGACGTGACCATACTGTCCATGTCCGCCGGACTGCTTTTTGTATTTAGCTTCCACATCGGCACTCTTGCGGATCGTCTCACGGAATGCAACCTTTGGTCTTTCCAGTTCAATCTCGATCTTGTACTTCGTGAGCAATTCGCTCTGAATCATCTCAAGATGCTGGTCGCCCATACCATAGAGCAGTGTCTGACGGTTCTCAGAATCATTGACCACTTTCATTGTCAGATCTTCGTGGGAGATCTTCTGAAGTGCCTGAGCTACTTTATCCTCGTCCCCTTTGTTTTTTGCACGGTAGCGTTTGTAAGTATATGGAATGGAAACTTCGATCTTGCCGTAACGGATCGGTGTTGCCTTAGTAGAAAGGGTATCGCCGGTACGTGCCTTGTCGAGTTTGGCGATCGCCCCGATGTCTCCGGCATGAAGCTCAGGAATCTCGATCGGTTTGCTTCCTTCAAATACATACAGCTTATTCAGCTTCTGTTCTGCATCTTTGTCAATATTGAAAATGACATCATCACTCTTGATAACGCCGGATTTCACTTTGATCATAGAATATTTTCCGATGAACGGATCGACGATCGTCTTAAATACCTGGGCGGATTTTGCTTTTGCAAAATCATAATTTGCTTCAAAAATCTCGTTTGTCTTTGTATTGATGCCGGCTACACTGCGTTTGTCCGGACTTGGGAAATACTGCACAATATCATCTAAAAGATTTGCCACGCCGCGGAGCTGAACCGGTGAGCCCATCGCTACCGGAACGATATCGCCGCTGGAAACGTTCTGTGTCAGTGCCATCATGATCTCATGCACGGAGAACTCTTCTCCTGCAAAATAGCGATCCATAAACTCCTCGCTTGTCTCTGCAACTGCTTCCAGCAGAGTTTCTCTATATTTTTCAAGATATTCATCCAGATATTCAGGAATCGGACATTCTTCTTTCTGACCTTTTTCCAGCCATTTTCTTCCTGCTTTCTTTACTACGTTGACATATCCTGTAAATTTCTCATTCTCACGGATCGGGAAGTGGATCGGTGCGATCTTTTTTCCGAACTGTTCCGTCAGATCTTCGGTGATCTTTCGGAAACTTGCATTGTCAAAATCCATATTTGTGATAAAAATCATGCGTGGGAGACTGTATTTCTCACACAGAGCCCATGCCTTCAAAGTACCAACTTCTACGCCGTTCTTTCCGTTTACAACGATCACGGCTGCATCTGCTGCCGCTGCTGCTTCTTCTGCCTCTCCTACAAAATCAAAATAACCAGGTGCATCCAGAATGTTCACCTTTACATCGCCCCAGGCGATCGGTACTAAAGAAGTGCTGATCGAGAATTTTCTCTTGATCTCTTCTTTGTCAAAGTCACTGATGGTATTACCGTCCGTCACATTTCCCAGTCTGCTTGTGATACCGCCAAGATACGCCATGGCTTCAACCAGACTGGTTTTGCCCGAGCCTCCATGTCCAAGGAGCACGACATTTCGAATTCTGTCTGTTGTGTAAACTTTCATGCTATTATCCTCCAATACAATTTATTCTTGATCTGCTCAAGTGCTTATGGGTATATTCTACTAAAAGATTTGAAGTTTTTCAAGCTTTTTATTCAAAATATACAAGTTTTTTACAAGTTTATCGAAATATGGTATATGAATCTGCCATTTTTCTTTTGAATTGTTCTTTTTATACAAACAATATAGACAATGCAAGATATCAAGCTGAATTTTTTTGTCATTACCACACAATAATTTCTGCATTTTCACTTTAACGTGGAAAAGTGTTGACATTCTATTTTGGCAATAGTAAAATAAAAGCCAGCAAAAATGAAGAAAGACTGCCGATTTTTCGGCATGCGATGAGGATGAAGAAATGGAAACAACCTTTACTGCCGGGTTTATTGGCCTTGGCCTGATCGGCGGCTCCATTGCCCGGGCTTTGAAAAAATATTATCCGGATGTGCAGATACTGGCACACACGAGAAGTCGCCATACAACCGAATACGCACTGGAACATGGCATCATTGATGAGATCTGTGATACAGTCGATGAACGATACCACAAGTGCGATTACATTTTTTTATGTGCACCTGTGGAATGCAATGCTTCTTATCTGGGACTGCTGAAGCCGTATCTGAAAAAAGGATGTATTCTTACGGATGTCGGAAGCACAAAGACCAACATCCATAAAAAGGTAGAAGAACTGGGTCTGGAAGAATATTTCATCGGTGGACATCCGATGGCAGGTTCTGAGAAGACCGGAATCGAAAATGCCAAGGCTCTTCTTCTGGAAAATGCTTACTATGTTCTGACACCGGCTGCCAAAGTGACCGGTGAAATGGTCGAGCGATACCGTGACCTGGTGGCATCTTTAAAAGCGATCCCTCTGATCCTTACCTATGAAAAGCATGATTATGTTACGGCTGCGATCAGCCATCTTCCGCATATCATTGCTTCGTCCCTGGTCAATCTGGTCAAAGACTGCGATTACGAGGACGGAACGATGAAGAAAGTGGCGGCAGGCGGCTTTAAGGATATCACAAGAATCGCATCTTCTTCTCCGGAGATGTGGGAACAGATCTGTTCTGCCAACAGTGAAAATATTCTTTCCGTGTTAGATGAATATATCAACAGCCTGATCGAGATCAAATTTTCACTTGCGGAACATAATACACACTGTATCCATGATTTGTTTGAGACATCCAGGGATTATCGCAACTCGATCTCTGATTCCGGAAGCGGTCCAATCCCGAAAGCCTACTCGATCTACTGTGACATGGTGGATGAGGCCGGCGGGATTGCCGCACTTGCTACGATCCTTGCCACAAACGGTATCAGTATCAAAAACATCGGTATCGTACATAACCGTGAATTTGAAGAAGCAGTGCTCCACGTAGAATTTTATGAAGAAATGGCAAAAATAAAGGCAGCCGAGCTGCTTCGCAAATATCGTTATACTATATATGAAAGATAAAACAGGAGGCTTTGATGGAATTTCATAAAACAGAAAAACCGCTTCGCGGTGAAATTACCATTCCCGGTGATAAATCGATCTCACACCGCAGCGTTATGTTCGGTGCGATCAGTCAGGGAACAACAGAAATCACAAATTTTCTTCAGGGACAGGACTGTCTGTCAACCATTTCCTGTTTCCGAAAAATGGGGATTGAAATCGAAAATACTTCAGAACGAATTCTGGTTCACGGACGCGGGCTGCATGGCCTTACTGCTCCGACGGAAATCCTGGATGTTGGAAACAGCGGTACCACAACAAGGCTGATCTCAGGTATTCTCGCCGGACAGGATTTCACATCCGAACTGACCGGAGATGCATCGATCCAGAAACGTCCGATGGGACGCATCATCAAACCGTTATCCATGATGGATGCCACGATTGAAAGTATCAAAGGAAACGGATGTGCACCGCTTCGCATCAGCGGACACGCTTTAAAGGGGATTCATTACCAGTCACCGGTCGCATCTGCCCAGGTAAAATCCAGCATTCTGCTGGCAGGACTTTATGCTGACGGCAAAACTTCTGTGACCGAACCGGCATTATCCAGAAACCATACGGAGATCATGCTTCGTTCTTTCGGAGCCACGGTCACTTCTGAGGGGACTACCGCATCGATTCTGCCGGATCCGGATCTTCATGGACAGAAAATAGAAGTGCCTGGCGATATCTCTTCTGCTGCGTATTTTATTGTGGCTGCACTGATTGTTCCGGGATCGGAAATCCTGATCAAAAACTGCGGCATCAACGAGACAAGAGATGGCATCTTACGTGTCTGCCGTGCAATGGGAGCGGATATCACCGTCCTGAATGCACATACATCCGGCGGTGAGGCAGTTGCAGACCTTCTGGTACGCTACACGCCGGATCTGAAAGGCTGTGTGATCGAAGGAGATATCATTCCGACGCTGATCGATGAAATACCGGTCATTGCTGTTTTAGCTGCATTTGCAGATGGAACAACTACGATCCGAAATGCTGAAGAATTAAAAGTAAAAGAATCCAACCGCCTGGATATCATGGTGCATCATTTAAGTGAAATGGGATGTGATATCACAGGAACCGAAGATGGCATGATCATAAATGGAGGCAAAACGCTTCAAGGAGCCGTTCTTGACAGTTTTCTAGATCACCGCATCGCCATGTCCTTTGCGATTGCTTCTCTGGCATGCGAAAGCACTCTGACGATCCGGCGTGCCGACTGTGTCAACATCAGCTATCCTGCTTTTTATCAGGATCTTGAACGTCTTTGCCGATAAAAGTAAGAATCTTCTGATGCAGAACTGCATTTTCTTTTTTCAAGGAAACAGGTTTTGCTTCTTTATTTAAGAAGCAATGCCTGCTTTTTCCGGTTGTACATAATTTCCCATCTTTCTGATGATAAATTTCATAGCAAAATTCCAGAACGATCCCATTATACTTTGCAGCTGTCACTTTGATATCCACAAGATCATCAAAATGGACCATCTGACGATAAGTTGCTTCAACTCCAAGCACCGGAACGATGATGCCCTGTTTTTCCATTTCACGGTACGAAATCCCGCAGTGCCGCATCCAGTCGATCCGTGCTTCTTCAAACCAGCGGATATAGTTGGAATGATGTACGATGCCCATTTGGTCCGTTTCATAATACTGTACTCTGTGTGTATACATACAAAATCCACCCCTTATCAGATTAGCCCATAATGTTTCATGGCAAATGCAATGCCGTCCTCTTCTACCGTTTTCGTTACAAATTCCGCATACGGTTCCAGAACATTACTGTGTACGCCCATGGCAACGGCATGTTTTACATACTGAAACATCGGAAGATCGTTGCTGCTGTCCCCGAACACATAGGCGTTTTCCATCGGAATGTTCATGTGTTCCAGAATATAGGCGATGCCGCTGGCCTTTGAAAAGCCTTTTGGGACAACTTCGAAAAATCCGTTCTGGCGGTCGATCAGATCCATATCTTTTCCAAGATTTGCCTTGATCGCCGCAAGATTGGTCTTCTGATCATAATAAAACACAAATTTATCATAATCAAAACGATCCTGTTCTATGTAGGTTTCGATTCCAAGACCCATCGGTGCGAAATAACGCCTGGTGTGTTCGATCCCTTCAAATCTGGTTATTCGCTTTGAAAAATAGCAGTCGTCCGTTGCTTCGAGGATCGGTTCTGCATGATTCTCCTGAAGCACACGGATAATCTCTCTTCCTCTTTTATGCGGTATAATACGGGAGAACATCACTTCATCGCCAAGCATGATGTAGGTGCCACATCCACACAGATATCCGGAAAACGGTGCACGTTTTAATTCCATCGGAACGCTGCAGTAGCATCTGCCGGTATTGATAAAGGTCAGATTTCCAAGTTCAATCGTTTTTTTTAGAGCATCGAGTGCACTGTCCGGTATCTTTCCGGTCACATCACTTAAAAGCGTGCCGTCGATATCAAAAAATAATGCATTTCTCATGTTTCGTATCCTTCCTGAAATAAAGAATTGGTATGCTGTCTTTTCGGCAGCATTATACTATGCATCAAAAGATGCTGCAAAGTTTTTCTTATACTTTTGCATCAAAAAAAGCTGCCGGCTGACTTTTTGCTGTCAGCCAGACAGCGAACTTTTCATTCCCAGAATGCCGTTTCCTGCCTTTTGATTCCTGGCCAGGCCAGGTGGGTATCCGCAGCCGTATCCGTTGTCTTCCATTTACAAAAAACGGCATGACATTGTATAAAGCAATATAGGATTCCCTGTTATAACATTGCAGGTTCAAAATAACAGGAGTGTCGCACATCCCAGGTGGATTTCTCACTGGCTTTATTATACTCCAGTATATCCGATTTTTCAACTGAAAATTCAAGCAATTTTAGTTTCACGGTTCCCGCATGATGATACTGATCACATAACGGTTGTTCGGAAGATCCATATGTGTGATATTATCCAGACGAATCAGATCAACATCTACCCACAGCTGTTCTGCTGCAATCATAATGTTTGCGAGCATGATGCCGAAATCAAATTCGTTGTATTTGCCAAGCAGTCTGCGATGAGCGACAGTCTGTTTGGAAAAGACATGGACACGGTTTTCATAAACGACAAAACGCCATGGCTGACTGTTAAATGCAGACGGTGCCAGTCTGGCCACTTCCAGAAATTCTTTTACAAATCTTCTCGGAGGTTCTTTGACGGCACAGAGATCTTCCATGGATTCCCTTTTGGCATCTTCCTGATTCCGCACCATATCTACTTTCGGATATCCAATTGCCATCAGGATGACGCATCGCATGCCCTCTTTTGGCATTTCGCCTTTCAGATGTCCCATACCCTGGAAGCAGCTTCCAACACCTTTTGAAAACAGATAAAGCGAGATCTGCTGCATGATATAGCCGGCATTCATATCCGCTCTTTCTTTGTCCTCTGTATAGATCACAAGATAATAGGGAGCTGCTACATTGATAATACCGCCCAGCCTGGACTTTGCTTTTTTACTGCCCTGTGTATCGATCAGTTCGATGCTGGTCTCGATCCCCGGGAACAGCGGTTCCATTTCATGGTAAAACTGGATCATCCCTTCCAGAATGCTTGTCTCTACTTTATCCTTGCGAAAATTTCTGATTGATTTGCGTGTGTACACTGCTTCGTATAGCGTCATTTTGTCTCTCCTGCACTTTCAGCATCTTGTTAATAACTTGTAACAATATTGTAACATAGTTATTTAAATTTTCAACTACTTTTTTTATATTTTCTTGTATACTGAAGTTATAAGGTGTTTGGTACAAAGCGTCTCATCCAGAAAGCAAGAATGACATTTTGACCTTTTGATCCTGGCATCATTATAATTATGTATTTGGATTTTTTACAGACAAGGGGGTTTTTGTATGAGTAAAAAGCGAATCATTACCATTTCAAGAAGTTTCGGAAGCGGTGGTCGCATGATCGGTGAGGAACTGGCCAGAAGACTGGAGTATCATTTCTATGACCGCAATCTGCTGGATCTTCTCTCAGAGAAGACCGGTATCAGTGAACAGGGGCTGGAAAGTGCGGACGAGAAACTGCCGCAGAAGATTCTGGATCACTATGTTCCGACCAGAGTAACGGACTATAATACCAGCCACTATCTGTTCCGCATGGAAAGTAAACTGATCGAGGAGCTTGCAGAAAAGGAATGCTGTGTTTTTATCGGAAGGCTCGCAGACTGGATTTTAAAAGACCGCGACGATGTGCTGAACGTATTTATCACGGCACCGGATGAAGACCGCATCCAGCGTATCATGGAAACAGAAGATGTTACGCAGACTCAGGCAGAGAAACTGATGGTGCAGATTGATAAAATGCGGAACAATTATTATTCTTATTTTACAGACCGCAAATGGCAGCATACGAAAGACCGTGACATCATCGTCAACAGTTCGCTTCTTGGCATTGAAGGAACGGTAGGTATGCTGGAGTATATTGTAAATGCATCAAATTGAGTTCGGATAAGAAAGGTTGTCGAATGTGCAAATGAAACTGCATTGCAAAATATAGTGCGTAAAATAATACAGCCATGATGAACTCGAAAACAAATCGCTCTGACGGTAGCAAGGCTTCCGTCGTGAGGTTTGCGATGTTGCCGTCCCCCGAGCCGCTGTCTGAGCCTCGAAGAGGCGAGTTTAGGCGAAGGGCGGCTAACACACGAGCGAACCGAACAGGAAACGAAGCGTGTCAGGAGATTGTTTTCGAATCATCATGGCGTCCTATTTTTATAAAATTATTTTTATGGCGTTCCTTTGCACATTAAGAAAATCTCCGCCACATCTTTATTTTGCATCCTTCGGCACATCTTTGATGCTGAAGCTGATGCGTCCCATCTTGTCTTTTCCAAGGCATACAACTTTCACAACATCGCCCAGTGTCAGAACGTCTTCTACATGGTTGATACGCTCTTTTGCGATCTTGGAGATGTGTACCATACCTTCTTTTCCAGGAGCGAACTCAAGGAAAGCACCGAACTCTTTGATGCTGATGACTTTACCGGTGTAGATCTGTCCCTGCTCGTAATCGGTTACGATGATGTTGATCAGATCTACGGCTTTCTGCATCATGGCAGCGTCGGTTCCGCAAATGGAGACAGCACCTTCATCGGAAATATCAATCTTCACACCGGTCTCTTCGATGATCGCATTGATCGTTTTTCCTCTCTGTCCTACAACATCACCGATCTTTTCCGGATCAATCTTGATCTGGATGATCTTCGGTGCGTACTCGCCAACACTCTTACGCGGCTCTGCAATGGCTTTTGCCATGACTTCATCCATGATGTACATTCTTGCTTCGCGTGTTCTTGCGATAGCTTCTTCGATGATCGGTCTGGTAAGTCCGTGGATCTTGATATCCATCTGGATCGCTGTGATACCTTTCTTTGTACCTGCTACCTTGAAGTCCATGTCTCCAAAGAAATCTTCCAGTCCCTGGATGTCTGTCAGAACGATGTAATCATCATCGCTCTCACCGGTTACCAGACCACAGGAAATACCTGCGACTGCAGATTTGATCGGTACACCGGCTGCCATCAGGGACATGCTGGATGCACAGATACTTGCCTGTGAAGTAGAACCGTTGGATTCAAAAGTCTCGGATACGGTACGGATCGCATACGGGAATTCCTCTTCGCTTGGAAGAACCGGAACGAGTGCTCTCTCTGCCAGTGCTCCGTGACCGATTTCACGTCTTCCAGGTCCTCTGGAAGGCTTTGTCTCCCCTACAGAGTAGCTTGGGAAGTTATAATGATGCATATAACGTTTGGAAATGACGTTTTCATCCAGCCCATCCAGTCTCTGAGCTTCGGAAAGCGGAGCCAGTGTGCAGACGTTGCAGATCTGTGTCTGACCTCTGGTGAACATGGCAGAACCATGTACTCTTGGGATCAAATCTACTTCTGCTGCCAGCGGACGGATCTGTGTGATCGCACGGCCATCCGGACGTTTGTGGTCTTTTAAGATCATCTTACGAACAGTTTTTTTCTGATACTGATAAACAGCTTCATCCAGAACAGCAAGCCATTCTTCATTCTCGGCAAAAGCTTCTTCCAGTTTATCTTTGATCTCACGGATGTTTGCTTCTCTTGTCTGTTTATCATCGGTAAACACAGCTTCTTCCATCTGTTCCGGTGTTACGATCTCTTTGATGGCTGCAAACAGTTCTTCCGGTACAGCACAGCTTTCATAGCTATGTTTCTCTTTTCCACACTCGGCAACGATCTTGTCAATGAATGCAATCACCTGCTGATTGACTTCATGTGCCGCAAAAATTGCTTCGATCATCTTATCTTCCGGTACTTCATTTGCACCGGCTTCGATCATGATGACTTTTTCTCTGGTAGATGCAACCGTCAGAGCCATATCAGAAACCTGACGCTGTGCGGAGGTCGGATTGAATACGAACTCACCATCGATCAGACCTACCTGTGTGGTAGCAGTCGGTCCGTCAAACGGGATATCAGAAATAGCAGTTGCGATCGCAGAACCAAGCATTGCAGTCAGCTCCGGGCTGCAGTCCGGGTCAACAGACATAACCATGTTGTTCAGAGTTACATCGTTGCGGTAATCTTTCGGGAAAAGCGGACGCATCGGACGATCAATGACACGGGATGTCAGGATCGCATTTTCAGAAGCCTTTCCTTCACGTTTGTTGAAGCCGCCCGGAATCTTTCCAACGGCATACATTTTCTCTTCGTATTCCACACTCAGAGGGAAGAAATCAATCCCTTCACGAGGCTTTTCGGATGCAGTAGCGGTTGATAATACGGTAGTATCGCCGTAATGCATAAATGCCGCACCATTTGCCTGTGCTGCCACTCTTCCGACATCAACGGTCAGAGTTCTTCCGGCAAGTTCCATAGAAAAACTTTTGTACATAATTACTCTCCTTTTCTTTTTCTCTGAATTTGTTTTGCTTTTACGGCAGCCTCTCCGAAACAACTGAAAAACATTTTATCATCAAAATATATCGTTAAAATACTTTTCAGTGGTCTCGGAATGTAAAGCAGCTGCCGGCTCGGTTTCTGTCAGGAGAAACCATTCTGGAAGTTTACGCATACTTCAAGCAACGTAAACAGGGGACGGAAATCGTTCCGTCCCCCTGTGATTCCCAGATTATTTTCTGATACCAAGTTTTGCGATCAGTGCACGGTATCCTTCCAGATCTGTTTTCTTAAGGTAAGCAAGCAGACCACGTCTCTGTCCAACCATTTTCAGCAGACCACGTCTGGAGTGATGATCCTTCGGATGATTTTTCAGATGCTCTGTCAGCTCCTGGATACGTGCTGTCAGGATAGCGATCTGTACTTCCGGTGAACCTGTATCTCCTTCTTTTCTTGCATACTCTGCGATAATAGCTGTTTTCTTTTCTTTTGAAATCATGATATTTCCTCCTTGTTTTTCACACGCCGGATACTAAGAACAGGGTCGGAGTCGTCCTCAGCTCTGAATATCGGCTTAATTCATACTTGTTAAGTATAGCACAGTATGATAAACTACGTCAACCATTTTCGGTTGGCAAATAAAATAAAAATAAATGTTCCGGCAAGAACCAGGAAAATCCCAAGATAATAGAGGATTTTTGCCCGTCTCTCCAGATAATTTCCTCTTTCTATGATAAAAATCGATGGATTTGAAATCTTGTATCTGATATTCACTTTTTGATTCAGCACAAATTTGCAGGGATTACTGCCGTAGCGATACCGTTTCCGTATCAGCACGCCGTCTGCATAGTAAGCAAAGACAGGATAAAAATAGTTGTGGACGCCTTCCTGCCGACCCTTTTCATCCGGATGGCCGGCCACGATCTCAACGACCGTTGCTTCTGCCCGCCCTTTATATTTTGCATGAATGTTGCGGTAGCGTCTGCACAGAAATCCCAGAAAAATAAAGATCACGCCAAGCAGCATCATAAGATCGCCAAGCATCCCGATACTATTTTTCAAAGAAGTACTCCTTTCCAAAAGCAATATCCGCCTGCATCTGATTTTTCAAGTGTTCGACAGAGTCAAATTTCATCTCCGGCCGTTTAAACTTCCAAAGTTCTACATCAATATTTTCTCCATAGAGATCTCCGTCAAAATCAAACAGGTACGTTTCTACTCCACGGAACGTCTCACCGATGGTCGGTTTGTAGCCGATGTTTGTCACACCGTAATATGCCTGTTCACCGATGCGTGTCCTGGAAAGATAGACACCGTTTGGCGGAAGCAGTTTTTTGGTGCTCGGTACCAGATTGGTAGTCGGCATGCCAAGTGTCCGGCCGATCCGCCTGCCGTGAAGCACTTCACCGGAAATAAAATAGCGATAGCCCAAAAGATCATTGACCAGTTCCATATTGCCTGCTTCCAGGGCTTCTTTGACATAGGTACTGCTGATATCTCTGCCTTTATACTGCTCTTTCTCTACGACTTCGACCTGAAAACCATATTTTTTCTGGAGCCAGAGAAGAAGAGTGGCATCTCCGCCTCGTTTATAACCAAAATGAAAATCTTTTCCGACAACAATCGATTTGGCATGCAGCCGGTTCACGAGGATTTCTCTTACAAAATCCTCTGCCTCCATACCGGATACCGACGGAATGAACGGACAGTCGATCAGATAAGAAAGTCCCGTTTTTTCCAACATGAACCGTTTTTCTTCGTCCGTCAAAACAAATCCGCTTTTTCTGCCGTTGATGGTAAACATTACGCTTTTCAGGTTCTTTTTTTCCAGAATGCGGGACAGAAGCTTCTGATGCCCTCTGTGCACGCCATCAAATTTTCCAAGTGTAACGGCTGTCTCCTCCTGGATATACAGTCCGTCAATTCCCTTCATGTATTCCATAATCACATTCCTATTTTATAAAAACATTTTTACCGGAAAAAACATGCCTTTTTCTTCCCGGTATTCATAGATCGCACAGAACTGTCCAGCGGTATCGTATACGCGGATCCTGTCCTTTTCCAGCTCACCCACGTTCTGCCCTTCCGGCAAAAGGTTCTGTATCTCACGAACACGAAACGGATTGCCGTTTCTGAGGATCTTTTCCTGCTCTTCCAGGATCGATACGCACGGATACTGCATAAAAACAGCATCGACCGGCATCAGAATCTGTTTGATTTTTCCTGATTCCTGCAATTTTTCAATTTCAGGAAGTTTCAGGCTGTCTTTTAATGTAAAACTGCTGACACGGGTACGGAGAAGTGATTCCATGCATCCGCCGCAGCCAAGCTTTTCTCCGATGTCATGGCAAAGCGTGCGGATATATGTTCCCTTGGAACAGGTAACGGTCATGGTGACAAAAGGCAGGGCAATCTGATCGATCGTAATTTTCAGAATCTTGATCTTTCTCGCTTTTCTCTCTACGGTTTTTCCTTCTCTTGCCAGATCGCAGAGCTTTTTTCCATTCACTTTCAGTGCGGAGTACATCGGCGGAACCTGTGCATATTCTCCGACAAAACCAAGGATCGCCTCACGTACCTCTGTTTCCGATACGGCTGCATCCTTCTGTTCCAGGATTTCGCCGGTCATATCCTGCGTATCCGTGACGACGCCAAGGTGCAGAACAGCCTGATAGGTTTTATCTTTATCTGTTAAAAGCTCACACACTTTCGTTGCTTTTCCAAGACACACCGGCAGCACACCTTCTGCTGCCGGGTCCAGGGTTCCGGTGTGTCCGATCTTTTTCTGTTTTAAAATCCCGCGGAGTTTTGCAACGACATCGTGTGAGGTATAGCCCTGTTCTTTGTATACATTCAGAATTCCGTTAAAAGTGTTCTTCTGTGGTGTCACTGTACTTCCTCCGGCATCTGTTTTGCAATCTCTCTGGTCAGGTTGTTTACCACATCATGCATGGAACCCTGCATGGTACATCCGGCTGCACGCACATGACCGCCGCCGCCGAAAAACTGTGCCACTTTCTGCACATCGATATAGGACTTTGAACGCATGCTGACTTTGTATTCCTGCGTGTTGGCCTCATACAGGAAAATAGCAACCTCTACGCCCTCCGTATTGCGAAGCAGTGCAGAAATACCGTCAAGATCCGTCGGGGTCACGCCGTAGAAATCAATGTCACGCTGACGCAGTCCGCTGATGATACATCTGCCGTCCATCAGCCGCATGCTCTCAAGCAGGGCACGCCCTGTGATCTGGTGCTGAAGGTATGTTTTTTCGAAATACGTTTTATCGAGAATGTCGGTGAATGCAATGCCTTTGTCCATCAGTTTTCCGGCAATCTGCATCGTTTTGGAAGAGGTGCAGGTATACTGGAAGACACCGGTATCGTGGGCGATTCCCATATAAAGAGCCTCTGCGATATTTTTGCCGATCTTATCTTCATCCAGAATATCATAGATCAGTTCACAGGTAGAACTTGCCTTTGCTTCGATATAATTGGTCTGTGCATAGCCTGGGTTGCTGATATGGTGGTCAATGCAGACCGTGCGTTTTGCAGTGTCAAAATATTTTGCAGACGCTCCGAGACGCTGCTTGTCCCCGGCATCCAGTGCAATGAACAAATCGTATACTTTCTCTTCCTCACAGGAATATATGATCCGGTCGCTTCCTTCCAGAAATTTAAAAGAATCACGGATCTCTTCCAGATAGACCGTTGGCTGAACATCCGGAAATTCCTGCTGTATGTAGAGATAAAGTCCGATACAGGAGCCGACACAGTCGCCGTCCGGCCGAATATGGCCGGAGATCGCAACGGTCTTTGTATCCTGTAAAATTTCAGAAAGTTTAATCTTCATGCTCATCCTCTCTCTTTTCAGAATGACTATTTACATCATCGATCAGTTTTGACATGCTGACACCATATTCAATGGACTGATCCAGCACAAAACGGATTTCCGGCGTATTACGGAGATTGATCGTATGTGCCAGTTTTCGTCTGATAAATCCTTCTGCACTTTTCAGACCTGCAATGGTATCCTGCTGGGCCTGTTCATTGCCCAGCACGCTGATCCATGCTTTGCAGGTCTTCAGATCCGGTGCAACTTCCACCGCAACGACTGATGTCATCGGATGGATTCTCGGATCTTTGATCTCCCCGCGGATGATATTTGCCAGTTCACGCTGTACTTCACCATTGATGCGGGTGTTTTTAATACTATGCTTTCTCATATTGGCAAAACCTGCTTTCCTATCTTGGTACTTCTACCATAATATATGCTTCTACCTGATCCAGTTCGTGGACATCATTGAATTTCTCAAATACAAGACCACATTCGTATCCGGCTCTTACTTCTTTTACATCATCTTTGAATCGTTTCAGGGATGCCAGCGGTCCTTCAAAGATCTGTGTTCCTTCACGGGTAATACGGACAGAGCAGCCTCTCTGGAACGTACCGTCCAGCACATAAGAACCGGCGATGGTTCCGACACCGGAAGCTTTGAACAGCTGACGTACTTCTGCGTGTCCGATGACTTTTTCTTCGAAGATCGGATCCAGCATGCCCTTCATAGCTGCTTCTACATCTGCAATCGCATCGTAGATGACACGGTACAGTCTTACGTCCACACCTTCACGCTCTGCAGTTGCCTTTGCAGTTGCATCCGGACGAACGTTAAATCCGATGATGATCGCATTGGATGCACTTGCCAGGCTGACATCGGATTCGTTGATCGCACCGACACCGCCGTGGATGATCTTGACAACGACTTCATCGTTGGAAAGTTTCAGAAGACTCTGTTTTACGGCTTCTACAGAACCCTGTACATCTGCCTTTACAATGATGTTCAGTTCTTTGAGGTCACCTGCCTGGATCTGTGAGAACAGGTCATCCAGAGACATTCTTGCCTTTGTCTCTTCGAGCAGTCGTTCTCTTCCTTCACTTACGAAGGTTTCTGCAAAGTTTCTTGCTTCTTTGTCATTTTCGCATGCAACAAAGATCTCACCTGCGTTTGGTACATCGGAAAGACCAAGGATCTCTACCGGAGTAGAAGGACCTGCCTCTTTTACTCTTCTTCCCTTGTCATCCATCATCGCACGGACTTTGCCATAGCTGGAACCGCATGCTACCGGATCACCGACATGCAGCGTACCCTTCTGAACCAGAACCGTTGCTACCGGACCTTTTCCTTTATCCAGCTCAGCCTCGATGATCAGACCTCTTGCTGCACGGTTCGGGTTTGCTTTCAGTTCAGAAACTTCAGCAGTCAGAAGGATCATCTCAAGCAGTGTGTCGATACCTTCGTGTGTATGGGCAGATACCGGAACAAAGATCGTACTTCCGCCCCAGTCTTCCGGAATCAGTTCATACTCGGAAAGTTCCTGTTTTACACGGTCGATGTTGGCACTTGGCTTATCGATTTTGTTGATCGCAACGATGATCTCTGTGCCGGCTGCTTTTGCATGGTTGATCGCTTCTACAGTCTGCGGCATTACACCGTCATCTGCTGCAACAACCAGGATCGCAATATCGGTTGCATTTGCACCACGCATACGCATGGCAGTAAATGCTTCATGTCCCGGTGTATCCAGAAATGTGATCTTCTGTCCGTTGATATCTACGACATAAGCACCGATGTGCTGAGTAATACCGCCAGCTTCTTTTGCGATCACATGCGTGTTACGGATCGCATCCAGAAGAGAAGTCTTACCGTGGTCAACGTGACCCATAACACAGACTACAGGCGGTCTTGAAACCATGGTGCTCTCATCTTCCTCTTCTTCATGAAGAAGCTCTTCGATCACATCTACTTTTTCTTCTTTTTCTGCGATGCAGTTGAACTCCAGTGCAATCTCTTCTGCTTTTTCAAAATCGATCTCCTGGTTTACCGTTACCATAACACCTTCCAGGAAGAGCTTTTTGATGATCGCAGATGCCTGGATCTTCATAGCGTCAGCCAGCTCTTTGATCGTCATGGTTTCCGGAAGTGTGATGGTTTTGATTTCATCTTCCTTCTTCTCCTGTACCGGCGGTGTCGGCTGTTTTACCTGCTGCTTGTTATTCTTTCCGCCGCGGCCGTTATTATTCTTGGAATTATTTTTTCCTCCCTGACCCAAACGGTTGCTCTTGCTCTCAAATTTATCAACTTTATCCTGACGGTCATTTCTTCCGCGGTCATTGCGGTTTCTGGATTCTTTGGTGATCGGTTTTTCCATCACTGCGGAACCGCCGCCCATACGGCTTCCCTGATTTCTTCCGCCGGATGGTCTCTGACCGTCATTTCTGCGTCCCTGGCCCTGATTTCTGGAGTCATTATTGCCGTCACGGAAACGTCCGCCTCCATTCTGACCGTCTCTTCTTGGTCCTCCCTGCTGGCTGCCCCGGTTCTGGCCGTCATTTCTGCGTCCCTGGCCCTGATTTCTGGAGTCATTATTGCCGTCACGGAAACGTCCGCCTCCATTCTGGCCGTCTCTTCTTGGTCCTCCCTGCTGACCTGTACGGTTCTGACCGTCACGATTCTGTGTCTGACCATCCTGTCGATTATTCTGGCCGTCGTTTCTGCGTCCCTGCTGTCCTTCTGTTCGATTTTGTGATCCTCTTGTGCCGCGTCCGATACCTGTACGGCTGTTCTGCGGATGAAATACCTGTGTAATATTTTTCTTTTTAGCAGGTGCTTTCTTTTCTTCTGCTGCTTCTGCCTTTCCTTCCGGCTTCGTCTCTTTCTTTCCGAATTTATCTTCTACCATAGCCACCTGTTCCTCTTCTAATGAATTCATAGGGCTTTTTACCTGAATGCCCTTTTCTGTCAAATAGTTCAAAATTTCTTTATTTTCTTTGCCAAGTTTTTTGGCCAGTTCATGTATCCTGATTCTCGCCATCACATCTACCTCCATCATTTTCCACCGGTAAATATTTCCGGACGGCATTTGCAAGTCCTGTATCTGTGATCGCAAGTGATGCCCGAAATTCTTTACCCATAGCTGCACCTAATTCAGCTTTTGTACCATAAAGATAGAACGGCACCTTATAATATTCGCACATATTCCGGAACTTCTTCTTTGTATTGTCCGAAGATTCCGTGGATACGATAACCAGTGCTGCACAACCCGTTTTGACCGCTTTTTCCGTAGAAAATTCTCCGCTGGCCGTTTTTCCGGCTTTCTGTGCAAGACCGATCATAGAGAGCACTCTATTCTGACTCAATCTTTTCAATCTCCTTCTTCAGGCTGTCATATATCTCCGGCAAGATGCCGGTTTTCAGTGAACGCTCGATCCCGTGATTTCTGATCGCTTTTTCAAGGCATTCCCCGGATCTGCAAATATATGCACCTCTGCCGTTTTTCTTTCCTGTCGCATCCAGGATGATCCCTTCGCTTTCTGTTTTCAGGATGCGGATCATCTCCCGTTTGCTTTTCATTTCCTGACATCCCACGCATTTCCGCATGGGGATTTTTTTAACCTGACTCATGTTTTACTCCTGATCGCCTTCTTCATTCAGCATATCTTCCGTTTCTTTGTCAGAAGTTTCTTCGTATGCTTCTTCATAATCAAAAGTATCCTCATCTGCTGCTTCTGTATCAGCGTCTTCTTCGTAATCGCCCTGCATCAGATATTCATCCAGCTCGCCGGATTCTCTTACCTGTGTCTCACTCTTGATATCGATCTTGAATCCGGTCAGTTTTGCTGCCAGTCTTGCATTCTGTCCTTCTTTTCCGATTGCCAGAGACAGCTGATAATCCGGAACGATCACTTTTGCGGTCTTCTCATCGTCATCTGCGATAACAGAGATTACTTTTGCCGGACTTAATGCATTCTCGATCAGGATTGCCGGGTTTTCATCCCAGTTGATGATATCGATCTTTTCTCCTCGCAGTTCTTCTACGATCGTATTGACACGCACACCGTTCATGCCGACACATGCTCCGACCGGATCTACATCCGGATTGTTGGACCAGACTGCCATCTTTGTTCTGCTTCCGGCTTCTCTTGCAATACTCTTGATCTCTACAGTACCATCTTTTACTTCGGTTACTTCGGACTCAAACAGACGTTTTACCAACTCCGGATGGGTACGTGATACAACAACTTTCGGTCCCTTCGGTGTGTCTTTTACTTCCAGAACGTAAAGCTTGATACGCTCGGTCGGGCGGAATACTTCACCTTTTACCATTTCATTTTCCATCAGGACAGTATCTACTTTACCAAGGTTTACGCTGACATTTCTGCCGACATAACGCTGAACAATACCGGTAATGATATCCTTTTCTTTCTGATAATATTCCTCAAAAAGTACTTTTCTTTCCTCTTCACGGATTTTCTGAAGGATCACGTTCTTGGCATTCATAGTAGCGATACGTCCGAATTCTTTGGATTTGATCTCTACGTTTACGATATCACCAAGCTCATATTTGGAGTTCAGCTGTTTTGCGTTTTCCAGGCTGATCTCCATGATCGGATCTTCTACTTTCTCTACAACCGTCTTTTCTGCGTGCACGTTGAACTCACAGGTTACCGGATCAATAAATACCTTTACATTGTCTGCTTTTCCAAAGTGGTTTTTACATGCCTGAAGCAGGGACTGTTCGATTGCTTCCAGAAGGGTATCCTTGCTGATGTTTTTTTCTTTCTCCAGTACATTTAATGCTTCCAACAACTCGCTATTCATTTTCTTTTATCCTCCTATTATGTTTAAAAATCAAACGCCAGTCTTACCAGTGCTGTCTCGGAACGCTGGAACGTCATTTCGTTGTCTTCTATCACTATGGTGAAGCTGTCTTTGTTGAATTCTTTTAAGATACCTGTGAATTCTTTCTGTTTGTCGATGGCACGGAAAGTGCGGACTTCGATCTCTTTTCCGATGCTTCTTTGGAAATCTTTGTCCTTTTTCAGCGGACGTCCAAGTCCCGGGGAACTCACTTCCAGAATGTAGGAATCTTCGATGTAGTCTTCTTCATCCAGTTTGTCACTCAACGCTCTGCTGATTACTTCGCAGTCATCTACTGCAATCCCGCCCGGTTTGTCAATATAGGCACGCAGATACCAGTTACCGGCCTCTTTTACGTATTCTACATCGACAAGCTCGAACCCGTGTGCATCCACAAGCGGCTGCAGCAGTTCTTCTGTCTTTGCTTCATAAGTCTCTCTTCTTGTCATTCGCTTCACCCTTTCTTATACAACAAGAATGAGTGGGCGAACTGCCCACTCACACTCTGGTAATCTTCTATCATCGCTCCAATTATAACACTACTGCTGTTAAAATGCAAGACTTTGTTGAAAATTTCTTATTATTTAATTTTTGCACTTTTTGTCTGTTTTTTATCAGGAAACCCTCGTTTTGACTGCTTTTGCATCTCGTTTGCTGATCCGCAGGCGATTTAAATGTACTTCTTTGTCTTTGTATATAGCGATGTCATCTCCGTTCGGTGTAAGCAGATGTACCTGCAAAAGCTGATCTTTCGCATTCATTTTCATACCGCGGACACCGATTGCCGCCTTCTTTTTGACCGGAACTTCTTCCAGCATAAAACGCAGGAAATAGCCATCTGTGCTTTGCAGGACAATCTGTTCTTCCTCACCGATCAGTAAAACTGCAATCAGTTTATCGCCATCCGTAAGTTTTGTGGATGCGATCGTCCGTTTGGAGACATCAAATTCCGTCCCCTCTACCTTTTTGATCATGCCCTGCTGCGTTGTAAACAACAGATTTGTGCTCTTGACCGCATTCAGGCCTTCGATGCGAAGAATTTCTTCTTCCGTGCTGGAATAATTGCAGAGATTGTCAAGCGGTGTACCTTTGTCACGGAAACGTCCATAAGGAAGATCTGCCACTTTCAGAAGATGCAAACGTCCGGTATCCGTAAAAATACAGAGCTTGTCGGTATTCAGGCAATGCACCACAAAGCGGTTTTCCGCATCTGCTGATTCTTTGTTCCGTTCATATACCGAAAGATCCACGCTTCTTGTATAGCCAAAGCGATCGATCAGAACCACCACTTCCGCTTCCTCCATCTTCTTCTCTTCAAAAACAGCTGCTTTTGCATTCTCAATGGAAGTTTTTCGTTCAGAAGCATATTCCTTTTTCAGACGATCCAGATCTTTCATGATCACTTTTGCCATAGAACGGTAGTTTGTCAGAATATCTTCGTAAGCAGCAATGTTTTTCAGGGTCTGGGCATGCTCCGCCTCCAGTGCCTCGATTTCCAGCCCGATCAGTTTGTAAAGACGCATATCCAGAATGGCATTTGCCTGATTCTCCGTAAAATGCAGTTTTGCCGCAGCTTTTTCAGATGCTTTGGTACGGAAACGGATTCCTTCTGTTATGCCTTCCACCAGACATTTTTTTACCTGATCGCGGTTTTTGCTGCCACGCAGAATCTCAATGATCAGGTCAATCACATCGCAGGCTTTGATCAGTCCCTCCTGGATCTCCTGTTTCGCTTTTTCTTTACCAAGAAGATTTTTATATTTTCTGGTTGCCAGTTCAAACTGAAAATCAATGTGATGTTCGATGATCGCTTTTAATCCCAGCGTTTCCGGTTTTCCGTTTGCCACGGCAAGCATATTGACACCGAACGTGTCCTCCAGTCTGGTCTTTTTGTAAAGCATATTGATGATATTCTGCGTATCTGCATTTTTCCTGAGCTCCAGAACGATCCTTATACCGTCTTTCGAGGACTGATTGGAGATATCGACGATATCTGTGGTGGTTTTGTTCTCTACCAGCCCTGCGATATCATTTAAAAATTTGCCGATATTTGCCCCCATCATGGTATATGGGATCTCTGTGATCACAATGCGTTCTTTTCCGCCTTTGAGCTTTTCAATCTCCACACGTCCACGCAGGCGGATCTTGCCTGTCCCTGTCTCGTAAACGGAAAGCAGATCGTCTTTGTTGATGACAATGCCGCCGGTCGGAAAATCCGGACCCTGAATATACTGCATCAGTTCTTCCGTCGTGATCTTATGATTTAAAATCGTTGCCTTGACGGCATCGATCACCTCGCCCAAATTGTGCGGCGGTGTGCTGGTCACCATACCAACGGCGATTCCTTCTGATCCATTTACGAGAAGATTCGGAAGCCGCACCGGAAGAACCTGAGGTTCTTTTTCTGTTTCATCAAAGTTTGGTCCAAAATCCACCACATCTTTGTCCAGATCCGAGAGAAATGCATCCTGAGTCACTTTCTGCAGGCGTGCCTCTGTATATCGCATCGCCGCTGCACCGTCACCCTCGATCGAGCCAAAATTTCCGTGACCGTCCACCAGAGGCAGTCCTTTTTTAAAGTCCTGTGCCATCACAACCAGAGACTCATAGATCGAGCTGTCGCCATGCGGATGATATTTACCCATCGTATCTCCGACAATACGGGCACATTTACGATAAGGGCGGTCATAGCGAATGCCCAGTTCATACATATCATAAAGTGTTCGTCTCTGTACCGGTTTCAGTCCGTCACGCACATCCGGCAGTGCCCTTGAGACAATGACACTCATTGCATAATCAATATATGATTTTTGCATCAGCTCCGAATACTCTGTCCGGATGATCTGTTCCTGTTCTCTATCCATGTCGTAACTTTCTCCTTATTTCAATCCTGTTCTTGTGATTCTGCCATCAGATGCTTCATCTGTTCGAAGCGATTCTATATTTTGTTTCGTTCTATATATCCAGTTCTGCATCCTGAGCATGTTCATAAATAAATGCCTTTCTTGGTGGAACATCGCTTCCCATCAGCATTTCCGTCACATCCGAAGCCATACGTGCATCTTCGATCTCCACCCTTTTCAGAATACGTGTTTCCGGATTCAGTGTGGTCTCCCAGAGCTGCTCGGCATCCATCTCGCCAAGACCTTTGTAACGCTGCAGCGTGAAATTGCCTTTATGTGTTTTGCGGTAACGCTCCAGTGCTTTATCGTCGTACAGATACTCTTCTTCTCCTCTGGAAGGCATCGCTTTGTAAAGCGGCGGCATTGCAATATATACATGTCCTTCATAGATCAGATCCGGCATAAAACGATAAAACAGCGTCAGAAGCAGGGTTGAGATATGAGCACCGTCCACGTCGGCATCTGCCATGATCACGATCTTATCGTAACGGAGTTTTGTGATATCAAAATCATTACCGTATCCTTCTGAGAATCCACAGCCAAATGCATTGATCATTGTTTTGATCTCGGCATTAGCAAGAACCTTATCAATACTTGCTTTTTCGACATTCAAAATCTTACCGCGAATCGGCAGGATCGCCTGGAAATTACGGTTTCTTGCCGTTTTTGCAGATCCCCCCGCAGAATCTCCCTCCACGATAAAAATTTCGCATTTTGAAGCATCGCGGCTTTCACAGTTTGCCAGCTTTCCGTTGGAATCAAAAGAATATTTCTGCTTTGTAAGCATGTTTGTTTTTGCTTTTTCTTCTGTTTTGCGGATTTTGGCTGCTTTTTCCGCACAGGAGAGCACGCTCTTTAATACTTCCAGATTTCGGTCAAAATAGCGGACCACCTCATCTCCTACCACCTTCGCCGTTGCTTTTGAGGCATCCTGGTTATCCAGCTTGGTCTTTGTCTGACCTTCAAATCGCGGAGCCGGATGTTTTATAGAAACAACCGCCGTCATACCGTTTCGGATATCTGCTCCGGTAAAGTTGGCATCCTTTTCTTTTAAAATCCCAAGCTCTCTTGCGTAAGTGTTCATCACCGTGGTAAACACGGTTTTGAAACCGGTCAGGTGCGTGCCGCCTTCTGCATTGTAAATATTATTGCAGAAACCAAGTACGTTTTCATGGAATTCATTGACATACTGAAATGCACATTCTACATGAATGCCATCCGCTTCTCCACACAGATAAACCGGCTCGTGGATCGTTTCCTTTTTCTTATTTAAATCCCGGATATAGCCGACGATACCGTCCGGCTCATGAAACGTGACCGTCTCTTTCTCCTCATCCCGCAGATCCTTGAATACGATCGTAAGATTTGGATTCAGATAAGCAGTTTCGTGCAGCCTGCTCTTTACTTCTGCTGCCGAAAAACGAGTCTTTTCAAAAATCTCTGCATCTGGAAGAAAACGAATCCAGGTTCCTGTTTCTTTGGTCTTTGCAATAACCGGGAGCAGGCCGTTTTCCAGTTCGACCGTCGGAATCCCTCTCTCGTAACGGTCATAGTGCACGCAACCTTCACGGCTTACTTTTATTTCCAGCCATTCGGACAAGGCATTTACAACGGAAGATCCGACACCATGCAGACCGCCGCTTGTCTTATAGACCGAATTATCAAACTTACCGCCTGCATGCAGCGTCGTGAAAACGAGACGTTCTGCCGACATGCCTTTTTCGTGCATGCCCACCGGAATACCACGTCCATTGTCTTTGATGGTTGCAGAGCCGTCTTTTTCCAGTGTCACTTCAATGCGGTCACAGAAACCAGCCAGATGTTCATCCACCGAGTTATCTACGATTTCATATATTAAATGATTCAAACCCTTTCTGGAAACGCTGCCAATATACATCCCAGGACGCTTCCTGACAGCCTCCAGACCTTCCAGTACCGAAATACTGCTGGCATCATAGGTGCTTTTTTTTGCCATATTTTCCTCCTTGCTCAAAAACATGCTTGTTCTTATCACACCCCAAAACAAATGTTCTCTTATGGGGCAAAGAAAAAAGCTGCTTTGTTTTCTAACAAAACAGCCTTCTTAGCAGTTCCAAGGGGAATCGAACCCCTGTTTTCGCCGTGAGAGGGCGACGTCTTAACCGCTTGACCATGGAACCTTATCTTTTGTTTTTTGTCTTGCCTCAAGACTCCTTAATAATATACCATGTTTCAGGAAATGTCAACACCTTTTTTTAATTTTTTTAAACTTTTTTATTTTTTGGAATTTTCACGTTTTTTCTGCATGATACAATAATTCCAAAGATTCCAAAATCAAACATACAGAAGCATTCCTGTGCTGTCTTTTTAAGATACCAAAATGGTAAAGAAAAAGGAACGATACCGAAGTACCGCCCCTCTTCTTTCATTTAATTATAAGTTTTCCATGCTTTGAAAATCTTATTTTTTAATTTTAACTCTTTTTGCTTTGCTCATTGCACTGATCAGTTTTCCTTTGATCGTTGCAATCTTGTAGTAATAAGTCTTACCTGCCTTCAGACCCTTCTTGTTTGTAACAGAAGTTGCATTCTTTCTGGTAGTAGCTACTTTTTTGTAACCGCTGTTCTTCTTGGTAGAACGATATACAACAACTTTTGCACCTTTTACTTTCTTCCAGCTCAGTTTTGCGTTCTTAGATCCGGCTGTTGCTTTCTGGATCTTCGGAGCTTTTGCAAGTTTCACTGCTACAGCTGCACCGGCTTTGCTTACAACCTTGCCGTCTTTGGAAACTGCCACTGCGTAGTAAGAAGCACCTTTGACTGCTTTTTTATCTTTTACGGTCGTTTTGCCTGCTGCGGTTGTACCAACCTTGGTTGCTTTGCCCTTTACTACACGGTATACATCGTAAGATGCTGCATCTTTTACTGCTTCTACCGTTACATTTACAACAACACCTGTTTTGGTAACTTTTGCTTTTGCTGCTTTTACCTTCGGTGCATCCAGAGCAACTGCAGGAGTCTCTGCCTTCTTCAGGGCTGCCTGTGCATTTCTAAGTGCCAGTGTCAGGCTTTCCAGGGTTGCTTTATCTGCATCTGCCGGAGCATTTTTCAGTGCCTTGTAAGCTGCATCAAATACTTTCCAGCTTGCTTCTTCATAATCTTTCTGTCCCGCATCTGCAATCGCTGCTGCGTCTTTCAGTGTGTTGGCTGCGTTTTCTTTTGCTTTTTCCAGATCAGCTGTTTCCTGAAGTACCAGAGCATCTTTTGCATCATTCAGATCTTTGATTGCCTTTTCAAGTTCTGCTACGGTTACTCCGTCTTTGCCCGGAACATCTTTCACTGCTTTATATACTGTCACTGCATTATTATAAGATGCTACTGTATATTTGTTACCATTTGCCATCAGATCATCATAAACAGCTGTCAGCAGACTGTTCAGTTCTTCTTTCTTGGCAGCAACTTTGGTCTTCAGACCTTTCTTCGCATCGCTGATCGCCTGGATCGCTGCTGCGATGTCTGATTTCGATGCATTTGCGTCCTTTGACAGTGTATCTGCCGTTGCCAGAGCTGTTTTCAGCGGTGCGTAGCTTTCTTCTGTATAATCCGCCTCTTTTATATCCTTTACAGCATTGATCGCTGCTACCAGATCTGCCTTATCCTGTGCAGACGCTTTGTTTGTTGTAACAGTCAGTGTGATCTCTTTTGTGCTTGTCTTGGTTGCATCAGATGCCAGAGTTGCCGTTACTTTTACTTTTGCTGTACCTGCTGCTGTCACTGTCACTGCATTGTCTTTTACAGTTGCACCTGTTGTACCTGCGTCTGTTACTGTGTAGGTATAGTTTACAGTTCCGTCATGTCCTTCTACCTTGCAGTCACCGGTTACCTGTGCTTTTGCACTCAGTGTTACTGTCTTGCTGTCTGCTACTCCAAGATCAATCGTCTGATCTGCAACACCTGTGATCTCGCCAACTACACAGGAGCAAACAATTTTTGCAGTTTTCGGGAATGCCTTGGTAACGGTCATGGTCTTTCCGTCTGCTGAAATCGTAACGGTTGCACCGTCTACGCTTGGTTTGCTGATGTCAGTAAATTTGAATCCGGAAGGAGCCGTGTATACGGTTGTTGCCGTGTATACCGTCTCTCCTGCAAACTTGGCATCTTTTTCAAGAGCAGTACCGTTTGCTGACCATGTTGTCACTGCTGTGTATGGAATTGCAGAAATATCAGCATCTGGTGCCACCTTTTCCAGAGCGGCCTTGATCTCATTATAAGATTTTGTCAGACCTTCTGAATAATCGGTGCCTTTGTAAAGTTTGATATCTGCAATCTTACCATCTACCTGATCCAGTGTAGAGTATTTAACACCGTTTCCATCTGCCTCGTGGTTTGTACTCTTTTCAGTATTGTATCCGATTGTAAAGATACTGGATGCATAAGATTTAAATACAACCTGGTATCCATCTGATGCATTTACTCTTCCCGGTGTAGCTTCACCAGCTTTTCCATCTACATAAAGCTGCATATTTGTTCCGGTATATACCAGTGCGATATCATGCCACTCTCCCCAGAAGGTATCGGCATCATATTTATACTGTATCTCCGGCCATTTACCTTGTGCATCGCAGCAGTACAGGATCACGCGGTCGTTTGCACCGTCTACCTGGATACCATACTGAGAATCCATCTTACCAAGGATATTTACAACTTCATCAGTTTTATTGTTCAGTTTTACTTTTGTGCGAAGAACCATCGGTGTATCGCCGGATACATCAAATTTATCATTGTTTGCTCCGTTGTTCGGTGCAGTCAGTCTTCCCTGGAATGCCAATACGCCGCCATCTACAACGACCGTTGTCGGAACGTCATCTTTCACTTCCAGTGTAGCCGGTTTCGCAGACTGGTCTTCCATTGCAACATAGCTTGGTACTACTGCAGTTTCTCCGGCTACCGGTGCTGTATAAGAAAGCCTCGGTGCTGTGATCACAGAATCTTCGGCAACTGGCGGAGCCGGTGTTTCAGCTTTTTTCAGTGCTTTGATCGCATTTGCCAGTGTATCTGCGATTGTCTGAACATCCTCATCTTTTGTCTCGTCGGTAACAGCGTTTGCTGCATCCCAGGCTTCTTTGAATGTCTTGTAAGAATCCTCGGTATATTTATCAGCAGATTCTACTTTTTCTGCATCTGCAAGTGCTGCTGCCAGAGCTTTGCGTGCTTCTGATTCTACAGGAACTGCATCTTTTTCACCGATCACGCCGAATTCTGCTGCGTTAATGAACATATTCGCCTCAGCACCGGCTGTCTTGATAACTTCAACTTTTACATCTGTGACATTTGCGTATTCTGTGCCAAATTCTAATGTTTTCTCAACAAAGTTCTGATCTGCACCTTCTGCATCTTTCTTTACATAAGTCCATGCAGCATCACCTTCTACCGTTCCAGCCAGAGTCCAGTTTACACCATTATCTGTGGATACAAAAACTTTGCATTCAGAAATTGCACCATTTGCAATATTTCCTTCTTTATCATAATGATTTCTCGGTATGTAAGTAAATGCTTTCACCTTTGTGGCTTTTGCCAGTGTAATGGTATATGTATTATTACCGGTCAGTTTTCCGTCTGCATAAGTTGCCTTTGGTTTGGATGAATCGCTCCAGTTTGTATGCCAGTAAGTATTGACATTGCCATCCAGTGCATTATTTATTGCACCATCTTCGCTTTTTGTTTCAACACTGTCGGCCTTACCAGTCAGCCCTTCCAGTTTTCCGTACTCTTTATCGGATGGTTTTGTTGTCTCTGCCGGTACGCTGAAAACCAGAGTCAGAGTCATGGTTTTTCCGCTGTCCTTTACTTCTGCGGTCACTTCAAGATCTTCTTCGCCAACTTTGATGGTGGACGGTTTGCTTTCGTCTGTGAATTTATAACCTTTTTCTGCTGTCAGGGTAGCTGTCAGGGTATAATCTTTTCCATCTTCAAATTTTGTTACTGTGTTGCCATCGGAATCTGCCCATGCAGTTGCAACGGTGTACCCTTCCGGCTCAGCCGCAGTTACGTCAGCAGGTGTCTCTCCTGTTACAGGTGCGACTGCTGTAAGTACAGGCTTACTTATGACTTTGTCTTCTGCAACAACTTCTTCTGCTTTATAAATATCAATCGCTGCGGCATTAATATAGGCATCTGTCTGATCGCCTGCTGAATGTTTTACTTCGATACGGATATGTTTTGCTGTTTCCGGCGAGAATGTCACATTTTTTTCATCAGAATTATTCTCCCAATCTGCTGTTGCCACCTGCTTCCAGTCTGTGATCGCAGAAACGTCATTAACATCTGCATTGGAGATATAAATATTGGCAGCGGTAATTCTTCCGTTTGCAACACCATTTCCTGATCCCGATCCCTGACGAGGCAGATAAGCAATCTTTCCGATCGTTTCAGAGCCTGCAAGGTTGATATACAGATTGTTTCTGGAAATCAGTTCAGTCGGAGTAGTCATCGTTCCAGGACGTACTATTTCAGTAAATCCTTCATCTGCGGCAACTGTTCCGCCGTTTCCGCCCCAGCTTGAATGGTATCCTGTAGCTTCATTGTTATCCACAAGATTCTTCAATGCTGCATCGCCCTGGGAGGAACACTCTGCTTTTGCCAAAATATTGCCACTGTCTATTTTTGTATTGTCATCCCTGTATACATAAAGTTCTTTGCCGGAAATAAAAGTATTGTTCGGATTACCTGCAGTGTTCAGTACTTCTATCTTAATTTCTTTCACATCACTTATTGCATCTGTAAATTCTATCGTTGCTTTACTTTCTGTAAAACTCAACGTATATGGATCTTCCTGTACTTTCTTGAATTCTGCATTTTCGGCTGATGTCTTATAATAAATATTGCATTTTTTAATCGTACCATTATTGCCTGCACCATTTGAAACATATTCCAATTTTTTGACAGTTGATGCTTCAGTCAAAGTCAAGGTGATATTGTTGTTCGAATTCATGATAACTTCGCCGCCCTGTTTAACCGGCTGATTATCACCTTCCCATGCTGAATGCCAGTAGTCGTCTGGGTTTCCATTTAATACAGCATTCATTGTATTTGTTCCATCAGCACAATCTGCTGAAGCTGTCAGACCCTCTGTAAGTTTTGTATAATTATAATTCTTTGTTTCTGCTTCTTCCGAAGCTGCAAGAGCACTCAATGCTCCAAGTCCGGATACCGGTGCACTTGTCACAACCATAGTACCTACCAGTAATCCTGCTAAAACCTGTTTGAATTTCATACGTTTTTACCTTTTCCTTTCATAAATATTTATGGCAGACATCTGTATCGCTGTCTGCTTCTCCCTGTGGTAACTGCTGTTACTGCACTGTGAAACATCTCATGCTGTTCCACTCTTATTTTATTCCAAGACTTCTTCGCCTCAAAATTAGGTATAGTATACTATACTTTTCATTCTATTTCAAGTCTTTTTGTAATTTATCACCAGTTTTATCACCAATATTGCGTTTCTGTTTTATTATTTGTGCTGCTTTTTTAATTATTTTCTGTTATTTCCTGCATTTTTCGTGCATATCAAAACCATTTTTTTGAGAATTCTTTTGCTGCACAGGTATATCAAAAGCAGGTGTATCTGCTTTATACCGCTGATACACCTGCCTGTTTTTTAAATCATATACTATATGCCGGATATCACACCAGTTTGACGTAAATTACTCAATCGGATCTGTTTCAATGATAAATTTCACATTGCTGTCCACACCGGATGCTTTTCCACTGAAAGTATCATATGTGCACTCATCAGAGCTGAGTGCTTTGATGCGGTCGATCACCGTGAGCAGATCATCTTCTACGGTTTCTTTGAGTTTCTTGGTGCCTTCTTCTTCGAATTCAGAAGTTCCGTCTGCCAGTTCTTTTGCTCCGTCTGCCAGCTGGCTGATACCATCTGCTACCTGTCCGCTTGCGGTCTGAAGGGTACCGGCTCCTGTGAAGAGCTCATCTACGCCGGAAAGCAAGGTTGCAGAGCCATCTGTCAGAGTTGCATTATTAGATACCAGGGTAGATGCTCCTGCCGAAAGCTGCGTGGAAAGCTGAGATACACCGCTTGCCAGCTGTTTGGTTCCTTTCTGCAGTGTCTTGACCCCTGCATTCAGTACCGGTGCGTTCTGTTTCAGTTCTTTTGCTCCGGATGTAAGCTGATCGTTGTATGAGCCAAGTGAATCGAATCCGCTCAGCAGACTTGCGATTCCGGCTCCCGCACTCGGAAGAGATGCAGTCTGTGTTTTCAGAGTCTTTACATTTCCGGCAAGTGTATCGATTGCAGCATCCAGTCCCTGCATGCCTGTATTCAGTACTTTGACACTGGTTGTCAGCTGTGTCATCGGTGCTTCCGGAATGCTCACACCGGAAAGTGTTGCCAGTTTTGTCTGCATGCCATCCAGTTTTGTGCTCATCTGTCCAGCTGCACTCTGAAGGGTCTCAAGGCTGGTCTTCATATTCTGAAGTGTTGCAGTCAGTGATGCCGTGTCGATACCCGGCATGCTGATTTCGACATCCGGTGCCGTTACCTGATCTACCGCTGTCACGCCAGTAGTATCTGCAGATACGGTGGTATCCACTTTGGATACGCTCGGCAGATTTGATTTTGCAGCGGTCAGAGAATTTACCAGATCTGTATTGCCGGCTGCCTGTGCTGCTGCAATCGCTGTATCAAGAGCGGCTCTTGCACTCTCAATCTGACCATTCGCCGTGTCAATCTGACCATTTGCCGCTGCCACCTGGCTGTTTGCACTTTCAACTGCAGAATTCACAGAGGATTTTGCTGCATCGAGTTTGCTGTTGCGGTCTGCAATCTGTGCATTGACATTCTGAACGGATGTGCCCATTGCTGTTGCGATCGCAGTCTGTGCCTGTGTCTGTAAAGTAGTAAGGGCAGTGCTGATTGTCTGAAGCTGTGCTGCCAGTGACTGTCCGTCTGCCATCAGCTGTGCTGCCGGTGCTTTGATGGAGCTGTCTACTGCACCTGAAAGTTCTTTGCCCTCTGTAATCAGTTCACTTCCTGTCTGAGCAAGTCCGTTAACCTGTGATGCCAGTCCGGACAGACTTTCAAGAGAACTCTCAAGCTGTGCCGTTCCGGCTGCCAGAGCAGAAGAAGCCGCCTTGAGATCTTCCTGTGTACTGCCTTCTCCGTCCATTGCGGCATACATCTGATCGATCGCTGTGCTCACCTGTGAAAGACCTGTTGTCAACGGTTTCAGTGCTTTTGCACCGTCTGCCAGTTTCTTTTCACCTGCGATGTAAGAAGTCACACCGTCTGCCAGTGTGGAGGTTCCTTTTGTATAGGTCTGTACACCGGATACGATGCTGTTTACACCATTTTTGTATTCTGTTACTTTTCCGGTCATAACACCCTTGCTTCCGAGATATTTCTGGATACCCTGATTCAGCTGTTCTGCACCCTGTGTATACGCGTTGATTCCGCTGTCCAGCTGTTTTGCACCGCCGTTCAACTGATCGATACCATCCTTTAAGGTCTGGATTCCGTCATCAAACTCTCCATATTTCTCATTCAGAGTATCTGCACCGTCAGACAGCTCTTTGGAACCATCAACTAGTTTCAGTGCAGCATCCTCGAGATCATCCAGGGCATCTGTCAGCTCATCGGTATCCGAGATGCTGTCCACATCCAGCTGTTTTAAAATGTCCGTCATTGCTACGGTGAAGGTGGAGTCCATCTCGAAATCCGTTACATCCGCTGTAATCTCCAGACTCTCCGGAAGTGTGATATCTTTTTCCTGATCTTTGGAAAGGTTCAGGCTTTCTTTTAAACCTGGCATTGCCACACCGATCACAATATTTCTGCTTCCATCGGATACCACTTTTCCATTGTCGATCACAATGTTGGAGAAATGTTCATCCGGAAGGATCATTCCGGTCACCATAACAAATGGATTATAAATATTTTCTGTCTTGCCGTCGATTTTTGTTGTTGTTTTTGCTTTGTTTTCATAATTTACCTGAATCTTCAGCTTTCCGCTCTTGCCGACCAGATCATTTGGATCTGTTTCTACACCATCCAGAAAATATTTAAGCTTTACAGATACCGGAAGTTCTTTGCTTGTAGTACCCTGATAATAAATATCGGAACCGTCTGCCTGCCAGCTCATGGAGTCACCGCTTCCGGTGTAAGTTTCATCGCCCTTTACATTCTCGATATCCTGCAGATCGGATTTGTCTTTTATCGTACTGTCACCATTGCTGTTTTTCAACCAGTTTGATACGGTAACGTCTGTCGTATTTCCGGATGCATCCGCATTGACATAAACGGTTTCTTCTTTTGATACATCTGCGGCAGCTGCACTTACCGGCACGCCACCCATTACAGCAGCCATTCCCACTGCAATTCCTCTATAAACAACTTTTTTTGTATTTACATTTTTTCTGATTTTTTTTGCCATGATCTATTACCTCCTGCTGCCGCCTCTTCTGCGACATTTTCTAAGCCAGCTCCTCTTTTCACGTGACATTATATGCTTTGCGGCTTTTATATTTCATTAGTCACTATTGAGATGATGTATAATTTTTCGACACATTTACGGAAGTGTACAATTTTTTTACATCGCCGCTTCCTTTGCCTATTTTTCTTCTTTCTAAGAAGTAGTATAGTAGAAAGAAGTTAAGAATACTATAGGGTTTGTTTGTGTTTTTTTCTCATAAATAAAAAAGAAGGTGATATTTTGAATACACAGGACGTAACACGCTCCGTTATCCGTCTGGAACTTGCAAGAGCTTTTCGCGGTATGGAAAGTAATCCGAAACGAACGCTCCGCAAACTGGCAGATCTCGGAAAAGTATGTGCCAGAGGATCGGTGCAAAAAGAAATATTCGGCATTTTTCAGCAGTGTCTCAGATATAAAGACAGTCCTTATTTTTCTGTTATGCAGAATCTCGTCAGAAATGTATCGGCAGAAAATCTGACTACTTTCGGTATGAACCTCGGTTACAACAGCTGGACGGACGGTGCAAAAAAAATCCGTGCAAAAAGGGATAATGAAGGCATCTTAACTTCCTGGATCCAGATACTGGATCTCTCACAGAACGAATGGACAGCTGAAAACCTCAATGCTTTTATTGATTTTTGGAAAACATATGGTGTCTGCACTTATGCTTTCCTTCCATCTGCCTCCTTTTCAGAGAACACGTTTCTGCCGGAGGTATTTCAAAAGCAGAATGACTGTGCATTCTTATGGTTTCTTCCGGATGTGGATTCTTTCTGTATCAATCTGGATGATTATAAAGATGTGCAGAATGTAATGCCAATCTTCAAAATGGAAGCTTTAATGGAATCTGAAATCCATCAGATATTAAGTGCCCACAAAAAACTTTATGGCGTTTATCAGCTATATAATGAACAGAATATCCGGGAATGCATTTCACGGAAAAGTCTGGGGCTTCTGTCTTCTCTTGGCACACCATTTCTGTTTTTTTTATCAGAAGACAGAAAAAGCGACACCAGCAGTGCCGCTTCCAGATTTGCCGTGGATACCCGCATGAAGCAGGCATATCCGTTTTTAGCTGTTGATTTTTATTCTGATATCACACGGATCAATGAGATTATTTCAGGTGATCCGCTCCCGATTCATATCACAGAACGGATGAATCGGCTGATTTCTTCTGTTTAACTTCCAGAATCTTTTTCGCCCCCAGGGAAATTGTCTCATCCAGCTGTCGGACAAATTCTCTGGGCTGCATAATATTCTCATCCATTATCCAGCGGATAATCGCCATCAAAAAAGCATCTCCGAAAAACCGCAGAAAAAAAGCTTCTTCTTTTCCGGCACCCATGATCTGATCCGCAAGATACTTCAGATATGGATCCATCACTTCTGAAAAATATTCCTGGAAAGAATTCTGTCCTTCCATCTTCAATGCCACACGGTAAAAATCTCTTTCCTGATATAGATAATCGCAGATATCTTCCAGAAGCTGCAATGCATCTTTATATTCCTCCAGATGGATATTGCTCACAAATTCTGTATAAAAGATCCAGTTGATCAGATCGTACTTGTCTTTGAAATGATAATAAAAACTGTTGCGATTCATACCGCATGCTCCGCATATATCGGAAATGCTGATCTTGGAAAGCTTTTTTTCTTTCATCAGAGCTTTCATCGCCGCTGCCATCGCATTCCTTGTGATATTGGAATCTGCCATTTTCTCACCTCATAAACACATTTTTCCTGTATCTTATACCATCCTTCCAAAAGGTGCAAGCAACTTTTTTCCATTTTATTGCATTTTTTTCACTTTTCTTCTATACTGAATGAAACAAAACAGTATCTGTAATATCGGGCACAGGTCGAAGGACTTCCTGCCAAAATCGTAAGAATGTAACTGAAATTGGAAAGGATTATATATGAAAAAATATCATTTATTTTTGCCTCTTCTTGGCATCCTGCTACTGGTTTCCGGCGGATGCAGCAAACGAAAGGAACCGAAACCTCTGATCACGGAGGCTCCTGCAGTGGAAACAGAAATCGGAGGCTATATAACAGAAACTGAAAGCAGCACGCCGGAATCACAGTCCGTATCCGGTACGATCCGCTTGCCGATCCAGGAACCGGAACACCAAAAAGAATCCAGCACAGAATCCGAAGTTGTTTCTGCATCTATTTATATAGGAAGCAATGGAAGTTTCCGTGCTTATCCCTATGCCGGCGGAGATATTGTCACGCCGGAATCTCTGATCGCTGCAATGGCTGATCTGACCGGATGGAATCTGGATCTTGCCGAATCTGTCACCGGAGAAAATGAGAACAGCCTCACAGTCTGTTTTGCCAGATCCTGCTCTCTTTTTACTGGCACTGCATCCGCTGAAAAGGAAGCATTTCCCATCTACAGCAAGGATCAGCTTTATCGTCAGATTCTTGACAGTATCTGCTATACCTTACAGGTGAATTTTTCACAGGATCAGGATCTGTCCATCTATTATTGTACCGTCGATAAAAACGGAGAAAAAATCCCCATCGAACTGGAAGATCTTGGCATCACTGTTCCTTCCGGAGAACCTTACCAGCACTTCCCTTCTTTTTAGGATCTGTCTGCATTTCACACAATTTTCAAACAAAAAACACAATTTCATCTCATATCAAACACACAATCCTTATAAAATATTGAAAAGATTGAAAATCAGGGCGTTTTTGCCCTGATTTATAAGATCATATGTTATTTATTTAAGGAGGATATTGTTTTGATTGAAGTCAGACATTTAACCAAACGCTACGGTGACACGCTCGCTGTAGACGATTTGAATTTCACGATTGAAAAAGGCCGTATTTATGGATTCTTAGGTCCAAACGGTGCCGGCAAATCCACCACAATGAATATCATAACCGGTTATCTCGCTTCCACCGACGGAAGTGTTACGATCAACGGACATGACATTCTGGAAGACGCAGAAGCCGCAAAAAAGAACATCGGTTATCTGCCGGAACTGCCGCCGCTTTATTTTGATATGACGGTAAAAGAATATCTTGCATTTGCCGCCGAGCTGAAAAAAATCCCAAAAGCGGAACGGAAAAATCAGATAACCAGAGTATCTGCAACCACAAAACTGGATGCCGTACAGAACCGTCTGATCAAAAATCTTTCCAAAGGTTACCGTCAGAGAGTAGGACTTGCACAGGCATTGCTCGGATCACCGGAAATCCTGATCCTGGATGAGCCTACGGTTGGTCTGGATCCAAAACAGATCCTGGAGATCCGTGATCTGATCAAAGAACTCGGAAAAGAACATACGGTTATCTTAAGTTCCCACATTCTTTCGGAAATCAGTGCTGTCTGCGACTACGTCCTGATCCTTTCACACGGAAAACTGGTAGCCAGCGACACTCTGGAAAATCTTACTTCACTGATGCAGGGACAAAATAGTCTGATCGTAACGGTGAAATCTTCCAAAGAGCAGCTGAAAGAAATTCTGCGAGGCATCACAGCTGTGAAAGAATTTCACTTTATGGGCGACTGCGAAGAAGAACATTGTGTAAAAGCAGAGATCAAAACCGATCCTTCTTCCGATATCCGGGAACTGCTTTTCTATCAGCTGGCAGAAAAGAATCTTCCGATCCTTGCCATGCAGCTTGTGAGACTGTCACTGGAAGATATCTTCCTCGAACTGACTGCCGATGATCAGGCAGCAAAAAAAGTGATTACCGGTACACCATCTTCCCCTACAGAAAATGCGGACGATACCGATACCGACACGACAGAATCGGATACAGAGAAAGGAGACAACGAAAATGCTGTGCATATGTAAAAGAGAAATCCGAAGTTTTTTTCATTCTATGATAGGATGGGTGTTCGGTGCATTCCTGCTTCTGATGGTGGGTATTTATTTTACTGCCTATAACCTGAATTATGGCTATCCACTGTTCAGTTATACGCTCTCTTCCATCACCTTTCTGTTTCTGATCGTGTCACCAATCCTTGCCATGCGAACGCTTGCAGAGGAACGCAAACAGAAGACGGACCAGCTGCTTCTCACTGCACCAATGACGGTATGGCAGATTGTGTTTGGAAAATACCTGGCACTGATCGTCACTTTTCTTCTTCCGGTCGTGATCCTGTGTTTCTATCCGCTGATCATGGCACAGTACGGAAGCATTGCTTTTGCATCTACTTACGTGGCACTGCTTGGTTTTTTTCTGCTTGGATGTACCTGCCTGGCTGTGGGACTGTTCTTCTCGTCTCTTACGGAAAGCCAGATTCTTGCCGCAGTCGGAACCTTCGCTTTTCTGCTGGTATGTTATCTGATGGATGGAATCAGCGGATTTTTCCCGGAAACTGCCAGTGCTTCCTTTTTTGCACTTGTTGTCATTGTTCTGCTTATAGGTTTGCTGATTTATCATACCACACAGAACATCCTGCTTCCGCTTGTGATCGGTGTCATCGGTGAAGGTGTCCTTGCCGTTCTTTATTTTGTGAAACAAAGCATGTTCGAAGGCATCATCCAGAAAATACTGACTCTTTTCAATATGTCCAGTCACTTCAGCAATTTTACGAATAGTATTCTTGATCTTACCGGTGTTGTCTACTATCTTTCCTTTATTGGAATTATGCTGTTTCTGACGGTTCAGAGCATTCAGAAAAGACGTTGGAATTAGGAGGTTGTCGCCATGAACATCAATTTAAAATCAAAAAAGCCGGCTAATATGCTGCGGCCAAAAAACAAAAAACTTTTAAAGAAGGGATCTTACAGCCTTGCTTTTACGGTTGTCATCCTTGCGATCGCCGTCTTTCTGAATCTTCTGATCGGTGAGCTTCCTTCCTCTGCAACGAAAATAGATGTCAGTGAAAATAAACTTTACAGTATCGGTGACGAGACAAAGAACGTTGCTTCTTCTCTGACAGAAGATGTTACCCTTTATCTTCTTGCAGAAGACGGAAGTGAGGATGCTACATTAAACGAACTTCTGACACGTTATGCAGATCTCTCTTCTCACATTAAATATGAGAAAAAGGACCCGGTTCTGAATCCAAGCTTTGCTTCTTCCTATACCGACGAAGATCTTGCTTCCAACAGTGTGATCGTTGTCAGTGACAAACGAAGCAAGGTGATCCCTTACAGTGATCTGTATGAAAGCAGTGTCAATTACCAGACTTACTCTATGGAAACAACTGCATTTGACGGTGAAGGTCAGGTCACCAGTGCGATCGCCTATGTCACAACAGAGGATCTTCCGATCCTATATACATTAACAGGACATGAAGAAAATGATCTTGATTCCTCCATGCAGTCTGCTATCGAAAAAGAAAATATCGAAGTTCAGGAACTGAATCTTCTCACAGCCGGAACGGTTCCGGAAGACGCCTCCTGCCTGATGATCAATGCTCCGCAGAAAGATTTCTCCGACGATGAGACCAGTGCCATTCTGACCTACCTGCAAAATGGCGGTCATGCTTTTCTGGTATCCGGATATACCACAACGGAAATGCCGAATTATCATTCTATTCTGGAACAGTATGGCGTTTCTATTGAAAAAGGCGTTGTTCTGGAAGGTGACAACAATCATTATGTTTCCGGAAATCCTCTTTATCTGGTGCCGGAGATCCAGTCCTGCGATGCTACCGGAAGCCTTTCCGGCTCAAACAGCTATGTGCTGATGCCGATCGGTCAGAGTATCAAAACACTGGACAGCAAATCCGATGACATCACAGTAACCGATATGCTGACTTCTACCAGTTCTGCATATTTAAAAGCAGATCCGGAAAATATGGAGAGCCTTTCCAAAGAAGAGAACGATGAAAGCGGTCCGTTTACTCTGGCAGCAGCCATTACCGAAGCCATCGGAAGCGGATCTGATTCCGAAGAAGAGACTGAAACAGAAACTATTGTAGAAGGAGAAAGCAGTGCTTCTCAGGTTGAGGCTGAAAGCGAAACAGAAGCTGCCGAAGATGCAAAAGAAACCAGGCTGGTCGTTCTTGCAAGCAGTCAGTTTCTGACCAGCAATACAGACTCTGCTGTTTCCGGCGGCAATACAAAACTTCTCACAAACGCTTTAAGCTGGATGTGCGGACAGAGTTCCAGTATCTCCATTCCTTCCAAGAGTATGCAGCTGTCTTATCTGACCCTGACATCTGCAAATGTCAACCTCTGGAGCATTATTACCATTGCCGTTCTTCCGGTTCTGTTCCTGGTAACCGGAGGTGTGATCTGGCTGAAAAGGAGGAAAAAATAATGAAGAAAAAATCATTCGGACTGGCGGCGGCCGTTGCTGTTCTGATCGTACTTGGCGGCAGTTATGCACTGCTTGCCAACCATAACCGGATACAGGAGTCGGAATCAGCTGCTGCGGAATCGGAAACCGGTGTAGCAGTAGCAACGATCGCCTCTGATAAAGTCTCTTCTTTTCAGCTGGCAGACGGTGATACTTCTTTTACGCTGACAAAAACAGACAACAGCTGGATCTGTGTTCAGGACGAGACGTTTCCGTTATCCAACGATGCTGCTTCCGAACTGGTAAATACTTTCACTTCCCTCCAGGCTGTGCGTGATCTTGGCACTGCACAGGATGGGGAAAATTATGGATTTTCGGAAAACGCTCCTACGGTCACGCTCACTTCTTCCGACAGTACAAACTGCAGCTTTGTTCTTGGCGAAGCCAACAGTATGACCGGTGATTATTATCTGAAACGTGAAGACAGCGGAGAAATTTATACCGTAAGCTCTTCCCTTGCAGATTCCTTTCATAAAACGTTAACGGATCTGGCTGAAATCGAAAGTTTTCCGACGATTTCTTCCGATAATGTCCAGGAGCTTTCGATAACCGAAGAAGGTACGACACTACTTTTTGAGAGCAGTACCACCGGTTCGGTAAAAACCTGGCAGATTTCCCAGTCTCAGGACGGAGGTAAAACAGAAAGTACTCCTGAAAAAGCAACCGTAAACACCGTGACAACCCTTGTGGACCACCTCGGAAATCTTTCTTTTGACAGTTTTGTGGATCATAAAGAAGAAAACAAAGAAAAATACGGACTGAAGAATCCGTCCATGACGATAAACTTCCAATATACCGAAGCGACAAATTCGGATGATGCTACAACGGAAGCCGAGTCAGAAACAGACACTTCTTCCGAAACAGAAAGCGAAACAGCAAACGAAACCGGATCTGCCGAAATTCTCAGCGGAACTCTCTATGTGGGAGAACAGGCTGAAGACGGATCTTACTATGTTCAGCTCGATGGAAGCAATAATATTTATCTGATGTCAGCGGATAAACTGTCCGCATTCCAGGGATTAAATTACGATGATTATCCGGAGAGTGAAGAAGAAAGTACAGAAATTGAAAACTCCGCCGAGTAGAAATTTACTGTTTTTTCTTTTTCAGTACAAAAAGATGAAATGAAAGTGTTATAGAGTGCCGGACGCAAAAAGACAGGGCACAATTTACACTTCTATAATCTTTTTTTGTTTTGCACAGAAGAAAGAAATAGCCTCCATACCGTCTGCCCGACAGTTTACGCTATGGAAGCGAAAGTGAATTCAGCAAAATAATTTTGGCTTGAGAAAGCTTTTTGCTTAAGCGACCCCTGGCAGGCCAGGAGCTTTTAGCAATGTGCAAACGAAACCGCATTGTAAAACATAGTGCGTAAAATAATACAACCATGATGAATTCGAAAACAAATCGCTCTGACGGTAGCGAGGCTTCCGTCGTGAGGTTTGCGATGTTGCCGCCCCAGAGAGCCGCTGTCTGAGCCTCGAAGAGGCGAGTTTAGGCGAAGGGCGGCTAACACACGAGCGAACCGAACAGGAAACGATGCGTGTCAGGAGATTGTTTTCGAATCATCATGGCGTCTTATTTTATATCTAAGTTTTTCTAACGCCCATCTTCTTGCCCTTCGGACAAGAAGCATCCCTCGCTCTAAAGAGCTCGGTCAATTTTTATTTGGTGGTAGACCCGAATCCTCCGTTTCTGACTGCCGTTGCATCGTCATCCACGGTAATCCCATACTCTACAAAAATCCCCTGCATAAATCCCTGACCTTTTTCTACGGTCAGTGTCTTCTCTTGTTTGGCATCGTTTGTGATCTTTGCAAACATATGACCTTCGTTATCGGAATAGAAATAATCGCTGTCTATGATTCCGACACTGTTGTCCAGCTGCAGGCGGTATTTGAATCCCAGGCCGCTGCGAGGGTATAACTTCAGCACCCATCCTTCTTCCATCTCAACGCAGATCCCGGTCGGGATTTTGATAGTTTCGCCGGATTTCAGGCTAAAGGTTTCCGGTGTATAAAAATCGTAGCCTGCAGATCCTGCGGTTGCACGTTTTGGCAGTTTGATATCTTCGTAAATTTTCTGCAGTTCTGCTTCTGTAGTCTGAGGGAACTCTCCCATCCATCCTTCTTTAAACTGTTCAAAACTTACTTTATGAAATTTTGCTATTCTTTTCATGCTTTTCTCCATTTTCTGTGTCATAGGACACGGTTGTACAGGTATCCCTTATTGTCTCAGGTTCTTTTTTTGAACATGGATACTGTCCATACTATTCGCAGTACAGACAGACTTTTCCTGTTTCCAGTGATTTTGGCACATCGATTACCCGCTGATTGCTGCTGCCTTTCCAATGAAGCTGCACATTGCGTTTGTCTTTCTCATATTCGCCGTCTACACAGACATCCACATACTGCATCACTTCAAAATGGCTGATCTGTTCCCACAGATATCCGGTGTACAGCCAGATTGTTTTCGTTGGAAATTTTTCTCTGATCTCATGCACCAGTGCACGGATATCCAGACGGTTTGCCGGATGAAGCGGATCTCCGCCGCTTAAGGTAATACCGGAGACATAGCTTTTGCCCAGTTCCTTAAACAGTTCCTCCTTTGCTTCCTGATTAAACGGAATGCCGCCATTTGGATCCCAGGTGATCGGATTCTGACATTCCTCACAGCAGTGATTGCAGCCGGAAACCCAGAGTACAACACGCAATCCGTCTCCGTTTAACATATCGTCCTTTGTTATATTATGGTATCTCATATTGTCTCCTTGTTTCTTATCATACATAAATTTATCTTAGTCGGAGAAGACGCCCACTTCTATAGACGGGAATCATCTCACATCTGATATACGCCAAAAAACTGCCACTTCAAAAAAAGTGGTAGTTTTCTGTATGGATCTATGTTCAGATGAAGAACTTGTAAGTGCTGTTTCTACCTGTCACTTAGTTGCCGCACTCGATACTAATCTCATTGAACAGATCAAGCACATCATCTACATTCATATTTTTCTTCTCTTCGCCCTTTTTGTCAAGGATTACTTTTCCCTGATGCATCATGACAATACGCGTGCCGTATTCGATCGCATAGCGAAGATTGTGGGTAACCATGATGGATGTGAGCTTCTTTTCACGCACGATCTGGTCAGTCAGATGCATATTGATCTCGGCAGTCTTCGGATCCAGTGCAGCCGTGTGCTCATCCAGGATCAGGAAATCCAACGGTGTCATCGTGGACATCAGAAGTGACATTGCCTGTCTCTGCCCTCCGGACAGGGCTCCGACTTTTACATGAAGCTTATCTTCCAGTCCGAGATTCAGCGGACGGAGCAACTCGCGGTAAGCTTCTTCTCTTTTTTTATTGACACCCTTTCCAAGGTTATAGGCTTTTCCTTTATTCTCTGCCATTGCCATATTTTCAAGGATCGTCATGGACGGGCAGGTTCCCATGGAAGGATTCTGAAAAACGCGTCCGATTCTTCCCATGCGTTTATATTCCGGCATATTTGTGATATTGGTGCCGTTGATCAGGACAGCTCCTTCATCAATCGGAATGCTCCCGCAGATAATATTCAGCATGGAAGTTTTTCCGGAACCGTTGCTGCCGACAACCGCAACAAACTCACCGTCATCGACTTTAAAATTAAAATTGTTGAACAGGCACATTTCATTGACTGTGCCAGGATTATAGTATTTATAAATTTCTCTGAGTTCAAGCATCGACTTTCACCTTGACCTTCCTGTTTCGTTCCATTCCAAGCACCAGGATCAGCAGGAACAATGCCGCTGTGATAAATTTCAGGTCCGTGGACTCAAAACCAAAACGAATGGCGATTGCCACACATGCTTTATAGATCACCGAACCGATTACCACGCTTGATGTCACACGCAGAATCGTTACTTTACGGAAAAGGCTGGTTCCGATGATCACACTGGCAAGACCGATGACCATCGTTCCAGTTCCCATAGATACATCGAAATATCGCTGTTGCTGTGCAAACACACAGCCACTTAATGCCACCAGGCCGTTTGAAATCGCAAGACCGACTACCTTTACCTTTCCTTTGTTCACACCAAGGGAAGTAATGATATGATCATTATCCCCGACTGCTCGCAGCAGCATACCGGATTTCGTTCTCAGGTACCAGTCCAGAATGTATTTGCTGATCAGGGTAATGATCAGAACAATGATCACTACCTTAAAAGAAGAAAGGCTTTTTGGAATGATTTTATCTATCAGATCGTTCTGGAAAATGGTACTTTTATTGTAGATCGGCAGGTTTGCCCTGCCTGCGATTCGGAGATTTACCGTATAAAGAGCCGTCATCATAATGATACCGGACAGCAAATCACGCACTTTCAATTTTACATGGATAAGACCTGTCAAAGTTCCGACTACAGCCCCGAGCAGAAAACAGATCGGCAGGGTCAGCAGCGGGTTTACATCTCTGCTGATCAGTGCTGCCGCGATCGCTGCTCCCATCGGGAAGCTGCCATCTACCGTCAGATCCGGAAAATCCAGGATTTTGTATGTAATATAAATTCCAAATGCCATGATTGCATATATCAGTCCCTGTTCCAGGACGCTTATCAGCAATGCCATATCAACCTCCGATTATTCCACTGTGATCTCATCGAAAACTTCTGCCGCACCATCTACGGTAGCCTGATCCAGCTCAAAGTTCAGTTTGTCAGCAACTGCGGTATTTACATAAAGGCTTGCACCGCTGCATACTTCATACGGCATTTCTTCTGCCTTTGACTCACCTTTTAAAATCTTGGCTGCCATCTCGCCGGTCTGTTTGCCAAGGGCGATATAATCAATACCCATAGATGCCAGACATCCGATCTTAACCTGTTCGATTTCAGAACCAAATACCGGGATATTCTTCTCATCTGCGGCTGCGATCACGGTCTGCAGTGCAGATACAACGGTGTTGTCTGTCAGGTTGCTGATGCAGTCTACCTTGGATGCCAGATCCTTTGCAGCCATCTCAACATCTGCTACGGTATTGATACCGCTGTCAACAATCTCAAAATCATAATTCTCTGCCAGCTCTTTGTATTCTTTGATCGTGCTTACGGAGTTTGCTTCGCTTGTTGTGTAAAGAATACCGATCTTCTTTGCATCCGGCATCAGATCACGGATCATTTTCAGCTGTTCTTCAACCGGAAGTTTGTCAGAGGTTCCGGTGATATTTCCTACGGAATTGCCCTCTTCATCTGCAAGTCCTGCACCGACCGGATCAGAAACTGCGGTATATACTACCGGGATCTCACTGTCCAGACAGCTGTTATAGGCACTCATGGCACTCGGAGTTGCAATTGCACAGATCAGATCCACATTTTTGGATACAAAATTATCAGCGATCGTACTTGCTGTTCCGGTATCTGCCTGTGAGTTCTGGTATTCTACTGTCAGATTGACACCTTCTTCGATTCCGGCACTTTTTAAACCTTCCAGAAATCCTTCACGGCAGTTGTCAAGAGACCCGTGTTCTGCAAACTGAGAAATACCGATGGTATAATTATCTTCTGCCGTATCTGCCGCACTGCTGTCTGCGGATGTTTCACTTCCGGTTGATGCCTGTGTATCTTTTGCAGTGTCTGAACTGCCGCATCCTGTCATCATTGCCATAATCATCGCTGTTGTCATAATACCTGCTAATACTTTTTTCTTCATAAAAGTCCTCCTTCTTCTGCCGTGAAACAGTTACAATTTTCTGATAACTAAAAAAACGTCTCAAGCTTTTCTGCCTGAGACGCTGATATTCATCAACGCGGTACCACTCAAATTGACTTCTGTCCACTTTGCATGTACATAGTTATACATTCCTGATTGATAACGGGTTCGGTTCCCGACAACGCCTACTCTCCTGTCTGGATTTTGGGCTGCCCTCGAAAGTCCATTCAATCATCCACGCCGTACTACAATCCCACCGTCTGCAGCTCTCTGTGCCTTTATGGAAGATCTACTCTTCTTTCTCATCGGTTTTTCCTATGCAACCAATAGTAATACTTTTTTGCGTTCTTGTCAATGAAAATTTCTGTTTTTCATCCACTGTTTTTACACGCAGAAAAAAATACAAAATATGGCATACCCATACCACTGCGATACAGATTCTTCCGATCGGCACATTTTTCATGCAGAGAAAACCGATTGCCATCACAACGGTCACCATCCCGATAATTTTCAGTTTTGTTCCAAGCGTCATGGCTCTTTCCTGCACAAAGCTGTCCAGATGTTTTTTGTAAAGACCGGTTGACAGAAACCAGGTATGTAACTTTTCCGAGCTCTTTGCAAAGCAGAATACGGTTGCCATATAAAGCGGCACGGTCGGCAGGATCGGCAGAACGATACCGATCGTTCCAAATGCCAGGCACAGAAATCCAAGCAGCATCCAGATTATATTCATCGGGTTTTTCTTCATCTCTTTATCCTTTCTTGTTCATCACAGAAGTTATTTTTCTCTTGGCGGAAGCCGGTAATCCTGAATGGCTACCACAGGACTTCCGTTCACACGTGTTACCATCAGATGTACGCCATACAGTTTCTGAATGCTTTCTTCTGTGATCACCTGATCTGGAGCACCTTCGATCGCCACATGACCGCCCTGCAGACCGATGATCTTGTCAGAAAAATAAATGGTCTGGTTGATGTCATGCAGAACCATAACGATCGTGATGTCGAATTCTTTATTCAGTTTTTTGACCAGTTCCAGGATCTCCAGCTGATAGCGGATATCCAGATAAGTGGTCGGCTCATCCAGGAACAGAAGTTCGGTATTCTGTGCCAGTGCCATGGCGATCCAGACTCTCTGTCGCTGTCCGCCTGAAAGCCTTCCGATCTCACGGTCACGCAGGTCCAGAAGTCCGGTCACCTGAAGTGCCTGTTCGATCAGCCGCTCGTCTTCTTCACTTTTTCCGCCCAGCATTTTCTGATAAGGGGTTCTTCCATACGATACGAGGCGTTCGATCGTGATATCTTCTGCTGCGGAATTATGCTGGTGTACGATCGACACTTTTCTTGCAAATTCGCTGAGCGAATATTTTTTTATGCTCTTTTCTTCCAGCAGGATTTTCCCTTTTCCCGGTGTCAGATTCTTGGTCATAAGAGAAAACAGGGTAGATTTCCCACAGCCGTTCGCACCCATGATTGTCGTGATCTTCCCGCGTGGTATCGTCAGGGAAATATCCGAGAGAATCTGGTTGCTTCCGTAGGAAAAGCTTAAGTTTTTCACTTCCATCGCATTAGTTTCCATATTTTTTCGACCTCCGAAGCAGAAGAATAAAGAACGGACCACCAACTACGCTCATGATCACCGCTGCACTCACTTCATACGGAGCGGCGATCGTCCTGCCGATCGTATCTGCCAGCAGAAACGTAAAAGCCCCTGCAAGTGTGGAAAACGGGATCAGCACCTTATGGTCACTTCCAACCAGCAGTCTGCCGATATGCGGGACGATCAGTCCCAAAAAGCTTACGGCACCTGCAACTGCGGTTGAAACGCTGGCAAGTAAAACTGCCGTCAGGGAGATCACAATCCTGGTGCGGTTTACATTGATTCCAAGTCCTCTTGCCGTTTTGTCTTCCAGAGACAGCAGATTGCATTCCCCTACAAACAGAATCGCCAGAAACAGTCCTGCCAGTACATAGGGAAATAACGTTCCGACATCTGACCAGGTCTTCTGCGTGATATGTGCTTCTACGATCGATGCCACACCGGTCCTCTGACCGCCTGTCATCGTACTGAAGATACTGGAAAGTCCGGTGAAAAGGGCATCGACTGCCACACCGGTCAGAATGATGCGAAGCGGGCTGAGTCCCTGTTTCCAGGACAGACAATAGACCAGAAAGAATGCTGCCACCCCGCCAAAAAAGGCTGCAAACGGTGTAAAAAAGTAAAGTGTCGGAAAAAAGGTGCTCACACAGACTGCCGCAAATCCAGCTCCGCTTGAAATTCCGATAATTCCCGGGTCTGCCAGCGGATTTTTTAAAACCGCCTGAAAAAGAACACCGGACACTGCGATCGCCGCCCCGGCAAGCATGGAGATCAGAATACGCGGAAAACGCAGATCATAGACCGCCGCCACATTCTCATCATATTCTACAAACAGACCGCGAAGCAGCTGACCGAAACTTACGGAAAGACTCCCTGTATTGATTGCCGAAAAAAATACGAGCAGCAGCAAAAACAGGATCACAGCAAACGAAATCCAGGTTCGCCTGTACTTTTTCTGTTTCCGCACCATATCTTGATTCATAACGTTTTCTCCTTCCAGTTCTGCTTTTATTACGATTCGGTATAAAGCAGTTTTTTTAACGTTTCCAGGGCATCCTGATAAGCAAACGTTGCACTCATTCCAAACTGCTCATACGGAAGATCATAGACTTTTCCGTCTTTCACGGCCTGAAAATGTTTCCAGATATCATTGGTCTTGAAATCTTCTGCAAACATTTCTGCTACCTGATCCGGAAGTGCATGTGCCGCACGCAGAATGATGTCCGGTTCTTTGGTCTTCATATCTTCTGTATTGACCGTCAGAAATTCCTGTCCCTGATCTTCATAAACGTTTTCTGCCCCGGCAAGGGCTGCCAGGCTCCCGATATAGGACTTTTCAGTAGCGATCACATAGCTTCCCGGAAGTCCCATCAGGATCAGTACCTTCGGATGTTCTTTTCCGGCAATTTCTTCCTGGAAATTCTGATAAAATTCCTGATACGCATCAGTCAGTTCTTTCGCCTGCTCTTCCCGGTCAAAAATTACGCCCAGCTCTTCAATCGACTGATACATGCCGGGAACGCTGCGAAGATTTAAAAATGCCCAATCACTGTTCAAAGTCTCGTACTTTGACTGAAGATCACTTTGCAGAGAACTCGGGCTTAAGATCCAGTCGGGACTTAACGATGCCAGAATCTCCATATCCGGGCTCATCGCCGTTCCGATGGTTGGAAGATCCTGATAGCGATCCGGGATCTCTGCCGTACTGCTGCAGACACCGACCAGGTTTAGCTCCAGTTTTTCACAGATCTGTGCCGCTGCCGGTGAGGTTGCCACAATACGTGGTGCTCTTCCAAGAGCGATCACCTTTTCTCTTGCAGCTTCCACAGCTCCCGTCTGCCCGTTTCCCTGTGCTGTATATGCTTCTGTACTTTTTTCCGGATGCTGATCGACACATCCGCTCAGGAACAGACACACTGCAAATGCCGACAGGAACAGAAGACATATCCGCTTACTCATCGTCCTCGTCTCCTTTCCACAGCTCCCCATGCTTTTGCAGAAAAAGAAAAATTCCGGTTCCGGCTGCCATCAGGATCAGACCGGAAAGTGTCATGGAAACGGTCAGCACCAGGATCCATTTTCCGGGCGTCATAGCAGAGGTATCCGCTGCATCACTTTCCGCCTGTTCTGTATTTGAGATTTCGGAAGCGGTTGACAGGGCAAGTCCTTGCACTTCCGTATCCGCTTGTGGAGCGGCTGCTTTGTTTTCACTCTCTGTATTTACCGTTTCTGATGTCTGTACTGCATTGTCGCTGCTTTTGGCATCCGCAGAATCAGAAGTTTTTGCAGAATCATTTTCCTCTGATTTCATAGTTTCCCGGCTGCTTTCATCCAACTTGTCTGTATCGTTTTGCTCTGTTTTGATTTCCTGAGCCTTCTTCGATCCTTCCGATGTTCCCATAACATTTACAGTTTTGAAATCCGTCTGATTACCGGACTGATAATCTCCCGGATAAAAATAAAAGATCACGTTTCTTCCCATCGGCTCTACATACATCGAGCAACGCATAATACAGCTCTCCGACGGTACTTCGATGCAGGCATCTTCGGTGCTTCCGCTTCCGTCTGCTCCTGTCGCCGTTGTTGTCACCGATGTGCTGCTCCATGTGCTGTCACCGACATTCTGAACCGATATGTCATGTCTGGAGGCATAATCCATCAGACTGAAGCGAACCGTCAGGTAGTATTTTCCGGAATCGGTCACTTCCAAAATCCCCTGTGTGCCAACGGCACTTTCTGCCATGCCCTGACCGGTTGCGGCAGAGGCTTCTCCGCCCGAATCCTCGATCACTCCGGTCACCGGATGTGTATAACTGGTCGTTATGGAACAGGTATAAATGCTCCCGCTTTCTGCAAAGACCTGCTTTTTGCCCAAAAGCAGCAATCCGCAAACCAGAAGCAGTCCTGCGATATATTTAACCCGTTTTTTCTTCCTGATGCTTGTCTGCATAATCTTCTCCTATAACACCCATCTGCGGCTTCTGATCTTATAAAGGACACCGGCTCCTGCTGCCAGAAGTGCTCCAAGCGACGGAAGTGCGGCTGCAACCGGATTTCCTTTTTTGCTTTGTGCTCCCGATCTTCCCTGTCCTGTTGTCACCGTGTCACCATTTTCGCTGTCTTCCTGCTGTTGACTTTCTGCACTTACCGATGCTGCCTGTCCGGCTGCATCTTCAATCTTGTTTTTCAGCACTGCATCTTCTTTGGCTGCTTCACTCTCTTTTTGCTCTCTGCTGCTTTTGGCGGCATCTTTTGTCTTTTTTGAAGCATTCGATGACGGAAGTACGGATGTTCCTTTTGTCTGGCTGCTTACCGGAAGTGACTGGTTTCCAAGTGGACTTCCTGCGGAACCGTTTCCTGATGCGGCAGTTTTATTTCCGGTGGTTCCATTTGTATGGCTTCCCTGTGTGCCGCTTCCAGTATCAGTGCGGCTGCCGGAATTGCCGTTATCCTCTGTTTCTTTTACACTTTTTTTATCCAGTGTGATGTTTTCAAGATCCAGCTTCAGATAAACATTCTGGGTACCGCTTCCGGCGGAGATGGCATCCATGACCGGAACAAATACCTGGAGCGGAACATAGCCGTCTTTTTTTGCCTCCGCGATCATAGTAAAAGAAATTTCTTTCGGATAATCGGTGCCATTCTGTTTTTTGGTGACATCTACCGCTTTCGGGCTTCCGACCGGTCCGCCGTAAGCATCTGTCTGATAACCGACCTTATAATATTTCAGCCATCCGAGATAACCTTTCTGACCATTGATCGTCAGACTGTTAAAGCTCAGTGTCAGCGTATATTTTTTCTTTTTTACCGTCAGTTTCACGGTATGATCCAGAGCTTCGTTTGCCATGGATAAGGACTGCTTATCGGTTTTCATCATTTTGCCCGGAAGATAATAGACTCCGTCCGAGAGCGTTTTGATATCCAGACTCTCGCCGCTGTTATCTTCCGTGGAAGAAGTTGTTTTTTTCTGATCCAGATTGATGATCGCCTGGGATAGTGCATTTTGCTGTTTTGTGATCTGAAGCTTTGTCGCATTTTCATTATCATAAACATTCTGTGCCACAGCGATCGCTTTTTTCAGTGCTTCCAGACTCTCTTTTGTATATACATTCTCTCTTCCGGATAAACTGGTCGCCGATAACAGCAGGGTATGTAAGCCGGACTTGTCCGCTTTTTCAGAAGATGGATTCTGATTTCCGTTATTTCCCGGCTGTTCCGTGGATGGCTGCCCGGTAGACGGTGTTTCCGTAGAAGGCTCTGTCGAATCCTCTGTTGGCTTTGAAACCAGTGTCAGACTGCTCCAGTCCAGCTGAAGCCTTGCGTACTGCTCACCGCTTCCTGCACTGACGGCTTCCATCACCGGCACATAGACCTGCGTCCAGATTTCACCATCTCCTGCTGTAACCGGAATTGCGATTTTTTTCGGATAGATCATACCTTTTACATTTTCATCCAGGCCGTTTTCAGGATCGTTGTAACTGTCATAAACTCCATCATACTGCTCAAGGATTTCAGATGCGGATGCCGCATCACTTTCCGTCGGAACTCTTCCGTCCACATCCGGATAATATAATGTTTCTGCCAGATAGCCATTAAAATCCTTTTTCCCAAGTCGGATCGTAAGCGGAACCAGATCTAGGACAAGCTGACAGTTTCCGCCGGACACCTGCAAGGTCATCGGTTTGGAAATGGCAGTGTTACCCATCGAATCCTGATCCTGCACGGCATGACGCAATACGCCATTTATCGTATAGGTACCGTCTGCGACCGTCTCTGCCTGCACACCTTCCGTTTCGGCTGCATACACCTGCATTGTTTTTGCAGAGAACATCGGCGAGATCAGACCGGCAGAAAAAACGACTCCTGCAAGCAGACATACCTGGCATTTTCTTTTTCTTCCTGTCACATTTCTTTCCACTTTGATCCCTCCGTTCTGAATCCTGCTCTCTTTCTTACATTTTTACTCTCAGTACTTTTGAATACGTTCCGAAAAGTTTCTGTTTGCCGTTTTTCTTATAAGCTCGCACTTTAAAATAGTACGTCTTTTTGGCTTTCAGTTTTTTCACGGTAAGCTTTGTTGTCTTTGCTTTGGAAATGGTTTTGATCTTTTTGTATTTGCCTTTGGCTTTTGTGGCCTGGTAAACTTCATAGCCGTTGGCATCCGTTGCTTTTTTCCAGCTTAAGGTCAATGTCTTCTTCTTTCTTTTTTTCTTTTTCAGGTTTTTCACTGCTGCCGGAGCTTTCATGCTACTGTTGTTCTGATTTCCGGTACTGCTGTTTCCATTTGCCGGGTTCTGCTGATTGCCATTTCCGTTGTTTGCGTTATTGTTTCCGCCATTATTATTATTTCCGTTTCCACCCGGATTGTCATCGTTTACCGCTTTGCGTTTTGCCCAGTCAAAGGTCACCAGCACATCCTGGTCAAATCCTGCCATAGCATCTACGGAAACTCTGGCATAAATATTTTTTTCTCCTGCTTTTGCACGTTCAAAAGAAAAACTTCCAGGATAAGAAACACCTTCTTCGGTATAATAATCCCCAGGCATAGCTTCTGCCCGACTGGATTTGTCGTCCCCTTCGTAAACCCAGAATTTTTCCAGATGTCCTTTTTCGGTACTTCCTGCCATGTTGATGTCCATGCTGTGGAAATTCAGCTTATACTGAACCTTTCCGCCTTTTACGGTCACTCTCGCAGTCGGAGCGATCGCCGCACCTGCCATCGATGCTTTATCCGGATTGGAAGCACTCATCAGTGCAACCGGCACATCATAAACGCCGTCCTCGATCGCTTCATCCTGTACCTTTAAGGTATTCCAGTACACTTTGGTAAAACAGTCGGCACTGAATTTTCCCTGATCAAAGGTGATTCCCTGATACGTTCCGGTCAGACGTTTCATCGTCGGCACATAAATGCTCGCTCTGCTGCTGTAAGTATCTGCAAAGCCGTTTTCCAGCGGAAAGCTGACTTTTGATACAACGTTGATCTCTTTTGTCTCACTGTCATCTTTATAGGACATGGTTTCTGTGGTTATATCTGCATCTGTTTTCAAGCTTTTTGTCATATCGTTGTTAGCATAATATCCGTCAAACTGATAGATATAAAGTGGCTCTTTCTCGCTTCCGCTTATGATATCAGTGCCCAGGGTCATATTGCCATTCGTATCGACCTGGATCGTTGCCTGTCTTGTCTCATCTTCGATCAGGCTGTGTTTGATCTTATCGGTGTAATAAGAAATCATAACCGTGTAAGTGCCTTCTTTTAATTTTTCGGTCGGAAGGACATTCTCTTCCTGTTCCGGCTCCAGACCCAGTGCATCTAAAATGGCATCCCGGATCGCTTTCGAAGAATATGTTGCCCCGGAAACAACATCCACGGCACTGATCTCTTTTGCATCTGCTGTGGATTTGCCAAGATAGGCATCTTCCAGTACCTCAGCCGCCATCTCCAGACGCATTTTGTTATCGCTCACATAGTTTCCGGCATAATTCTTTCCTTCTACCGAAAGGCTGCGGATCTTCTGATCTTCCACGCCAACTGTCACTTCAATGTTATATTCACCAAACTGGGTGACATGTGAAGTTCCCTTGACGGAGGTTGCCGCAGATGCAGAAATTACCGGCAGTGCAGTCAGTGTCAGTGCCGCAGATGCGATACATGCCGCGGCTTTATAAAACCATTCCTTCTTTCTCATGGAAATTCTCCTTTCCTGCGGGACAAAAGATTTCGTCCCAGGCATGTTGAATGTGTTCCTGTGTATGTATATAAGTTAGTTCAGACTACTTTTCGTTATAATTAGGTAACACATTTGGATTCCCATGTCAAGCATTCTTTTTGTTTTCATGCTCAAGAAGCACGGAGTCGGATTCTTGCCGTTTTCGGAACTTTTTGTCTTTTTCTGTCTGGAAACTTTTTTCAGTTTTTAATTGCCTTTGTACTGTTTTGCTATCGTATAAATCACACGGATTACACGGATTGCTCCGTGCTTTACACTCCCACACCTACATCCAGAATACGAGAACGGCTGTGCTCTCCGGCATATGGCTCCTTCCGACGCTGCATGTCATGGTGACGGACAAGGCTCCCCGCACTTCGCCGCCCTGCCGTCTGTGAAACTGGAATGCTCGCAGGGGGATCCGGATCATGTCATCCCGACATTCTGCCTGGATCAGCGTGCCCTCCTGGTCGTATTTGAGCGTATCGAGATGTCCGCTCATTTTTTCTCTGTTAATACGCGAAAAACCTTGCATTTCTTTTCTTTTTAAAATCAGCCAGCTGCCGCGGCGATTATGTTTGAGCGTCGCTGGCTTTTCAAATCCCTGGTCTGCCATGGACAGTGCCATCTTTCCTTCTTTGTTGCGGTACAGCATAAAATAAACCGGACATTCGATTTTTTCCGGCAGCATTTCACGAAGGAACTGTTCTGTCAGACGTTCTCTTTTCTCCCGCACATGGCTGCTCTGCATCCGCTTATAATTTGTCAGCATCGTTGAGATCGTATAACAGCTGATGTTTTCAACCATATCCCGAACGTTTGCTTCCAGCTGTGCTTCCGGGATGCCGATGCTCCGAAAATAGGACGGCAGTTCTTTTAAAATACGCTTATAATTCTCAATCCATGCCTGCCCTTCTTTTGTAAACCGATAATCTTCTGTAAGAAGTCCTTTTTCGCAGCAACTTTTCAGATAACGGCTGACCGGTGCAGTACTGACCTGGCATTTTTCTGCGATCCTCGCGATCATGCCGCGTGTGTTGTCTTCTTTTTCCAGCTCTGTCAGATAACGGAGCTGCTGCAAGGTAGGCAGATTTCTGCGATTCAGATTTTCACCTTTTTCCATATTTGCTCCACCTCTTTACCATATGTGAATATTCAGCTCCCGGCACTGTGCTTCTTCTGGTTTCTGAATCCCTTCTGTAATACCAAGGACTCCATCACACTCCGTAAGCGGAGAGGCAGCACTTACGGTGCAGGTCAGTGCACTTTGCGGAAGCCGGAAATCATTCTGTTCCCGTTTTGCCATCCTCCATTTTTCACCGTCCAAATACCACAGCCGACAGTCTTTCTCAATCTCTTTTCCATGAAGAATAAAGAAACTTTCTTTGTCACTGACGATCAGTTCCGCCATTTCCAGAAACCATTCTGACTCTTCAGCCAGACGGCGAGGAAAGCGTTCTTCCATGCGATAAAGGCTCATGCAGAAAAAATATCTTCCTTCCGGATACAGGTATCGCAAATCCACATCCCGCACTACGCGGTCATACGTTTCTCCGTATTTTAAGAATTCCTGTACACCCTGAAGTACGTTTCCGCTGATCACATGTTCCATACGGCAGGCATTCTCTTCTGCCTCTTCTTCTTCAAGCCCGCAGGTCATCTGCAAAAACTGGGTCAGATTGTGGTGACGCAAAAGACAGTCTTCGCCCTGTACTTTTCCAAGTTCGGTGAGTCGATAGCCGCTGTTTTCCGCTCGTTTCCGCAGATAACCGCTCTCCATAAGTCCGCTTTCCAGACACTTCAGCTCCGCATCCGTAAGTTCCAAGTGCATTTTCACCTGATGTGGCCGGATTTCAGTTCCGGATTTCCATCCCATGTAAAGATATTCCAGAAAGTCCTCCTCTTTTTCTTCTTCACTGTGTGGAATATTCATCTGTCAGCTCATCCTTCCTCTTTCAATAGAATACACAACATCTGCGATCTGCATGGTAGATTCCCGGTGAGATACCAGCACAACAGTCTTTCCGTTTCGCTCCTCTTCCAGGGATTTTAAGATCACCGCTTCATTCAAACTGTCCAGATTGCTGGTCGGCTCATCCAGAAGCATAAACGGTGCATCATGCAGAAACGCTCTTGCAAGCCCCAGTCTCTGGCGTTCTCCACCGGAAAGAGTATCCCCAAGCTCTCCGACCTGTGTTTCATAGCCCTGCGGCAGTTTTTTGATAAATTCATGGATCGAAGCCTTTTTGCATGCTGCTTCCAGTTCTTCCTGTGTGGCATCCAATTTTGCGATTCGAAGATTTGCCGCGATACTGTCATGGAACAGACATGTTTCCTGTGTCACAAAACTTTCCATATTACGCAGATTTGAAGTATTGATCTGATTCACGCCGGTTCCGGATATGGAGACACTTCCCTCCTGCACATCCCAGAAACGCATCAGAAGTTTCAAAAGCGTAGATTTTCCGCTGCCGCTTTTCCCGCTGATTCCAACCACACTGTTTTCTTTAATATCTGCGGAAACATCTTTGAGAATAGTCTCCTGTCCATAGGAAAAGGTCACATGCTCTGCCTTTGCCCCGTGAAATGCGATTTCTTTCTGGCCGTTGATCTCCTTTACCATCGGCTCTTCTTCCAAAATATCCAGTACACGGTTTCCGGCTGCAAACGTATTCTGCAGGGTACTGCCAAGATTTGCAAGTGCCGTGACCGGGCCAAAAGAGCTCATCAGAGCTACCGTACTGATCAGTACGCCATCAAATCCAAGAGTCCCTCTCTGATAAAGCATCGAAGAGACAAAAAGCATCAGAAGGTCTGAAATCAGGATTGTCATACCGGTAATCGCCATATTTCTTCCGGTGGTACGTTTCATACGTTCTTCTTCTTTGGAAAGCTCATCCGTCCGATGGTTCATCTGCCGCATGCGTTCCTGTCCCTGACCATACTGCAGTATTTCCGAAAGACCACGTAGCGAATCCAGGACAAAACTTCCAAGTTCCCCGGATTTTGTCCGAAATCGCATGCCGTCATCCCCGCCTGCCTTGGAAACAGCGAGCGGTATCAAAACTCCGACCGCCAGATAAGCAAGCAGTGCGAGAATTCCAAGTATCACATGAAACTGTCCGATAAACAGACATAAAAGGATCGTATAGAGTACTGCGATCGCCGTCGGTGAGATGGTATGTGCATAAAAGACTTCGAGCAGTTCAATATCAGATGTGATCACCGTGATCAGATTTCCCTTGTCTTTTCCTTCCAGTTTTGCCGGCGTCAGTTTCCGAAGTGACTGAAATACCTCGTCACGGATCAGTGCCAGCAGTTTGAATGCAATAAAATGGTTACAGGACTGTTCTGCGTATCGCAGGATTCCGCGAAGAACCGCAAAAACAGCCACACCGATAAATAAAAATCCAAGTGAGCCTTTCCACATGCCAAGCACCTGTAAAACTCCAAAAGCTCCGAAGATTGTGATAAAAGAAGCACACAGATGTCCCAGAAGTCCCATCAGGATCGCAAGTATCATATAACCGGTCAGTGGCTTTACCAGATGGATCAGATTTTTCATGACCGCAAAATTACTTCTTTTTTTCATACGTTCACACCACCTTTTCCATAGCGTTCCAGCCTTTGCTGTGTCGTCCACATTTTTTGATACAGACCGTTTTTCTTAAGCAGTTCTTTGTGTGTTCCGCATTCTTTTACCTCACCCTGCTCCATTGCATAGATCACATCTGCTTTTGTGATATTTGCAAGGCGGTGTGAGATCAGAAGCACGCTCTTTTTCTTTGCCAGAAGCAGGATCTGCTCCATAATGTCGTTTTCACTCTCCACATCGATGTTGGATGTAGCCTCATCGAAGATATAGACCGGACTGTCATGCAGAAGTGCTCTTGCAAGGGCAAGTCTCTGACACTGACCGCCGGAAAGATTGGATGCTTTTTCCGCAAGTTTTGTATCCAGTCCTTCTTCGCTTCTTAAAAAGGCTGCCAGATTGGTCTGTTCCAGAACTGCCCACATTTCATCCTCTGTGGCATCCGGATTTCCCATAAGCAGATTCTCCCGGATTGTTCCTTTAAACAGGTAACTATTATGGCTGATATAGGTAATATTCTGCATCAGGCTGCTCTCGGAAATATCCGAAAGTTCGATGTCACCGATTCGGATCGTTCCTTTGTACCCACGGTTCCTGCCCATTAAAATGGATGCCACCGTTGACTTTCCGCATCCGCTCTCCCCGGCAATGGCAACAAACGTTTCTCTTGGGATTCGAAGGTCAATGCCTTTTAAAATCTCACGGTCTGCTTCATAGGAAAAACGGAGATTTTCACAGACAATCTCTGCATTTTTTGGAAATTCTGCCGCCTTTTTCGGTGCTTCCGGAAGCTCCAGAAAACGGAAGATCTTGTCGCTTGCCGCCATACCGTTCATGGCAATATGAAAAAAGCTTCCAAGTTGACGCATCGGAATAAAGAAATCTGCAGACAGCAAAATAACCAACAAAGCTCCGGCAAGATCAACTCCTCCCTTCTGGTACTGTGTCACCGAGAAAAACACGCCAAGTGCCGCTCCGCCATAAGCGATAATATCCATGATGGTGATTGAGTTGAGCTGCATGGTCAGTACTTTCATGGTAATTTTTCGGAATTTTTCGGATTCCTCATTCATTTCTTTGTTTTTGAAGGCATCTGCCTGATAAATTTTTAAAGTGGTAAGTCCCTGAAGATTTTCAAGAAAGGTGTCGCCAAGTGCCGTATACTGTCCCCAGTATTTTGACAGTAACTTCTTTGCCCAGGTCTGCACTGCTGCGATCGCCGCCGGAATCAGCGGAACACAGACGAACAATACAACCGCAGAAGGTACATTCACACGCAGAAGCACAAGAAAAAGAGTCAGCGGTGCCAGCATTGCATAGAAAAACTGCGGCAGATATGCACCGAAATACGTTTCCAGCTGATCTACCCCTTCTACTGCCACCTGAACAATCTCAGATGTCCTGATCTGCTCTTTATAGGCTGCACCAAGTTTCAGAAGTTTTGTATATATAGCCTCCCTGAGCGTTTTCTTTACTTTTTTTGAAGAAAGAAATCCCATTCTGGAAGCACCGATCGCACAGAAAAAGCGAACCGTCACTGCCATAACGGCAATCACGGCGAAAACGGCAAAATCCTTTCCGGTCACATTTTTTGCATATAAGGACGCAAAAAAGCGAGTGATACTCATCATAAGCACCACGTTTGCCGCAAGTGAAATCCACTGCATCAGAACATTTCCGGCAACGTATTTTTTGCTCTCCGGAACCATTCTGATCAGACGCTTGTCAATCATCATATTCATTTTCCTCACTAATTGATCTTAAGTAATTATGGTAACTTTCTGCTTACTTTCATTAGTGTCTGCTAACTATATACGAGGGGAGTATAACATAAAGAATTGAGAAATGTCAACGTGATCTTTCTGTGCAAAGAACCGCACAGAAGAATCACGATCAGATCAGAGATCCTTTGACGGGTGCTGATCTCTTGCCCAGCCTCCGGCACAGGAAACGGCTTTTTTCCATCCTTTTCGGACTTCTTTTCGCCAGTTTTCTTCCTGCTTTGGCAAAAAGGTATGCTCCAGTGCCCAGTTTTTTCGGATTTCTTCACTGTTTTTCCAGTAGCCGACTCCGATGCCGGCAAGATAGGCAGCTCCAAGGGCTGTCGTCTCGATGCATTTCGGGCGTTCTACTTTTGCATTCAGAAGATCGGCCTGAAACTGCATCAGGAAATCATTAGCACAGGCTCCGCCGTCCACTTTCAGGGATGCAAGTGACAGACCTGCTTCTTTTTCCATCGCTTCGATCACATCCGTGACCTGATAGGCGAGTGACTCTACCGTTGCCCGGATCAGATGTTCTTTTTTCGTGCCGCGTGTGATGCCGACGATCGTTCCTCTGGCATATGGATCCCAGTACGGTGCAGCAAGTCCGGTAAATGCCGGGACGACATAGATACCGTTCGAGTCCTTCACTTTTTTGCAGTATTCTTCGGATTCTGCCGCATGATCGATCATACGCAGATCATCGCGAAGCCACTGAATGGCTGCTCCTGCCACAAAAACGCTGCCTTCCAGTGCGTACTGTATCTGATCGTCAACTCCTGCTGCAATCGTAGTCAGCAGTCCGTTTTTTGAGATGACCGGCCAGTCTCCGGTATTCATCAGCAGGAAACAACCGGTGCCATAGGTGTTTTTTACGTCACCGGAGCGAAAACAGCACTGCCCGAACAATGCAGCCTGCTGATCCCCGGCTGCTCCGGCTATCGCAATACCGTCACCGATCAGACAGTCTTTTGTATAACCGTAGACACCACTCGATGGTTTTACTTCCGGCAGCATTTCGCATGGAATATCCAGTTTTTGCAGGATTTCTTCGTCCCATTTTCGTTTATGTATATCAAAGAGCATTGTTCTGGATGCATTGGTGTAATCGGTGACATGTGCCTGTCCGCCTGTCAGTTTCCAGATCAGCCATGTATCTACAGTTCCAAACAGCAGTTCGCCATTTTTTGCACGTTCTCTGCCTTGTTCGATATGATCAAGGATCCAGGCAAGTTTGGTCGCCGAAAAGTAAGCATCTGGGATCAGTCCTGTTTTTTTGTGGATTTTTTCACCAAATCCGTCTTTTACCAGTTCCTCCACTTTTTCTGCAGTCCTGCGGCACTGCCAGACGATCGCATTGTATACCGGCTTTCCGGTTGCCTTCTCCCAGACGATCGTTGTCTCTCTTTGATTGGTAATGCCGATTGCCGCAATGTTCTTTTCCGTTACACCGATCTTGCCCATCGCCTTGGCTGCTACCGCAATCTGAGAAGACCATATTTCCATCGGATCATGTTCGACCCATCCAGGTTTTGGGAAAATCTGCTTAAATTCCATCTGTGCCATACTGCAGATGTTTCCCTGCCTGTCAAATAAAATACACCGGGAACTCGTGGTTCCCTGATCCAGTGCCATAATATAGTTCTGCATTTTTACCCCCATTTTATCTTAGTCGGAGAAGACTCCCACTTCTATACTAAGTCCGGAAATCCGCCTCTCGCTAAGACCGATTTTTTATTTGCCTTTTATTATACATTTGGATCTACCAAAAATCCAGTAAAAAACAGGGATTCATTCATCCCGGAACAGACATTTTTTCATATCTTCCGGAAACGGTGCTTCAACGGTGATCCGCTTTCCCTCAAATGGCTGATAAAAACAGATCCTGGATGCATGAAGTGCTGCCCGTTTGATGCCGGTAAAGCAATTCTCTGCATCCACATCTGCTTTTTGATCTGTATCCGCAAAATACAGCCGATCTCCAATCAGCGGATGCCCTGCATCTGCCATATGTACGCGAATCTGGTGTGTTCGTCCGGTTTCCAGGGTAAGCTGCACCAGTGCCGCTTCCATATACTGTTTCTGCACCTGATAATGTGTGACTGCCGGTTTGCCATCTTTTGAAACACACATTTTCATCAGGCTTCCGGGCAAAGGTGCGATCGCACCGTTTAATGTTCCGTTCTTTTCTGCAAATATGCCGCTGCAGATCGCCAGATATGTTTTCTGCAACCTGCCGTCTTCTCTTTGTCTGGAGAGTCTTGCCGCTGCCGCACGGTGTTTGGCAAACAGCACGATGCCGCTTGTCTCCAGATCCAGCCTGCCTATGCTGTGAATTTCCACCTGCTGAGTGTTCTTCCGAAAATAATAGGCAAGCTGATTGGCCAGCGTATCCTGATAATGACCATGCGACGGATGTACTGCCATACCGGCTGGTTTATTCACTGCGATCACATCCGCATCTTCATAGAGAATGTCCGGCATTTGTTCAAAGGACAGCAGATGTGCGGAGCTGCTGTTTTTTGTTTCCAGCAAAACTTCCAGCACATCGCCTTCTGACAGTCTGGTCGTCACTCTTGCCCGCTGCCCGCCCAAACAGATGCCATTTTCTGTAAATTTCATGCTTCTGATCTGTGCATTTGAAAATCCGGCAATCTGTTTTAAATATTGCTGTATCGTCAATCCTTTTTCTGCTTTTTCAATAAGGTAGTTTTTTTTATTCATCTTTCGTCTGTCCGCTTTCTGCTACTCTTTCATCTTTGGCTGGAAGATCAGGCTGGCAAGATAGGAAAAGATCAGAGCTGCACTGATCCCGACGGCACTTGCCTTAAATCCTCCCATAAAAATCCCTAAAAATCCATTTTCATCGACTGCTTCTTTAACACCTTTCCAGAGTACGTTTCCGAAACCGAGAAGCGGCACCGATGCACCGGCACCGGCAAATTCCACAAACGGCTGATAGATGTTAAAGGCTCCAAGCAGTGCTCCGCTGCAGACCAGGATCACCATCACACGTCCCGGCATCAGTTTTGTTTTTTCAAGAAGGATCTGACACAGGGCACAGATCAGTCCGCCCACCCAGAATGCTGTCACATAACTCATGTTTGATACGCTCCTTTCTGTCCGCTAACAATGTTCGATCACGACCGCATGAGCGATCCCGGGCACGGTCTGCCCTTCGTTAAAGCTGACCGTAGAGAGCAGTGCTCCGGTCGGAACAAAAAGAATCCGCTTCCAGTCTCCTTTTTCTATTTTCGGAAGGATCATGGCGGAAAGCGTCACTGCGGAACATCCACAGCCGCTTCCGCCAGAATGTGTATCCTGTAACTTACGGTCATAAATTTCGATTCCGCAGTCCATATGCTGCTTTTTGATATCAAACCCTTTCTCTTTTAGTAGCTCCAGCAGGATCGTCTGACCGACATAGCCCAGATCTCCTGTAATGATGCGGTCATAATCCTGTGGCTGTCGGTTAAAATCCATCAGATTCTGACAGATCGTATCTGCCGCTGCCGGTGCCATGCAGGCTCCCATATTCAGAGAATCCCTCACACCGTAGTCCACTACTTTCCCGGTCGTGATTCCGGTGATTTTTGCATGGCTTTTCTGTGCTGAGAGCAGAAAAGCTCCGCTTCCGGTGACGGTCCAGGTCGCAGAAAGAGGTCTTTGATTCCCGTATCCGAGTGGAAATCGAAACTGCTTTTCCGCACTTCCAAAGTGGCTGGAAGTCACGGCAAGTACCTGATCGGCATACCCTGCACTTACCGTCATTGCCGCCAGTGACAGGGTCTCTCCACAGGTAGAACAGGCTCCATACAGTCCAAACAGCGGAATTTCCAGCTCTTCTACACCAAAAGATGTGGCAATGAGCTGCCCTAACAAATCTCCTGCAAAAATATAGCGAATCTGTTGCGGCATCTTCCCTGCTTTTTCCAGTGCCAACTGGATTGCTTTTATCTGAAGCATGCTCTCCGCCTTTTCCCAGTTTTCTTCCCCAAGCATGGGATCCTCACAGATCAGGTCGATTTTTTCTCCAAGCGGCCCTTCTCCTTCTTTTTTGCCTGCCACAGAGGCACTCGCAAAAAGATAGGGCGGCTTCTCAAAACAGATACTCTGCTCTCCGGTCATACTATTCATAATCTTATTCCTGCCTTTTTGACGTTTTTTCACGCCCTTTGTTTTTGATTGGAATCTGGTTTTAGTATGGCTTTTATATGAAAAAGTATACCATGGTTTTCTGGTTTTTCCTTTGATCTGACACACCTTGAAACCTGACATCTATTTTTCGCAAAGTGCTTATTCTGAAATGCTCTGGCTTCGCTCTTCTAATTTCTGCAAAACTTGATCTGCTGCCTCCCCGGTAAGCGGTGTCGGCTGATAATTGTTGTAACCCTCTGCCGAAGAAACACTGCAAGGAATGACTTCGTAAGACGCATCTACGATCTCATGTTTTCCGTTTACGGTAAATTTCTGCTGAAAGATGATCGTATCCATCTCTGTCGGATTGGTATTTCCGCCAAAGCAGAAGTTACCAAGACTGTAAGCGATCGTCTTTCCTTTATAACCGCCAATCCCCTGGATAATATGCGGATGATGTCCGACGACCACATCAGCCCCCTCATCGATTGCCAGATGTGCAAGCGTTACCTGATTTTCATCCGGGACAGTGACAAGCTCATTGCTCCAGTGAAAAACTGCCACAATAATTTCCGCTCCGTCTTCTTTGAGTTTTGCAATATCACTTTTTACCTGTGGTATGCGTTCCAGATGATCATCCAGCTCATAGATACCGAAAAATCCGATTTTGACGCCTTTGACCTCGATCACCGACGTATCATCGTAGCCAAAGGTTTTGATTCCATTTTCTTCCAGGGTATTTACCGTATCCTGAAAGCTCTGCTCTCCATAGTCATGGCTGTGGTTATTTGCCATATTTGCTGCTTCCACCGATGAGGAAGTAAGAATCTTCACAAATTCCGGATCGCCTTTGAAGGCAAACTGTTTGTCTGCACGTGTGGTTTCTTCCGTAAGCGTACCTTCCATATTTATGATCGTCAGGTCATCTTTTTCAAAAATATCCCGCACATTCTTCAAGAAATATTCCGGACCGTTTGCCTCATAGTAAGCATTGAAACCGGTATCCCAGGCAAACTGCTCATCTGTTCCCAGAATACAGTCTCCGGTAAAGTTAAGCGTCAGATTGATCCTTGTTGTATCTTCCGTCTCGGTCTGTGTTTCACTTTCTGCAGGCTGCTCGGTCTGTTTTTGACCAGATGGTACGTTTTTGATCGTTTTCCCGATCACACGAACTACCCCATACACTGCAAGTATGAGCATCATACAGGCCAGAATCAGTGCAAAAATATAATTTCGTCTCCGGATCTTCAGCCGCTTTAAATGTACTTCTTTTTTTCTGCGGATCAGTTTTACTCTTCTTTCCTCATCCTGACAGTCCAGGATGAGGATCGTCAGCTTCTGTTCTGCCCGACACAGGCGTTCTTCTCCTGTAAGTTTGTTCCAAAATCTCTTCATTTCCCTCTCCCTTTGTTTCTTTTGTATTTTTCTAAATGATTCTTCCATTGAAACCTGGCATGCACTTTTGCTTTATTATAACATAAATCTTAAAGAATACCAGAGCGAATCCCGACACGGATACAAGCTTGTTGCTCGCCGTCTTTAAAAGCGAAAGTCCTCTCACATCTGATTTAGCAAACAGAAAACGCTTCAGATGCAGCTCCCTGTCACATCTGTGACTTTGGCTCTGCGTCTAAAGCGTCTGGTTGATTTTTCTATTTTCTGTTTTCCGGAAGATGTTCTCCTGCTTCAATCCCATTCAAAAAGAATACCAGAACAGCGACCACGCATCCGGTCAGTACCTTGATCCATTTTGCCATTTTATTCTCTCCATGGTAAAATTATCGATTACTCCAGTACTTTTTTGTAAAAGTCAAAGCAGTCGAAGGTTGCAAAATAATCTTTCGGTGTCTCTGCACGGCGGATCAGTTTTGCCTCTCCGTCTTCTGTGAGCAGAACTTCTGCAGATTTCAATTTGCCGTTGTAATTATATCCCATGGAAAATCCATGTGCACCGGTATCATGGATAACCAGAAGATCTCCCATATCTACCTTCGGCAGCATACGGTCGATTGCAAACTTATCGTTATTCTCACACAGAGAACCGGTTACATCGTACATATGGTCGCATGGCTGATTTTCTTTGCCCATAACCGTGATATGATGATAAGCACCGTACATCGCCGGACGCATCAGATTTACCGCACACGCATCCACACCAATGTATTCTTTGTAGGTGTGCTTTTCGTTGATCGCCTTTGTTACCAGACAGCCATAAGGTCCCATCATAAAACGGCCAAGTTCTGTGTAGATCGCTACATCACCCATGCCTGCCGGAACCAGAATCTCATTGTATACTTTCTCCACGCCTTTTCCGATCACGCGGATGTCATTTGGCTCCTGATCCGGGCGATAAGGGATACCGACACCACCGGAAAGATTGATAAATCCGATGTGTACACCAACTTCTTCTTTCAGGCGTACTGCCAGTTCGAACAGTTTCTGAGCCAGCAGCGGATAATAATCATTTGTGACCGTATTGCTTGCCAAAAATGCATGGATCCCAAACTCTTCCACACCTTTTGCTTTCATGATACGGAATGCTTCGAAGATCTGTTCTGTTGTCATACCGTATTTGGAATCGCCAGGGTTATCCATGATGTCATTGCTGATCTTAAAGATTCCTCCCGGATTGTAGCGGCAGCTCATCTTTTTCGGCAACTTTCCAACAGCTTTCTCCACTTTTTCAATGTGTGTGATATCATCCAGGTTGATGATACCGTTCAAAGATGCTGCATAAGCAAACTCCTGTTCCGGTGTATCGTTGGAAGAAAACATAATGTCATCTCCGGTTGCACCGATCGCTTTGGAGAGCATCAGCTCTGTCATGGAAGAACAGTCGCAGCCACAGCCGTATTCTCTTAAAATCTGGATCAGAAACGGGTTTGGCGTTGCCTTGACTGCAAAATATTCCTTATATCCCTTGTTCCATGCAAAGGCTTCTTTTAAAGCTTTCGCATTTTCACGGATGCCTTTTTCATCGTAAAGATGGAACGGTGTCGGAAATTCTTTTACAATTTCCTGAAGTTTATCGTAAGTCACAAATGGTTTTTTATTCATCGGTACGTTCCTTTCCTGTTCACTTGCATGAACACCTGCAGAATATGCTGCCGACAGATTCCTTTTTATATCTGCAACTTTAGCACGCTGCTCTGTCAGACAACAATATGTAAAAAATATAATACGGAAGCCTTTGTTTGTCAATACCTGCATGCATGCACTTTTGAATTATTCCAGAGCCTTTTCACTGATATCTGCAAAGAAATTTTTTATCCGATGTTTTTTATCAACAAGATTATTATACTGCAAAATTGCATAATCATTCAAAATACCGCTCTGTTTTTCATTGCTCCACTGCTGAAATGTGCCATCTGTTCCCTGATAGAAGTTCGCTGTCACAACCGGATACTGCTGCTGCAGTTTTTCCAGCCAGCTCTGATAACCGGTCTTTTCAAGTCCGGCAGTATCCATCAGCAGACCACTCAAATAATTGGTACTGATCGCATCGACTTCTTTTTCCTCGATGTCGTAATTCGCCCACATGACAAACGGCACTTCGTAGCTGGTTTTCAGTTTGTCCGTTGTATCGTTTCGCGTGGCTGTGTCTTCTCCTAAAACACGCAGAACAGAGTTGGTGATATATTCTGCAGGCTGATGATCACCAAACATCAGAATGATGGTCTTTTCATCCTCATCCTGGAAATAGTCGATCAGATTTTCAAAAGCCTCATCGGTTTTTTTGATCAGGGTCAGATATTTCTCAGTTGCCTCGATCTGAACCTGATGAACCGAACGCAGATCTTCGCCGGCATCGCTGAACTGGATCTCATTTGTCAGATCTTCATATTCTTTGCTGTAGCCTCCGTGGTTCTGCATCGTTACTTCAAATGCAAACAGTGGACTGCCTTCCTCTTTTTCTTCATAAAGCTCGATCAGCTTGTCAAAAGCAGACTCATCATCCACCCAGCCACGCAGCAACGTTGCATCCGGAAAGTCTCCGGTATCCCGGAAATACTCGCTGTCAAAGCCAAGATACGGATAAACTTTGTCCCGGTTCCATCCGGTTGAATAATAAGGATGAAGAGCTGCTGTCTGATAGCCCAGTTTTCCAAGCTGTGATGCAAGGGACGGCATGGCTCCGTTTAAAAACTGCTGATACGGAACACTTCCGGTCGGCAGAAATGCCATCATATTTCCGGTCAGAAACTCAAACTCGGTATTTGCCGTATTTCCGCCCTTTACCGAAACATAGAGATTGCCGCGGACGGTATTCTTTTTCAGGGACCGCCAGAACGGCATGTAATCTTCCGTTGTGTTAAAGTCTCCATAGACAGAAAGATCTGAAAATGCCTCATTCATGATCACAAGAATATTTGGCTGATCTTCCATATCCGTTTTGTCGGTATGGTTCTCTTCGCCTCCGGATGAAACGGATGTTTCCTCTGCAATCTTCTGTGCCGCATCTGTGGAATATCCCTGCGGCTTTTCAATATGCAGATACTGCAAGTTGGCAAGATACGCTACCATAAAACCATTGTTTCGGTAAAGGACATTTGGCGTAAACAGAATATCATCCAGTCCAAAAATTTTCTCACAGTTTTCTGTCTGCACATAGCTGACAAAAGCAAACATCAGTACCAAAGATACTGCAACGGAGAGCAGGCGTTTTTTCACATTTCCAAAGGAAAAGTGCATCTTTTCTCCGAGGATCGCGAGCCACAGAAATCCCATAAGTACAAAATACAGCCGCCAGGAAACATCCAGCGTATAATTATCTGCCACGCTTGCTGCCGTGCGAAGCGAATACAGATCCCAGGGCACGATTGGAGAAGAACGAAAACTGACCACAAAATAGTTGACTGTCCCTGCCAGAGCCGGAAAAACCGGTGTAAGCATAGCTCCCCATCTCATATTGCCGGATACTGCTGTTATGATCAGATATAACACCAGATAAAACAGATAGTTCAAAAAAAAGATTAACGGTGTCAGATCCCATGGCACATGGGTAAAAAACTCCATGCAGCACAAGGCTGCCGCCGGAAGTGCCAGAAACACGATCGGGCTTAATTTCTTTGGTATTTTAAAATCCCAGGCGATAAAACCGCCCGCCAGGATTGCAAGGAGCAGTGCCAGTCCTGCTTTTGCCACCTGAAATCCATCGCCTTTTACTGCCAGTATTTCTAAAATAATCATAAGAAGAGCTGCACCAAGTGCAACTCCTCTTCTCGTCTTCGACTTTGTCATCGCCTATTTTGCCTCAACCACCTGCATTACATTTGTGGAACGTCCACGGCCAGACACCATGTTGGTTGCCGGATCGCCCGCTGTAAATACAGCCAGTTCTCCTTTCTTAATCAGTTTGCGGCGTAAAATGATCTTCATGGAGTTGGTGATCATATGCCTTGTGCTGTCTTCTGTTTCACCCGGCATCGCATAGACACCCCAGTAAAGCTGCATCCTGCGGACTGCCTGCTCACTTGGAGAGATCGCATAGATTGGTGTCTTCGGACGCAGGCTGGAGATCATCCTTGCCGTGTAGCCGGTCATGGTCGGAACAACCAGACAGGATGCTTTAAGGATCTCAGCTGTGGACACACTTGCAAATCCAACTGCCATGGAAATATCTTTTTTACGCTGTTTTTTATTTAATTTCTGAAGATTGGAGTAATCCAGATGAGCTTCTGTCGTCTCTGCGATCTTTGCCATCATGCGGACTGCCTCTACTGGATATTTGCCCATTGCAGTCTCTCCGGAAAGCATGATCGCATCACTGCCGTCGTAGATCGCATTTGCCACATCACCGGCCTCTGCTCTGGTCGGACGCGGATTGCGGATCATCGAATCCAGCATCTGTGTTGCAGTGACAACCGGTTTACATTTGCGGTTGCATTTGTTGATGATCTTCTTCTGGATATGCGGAACCTGGTCTGCCGGGATCTCCACGCCGAGATCCCCTCGTGCAACCATGATGCCGTCTGCCGCATCCAGGATCTCATCAATATTTTCCACACCTTCTGCATTTTCGATCTTGGCAATAATGCCGATATCTCTGCCGTGATTATCTTCCAGGATCTCGCGGATATCCATGATGCAGTCACTGTTTCGTACAAAGGAAGCTGCGATATAATCCACACCCTGTTCAATACCAAACAGAATATCTTCTCTGTCTTTCTGTGTCACACCCGGAAGATGTATTTTTACATTTGGAACATTGACGCCTTTTCGCTCACCCAGCTCACCGCCGTTTTTGATAATACACTCAATCTTGTCGGCAGAAACACGCTGTACTTCCAGACCGATCAGACCGTCATCGATCAGGATCGTGTCACCCTTTCTCACATCGTAGACAAGCTGCTGATAGGTGATGGAACATCCTGTTTCATCGCCTTCTCGCTCTTCTGTATACAGTGTAAATTCCTTTCCCTGCTCCAGAGATACTTTCTTGCCGTCTTTGAGAAGCCCGGTACGGATCTCCGGTCCTTTCGTATCCAGCATCAGTGCAACCGGAATGCCAAGCTGTTCGGAAACCTGACGCACCAGTGCGATACGCTCAGCATGTTCTTCGTAGCTTCCATGAGAAAAATTGAAACGTGCCACGTTCATTCCGCCTGCGATCAGTTCTTTGAGAATGATCTTGTCCATCGTTCTTGGTCCCATTGTACAGATAATCTTTGTTTTCTTCATTATTCCTCCTGCTGCCGCTTTGCGGCCTGACCACATTTTTATTTTTTGATATGTTTGTGCGTAAACAGATGATCCTGGCAATATTCATAATTTCCGTCGCATTTGGAACAGAAACGGAATTCGAGATCATCACCGTCCAGCTCGGTTCTGCCGCAGATCGCACACTTGTGCTTGGTAATACCGGATCTGCCTGTCTGACTGGTCTGCCTTTTGAAATTTTGCTTCCGACGGATTTCTTTTGGTGAAACCTTGTTGTAATTTCTCGTCATCAGGAAAAACAGGATGAAATTGAACATGGATGCAATGATCGCCACTCTTCCAGCCCAGTTTGTCTGAAGGAAGGAAAGGACAATGAAAGCTCCGTAAAGAATCCCAAACCATTTGACCTTGATCGGTATGATAAAATACAACAGCAGCTCCATATTCGGATAGCAGACTGCAAACGCCAGAAAAATGGACATGTTGATATAATATGTGGAAAACAGTGCCTGCCCGAAGACAATATTTCCTCCCATCACGGCATATAAAATGAATGCTCCGATGATTGTTGAAATGATCCCTGAAAAAATATAAGCATTATACCGGAACGCTCCCCAGGTCTGCTCCAGTGAATTGCCAAGAGAATAATAAAGCATCAGCATGATGATCGTAAAAATACCAGGTGATTCCGGCGGAATCAAAACCCAAGTGACAAGTCGCCAGATCTGCCCTTTTAAGATATAATATGGCTCAAGACTTAAATAGTTATACAGTACACCCGGTGCCAGGAAATACAGAAAATAACCGATGATATAAGCTCCGATGATGTACGTGGACAGATTGTATATGGCATACCGTCCGAATTTACGTTCCATTTTGTTTAAAAAGTTCATATAATTTCCTTTATCTTCCTTTCCGCATCGTGTGTTCTGCAAGCTTTTACGGGACAAAAATGCTCTGTCCCGTCTACTTGCCAATGCCAGGTCTATTATAAATTTTATTGTATCTTTTGTCAATCAACGCACTCGATTTTTCACAAAGTTTACAAACACTTTAGATTATGGGATACTTCATGTTTTATCCGGTATTTTATTATCTGAAGCATTCTCTTTTATTCCCCTGCATCTTCTGCATCCAAAATCAGGGATGCACAGTTCATCCCCGATCTGCAGATTGTATACGTTTACCCAGGGATTGGCAAACAGAAGGGCCGAAACGGTTACACCATATCTCTTTCCAAGTTTATATAAAGTATCTCCCTGCTCGATCACATGAATAAATCCAAAACGACATGTTTTTGCATTGTCCATTCTCTGTCAGCTCCACGATTGCTTTCTGCTTGCTCTATTATATGAATCACAGCCTGCTGCTGTTCACAGATATTCGGCAAACGATAGCCTCCAAGACTTTCCACTATTTCCAACTTTCTATTGAATTTTCTGAAATCTTTCATTATAATAACCTCAAAATGATGATACGGGATATTTAAAAGTGGGATGATAATCCCACGATATGCGAATACCGGGCTGCTATGTGCCAGTGGCACATGTTTAGTACCGACCGAAATGGAGCGTAGAAAGGATTGTGGGAGTGCAACGCACGGAACAATCCGTAGACATCATAGTTGGGGACTTTTGACACCCACATCATCTTATTTTACTTAGGAGGTAATTTTATGGCAGGTTCTACATTTGGAACTTTATTTAAAATAACTACATGGGGCGAATCTCACGGTGCCGGCGTCGGTGTCGTTGTGGACGGATGCCCTGCCGGTCTTTCGCTTTGCGAGGAGGATATCCAAAAATTTTTAAACCGCAGAAAACCGGGACAGAGTCGTTACACGACTCCGCGAAAAGAGGATGATGCGGTTGAGATCCTCTCCGGTGTTTTTGAAGGAAAGACAACCGGAACGCCAATTTCCATGCTGGTACGCAATCAGAATCAGCGTTCCAAAGACTACAGTGAGATCGCTTCCTACTACCGCCCGGGACATGCCGATCTGACCTTTGATCTGAAATATGGTTTCCGTGATTACCGTGGCGGAGGACGTTCTTCCGGCCGTGAGACGATCGGACGCGTTGCAGCCGGTGCAATCGCCTGCAAGATTCTTGATCAGCTCGGCATCAAGATTTTAACTTACACAAAATCGATCGGTGACATCACCGCAGATCCGGCCTGCTTTGACCGCAGTGTGATCATGGAAAATCCTTTTTATATGCCGGATGCCGACGCAGCAAAAAAAGCAGGGGAATTTCTTGAAGAATGTATGAAAAATGAAGATTCCAGCGGCGGAAGCATTGAGTGCGTGATCCAGAATATGCCGGCCGGTATCGGTGAACCGGTATTTGAAAAATTAAGTGCCAACCTGGGCAAAGCGATTTTATCGATCGGTGCCGTAAAGGCTTTCGAAATCGGTGACGGCACAGCAGTTGCCCATGCACTCGGTCATATAAACAATGACCAGTATACAAGGAATCCTGATGGAAAGATTATCAAACTTACCAACCACTCCGGCGGTATCCTGGGCGGCATCAGCGACGGAAGTGACATCCTTTTGCGTGTATCCGTCAAACCGACGCCTTCGATCTCAAGAGAACAGTCCACCATCACGAAAGACGGAGGCAGCAGACAGATTTCTGTAAAAGGCCGCCACGATCCGGTCATCGTACCGCGTGCCGTTGTCGTCGTTGAATCCATGGCTGCGATCACGCTGGTCGATATGCTGATGTGCAGCATTACTTCCAACATGACAAATCTGGAGCGGTTTTTCCGTAAATAAAATGCTGAAAAAGCATATAAGATCATGAATCCTTTCTATATGATTCGAAAGGCATTACATAAAAAATACCGACTTTCTGTTTTTTGATTTTTCAATCTTATTTCAGAGAAAGTCGGTATTTTTATATTCTTTCTGTTTTTCTGAATCCCTTTGATCCGGTGTCCGTCCTTAATCCGGCTGTCCGGCTTTGGAGATCAGGATACAGTTCGGCGTATCGATCTTGATCGGTCTTCCTTTCATATAAAGCAGACCCTTTTCGTAATCCACCGTGAAGAAGCGAATCTCATTGGACTCATGGTTCAGCACGACCATGGTCTTTTCATCCGGGAATACAGCGACATCTTTTGGATATTTTCCGCTGATCGGAAGGATACAGATCTTGGAAAGCATACCTGTCTCTGGATCAATTTTAAACACGCCGGCTGTCTCAGAACCTGCTGTAGTGCAGTAGAGATATTTGCCGCTCGGTGCGATACGCAGTCCGGAAGAAGCACATCCATAGTGGTCTTTGCTGTCGGAGATGTCCACTTTCTGAATCTGTTCAAATTTGCCGCCCTCTCCGCTCGCATCGTATGCATAGACCAGCACTTCGTTGGTCAGCTCGCAGTTCACATAAGCGAAACGTCCGTCTCTGCTGAAACGGATCAGACGCGGTCCGGACTCCAGTTCGCAGCGGATGATATCATAGAGTTTCAGTTTACCGTTCGTCTGATTTACCGTATAGACTTTGATCTGGTCAATACCATTGTCTACCACGCACAGATATTTATCGTCCGGTGTGATCATCGCACAGGTGACACGCGGGCGGAAATTTCGCTCTGCAACGCTGCCGAGTCCCTGATGGAAAATGCCGTCGAGCACTTCTCCAAGACTTCCGTCTTCTTTGATACGCACCACTGTGATCTTGCCGTCGTGGTAGCCGCAAACAAAAAGGAATTTTCCTTCTTTGTCTGTTGAAAGGAAACATCCTCTCATACCGTCAATACCGACTTTGTTGATTGGTTCCAGTCCGCCGTCCTCTTTGATCTTCAGGACTTCAACACCTTCATCTGCAATCGAATACAGATATTTTCCATTGTTGGATTTTGCCACATGAGATGCGTTATTTACCGGAACGACTTCGCGTTCTGTCATGTAACCATTTTCTACGTCCAGGTCGTATACATGGATACCAATACTGCTTCCGTGTGTATAAGTTCCGACATATGCAACATACTTATCCTTACTCATCTGTAATCCTCCTTTAACTTGTCAGTCTTATTTTTATTTTACCATATTTTTTTTGATTTGTTAAGACAAATTAAAACATTTTGCACAAAAAAGATATTGCAATTTTTTATCGATACGTGTATGATATTTTTGGAAGCAAAGAGGTCACTGCATAAGCACTCTGCGCTATATCCGGCAAGATGCCCGATGTTCGCGGAAAGCACTGCAGACGGCCTTTTTTTGTTGTAAGATTAGGAGGTGCTCCACTAAAAAACAAACTCAGACTGGAGGTATAAAGCATGAGCAACAAGCTGATTGATTTTATCAACATTTCAAAATCCTACGGTACACAGACCGTTCTGGATGATCTGAACCTTTATATCCGTGAAAATGAATTTCTGACCCTGCTTGGTCCGAGCGGCTGCGGCAAAACAACGACGCTTCGTATTCTGGGCGGATTTGAAACTCCCGACTGCGGTCAGGTAATCTTTGACGGTGAAGATATTACGAATCTTCCGCCTAATAAAAGGCAGCTGAATACCGTTTTTCAGAAATATGCACTGTTTACCCACATGACTATTGCCGAAAATATTGCGTTTGGCCTGAAGATCAAGAAAAAAAGCAAACAGTATATTTATGATAAGATCAAGTATGCCTTAAAGCTTGTCAATCTGGACGGATATGAAAACCGTATGCCGGATTCTTTAAGCGGCGGCCAGCAACAGCGTATTGCGATTGCCCGTGCGATTGTAAATGAACCGAAAGTACTTCTTCTGGATGAACCGCTCGGTGCCCTGGATCTGAAACTGCGTCAGGATATGCAGTATGAACTGATCCGCCTCAAAAACGAACTTGGCATTACTTTTATTTATGTAACACACGATCAGGAAGAGGCACTTACCATGTCTGACACGATCGTGGTTATGAATCAGGGCTATATTCAGCAGATTGGCACGCCGGAGCGTATTTACAATGAACCGGAAAATGCTTTTGTCGCTGACTTTATCGGTGAGAGCAACATCATTCCGAGCCTGATGTTAAAAGACCGTCTGGTAAAAATACTCGGCGTTCCGTTTGCCTGCGTGGACGAAGGATTCGGACAGAACAAACCGGTCGATGTCGTGATCCGTCCGGAAGATATCTGCCTTCGCAAACCGGGTGAAGGAAGCATTGACGGTGTTGTCACGCATCTGATCTTCAAAGGCGTTCATTATGAAATGGAAGTCCGTGCAAATGAATACGACTGGCTGGTGCACAGCACCAAGATGTTCCCGATCGGCACACAGGTTTCCATCCATGTAGATCCTTTTGATATCCAGATCATGAAAAAACCGGAATCTGAAGATGAGGAGGCCGTCAACATTGAAGAATAAACGTTATCTTGCAGGGCCGTACCTGTTCTGGTCGATTTCTTTTGTCGTGATCCCTCTGCTGGTGGTCTTCTACTATGCCATGACAAATGATGAAGGCAGTATCACTTTTGCAAACCTTGCCCAGATCACCACACAGGAAAATTTAAAGGCACTTGGCATGTCACTGCTCCTCTCTTTCGTGAGTACAGCGATCTGTCTGCTGCTTGCCTATCCGCTTGCCATGATCTTAAGCAGCAAGAATGTCAATCAGTCCAGTTTTATCGTGCTGATTTTCATTCTTCCGATGTGGATGAATTTCCTGCTCCGCACCATGGCATGGCAGACGCTTCTGGAAAAAAACGGTGTGATCAACAGCATCCTTTCTTTTGTGCATCTCCCGGCACTGGAGATCATCAACACTCCGGGGGCGATCATTCTTGGCATGGTTTACAATTTTCTGCCTTTTATGGTGCTGCCGATCTACAATGTACTGATCAAGATCGACCGTGATGTCATCAATGCAGCAAGAGACCTTGGAGCAAGCTCTTCTTATACCTTTTTAAAAATCATACTGCCACTGAGCATCCCCGGCATCATCAGCGGCATTACGATGGTATTTGTACCGGCTCTGACAACTTTCGTTATTTCCGATCTTCTCGGCGGAGGCAAGATCCTGCTGATCGGCAATGTCATCGAACAGTCTTTCAAGCAAAACAGCAACTGGCACGTCGGAAGCGGACTTTCCATGGTCCTGATGGTATTTATCATTGCCAGCATGGCACTGGTAGCAAAATATGACAAAGAAGGGGAGGGCTCTTCGTTTTGATAAAGAAATATCTCGAAAAAATATATCTTTTCCTGATCTTCATCCTGCTCTACGCACCGATCCTCACTCTGATCGTGCTGTCTTTCAATAATTCAAAGACCAGGGCAAAATGGGGTGGATTTACTCTGAAATGGTACAGCAGCCTTTTTCAGAATGAACAGATCATGAATGCACTTTACACCACTTTGATCATCTCCCTGCTCGCAGCCGTGATCGCAACCGTGATCGGAACAGCCGCAGCGATCGCGATCCATGGCATGAAACAGAAATGGCGTACTTTATATTCCGGGCTGACCAACATCCCGATGATGAATGCAGAGATCGTGATGGGTGTTTCTCTGATGCTTTTATTTATTGCCTTTCACGTTACGCTTGGATTCGGAACAATCCTGATCGCCCATATCACGTTCAATATACCTTATGTCATACTGAGTGTGGCACCGAAACTGCGACAGACGAGCCGACGTACTTATGAGGCGGCACTGGATCTTGGGGCTTCTCCTCTTTATGCCTTTTTTAAAGTGACGTTTCCTGACATTCTGCCGGGTGTGCTCTCCGGTTTTATGCTGGCGTTTACCATGTCACTGGATGATTTTGTGATCACACATTTTACAAAAGGTCCAGGTGTGGATACCCTTTCTACCAAAATCTATTCAGAAGTGCGTAAGGGCATCAAACCGGAAATGTACGCACTTTCTACCCTGCTGTTTGTTACGGTTCTGGTACTTCTGATCCTGGTCAACGTATCACCGAAAAAGGACGCAGAGACAGCGGCAGCCAGAAAACACGTCCGCCGCCGTTCCAGAGCCGGCAGGATTCTGATCAAACGTGTGATCCCTGTCGCGATCTGCTTGGTATTTGTCGGAGGCGGTATTTACTATGCTTCCAAGGGTCAGATGCTGACAAAAGAAAAACTGATCGTCTACAACTGGGGCGAATACATGGATCCGGATGTCATCACCCTGTTTGAAGAAGAAACCGGCATTGATGTTGTATATGAAGAATTTGAGACAAACGAGATCATGTATCCGAAGATCAGTTCCGGTGCCATTGCCTATGATCTGGTATGTCCTTCAGACTATATGATCCAGAGAATGAGGGAGAATGACCTGCTCGCCGAAATCAATTTTGACAATATTCCGAATATCAAAAATATCGGCAAAGACTATCTGGAACGTTCAAAAGAGTTTGATCCGGAAAACAAATACTCGGTTCCGTACTGCTGGGGTACCGTTGGTATCCTCTATAATAAGACCATGGTAGATGAGCCGATCGACAGCTGGAGTGTTCTGTGGGATGAGAAATACAAAGACAACATCTTGATGCAGGATTCCGTCCGTGACGCATTTGGCGTGCCACTCAAATACCTCGGCTACTCCTTAAATTCCACGGATCTGGATGAACTGAACGAAGCTAAAGACCTGCTGACCCGCCAGAAACCGCTGGTACAGGCATATGTCATCGATCAGGTCCGTGACAAAATGATCGGAAATGAAGCAGCGATCGGTGTCATTTATTCCGGTGAAGCCATCTACACCCAGCAGGAAAACCCGAATCTGGAGTACGTGATCCCGAAAGAGGGAAGCAATCTCTGGATCGATTCCTGGGTGATCCCGAAAAATGCCGAGCACAAGGAAAATGCTGAGCAATTTATCAACTTCCTCTGCCGCCCGGATATCGCCCTGATGAATTTTGAATACATTACCTACTCAACGCCAAACACTGCGGCACGCGAACTGATCGAGGCTGAAAGCATCCGCAACAGCAAGATCGCTTTCCCGGATCTTTCCACTGTACCAAATCTGGAAACGTTTCAGTATCTTGGCACAAAGAACGATGAGGTGTATAATGAACTTTGGAATAAAGTAAAATCGAAATAACCCGGAGGTATATACTATGAGTTTTAAAGAGATCAAACCAGAAGAACTTCAGAAAAATCCATTTCAGATGATTGGAAAAGAATGGCTGCTCGTAACAGCTGAAAAAGACGGAAAAGCAAACACCATGACTGCTTCCTGGGGCGGTGTCGGTGTGATGTGGGGCAGAAACGTGGCCTTTATCGTGATCCGTCCGCAACGTTATACAAAAGAATTTATCGACGCTTCCGATAAGCTTTCTCTCTCTGTACTTGATGAAGAGTACCGCAAGACACTCAGCTATCTTGGCTCCGTATCCGGAAGAGACGAGAACAAGATTGCCAAAAGCGGTCTTACCGTAGCTCACACGGACGATGTTCCGTATTTTGCCGAAGCAAATACCGTGATCACAGGCAAAAAACTCTATGCACAGGAATACAGACCAGAATGCTTTATCGATTCATCTCTTGACGAAAAATGGTATCCTCAGAAAGATTATCATACCATGTACATTCTGGAGATTGAAAAAATACTGGTCCGTGAATAAAACATTTGTACAATCTTGCATAATTGCTCATAGAAAAAGTGACAGATTTCGATTGTGAATCTGTCACTTTTTTCTATAATATGTGACACCATGATGCCAGTTCAAAAGACCGTTTAACCAGGTATCTTTTTATGCAAAGAATTTTGTATAATATCCCATCACAAAGATAAACAGGACGATCAGCGGCAAAATGTATTTCACATAAAACGCGATCTGTCTTGGGAATTTCATACCTTTTCCGGTATTCGTCTCTTTGAGGAAATTCTCATATCCCCATCCAAGCTTCGTCGTACAGAACAGCAGGTAGACAAGACTTCCAAGTGGCAGCAGATTGTTGCTGACAATAAAGTCCTCCAGATCCAGGATCGTGCTTCCAGCTCCAAGTGGTGTGATGCCGCTCCATACATTATAGCCAAGCACGCATGGCATAGAAAGAACCAGTACGCCGACCAGATTGATCAAAACCGCCTTTTTGCGATCCCATCCTTTCAGATCCATAGTAAAAGAAATGATATTTTCAAAAACGGCGATAACCGTAGATAAGGATGCAAATGTCATAAACAGAAAGAATAACGTACCCCACAATCTTCCTCCTGCCATGGCGTTAAATACATTCGGCAGTGTGATAAAGATCAGGCTCGGGCCGCTGTCCGGCTGCACATTGTAGGCAAAACAGGACGGAAAAATGATCAGTCCTGACATCAGTGCCACAAAGGTATCCAGCACACAGATGCTGACTGCCTCGCCTGTCAGGGCACGCTCTTTTCCAATGTAGCTTCCAAAGATAGCCAGTGCCCCGATTCCGATACTGAGCGTAAAGAATGCCTGTCCCATCGCAGCATAGACCACTTCACCGATCCCGGCTTCTTTTACTTTTCCGAAATCTGGATACAGATAGAACTTCAGTCCTTCCTGTCCGCCCGGAAGCAGGACCGAACGAACTGCCAGAACGACCATCAGGGAGAGCAGACATACCATCATCACTTTTGTGATACGCTCCACACCTTTCTGAAGACCTTTTGCACAAATGCCGAAGCAAAGCAAAACAGCGATCGCCATAAATACCGTCATCAGGACCGGCTGTTCGAGCATATGACTGAAGGCCTCCCCTACCTGATCGGAATTTAAGCCATCAAACTGTCCCGTTGCCATCTTCACAAAATACAGGATCATCCATCCGGCGATCGTTGTGTAGAACATCATCAGCAAATAATTTCCGGCGATCGCACCATATTTATACAAGTGCCATTTCGTTCCTTTCGGCTCCAGAACATCAAACGAACAGGCTGCACTTTTCTGACTCGCACGTCCGACCGCAAACTCAGCTACCATGACCGGCAGACCGAGGATCAGAAGAAACGCCAGGTAGATCAGTACAAACGCCGCTCCTCCGTACTTTCCAACAATGTACGGAAACCTCCATACATTTCCAAGACCGATGGCACATCCTGCCGAGATCAAGATAAAACCAAGTCTTGAACCAAACTTCTCTCGTTCCATTTCTTACTTTTTCCTTTCTTTTTCATCTTTTCTTTGACAAGCAAAAATTTGTGCCCTATACTCTTCTTTAGTTTTACAAAAAGTAACTCTGAAAGGATTTTCTATGACACGTACATTTGTTTACTCCATATCTGCCGAAGAATCCGGCACAAAAATAACGGATTACCTGAGAAATCACGGCTATTCCCGCCACATTCTGACCTGTCTGAAGCATACCGACGACACGGTTCTTGTAAACGGTTTAGGCGTTTATATGAACTATGTCCTTCAGCCGGATGACCGACTGACCATTGTGATACCGGAAGAAACACCGTCGGAACATATCGTTCCTGTAAACCTTCCTTTTCCGGTTGTCTATGAAGATGAAGATCTGATGATCATCAATAAACCATCGGATATGCCGATCCATCCATCGATCCATAATTATGAGAATACACTCGCCAACGCTGCTGCCTGGTATTTTGGGCAAAAAGGAGAAAATTTTGTTTATCGCTGCATCAACCGACTGGACCGTGATACCACCGGACTTCTGATCCTGGCCAAAAACCGTTTAAGCGGTGCCCTGCTCTCCAGAATGAGTGCAGAACGTAAGATCCACCGGCAGTATCTTGCCATTGCTACAGGAGAGATTCCAAAATGTGGTACGATCGATGCACCGATCGCAAGAGCCTGTGATTCTGCCATCCTGCGGCAGGTTGATTTTGTCCATGGTGAACGGGCAATAACGCATTATCGTCTGCTTAAATTTGACGGTTTTTATTCTCTTGTGCTTTTACAGCTGGAAACGGGACGTACGCATCAGATCCGGGTTCATATGAACCACATCGGCCACCCGCTTCCCGGAGACTATCTTTACAATCCGGATTACCGGCTTATAAAAAGACAGGCTCTCCACTCTTGTCGGCTGACTTTCTGCCACCCGATCAGTGGAAAGCCCATGGATTTTACTGCCCCGATTCCGGATGATTTTAAAACATTTGCGTGCGGATGCGTGGAACTTCATCAATATGCAGATAACGGCTGATGCTCTTTACGATCAGATCGTGATCAGAAAAATGATCCTGCCCTTCGACCAGAATGGCTCCGATCACACCTACTTCTTCGATGCGGATCGGAAATCCTCCTCCGCAGGCTGCGTAATCTTTCTCATCAAGATACCAGTCTGCGAGCGTCTCTTCACTTTTACGCAGAAGCACACTCGTATAAAGGGAACTTCTCTCTAAGGTACGCACGGTATTCATTTTTCGCTGAAGCCACCGTTCGCTCTGAAGGTTCACACTGTCAGATGCATACTGAAATACCGTCAGCCCGTTATTCAGACGGATACTGACTGCCACCGGAAGTTTTCTTTTGATTGCTTCCGCCACGATACAGTTGCCCACCTCCCATGCATCTGCATTTGTAAAGTGAGAAAACTGCAAAATCTCTTCCTGCATATCAAGCAGCCCCAATAATTCATCAATCGTCATATGCTATCACTCCTTTTGTATCACTATGACTGTCTTTTATTCTACCACTCTTTTTGTCCGGACTCAACAAATTTCTGCTTTTCACATGCCTTTCAAAATGCTATACTGAAGACAGGATGTCTGGATCAAAACAGGAAGCCGCAATATGTGCCTTCTCGTCTGATACCCACATCAAAAATATTGAAAAAAACAGAAAGAGAGGTTTTTCCATTGAAAAAAATAGCAAGTTTCACCATAGACCATATCAAACTGCAGCCGGGCATTTATGTATCCCGCAAGGATCACATCGGTGCAGATACGATCACAACGTTTGATCTTCGCATGACTTCCCCAAATGAGGAACCGGTCATGAATACCGCTGAACTCCACACGATCGAGCATCTCGGAGCTACTTTCCTTCGCAATCATCCGACTTTTGCTGATAAAACCGTATACTTTGGCCCGATGGGCTGTCGCACCGGTTTTTATCTGCTTCTCGCAGGAGATTATGAATCCAAAGAGATCGTCCCTCTGGTCACAGAAATGTTTACCTTTATCCGCGATTTCCACGATGAAGTACCTGGGGCATCACCAAAAGACTGCGGCAATTATCTGGATATGAATCTTTCCATGGCAAACTACCTGGCAAAAAAATATTTAGATGAAGTTCTGACCGATATCAAAGCAGACCGCCTGATCTATCCGGAATGATCACTTTCCTTTCAGGTAAACCTGCCGGATATAACGGTAAAGATAATCTTCGCCTTTTTTATCGAGGATTGTCAACAGTTTTACCAGATCTTTTTCTGTCTGGGGATGCATCATATAATGGTGCTTCCCCTTTTCATAATACTGCAGCGGGAAATGATCGTTATAGTTTTTTCCGTTGTAGATCTTGGATGCCGCCATACGATCCATCATCATCTCTGCGATATATTTTCTCGGCATCGGCATACCGGTCATCGGGTTGCCGTCTTTTTCCACACTGTAATCGATCCAGTATTCAAAATGATGGCGGTTGCGTCCTTTGTGATGCAACCATGCTTTGGATACGCCGGTCTCTTCTCTCTCTGCATTGTTCGGACTGCGGTTGCCCTGATAATATTTGCATCCGACCAGAAACTCCGTCGGCGAATATTTTGACAGGTCGTGTGTCAGTCCCTGTTTGTAAAGTCCGATTTTAAAACACTCTTTCATCACCAGGATCTTATGCCTTGTGATGGTTGTGAAGTGTCCGATTACTTTCTTTAACATCTTTATGCTTCCTTCCAATCAACACAATTACCGTCCTTGACGATACCTGTACCTGTCTGCTGTCCGGCAACAGACGCCATTTGTCCTCTTCCAAAATGCCCTCACTCGTATCCAGAGCCACATTCCAGCGATAGCCGCCCGGCAAAGCCGGAAGTGCAAAAGTATGCTCCATCCAGTGCATATTATAGGCAATATAGATCAGTTCATCCTCATCGGCATATTTGCCGCAGTACATGACACCGATCTTACGGTTCTGCCCGTCCAGTTCCCCATACCACGCACTGCTGCTGTGATAGGAAATCCCCGGAAAACCGCAGGATAAGCTGTCCGTCATGCTCAGTTCCTGTCCCATATGCAGGATTTTATGCTTTTTGCGAAATGCGATCAGATCTTTTACAAACCGGAACATTTCACTGTTTCCGGATTTATATCCTTTCCAGTCAAGCCAGGAAATCTCATTGTCCAGACAATATGGATTGTTGTTGCCAAGCTGCGAGTTGCAGAACTCATCCCCGGCAAGGATCATCGGCGTTCCTGCCGACAAAAGCAGCATACACCATGCATTTTTCATCTGACGGTTTCGAAGCTCCAGAATTTTCTTTTTGCGGCTTTTTCCTTCTTCTCCGCAGTTCCAGCTGTAATTCTGCACTCTTCCGTCACGGTTCTGCTCGCCGTTATCTTCATTGTGACGTTCTTCATAAGATACCAGGTCACATAATGTGAACCCGTCATGGCTTGCTATGTAATTGATCAGCCCGCTGCCCTTTGGATTCCGCCTCATCCGCTCTGCAAATGCTTTCAAGCTCTCTTCGTCTCCTTTTAAGAAACGCCGGACATCGATCATAAACCCATCGTTGCACTCTGCCACCATCCGTTTTTTTGGCAGATTCTTCTTGCCATAGATCTCCTCCACCGGGAAATAAATATTTAAAAGCTTGGTATCTGCAAACAGTGGATCCGTCGCCATCAGGTTACAGATGCCCTGCACGCCGCGGACATGAAATCCATCCACATGATATTCCTGCACCCAGTATTGCAGACATTCTGTAATATAACGCGGGCTGCATCCTTCCGGAAAATAAAATTCCATCAGAACTTCGATACCAAGACGGTGCATGGTCTTTACCATATCTTTAAATTCACGCACCGGATCTTTTGTCGCTGCATAGGCACGTTTCGGGGCAAAATGAAAGGCCTTTGTATAGCCCCAGTAGTTCAGACGCTTCGGAAGCTCTTCTTCTTTACGGTACCGGGCATGTGTTTTCACAGACTCCATTTCAGTGAATTCATAGGCCGGCATCAGCTTGATCTGATTGATGCCAAGCTCTTTGAAATATTCTGCCTTCTCGGTGATTCCAAGGAAGGTTCCCTTATGACGCACACCGGAATAACGCTGTTTTGTAAACCCACGTACATGAAAGCTGTACATCACGGCATCTTCGTATGCGATCTGCGGTTTCCGGTCATCCTCCCAGTCGTAATTTCCGGCGATCATCGCACAGCGGACTTCGTGTCCCTCCGGATGCTCCTCACCAAATTTCCCGGTTCCGATCAGTACTTTTGCATAAGGATCCAAAGTTACTTTTCCATCTATGCAAAAATTGTATTCATATCGTGCAGATGCTATTTTTTCTGCTTTGACACAGACGATATCTCCAATCGTGTTTGTTGCAGGAAACGGTATTTCCTGCATTACTTCTTTACTGCCTTTTTTATAAAGAAGCAGGCTGGCTTCTTCGTTGTTTTTGCGTTCCATCGAAAAGACGATTCCGTCTTTGACCGGAACGGCTCCCATTGCCTGGAATGTTTCCACTTTCATCAACCTTTCTGTGACTCTATTTTTTCCGCCAGATCATTTAAATAAACCCATCGATTCATCTTTTCTTCCAGTGCATGCTCCGCCTTTTCTTTTTCTTTCATCAGTTCGTTTAATTTTCCCGGATTTGTTGCATTTGCCAGAATCTCAGCTTCCAGAGCGGCGATCCCATCTTCTAACTGTGCGATGTCGTCATCGATCGTTTCAAATTCTTTCTGTTCTTTATAGGAAAATTTCAGTTTTGTCTTACGGTTCTGCTTCCAGTCTCTGGAAGATTTTGAACTCCCTTCCTCAGACTTTCCCTTTCCGGATTTCCTGAAAAGTGCATTCCCGCTTTCCGATGTTTCTTGTGATGTTCTTTTCTGTTTTGTTTCCAGATAGTCGGTATAACCACCTTCGTACTGCTGCAAATGACCGTTTCCGTCAAATTCAAAAATGCGGTCCACCACATTGTCCAGAAAATAGCGGTCATGGGATACGGTGATCACAATCCCCGGAAAACTGTTCAGGAAATCCTCCAGAATCGTCAGCGTCTGAATATCAATATCATTGGAGAGCTCATCAAACAGATATACATTTGCCCCGGTAAAAATAACTTTCAGCAGGTACAGTCTTTTTTTCTCCCCGCCGGAAAGCTTGGATACCGGTGCATACTGCATTTCCGGTGTAAACAGAAATCGCTCCAGCATCTGAGATGCCGAGATCTTCCCGTCTTTTGTCGGCAGATACTCTGCCACATCTTTGATGTAATCGATCACCCGCTGCTCGGTATTCATATCCGGCACTTCCTGTGCAAAATATCCAAGCTGAATCGTCTCACCGATCTCCACGCTCCCACTGTCCGGCTCGATCAGCCCGGCAATGATCTTGATCAGCGTTGATTTGCCGCATCCGTTCGGTCCGATGATGCCAAGCCGCTGATTTTTCAGAACAATGTAATCAAAATCATCGATCAGTACTTTCTCTCCGTAGCGTTTGCTGATATGATGCAGTTCTACTGTCTTTCTGCCCATCCTTGCAGCTGTTGCTTCAATCTCAAGTGTGGCGTCACTGACCGGTGCTTTTCCCGCTTTTAAAGCCTCAAGACGCTCCAGTCTCGCACGCTGTTTGGTACTTCTCGCACGACAGCCGCGTTTTGCCCATTCAAGTTCCATACGAAGGACGCTCTGTCTTTTTCGCTCCGTTGCCAGTGCCATCTCTTCTCTTTGCACTTTCAGCTCCAGAAATTTTGAATAATTTGCTTCATAACTGTAAATTTTCCCATGATCCAGCTCCAGGATCCGATTACTCACACGATCCAGGAAATAGCGATCATGCGTTACCATGATCACGGTTCCTTTATAACGATTCAAATAGTCTTCCAGCCATGTGAGCATCTCATTATCCAAATGGTTGGTCGGCTCGTCCAGCAGCAGTACATCAAAATCCTGCACCAGTGTCCGTACAAGTGCCGCCTTTCTCCTCTGACCACCGGAAAGCTCTGCCAGCGGCTGCTCATGATCCAAAATGCCCAGCTGATTGAGCATGCTCTTTGCTTCACTTTGCAGTGTCCAGTCCATGTCCCACATACCATCTGTCACATAGGAAAGTACGGTTTTTTCTTCCGGAAATGCCGGATTCTGCTGCAGGTATACGATCCGAATCCCGTTCTGTGTGATCACCTGCCCTTCATCTGGCTGTTCCAGTCCGGCAAGCACACGCAAAAGTGTTGTCTTTCCGGTTCCGTTGATACCGATCACACCAATCTTCTCTCCTTCGGAAATGCCACAGGAAACGTCATCAAAAATCACTTTTCCGCCAAAAATCTTGCTGATATGTTCTATATTGATAATATTCATAAAATGCCGGCTCCTTGTCTCTGTCTTCTATACAATTATACTAAAGCAAAAGATGCATTGCAATAAGAAACTGTAAATTGTCTCTTTTCACAATGCACCTTGCATTATATTCACACTCTTTTTCCGTTTCAAAGATCAATATCCAGCTCAACCGGACAATGATCAGAACCCATGATTTCCGTGTGAATCTTGGCATCCACCAGTTTTTCCTTCAGACTTTCCGAGACACAGAAATAATCAATACGCCATCCGGCATTTTTCTTCCTTGCCTGGAAACGATAAGACCACCAGGAATAGATTCCTTCCTGATCCGGATAAAAATAGCGATAGGTGTCGATAAATCCCTGTCCCAGCAATGTAGAAAATTTTCCGCGTTCCTCATCCGTAAAACCGGCATTTTTTCGGTTGGTTTTTGGATTCTTCAAATCAATTTCTTTGTGTGCCACATTTATTGCCCCATCGTCATATAAATTTACCTGAACAGGAGGATTGTTATGCGAATCACATGGAAAGACAGCCTTGCTGTCACAAAAAAATCTTTCAAATACAGAAAACACTTAATATCACCATACAAAGATGGCTGGATCGTCGACCTGCCCGATGACAATAATATATATGCCAATCAGTACTGTGTCAAGAACGCTGTAGATTTGGCTCTTGGTGGTAATGAATCACGAAAATCAATAAGTGAAAAACGTATCAGATATGGTATTCAAATCATCGGTAAAAAATAAACCTTAGCCCTGTCATAATGCTGGCAGGGCTTGTTTTTATACTCTTGTCACTTTTTTGAGATACACCCATCCTGAGCCGTTTTTCAGTCTGCCGAATCCGTTCTTTTCCTCGGCAATCACATACGTTCCAGGCTGGATATTCTTCACACGTCTGTAAGTTTTCGCCGGTCCTGTCCTGATCGGGACGTTGTTGCTTTTGGGCTGTACCTTGTATGGGAGTTTGGCTGATGTATATACCTTTTTACCGGCATCGTTGTAAACATGATAACCGGCGTGCTGATCTGCACACTGCTTGGCTTTCTTGAGCGTCTGAAATGCCCCAATCTGGCTGCTGGCGTTTTTCCAGGTCTTGCGGACACGGTACCATGGTTTCGTGGTTGCCGGAAGAATGTCGTCGGATCCGGCAATTTTTTTCTTGAACTCGTCCCACGTCCAGCTGGTATTATAGTGGTTGTTGTGTACATACGGTGCCGGGCATACCTTATTGACAATATCATAGTGCCGCAGAACGTGGTCTGCAGCGATTCCAAGCTGCCCCATCAGATGCCTTACCAACCATACACAGGCTTCCTGCGTCTCTTTCGTAAAATACCATTTCGGGTCAGATGCAAGTGCAGCGTTGCCGTCACACTTGCAGCACATCTCGATACTGATCGTGTTGTAGTTGTTGGCTTCCGGGTGCTTCTGGGTGTAATAACCGGCTGTTCCTACCGCCCACGGCACGGCGTCCAGACTGCATCGCTGGTAGATGGTGCCGTCCCAGTAGATATAGAAATGGGCACCGCATCCATCAGATGCCAGATCGTGAGCCTGACCGACCACGCCCAGATAATGCACTGCGATGTGCTTCTTTTTGTTTCCCCATGCTGGGACCCTGGATGATGATATGGCGTTTGTGATTTTGTAACTCATAGTTTTACCTGCCTTTCTTTTTTTGTATACAAAAAGAGAGCCTGTTTCCAAGCTCTCTCAATGTCTAATATAATTATGATTATTCTGTCATCCTGTGGCTTTCTGGTAAATTGCCTCAATTCCAAGCCTTATAATATCCGATTCCGTTTTACCTAACTTTTCACAGCAATATTTCAGCTTCGCTACGTCTTCTTCCGTCATTCTGGCTCTTTTTGTTATGGATTTTTCAGAACCATTTGCATAAGGTCTTCCATTTTTCTTTACTGTTTCTACTGTTCTCGCCTCTTTACTCTTGCCTTTTTTCACAAATTGTGTTACATTTTATTTGTGTACAGGCGGTGGCAAGTACCGCCTGTTTGTGTGTGAGTCGCTTTTTATTAAGCGGCTCTTTTTATTTGTCTTTCTTCGGATAGGTAAGTCCCAGAATCATCATCAGATTTCTGTAGGCTTCCAGCTCCGTCTTTCCCTCAGCGTACTGCTGATTGAGAAATCTCTGCATTTCTAAAACTGTCATTTGCTCTTCCATCTTTTCTCCTTTCCGGCACCTGCCACCTTACTCGTTAAGTCTTCCTTAACTGTCTTTATTATAACTTATGTAGCTACAAAAGTCAATAGTTATTTTTCCTTATTTTAGGAATTTATTCACAAAATACTGCTGCCCTTTCCCTGTTACCAGCACCGTTTTTGTGATCCGCACGCTTCCATCCTGATTATTGATTGCTCTTTCTTTTATCTCAAACAGAGCAGCTTCCATGCTTCTCTGGGTTGGCATATTGTAATCTGTCCCTTTTCTGCTGATCAGGAATCTGTTTTCACGCATCCATGTGAACAGTCTGTTCTGTCCGATGTCCACACCGTTCTGTTTCAGGATTTTTGCCAGCTCCCCGATCAGGATACAGGTGTTCGACACGCTGACGGCATCCGCAAAAACTTCTTTCGGTTTCATCCTCTGTACATCTTCCACAAGGCTTGCATTGCTTGCTTTCAGTTTCTCGATCTGCTGGTCTGCCATCTTCAGGGCACGTGCAAAGATCTGTTCCGGTGTGTTCCATGCTTTTTCCAGGTCAAGGAAGTACTGGCGGTACTGCCTGCCTTTTTCGTTTCGCTGGATCATGCAGATCTGTTTTGCCATGTCGATGGAAATTTGATAGTCCACCATGTTCTGTTCTCCGCCAAGGGTGGAACATTTTTGATACACCCTTTTCCAATCCACATTTTCATTAAATCCATATTCTTTCATTCTTGGAAACCATACTCTGAATTCAGTCCCGATTTCCAGTCCTTCATGTAATTCTCTCGCCGATACGGTCGGCTGTTCTGTCTCATAATTGATTTTTAATAATCCGTTCATCCTACTTTCCTCCGTTCA
>NZ_JAJEQE010000050.1 GCF_020687205.1 Hominisplanchenecus faecis
TTTCTACCGATCCTGTTGCATCTGCGAACCACTTGTCACAGCCATCGCAGGTGTAGTATGCGGAATTGCCCGCAGTAATGCAGGTGGCAGCTTTCGCAGCAACCAAAGTCAGATTGTGAGTGTGTTCTTCGTTTTTATTTTTGTAATAATATGTAACAACCGTTCCGTCCGAAACAATAGGCTTATTCAAGCCGTCAACCTTTATAAATTCATAATCATAAAGTGTTTTTGCCGGTGTTAAATCAAGCTTTGTGCCGTATGGCACGGTAAATGTTCCGCCGGCAGTGTTTGGAATTTCAGAGCCGTCCTCAAATTTATACTGAATTGAAACGGTTGTGTAGCGCTGTGTTTCCGTATTGTCGTCTGCAAGCACATTTCCGTTTTCATCGAGCACCTGAAATGCCACGGTATCGCCGCTCTTAAGCTGTGCATCAGACGGAATTTGATAAATAAGCGAGCAACTCTTTAAGCCTGAATTAAAGTCGCTTTTGATGTGATCCAAAGCACCGAGCGGCCAGAAATTTGCCTTATCATTCCAAACAGGAATGTCAAAGGTTTGTACTGTTTGAAGCGGATTCCCCGATGAATCGGTCGCAACGCTTCCGTCGGAGTGCTTAATCCACATTTTGAATTTTAATTGTCGTGCATTTTTATCTGAAATGTTTTGAATAACAGTTCTAAGCTCGATTTTTTTACCGTTCATATTAGTATTAAATCTGCTTTTGCTGTTGCCGCTCAAAAGTCGGTCATTGCGATTATATGTGTAATTATAATATGAACTTGTTTCAAGGTCGGTAAAATCAGACGGCTTTGAATAAGCGCCCGTATATTCCTTAACCTCGGGAGTTGCAACATAAAGGTCTACATCCTTAACAAGCTGAGACATTCGCTTGAAGCCCTGCAAACGGCAAACCTCACAGAATTGATAGTTTGTGTCTCTCATTATGCACTCATAACTTGAAACAAGCATTTTTGAGCCGTAAGCATTGCGGCAAGTATATGTGTTTCTAAAACCTAAAAGCTGTCGCCATTTTATCTTTTCCGGGTCTTCAACCGAGGAAAGATTGAGTGATTTAAGTTCCTTATCGTCAAGCAAATATCCGTTACTGTATTCATCACCGAGACCGAGCAAACCGTGTCCAAACTCGTGTGCAAAAGTTTTTGACGCACGATAACTGTCTGATGGCGAAATGAAATAATGGAAGCCGTATTCACGGTTATTATAAGCACCGCCGAAATCTGATTTTGTGTTTACAACCATAGCGAACTGAGCAATATAATCGTGAACATAATAATAAGGCTCATATTCCGAACCGGACGGAATTGTGTTTGGATCACACTTTTTTTTGATATGAGCATCGTGAATTTTCTCGATAAATTCAGGACCGATACATCTCTCAAAAATATGATTTTTCCACTGACTTCCGTGGAGATTATTAGAAATAACAGGCGAATTATATTTGTCGACTATAACATCAAAGAAGGTGCTTCCACCATTGTCAAAAGTCGATTCGGAAGCTGTGCAAAGAGCGTAAACATTGAATCTGTCGGCATAACTGCGATACGGCTCATATTTCATAGCGTCCTGCCAAAGTCGTTTGACATCATTGATGAATTTGCCCTGCTGACTTTTTGTGTATCCCTCGCCGCAAACGACAACAACCATATTTTCCGTGTCGCTGCGTGTTTTTTGGATGGTATAAACAGGGATGGTAGGATTAGAATATTTTCCGTCATTTGAATACCACGGGCCGAGGGTGAGCTGAATGCTTTGCTCGGTGCTGACATTCCAATCGGGATTTGCGTCCTCGGCAGGTTCTGAAATTGTATAATCATCCTCTTGCTTATTTGGAGCAGAGCCGATATAAGGACTGCTTTGTGAGCCGCTGCCGGAAGTTGTAACAAAATATTCGGAATCGAGATAAAATGCAGGTCTTACGCCCAAATCGGAATACCACGGAGCATAACGACCGACCTGACCCGATGAACTGATATAACGCATATCGTGATTGCAATCGGTAACAGGAGTGCGAAGCCAATAAGGCCAAGCCATACCGTCATTATTATACGCAACATAATAACCTTTGAGATTTTTCCACACGGCATTAGCCTGCTTTACATCAAGAAGAAAAACCTTTTCGGTTGTAGTTTCAAAATATGAACTGTCGTAGTTTGCCACCGCTTCCGAAATATCGGTGTAGTATAACAAATCCGAATTTGCGTCTCCATCAACTATGCCCTTGTTGTATTCGGGATGAGAAACGAGAGAACGCTGGGTAACGGTTTTCATTGCCGCAATTTCAGATTTTGAAAAAGCGTTGAGAAAACCCGCTTTTTCGTTGTACGCTCCCACACCGCTTACATATCCGTCTTTCGGAGGGTTGCCACAAAGCCAATCGACTTTGCCTTCAGCTGCGGTCGAATTTAACCAAGAACGCATATTGCTGTCTTTCCAATAGTTAGAACCGTAATCATCACGCTTATAGCTTCTGCTGTGTGATTTTGAATTGCTGTTGTCATTTGTTTTGGCATCATATGCAAGGGTGTCAACAATTTTGTCTGCAAGCATAAGCGGTCCGTTATTGTCAATGCTTACACATCGCCAAAGAATTGAGGCATTGTTATACGCGCCCATTTTAACATAGTCGCCAACTTTAATATCGGGCTTTGATGCCGCCTGAATGGTAATCGGCAAAACGGAAATTGCCATGCACAATGCCAAGAATATTGCGGTTATTTTTTTCGTCATTAAGGAACCTCCTTTATAAGCTATATATTTGCTTTTATTATATTGTAAGGTGTTATATGGGTCAATGAAAATCCAATTAAATTTTTGTTACTTTTACAGCCGACACATTTAATATTACACGAAGAAGAAAATCTTATTAAATATGCAAAAAGGCTTCTGCCCAAAACAGGGCAAAAGCCTTAAAAATTATGCGATTTTTAGGTTTAGTTACAAGCCAAGGGGGACTATTTCATCTGCCCGAAAACACGTTTTTGAAAAAAGTGTTGCAAAAGCGGTTGAACACAAAGATTTTCATATCCGATAAGCCTGAATTTTGCGGCGCAATCGGTGCGGGATTGTTTGCCGTTGACAGCGACAGATTGTTGGAAAGGCTCGAATGTAACGCCTTGAACATAAACCCGAAAAATCTTGTGATTTTAATCGGAACGAATGACATCGGCATAGGAGTTCCGACCGAGTACACCTTGAAAAATATAAAAGAAATTTTGCAAAGAACGCAGACACTTTGCTCGAATACCGCCGTAAAAAGCAGTATTCGGGCATAAAAAAGCCTCGGAACACGAATGTTCCGAGGTGATGGCAGATTATATCAACTGTCAAGTCTTTAAAGGTGGAGAATTGTGGCATCGTCATCACTTAATTCCCTTATAATAACCGGCACCTTTTCAATTCCTGCAAGTCTTGCTGCGTGAGTTCTTCTGTGTCCCGATATTATCTCGTATTCTTCGTCATTTGTTTTCCTTACCAATATAGGAAGAAGTACACCTCTTTCCCTTATTGACTCTGTTAATTCTTCCATCTTTTCATCATCCGACACCTTAAATGGATAATTGCTAAAATCATGTAATTTATCTACATCTATTTCTTTTAATCCATCTGTTATTTCCACTTTCAATAATTCATCATAACTTGTTAATTTTATTTTTTCTCTTACTTTACTCATGTACAAGCACCTCCTCTGTTAATTCTTCATAACTTTTTGCCACCTTTCCCCTTGGATCATGAATATATATACTCTTTCCCTCAGCACTTGTTTCTGCAGCTCTTACTGACATTGGTATTCTGCTGTCAAATATTCCAATTGTTTCTCCGTAGGTGCTCTCTAATGCCTCTAATATGTCCTTTGTATAGTTAGAACGCATATCAACCATTGTCATAACCATACCTTCTATTTTTAGCTCCGGATTTATCTGTCTTCTTACTCTGCTTATCGTCTTTATTAACTGCTGTAATCCTTTTACCGGTAAATACGATGCCTGAACTGGAATTAGTACTGAATTGGCACATACAAGCACATTAATAGTTATCATTCCAAGGCTTGGCATACAGTCAATGAGAATATAGTCATAGTTTTCTTTTATATTAGAAATAAATCTTTTCATTACTAATTCCCTGCTCATTACATTAACCATAGAAACCTCTAATCCTGCCAACTCTATGTTTGCCGGAATAAAATCAATATTTTCTTCATGTTTTAAAATTATTTTTGCATAATCGATTTCTTCCTCATTTACAACATCCATTAACACATTTGCCAATGAATACTCAATCTTGTCTGGTTCATCAATTCCAAGACTTACTGTCATGCTACCCTGTGGGTCTGCATCTATTAACACAACCCTTTTTCCCTTTCTTGCTAATCCAATACCTAAATTAACTGTTGTAGTAGTTTTTCCTACTCCACCCTTCTGGTTTGCTATTGCAATTACCTTACACATTTCTTTCTTCCTCCTTATACATTTTTTAGAATGAAAACTCATATCGGCTCTGATTATTGTGTTACATTTTCGTCTTACTAAAGAAACAGGAAGACTTCGCATCTAATTTGGTTGAACCAAAATTTTCCCAAACCAAACCAAAATAAACCAAAATTCTACGATAAGACGTGATAATTTATGATATTTTATGAATTTAAGATATTTTGCATTTTCAGGATTCAGAAAGCAAAAAAAATCCCTCAAACATACTAAAAATAGTACATTTAAGGGATTTTCTCCTCTATAATGTGGGTTTTCACCCGTTATAAAATAGAATTTTTTTTATAAAATCAAGTTATGATAACTTATGATTTATTTCATCTGTTTTGCAACTTCTTTTGCAAAGTTTTCTTCTTTTTTCTCCAGACCTTCGCCTGTTTCAAATCTTACGAAACCTTTGATTGTGATATTTGCGTTATTTGCTTTTGCTACTTCCTGAACGTATTTACCAACAGACTGTTTTCCGTCTTCTGCTTTTACATATACCTGATCCAGCAGACAGATTTCTTTCAGCTCTTTGTTGATACGGCCTGCGATCATGCCCTGGATAACCTTTTCCGGTTTCTGGGATTCTTTCGGATCGTTCATGATCTGAGCCAGCAGGATTTCTTTTTCATGAGCAATGTATTCTGCACTTACTTCGCTGTCGTTTGTGTACAGCGGTTTCAGAGCTGCAACCTGCATTGCTACGTTTTTAGCCATTTCTTTTACTGCATCGTTTACAACGTCTGTCTCAACGTCAACCAGAACACCGATCTTACCGCCCATGTGTGTATAAGAAGCTACGAAACCGTTTTCTTCTGTAACCTGTGTAAAACGACGGATGTTCATGTTCTCGCCGATGGTTGCGATCTGATGAGCCAGTTCTTCTTTTACAGTAGCGGACTCGCTGAATGTCCACTCTTCTTCCATAAATGCATCGATATCTGCTGCTTTTGTGTTCAGAGCCAGTTCTGCAACCTGTGCAACATATCCCTGGAACTTTTCATTCTTTGCAACAAAGTCTGTCTCAGCATTTACTTCTACTGCAACAGCTTTTTTGCCGTCTTCGGAAACTTTCAGCATTACGATACCTTCTGCTGCAATTCTTCCTGCTTTTTTCTGAGCGGTTGCCAGTCCTTTTTCTCTCAGGAACTCAACAGCCTTGTCCATATCACCGTCTGTAGCAGTCAGGGCTTTTTTACAGTCCATCATACCTGCTCCGGTCATCTCTCTTAACTCTTTTACCAGTTTTGCTGTAACTGCCATTTTATTTTCCTCCGGATAATAAGTGGTATATTTGCTTTGTATCTATTGATTATTCAGCTGCTTCTTCTGTTTCTGCAGCTTCTTCAGCTACTGCTTCTTCTGCACCCTGATTTGCTTCGATAACAGCGTCTGCCATCTTGGAAACGATCAGTTTTACGGCACGGATAGCATCATCATTACCTGGGATTACATAATCCAGTTCTTCCGGATCACAGTTTGTATCTGCAATACCGATCAGAGTGATACCCAGTGTATGAGCTTCCTGAACACAGATTCTTTCTTTTTTCGGATCTACTACGAAGATAGCATCCGGGATTTTCTTCATGTCTTTGATACCGCCAAGGTTTTTCTGCAGTTTATCCATCTCTTTTTTCAGAGCGATAACTTCTTTTTTCGGCAGTACATCAAAAGTACCGTCTTCCTGCATAGCCTCGATCTCTTTCAGACGTTTGATTCTGCTCTGGATGGTCTTGAAGTTTGTCAGCATACCGCCAAGCCATCTTTCGTTTACATAGTACATTCCGCATCTCTCAGCTTCTGTCTTAACAGCATCCTGAGCCTGTTTCTTTGTACCAACGAAAAGAACGGTACCGCCGTCAGCTACGATATCTTCTACTGCTTTGTAAGCTGTGTCTACCATACCTACTGTTTTCTGCAGGTCGATGATGTAGATACCATTTCTCTCTGTGTAGATGTATGGAGCCATTTTAGGATTCCATCTTCTTGTCTGATGTCCGAAATGAACACCTGCTTCCAGTAACTGTTTCATTGAAATTACACTCATGTCTTTTCTCCTTTTGGTTTTTCTTCCGTGTGCTTTTGCTTCCTAATCAACTGCCATGCAGCACCATCTTCAGAATCCACACACGTGATTATTTTTTGCCTCTGGTAGTGTATCATAAAAATTTTCCAAGTGCAAGCCTTTTTTCTGATTTCTTCGTGCTTATTCGTGACGCAGAGCATCGATCGGATCGAGGTTTGCGGCCTGTACCGACGGGAGCAGTCCGAACACGATTCCGATCACCATGGAAAACAGCACAGAGATCAGAATTGCCGGAATACTGATCGCCACCGGTGTCCCGGAAACTTTATGGATGACCTGTGCCAGAATATTTCCTGCGATCACTCCGATAATTCCGCCAAGACTTGTCAGCACAACCGCCTCCGTCAGAAACTGCGTCAGGATGCTGCGTTTCTTGGCTCCGATCGCCTTTTTCAGTCCGATCTCGCTCGTTCGCTCGGTTACCGATACCAGCATGATGTTCATAACGCCGATACCGCCGACCAGAAGAGAAATACTTGCGATCCAGATCAGCTGCGTGTTCATCGTGGCACTGGAACTCTGGATCTGTGCTGCAAGTTCCAGCACATTCGTTGCTTTGTATTTTACATCGTCTTCTTTTACATTCATATAGCCATTCAGGATATCTGCACTTTTCTGTCCGACTTTTGTCATCGTCTCGGTGGATGATGCACGTACCACAACATTCTGCGGCTCGTCATACTGATACGGAATGCACCAGCATGCGGAAGGAATGTAGACCACGCCAAGACTTTCGTTTCCTTTATAGTTATTATATTCTTCAAAGCTATTGATCGTCGGCTCAAATTCTTCCAGTTTCTGTGCAATGCCGATAACCGTAAACGGCTCTTTGTTGATCTCGATCGTTTTTCCAAGCGGACTTTCCTCCTGAAACAGGCTCGTCGCTGCCGACTGATCCAGGATCACGACTTTATGGAATTCTTTGTAGTCCTCTTCCCGGAAGGTACGGCCGGTACGCACTACATAACCGGTCGTACTGAAATAATTGTTGTCTACGCCAAGTACCTGTGCTCCCTGAAGAGAGTTATTATTATAATAAATACTGTCGGCATAACTTCTGCTGTAGTAGGCGGCGGCACTCTCCACACCGTCCACGTCTTTGATCTCCTGCAGAATATCATCTGTTATGGTCGGCACGCCTCTCGGTGCCTGTTCGTAATCCGACACCTGGATTTTTTCATCTGCACGGTAAAGCTCTACATCTACGGTATTGTTTCCTCCGCCGATCAGGTTCTGTTTGATCTGCTCATTCGTTCCCTGAATGGTAGAAACAATGGAAATAATGGATGCAATACCGATAATAATACCGAGCATCGTCAGCATAGAACGCAGTTTATGCGACCATACACCCTGAAATGCCAGTCTTATATTTTCTAACACATTCTACCTCCTGTTTTCAACTGCACGGCAAGTACTGAAAAACGCATGCCCGATCAGTATAACTGATCTGCGAATCCGCTTCCTTCCAGTTCTTTTACCGGTGCACCTTCTTTTACTGCTTTTCCGTATGGAAAGGCGATCCAGTCTGTCTCACTGACTCCTTCTTTTACTTCAATATAGGTGGAATATAATGTCTGTCCTGTACGGACATACTGTTTCTTCAGTTTTTTATTTTTTCCTTCTATATATACATAGCTCTGCCCGTTTTCCATGCGGATCAGTGCTTTTGGCAAATAAACGGAAGATCCGTTTCCGCCGTTTCCTTCGATCTGGATATCCACGTATTCATGATTGATCAGATCATCAGAATCCTCAATATAGGCAGTAAAAGGATAGCTGGAAGCATTCGGATTGCTGTCTCCGCCATAAGAATTGCCATCAGCGTTAGACGGATATTTGGAAATCTCTGTGATCTCTGCTGTGATCGGTGTACCGCTCTCCTGTGCCGTTCCGGTAATTGTGGAACCGACAACGACGTTTCCGAGATCCATCTCGCTAATCCTGCCCTTCACATACATTCCTTTGTTGCTTGTCACTGTCAGAAAAGCTTCTCCGTCAACCTGTCCGACTTTCGGATCACCGACGGTTTTCACCACGCCGTTGATTGTTGCTTTTATTGTCGCTTCATCCAGTTTCCGCTGTGCCTGGCTGACACTGACTTCTGCGTCACGAATATCCAGTTCCAGTTCTGCAATTTCTTTTTCCTTTTCAGCAATCGCTTTTTTCAGTTCTGATACTGTGTAAACGCCATCACCTGGTTCAAACGGGTTATCGCCCGGATCATCCGGCTCCCACGGTTCTTCCGGCTCTTCGATCTGCGGATCCTGAATATCCGGTACCTTCTTGGTGACGCCTTTGCTGCTGAAGATCCAGGTCACATCCGGGGCATATGCTTTGTCTGTATCAATCGTCCCGTTGACTGTCACGGACTTGATAAATCCGCCTGCCAGAGAATCTCCTTCCCTGATCTGCAAAACAGCATAGCAGCCTTTTCCGTCTTTGTTGATACCGCCTTCTTTTCTGGAACTGCCATCGGTATTAAAGCCAAGGATTTTGTTCATGAAAGATGCCGAAACCTCTGCTCCTTCTTTGCAAAGATAAACATATGGATCGCTTTTCGTCCCGCTTCCTTTATAGTATTTCGTCTTATAATCCAGTTTCTGATACGCCTTTGTCTTTGCAAGCGGAGAATCTTCCGTCTCTTCTTCTGTTTCTGGCTCGGATTCCGTTTCTGCCGGATATGACGGCTCCGTGGAAGGCGTCGTGCTTTCCGGCGTCTGGCTTTCAGTCTGCTGCGTTGTCTCCCCGCCGGCCGTTCCGGTGCTGTCACTGCCATCGCTGTTTCCGTCAATGACCTGCACATCCGCACCTGCTGCCGTGGAAACCAGTGAAACATTATGTTTCACAATCGCTGCCCTGGCTTCCTCATATCCATCTGCTCCACCGTCATCCAGATCATCTGAACTGTCATCCGGCTCATCCAGAGGAGAGACACCGGATGAGCTGCCTTCACTGTCTGCCACCGGTGTGATCTTCTTTAATTTTTCCAGATCATTTTTTGCTCCCTGCAGCTCCAGTTCCTGGATCTGTTTGTTGATCTGTTCTTCTTCCAGCTTCAGCTGCAGGAGGGTTTTGTCATATTCCAGAAGGGTGTCACCGATTTTTACTTTATCACCCTTTTTTACATAAACTTTTTCTACGATACTGTCACTTTCCAGGTAGACATCCTGTGAGGCATTTGCCGTAACATAACCGCTGGTCGAAGTACCTTCATCCCACCAGCCGCTGTTCAGGTAAGATACCTGCGTGACATCCACGGCACTGCCGCCGCCTCTTACGGCTCTTGCGATCCCCGTGATCGTGATCGCACACGCCAGCAGTGCTGCTGTTATGATCATCACATTCTTTTTTTTCAAAGAGTTTCCTCCTTTCGGTCACGTTCTGAAATCTCACCGTCAAAAATGTCAACGATCCGCTTTGCACACTGTGCCACATGGCTGTCGTGCGTAATCATGACAACGGTAACTCCTTCGTCATTTAACTTCTGGAAAAGCTCCATGACCTGATGACTGGACTTGGAATCCAGTGCACCGGTCGGCTCATCCGCCAGAAGGATTTCCGGATTGTTGACGATTGCCCTGGCGATTGCTACACGCTGTTTCTGACCTCCGGAAAGCTGATTCGGGATAAAATTCATACGGTCAGAAAGTCCGACCTTGTCAAGTGCCGCCGCCGCACGTTTCATACGCTCTGCTTTCGGTACGCCCGCATAGATCAGCGGCAGTGCAACATTATCCAGTGCCGTCTGTCTTGGCAGAAGCTGGAACGTCTGAAAGACAAAGCCGATCGTATTGAGCCTTAAATCTGCCAGGTCATTGTCTTTCATACCATCTACCACATGACCGTCCAGGATGAATTCTCCCTTTGTTGCACGGTCCAGGCAGCCCACGATATTCATAAGCGTGGACTTTCCGGAACCGGACGGACCCATGATCGCCAGATATTCTCCTTTTTCTACCTGGAGATTGATATCCTTCAAGACCGGAACAACCATGCTGCCCTGAATATAGTCTTTATATATATGTTTCAATTCCAATATCACTGTCTTTTCCTCCAATGCCGCATTATTCTGCACTTGCAGGACGATCTCCGGTTTCTGCTGCCCCGTCCGGCATGCTGCCTGCACTGTCATCTGCACTGTCGTCCGGATAATCTTCTTCATCCGGCATATTATCATCCGCACTGTTTATCATATCGGATGCACTTCCGGCCTCCTTTGGCATAACATCCTCGTCAGATCCTCCTATGATCTCTCCATCATCAGATCCGTTCATAACATTCGAATCCACACCATCATCCATACTTCCATCAGAGCCATCATCGCTGTTTTCATATATATCTTCGATATTTTTTGTTACTTTTTCGCCCTCTGTGATGGAATCTTCCGGGTAAGCGATATAATCATCCTCCGTCAGACCGTCCGTGATCTGATACTGATCAAGTTTTTCATCATATTCGCCAAGCGTTACTTTGCGTTTTTCGATCTTATCGTGCCTGCCGGCTGCCCAGACGTAAGGATCCTGTCCGTCTTCCTGGATGATATAATAGCTTGTCAGCCACAGGCCTTCTCTGTTTTCTGTCTGGCCTTCGTCTTTTTCCACATAAACATGCTGTCCGAGCATCAGGTCACTGTCATCCTCCAGATCAATGTAAAACGGATAGTTGCTGGAACTTGTCGTATCACTTGAAGAAGAGCTGCTCATATAATAGCCGCTGTCGCTGTTTTCCTCCGGATGCTCCAGATCGATCGTGCTTACGGTACCTTTCCAGGTCTGATTTTCGTCTACACGGGAATGTACGATCACGGCATCACCTTCATTTAAGGAAGTACGGTTCTGTTCATTTATCGTACCTTTGATGCGGTAATGTCCGGTCGATAAAAGCGTCATATACGCATTGGAATCATCCGAAGAAGAGCCGGAATATCCGGCACTGTCATCACTGGAATCGTTGATGGATTTTACGACTCCGTTGATCTCACTTGTCACTTCTGCTTCCTGAATGCTCTTTTTAAGCTGCTCGATCTCCTGCTGCGTGCTTTTCAGCTCGTATTCGCTCTTTTTCTGGTTGTTCTGGGCAGACTGGATACGCACAGTATAATCCAGCTGATCTTCGCTGGACGCATTTGCTTTTTCTTTCTGAAGTGTTGCAACATTTGATTTGTAAGTTTCGATATCCATCTTAATACGGTCGATCTCGATCTCTTTGCTAGAAAGGTTCTCCTCCGCTTCTGATGTATCATAAATAAAAAGCTTCTGGCCTTTTTTGACCTCATCGCCTTCTTTTACATAACATTCTTTTACCTTTTTGTCGGATGACTGTTTGATCGTCACCGTTTTCTGCGGCTCCACCACACCTGCGAAACGGTTCAGCTGTCCGGTACCGCTTCCAAGTCCCATGATCGATGTCACAGAATCCACATACACCAGATCTCCACTGTCTGAAGAACCGGATGAATGTCCCTTCAGAAAAACAAATCCAAAGATTGCCGCAACAAGGATCACGCCTGCCGCAGTCCCCCCTATGATCAATTTCTTTTTATTCATATTTACCTCCTGCCTCTGATTTATAAACAGATATTTCTCTGACCCGTACAGTATAACACATTCCCTTTTTATTGAATACTTAATTTTCTTTTAAAGTTTGAACGTTCTGTATTCACACTTCACTTTGCCATCAAAAAGGCTCCCGCATATGCAGGAGCCTTCCGGATATTTTATTCGATTTTTTAGATCAGCGGATATTTCTCCGTCAGACCTTTCACCAGAGCTTTTGCCCGTTTTGCAGCATTTTCTTCCTCTTTCAGCACGATGGCAATCGCTTCTGCGATCACATCCATGTCTTCGGTATTCATGCCTCTTGAGGTGACAGCTGCCGTTCCAAGTCGGACACCGCTTGTCACAAAAGCGGATTTCGGATCGTTTGGTATGGTATTTTTATTGCAGGTGATGTTGACCTCATCCAGCAGATTTTCTGCTTCTTTTCCGGTCTTTCCAAGGTTGGTCAGATCCACCAGCATCAGATGATTTTCCGTCTTTCCGGAAACAATGCGGATGCCGCGTTTTGTAAGGCCGCTGCAAAGTGCCTGGGCATTGTCAATAACACCCTGAGCATATATCTTGAAATCATCTGACAGTGCTTCTTTAAAGCAGACAGCTTTTGCTGCGATCACATGCATCAGCGGTCCACCCTGTGTGCCAGGGAAAATAGCTTTGTTAAAGTTAAATTTCTTTGCTGTTTCTTCGCTCGAGAGGATCAGACCGCCTCTTGGTCCACGCAGCGTTTTGTGTGTTGTGGTCGTTGTCACATCCGCATACGGGATCGGGCTTGGATGGAGTCCTGCTGCCACAAGTCCTGCGATATGTGCCATATCCACCATCAGATACGCACCGACTTCATCGGCGATCTCGCGGAACTTCTTGAAATCGATGATCCTTGCATAGGCACTGGCACCGGCTACGATCAGTTTCGGATGACATTCGTTTGCGATCCTTCTGACTTCTTCGTAATCGATCACGCCGTCATCGTTTACGCCATACGGTACAACGTTAAAATATGCACCGGAAAAATTTGCAGGGCTTCCGTGTGTCAGATGTCCGCCGTGTGCAAGGTTCATGCCCATCACGGTATCTCCCGGCTTTAACATGGCAAAAAAGACTGCCATATTTGCCTGTGCTCCGGAATGTGGCTGTACATTGGCATAGGTGCATCCAAACAGTTCTTTGGCACGGTCAATGGCAAGCTGCTCTACCTCATCTACACACTGGCATCCTCCATAATAACGTTTTCCCGGATATCCTTCTGCATATTTATTCGTCAATGGGCTGCCCATGGCTGCCATGACAGCTTTGCTTACCCAGTTTTCGGAAGCGATCAGCTCAATGTGGCTGTTCTGACGTTCCTCTTCTTTGATGATGCAGGATGCGATTTCCGGGTCTACGGATTTCACTTCATCTAACGAATACATATCTGATCCTCTCTTTCTGAAGTTTTATTCATTTGCAAGTTTGTTTAAATATATATAACTTTTGCAAAAATGTCAAGATGTTTGACAATATCTTTGATATCGGATAAAATAAATTTAAATTTGCTATAAGGAGGACGCTATGAACCGGAAATATTTTTCTGCCTCTCTGCTCCTGATCCTTTTGCTTCTGGTCATGCCTTTTTCGCTCGGCGGATGTTCCAAGGACTCTCCGAAACGTGCTGTCAAAAAGGAACTAAACCTGATCAAAGAGCTGGATGAGAGCACGATCAAGGCTTTTGTTTCCTATGAGGATATGATGAGTTCCCATTCTTCCAGCAGCGATGTCGGAATCGAGACAACTGAAGCGGTAAAACGGTTCTTTCAGAATTTCGATTATAAGATAAAGAGTTCTTCCGTGGAGGATAAGAAAGCGACGGTGCACGTAGAGATCACCAATCTGGATATGCGTGCCCTCGCAAAGGATATCTGTCTGGCTCTCGTCAAGAAAGGTACGGGCAGCGGCTCATCGGAAAATATGACGCTGAACTCTTATTTTGCACTGCTTGGCGATGTTTTATCCGAAAACACCTATGATCTGGTGACCACCGAAGCGGATATTAAGCTTCTGAAAACGGAGGATGGCTGGATGCTCCAGAATACGGATCAGTTGGAGGATGATCTGGTCAGCGGTTTTATCACCTATCTGAAAGATCCATATCTGGTCACACCGGAAGAGATCATTAACGTTGTCATGGAAGGGCTGAAAGAAAAGTCCCCGGACCAATGGAAATCTTATCTGAACATGCATGATATTTTTTCCACGTACAGCAAGGACTATGAGAAAGTGGACCATGCTCTTGCCGAACAATTAAGTAAATGTATCTCTTATAAAATCCTGTCGGTTCAGGAAGACCAGGCAGAAAAATCTGCCACGGCAACACTTTCCATCACCAGCCTGGATATGGAGCGTGTATTAAAACATTATCAGGATCTTCTGATACACTATGCGGCTACCTCAAAGTCACTCCGTGCCTCTTCTAGTGAGCTTGCTGATGAAACAGCCGCTCTGCTTGCACAGGCACTGACAGAAAACACCGACACGACGGATACCGAAGTGACGATCCATTTTACAAACAACGGTTCTTCCTGGGAAATCCAGCTGAACGAAGATTTCACCAATGCACTTCTTGGAAATGCCGGAGCTGCCATTCAGGCTTTTCAAAATGGATCCGTTGATGTTTCTGACAGTGTGTCGGATACAGAACAGTAAAAACCGACTCAGCGAACGAACGGTCATCCTGGTCGGAGATTGCAATCCGAATAAGATAAAAAATCCCGGATTTCTGAATTTCTTCAGTTATCCGGGATTTTCTGTTATCCTGTCTTTTTATTTTTCTTCTTTTTCTTCTTTTTTCTCGATCTCAAGACCAAGCTCTTCCAGCTGCTTCGGATCTACTTCATCCGGTGCCTGCATCATCAGGCAGGAAGCATCTTTTACTTTCGGGAAGGCCATAACTTCACGGATGCTGTCTTCTCCTGCCATCAGCATGATCAGACGATCCAGTCCGTATGCCAGTCCTGCGTGTGGCGGTACTCCATATTTGAATGCATCCAGAAGGAATCCGAACTGTTTCTGTGCCTGTTCCGGCGTAAATCCAAGTACTTCGAACATCTTGGACTGAATATCATCCTGGTGGATTCGGATACTTCCGCCACCGATCTCATTTCCGTTCAGTACGATATCGTATGCCTGAGCACGTACTGCTCCCGGATCGCTGTCGATCTTATCGAGGTCTTCTTCCATCGGCATGGTAAACGGATGATGCATGGCAACGAAACGATTTTGTTCTTCGGACCACTCAAGCAGTGGGAACTCCGTAACCCACAGGAAACGGAAATCGTCTTTTTTCAGCAGATCCAGACTCTTTGCCAGATGCAGACGCAGTGCACCGAGCACATCCCAAACAACTTTTTTCTTGTCCGCAGCAAACAGCAGTAAGTCTCCCGGTTCTCCGTCCATTGCTTTTACCAGTTCTTTTAACTGTTCTTCTTCAAAGAATTTTGCAAAAGAAGATTTGTAAGTTCCGTCTTCATTGACTGCCAGATATGCCAGTCCTTTGGCACCATAAGTCTTTGCTACTTCTACCAGTGCATCAATCTTCTTTCTCGGCATATGCCCCTGTCCTTTGGCATTGATACCGCGAACGGTTCCGCCGTTTTCCAGTGCTCCGGTAAATACACCGAATCCGCAGCCTTTTACGACTTCCGATACGTCCTGCAGTTCCATGCCGAAACGGATATCCGGTTTGTCAGAGCCGAAACGGTCCATGGCTTCCTGCCAGGTCATACGCTGGATCGGCAGCTGTACATCCACGCCGATCTCTTTAAAAATGTATTTCAGGAGACGCTCATTGACATCAATGACATCGTCCATATCAACGAAAGAAAGCTCCATATCGACCTGTGTGAACTCCGGCTGACGGTCTGCTCTTAAGTCCTCGTCACGGAAACATTTTGCGATCTGGAAATAGCGGTCGTATCCGGAACACATAAGCAGCTGTTTGAGCAGCTGCGGTGACTGCGGCAGTGCATAGAAGCTGCCCGGATGTACACGGCTTGGTACGAGGTAGTCTCTTGCACCTTCCGGAGTACTCTTGATCAGGATCGGTGTTTCGATCTCCAGAAATCCTTCTGCATCCATAAAGCGACGGATCGCTGTTGCTACTTTGCTTCGAAGCAGCAGGTTTCTTTGCAGGTTCGGACGACGCAGATCCAGATAACGATATTTCAGACGAAGTTCATCTCTTGTCTGGATATGCTCTTCGATCGGAAACGGCGGTGTCTCGGACTCGGAAAGAATACGCAGACTCTCTGCTCTTACTTCCAGCTCGCCGGTTGCAAGATTTTCGTTTACTGCTCCGCCGCGTTTTTCCAGTTTACCGGTTACGGCAATGACAAACTCACTTCTCAGCTTGCCGGCTTTTTCATATCCTTCGGTTCCGATATCATTCTCATCAAAAACAATCTGTAACAGACCGCTTCTGTCTCTTAAATCAATAAAGATCATACCACCAAGATTTCTTCTTTTCTGTACCCAGCCCATAACAGTTACTTCGCTGCCGATCGCTGCGTTTACGACTTCTGCACATCTGTGGCTTCTGTGCAGGCCTTTCATTGATTCAGCCATTTGCTTTTGTCCTCCTTTATTTGATGCCGTCACAGAAAAATTCTTTGAATTCTGTGTAGCCTTCTGCCGTCATCTGTTCCTTCTGGAATTTTTTATTTTTCTTCATCATATTGACGCTTACGATGTTGCCGTTCTTGCGTTCTTCTGCGGCTTCTTTGAAAATTGCAGCCAGCTTGTCACCCGGCATATTTTTCTCAATCAGATATGCTTTCTTACCCGCATTGCTCGGAACCTGATAATCACGCTCCAGAAGCAGCATGACAATACGTTCAAATCCGATGGAGAATCCGCATGCACAGGTCTTCTGACCGGTGAATTTGCCGATCATTTCATCGTAGCGGCCGCCTCCTCCGACGGAACCTCCGAATCCATCAATGCTGATCTCGAAGATCGGTCCGGTATAGTAGGACATACCGCGAACGAGGGTCGGATCGAACACGATCTGGAATTTTGCTGTCTTGACAGTGTCAACACTCTGGATGATCGTCTCCAGTTCTTCTGCGATCTTCTGATCCAGGAAGCCTTCCAGAAGTTCTTTTAAGCGGCGTACACCGTTTATATCTTCGGTCACCTCATCAAACAGGGACAGGTACTTGTCGATGCTCTCTTTTGCAAATCCTTCTTTTTCCAGCTCTTCTGCCACGCCTTCTTTGCCGATCTTGTCCATCTTATCCAGAATGATAAAGACGGTATCGTAGCTTTCTTCCGGAAAACCGCTGCATGCTGCCATGGCTTTTAAGATCCTGCGGTCGTTGATGCGGATCGTAAAGTTTTCAAAGTCCAGTTTGCCGACCAGCGTGGAAGTTGCCAGGATCAGCTCGATCTCTGCCAGGATCGTCGGCTCGCCGAGGATATCGATATCACACTGCATGAACTGGCGGTAACGGCCTCTCTGCGGTCTGTCTGCACGCCATACATTTCCCATCTGCAGTGCTTTGAACGGACTTGGCAGATTGTTTGCATTGTTTGCATAATATCTGGACAGCGGAACAGTCAGGTCGTACCGTAGTCCGCCGTCGACCAGATCCATCTCGGTTTCGGCCGTGTCGATCTTCAGTTTTTCGCCTCTTTTTAAAATCTTAAAGATCAGTTTTTCGTTTTCTCCGCCCTGCTTGCTGGAGAGGTTCTCGATGTGCTCCACGCAAGGTGTCTCGATGGAAGAAAATCCAAACGTTCCGTAAGTATCTTTGATCATACGGATCACGTAATCGCGGATCTCCATCTCGCGTGGTGTAATATCTTTCATGCCGGTTACCGGCTTCTTCTTCATTGCCATAAAGTATCCTCCTCTAAATCCCATTTCATCTGTTCACATGTCCGAAGCCTTTCACAGATGACCTCATCATGAATGATCTCCAGAAAACACAAAAACAGTTTCAGGTCAAAATTTTTTATTTCTTCAATCATAATGGCAACCGCCTTTTCCCATGAAAAAGCTCTGCGGTACGGTCGATCGGAGATCAGTGCCGCAAACACATCACAGATCCGAAGGATCCTCGCCCCAATGGGGATCTCATCTTCCTTCAGGTTCGATGGGAAACCGCTGCCGTCATAATTTTCGTGATGATATAAAATGCTTTTCATGATAAAATCCGAATAATGATTTTGCGATGTGATCGCATATCCCAGTGTCGGATGAAGCCTTACATACTTGATCTCTTCGATCGTAAGCGGCTTCTGTCCTTTCTGATACACATATTTTGCCATCTCAAGTTTTCCGATGTCATGCAGAAGTCCTGCGATCGACAGCTCGTGGCACTGTTTTTCTGACAGTCCCGCCTTTCTTGCAAGCTCTCCGGCCAGAATACTGACCATCATCCCATGCTGCAGTTCTTTGCTCAGGCTGAACTGTATGATATTATACCCGGTTTTTTTCATAGTCACAATAACCCTGTTTCTTACGTTCTATCATTTCATCGATCCGCTCGATATAGTTTTTAATATCCTTTACATTTTCCGCACGCTCAATACGGTCATTCATCACAAACTTGGTCGAAGCACCGGCTCCAAGTGCCAGGATCGACTGCTTCTCTTCCATGATCAGGATATTGTAAATGCCTTCTTTTTCCGGTTTTGCATATCCGACATTCTCAAAATTGCCCTTCATATTCTTCTGGCGGTAGAGATAATATGGGAACATACCGGCTTTTGCCGCATACTGCTCCGTCATCTCCATGATCCTCTGATTGTTTGTGAAAGTCATCTCTTTATATTCATCTTTAAACAGGTTGAGACGTGCCGCACGTTTGATGGCCAGAGAATGTACGGTGATGCTGTCCGGATCAAGAGATAACACCTCCTGCATGGTGTGCTCCACCTCTTCGATGCCTTCTCCCGGAAGTCCTACGATCAGATCCATGTTGATATTGTCAAACCCAAGCTCTCTGGCATCGGCAAATGCCTTTCGGATGTCTTCCACCGTATGCCGTCTTCCAATGATATCCAGCGTCTTCTGGTTCATCGTCTGCGGATTGATGGAAATCCTGGTCACCGGATGCTTTCGGATCACAGCCAGTTTCTCCCATGTGATACTGTCCGGTCTGCCCGCTTCCACAGTATACTCTTTTATGTGGCTGATATCAAAACATTTTTCCACTTCAGACAATAAACGCTCCAGCTGATGCGGCTCCAGCGTGGTCGGCGTGCCCCCTCCGATATAGATCGTATCCAGGACCTGACCGGCCCACATACTCGCCGTTTCCCGGATTTCATGGCAAAGTGCATCCAGATAATCATCGACCTTATTTTTCCACACTTTTAACGGACTGGAACTGAACGAACAGTATGCACAGATCGTTGGGCAGAATGGAATCCCGATGTAAAGGCTGTATCCGTTTTTATAGTCAATATCCTCCAGGATATGACGTTCTCTGTTGGCAATTGAAACAGCCAGTGCCGTTTTTTCCCTGCTGACCAGATACTGCTCCCTCATGATCTTTGCCGTCTCCACGTTAGAATGTCCGGCATCGATCAGTGCCATCGGTATTTTCGTCGGCCGCACACCGGTCAGTGTTCCCCACGGAAGTTCCTGTCCGGTTCTTTTCTGCAGCATATGGTACAGCAAAATTTTTGTCTGATTTTTTCTTTCTTTCCGCCCGTGCATCTCTTCTGTGAGCCACACGCCTTCTTCCTGACGTTTCCGTTCACCGCTTACACGCTCGATGCGGATGCTTATCTTATTTTTCCCGTAAAAAAGAGAGATTTTTTCATCGTATTCCGCTGCCGGACTGTCATCGTCAGACAAAGCGATCTCTTCTTCCGGATAAAACGATTTCACCAGATTGTATACATCATACTCAAAATCTCTCTTTTGGAACTGTATTGCTATCATCTGTTCTACTCATTTCATTTTTATTTGCAAACGTTCCGGTCGGCACAAAGCCATGATCTACCGGACAATGTGTGCCTCGCGGAGCGTTTATCTTAGTCGGAGTCAAAACTTCCGCTAAGATAAATACGGGTTAAATCTTTGTTCATAGGCAATCGTCGTTATTTCCTGGTGTCCCGGATAAACGACTGTATCACCCGGCAGATTCTCCGTCAGATACTGCACGGAACACACGATCTGTGACATGCTGCCGGTCGGAAAATCCGTTCTCCCGACGCTGGTGCGAAACAGTGTATCCCCGGAAAACAGTACTCCTTCTTCCGGCAGATAATAACAGACACCGCCCTTTGTATGCCCCGGTGTCTCGATCACCTTGATCTTAAACCCTGCAAGAGTCAAAGTTTCCTTATCTCTCAGCAGACGGTCTGCACGGATCGACAGAGCAGCAGCCCAGGAAGCAGAAAGATTGTAACTGCCATTTTCCAGTACTTCCTCTTCCTTCTCGCCGGCATAACACTGTACACCTTTAAAATATGCTCTTAAATCATCCGCCGCACCGATATGATCAAAATGACCATGCGTGAGCAGAATCCCCTGCAATTTCAGGCCATCCGCCTCAATCTTCCGGATGATCCGCCCGGCATCATCCGCCGGATCGATCAGGATCAGTTCCTTTGTTTTCTCATTTATCACAAACCAGGTGTTGGTCTGCACCATGCCAAGCACCATCTTTTCTATTTTTATATTTCCCATAAACGCCTCCTCTGATCAGCCTGAAGTACGCTGGATATCGATCACACTCTCGATCTGACGTATCTTGGCAGTCAGGCTTGCAAGTTCTTCTTTGCCCTGTACATCAAAGGTAAGCAGGATCGTGGCAACGCCCTGTTTGTTCACACGGCAGTTCAGAGAACTCAGGTCAATCTTCCGTTCTGTAAAAATCTTGGAAATATCCACAAGAAGTCCGGTACGGTTGTATCCGAAAATCTTGATCTCTACGGTGTAACGTTCGTTTTTATCCTGCTCAGATTTCTGCCATTCTGCCTCGATCAGTCTTGCCCTGTCTGTTTCTGAAAGGTTCATCACATTTACGCAGTCTGTCCTGTGAACGGAAATGCCGCGCCCCCTTGTCACAAATCCAACGATCTCATCTCCCGGAACCGGTGAACAGCATTTGGAGAAACGCACTGCCACATCATGGATGCCTTTTACGACAATGCCGTTCCCGGATTTGGCGATCCGCATCTTTTCTTTGCCCTCAGCAGCTTCCATGATATGCTCATCCGTGATCTCCTTCTGGTGCTGCTTGTTGTACTCATCCAGAAGCTTGTTGACAACCTGTCCTTCTTTCAGACCGCCATGTCCGATCGCTGCCAGTGCAGAATCCCAGTCACGAAAACCATACTTACGCATCACACTCTCCATGTAAGACGGTTTCATCAGGTCGCTTAATGTAATACTACGGCTCTTGCAATAAGCTGCCATCAGTTCCTTACCGCGGGTGATATTGTCTTCTTTTAATTCATTGCGGAACCACTGGTTGATCTTGTTCTTTGCCTGGGCACTCTTTACGATCTTCAGCCAGTCACGGCTCGGACCTTTGGAATTCTGCGAAGTGATGATCTCGATACGGTCCCCGTTCTGGATCACATAATCGATGTTGACCAGCTTGCCGTTCGCCCTGGCACCGATCATCTTGTTTCCGACCGCACTGTGGATGCTGTATGCAAAATCGATCGGTGTGGAACCATTTGGCAGATTCTTGACGTCACCAGCCGGTGTGAAACAGTAGACACTTTCTGCAAACAGATCCAGATCGCTCTTTAAGAGACTCATAAACTCTTTGCCGTCCGACATATCCTTCTGCCATTCCAGAATCTGTCGCAGCCAGCTCAGTTTCTCTTCTTCCTGTTTGGAAACATTGACGGTTCCTCCGTTGTTTGATGCTTCTTTGTATTTCCAGTGTGCCGCAATACCATATTCTGCGGTACGATGCATCTCAAAGGTACGGATCTGTATCTCAAACGGTCTTCCGCCAGGTCCGATCAGCGTCGTATGCAGAGACTGATACATGTTCGGCTTCGGCATCGCAATATAATCTTTAAAACGTCCCGGAATCGGTTTGTACATCTCATGTATCACACCGAGTGCCGCATAACAGTCCTTGACCGTATCTACGATGATACGCACTGCAAAAAGATCATAGATCTGATCGAGCGTTTTGTCCTGGTTTACCATCTTTTTGTAAATGCTGAAGAAATGTTTGACACGGCCGTCGATCTGTGCTTTGATACCCGCTTTTTCGATATGGGCACGCACTTCTGCGACAATACCGTCCACAAATTTCTGGCGTTCTGTTTTACGCAGAGCAATCTTTTCTACCAGATCATAATAAACTTCCGGCTCCAGATATTTCAGCGAAAGGTCATCCAGCTCTACCTTGATCTTGGAAATACCAAGTCTCTGAGCAAGCGGAGCATAAATATCCATCGTCTCTCTCGCTTTTTCTTTCTGTTTTTCCGGCTTCATATATTTCAGCGTACGCATATTGTGAAGCCGGTCTGCAAGCTTGATCAGGATCACACGGATATCCTTTGCCATGGCAAGGAACATCTTACGCAGGTTCTCCGCCTGTACTTCCACCTTATCTGCAGAATAGCTCAGCTGTCCCAGTTTTGTAACGCCATCCACCAGAAGTGCGACCTCTGCCCCGAACTCTTTGGTGATCTCCTCCGTCGTCATGACCGTGTCCTCAACCACATCGTGAAGCAGTCCTGCAACGATCGTCTCTTTGTCCAGCTCCAGATCTGCCAGAATGATCGCAACGCAAAGCGGATGAATGATATATGGTTCTCCGGATTTTCTCTTCTGACCCTCATGTGCCTCATAAGCAATCTTGTAAGCTTTTTCAATCATGCTGATATCCGTGGATGGATGATATTTCTTCACGCTCGCGATCAGTTCATCATACAAGATCTCCGGACTTGTAAAATCCTCCATGGTTTTTACATTCGCATCGGCTTTTTTGATCTCCGCTTTTTTCATCTCTGAATTTTTTATTTCTGTCGTTGTATCTACTTTGTTTTTTTCGTCGCTCATAGCCAGTACCCTCTTTCCGGAAATCCGCAGAAAGCAGATTCTGAATCTGCCCCTGCAACCATCTATTGTCTACTGTTTTTATTTCCCATCATAGCAGAGTACAGACTCTACCTCATATCCTTTTAATCTCTCACGGCCTTTTAATCCGGCCAACTCCATAAGGAAAACAACCTTTACAACTTCTCCGCCGAGTTCCTCAACCAGTTTGATCGCAGCTTCGATCGTTCCGCCTGTAGCAACCAGGTCATCTACCAGCACAACTTTCTGTCCCGGTTTGATAGAATCCTTATGCATTTCAATCACAGCACTTCCGTATTCCAGGTCATATTCCATGCTGACCGTCTCACATGGCAGCTTGCCTTTCTTTCGAACCGGTACAAATGCCTTGTGCAGGTTATATGCAATCGGTACACCAAAAATAAACCCTCTGGACTCTGTGCCGACAACGACATCAAACTCGGTATCTTTCAGCTTGTCCTGCATGGACTGGATTGCCAGATGCAGTCCGTCCGGATCCTGCAAAATCGTTGTGATATCGCGGAAAATAATCCCCGGCTCCGGGAAATCAGGTATACTTCTTACATATTCTTCCAGTTTTTTCATATGTCTACTCCTCCTGTACATGGCATTTGTTTTTAAATCCTACTGTTTTGCAGATTCTCTTTAATCATTTATTCAGTATATCATCCCGGGATTATCTTTGCAAGACTCTACCTTTTGCTTGATAGCAAAAAAGACCCCCGCTTCTATAAGCGAGAGTCTTTTCCGACCAAGTTCAAGTCGAACGCACGTGAGACTTGGCACGCGATTCTGGTCAGCTTTGCTGACATTTACCCAACAGAATCGCTGTGCAT
>NZ_JAJEQE010000051.1 GCF_020687205.1 Hominisplanchenecus faecis
TAGCACCGACCGAAGCGGAGCGTAGAAAGGATTGTGGGAGTGCAACGCACGGAACAATCCGTAGGCATCATAGTTGGTAACTTTTGACACCCACATCATAATATAATGATGCCAGGGTCAAAAGACTGAAACTACGATGTGCTTGTACAAAAGCCGTTTTGACATCAAAAAGAAAGATGATTCACAAAAAGTGAGAGAAAGCGTATACTATATTAGGCTATACGGTATCCGTAAGGAGCTGCACGCAGCACACAATATTTGCAATCGGATTCATTTTACAGGTTTTATCTTAGTCGGAGAAGACTCCCACTTCTGCAAGTGGTGAGCAACAAATTTGTCTTAGTTGAAAATATACCGCTTTGCCGATTGCTTGAAATAATGCGGGGGAAATCCTCCGCTTTACATATACAAGATGTGAGATGACTCGCGTTTCTGATGGAAGAGAGCAAGCGATTTGTATCAGAGGCAGGAGCATGTCACAATACGAAGATATGAAACAGTTGAAAGTGAATGGAAAGTATGTGTTACACCTATATTTTAAAGTGCAGTGACGGCACGTATTATACCGGTTGGACAAATGATCTGGACAAGCGTCTCAAAGCCCATAACGGCGGGAAATCCGGGGCGAAATATACGAGGAATCGCAGACCGGTCACACTGGTCTATTATGAGGAATTTCAGGGAAAACAAGAAGCAATGAAGCGGGAATATGCGATCAAACAGCTGACAAGGAAAGAAAAAGAAAATCTGATCAAAGAAAAAAATATACAATAGAAAGGTTTTCAGGATACAGAAAGAGGCTCTGAGCAAAATCAGAACCTCTGAAATTTTATCCTTTTTCGGCAAGAATGCCAGAGGCATTTTTGAATAATCGAAATGATTTCACAGTCATTAAGCGATATAAACATACATAAGAATAAAGTGGCATGCACTTCCTGCCATCACGAACAGATGGAAGATCTCATGTGAGCCGAAATTTTTGTGCTTTGCATCGAACAGCGGAACTTTCAAAGCATAAATGATGCCGCCGACAGTGTAAATGATACCGCCTGCCAGGAGCCATCCAAAAGCTGCCGGAGAGAGCGAATTGACAATCTGTGTGAAAGCCAGTACGCAGACCCAGCCCATGCTGATATAAAGCACAGAAGAAAACCATTTCGGACAGGTGATCCAGCAGATTTTTACGATAATGCCGATCAGTGCGATTGCCCAGACAAGAGCGAACAGGAAATATCCGACCGGACCTTTCAAAACGATCAGGCAGATTGGTGTGTAGCTTCCGGCAATCAGTACAAAGATCATACTGTGGTCTAACTTGCGGAGAATACGATTTGTTCTTTCTGAAAGATTTAAAGTATGGTAGATCGTGCTTGCCGCATAGAGTAGGATCATACTCACAATAAAAACAGTCAGGGAAATCACATGGATATAATCCGGCTCATGCAGAGATTTGATGATCAGCGGTGTGGCGGCAAACATTGCCATCAGCATACCAATGAAGTGTGTGATCGCACTTCCGGGATCTTTGATTTTTTCTAACATAGTGAATACCTCCTTTGAAACATGATTCAAGTCAGATGACAGAATTGTGAGAGCAATTTTCAGATATTCGTGATCATACCTCATGACTTGAAAGCAATATAAAATGAATATTGAAATAAAAACCGTTACATGTAGTTTTGAATACTATGTGTAGTTATATGTATATTATACCGAAAACATAAAAAATGCAACCCTGTTTTTACAATAGCTAATAATCAGTCCGGGCTGTGCAGAAATTTACAGAGGATAATGCGAAGCATTGTTTGCCGGAATTGCATGTTGCTCAAATATGTGTCTGGTTTCAAATTAAAATGAACAGTTGAATTTCAAAACGGGATATGTTAAAATGACTGGCATATGTGAATTGTTACTCTTCCGCCTCACATTAGATAAATAAAGAGGCGGTATTTTTATGCCTTGTTTTTCAAATATAGTTGGGGACTTTTGCCTCCGACGTCATTATATGAACATATAAGTATTTTGTAGCTGTAAGTGCATGAAACACTGAGCAGTGAGGAGCGTTATGTCAGTGAGATTTGAAATAAAAGGGTATTTGCAACAGAAAGAAAGGATTTAATATATGGAAATCATAAAATTTGATACACTTGGACTTGACCCGAAGATTCTTCGAGCTATTACAGAGATGGGATTTGAAGAGCCAAGCCCGATCCAGGCAAAAGCGATTCCGGAAGTGATGGCCGGACATGACGTAATCGGTCAGGCGCAAACAGGTACCGGAAAAACAGCAGCTTTTGGTATTCCGCTTCTTCAGAAGATCGATCCGAAGAACCGGAAACTGCAAGCAATCATTCTGTGTCCGACAAGAGAACTGGCAATCCAGGTAGCAGATGAGATCCGCAGACTGAGCAAGTTTATGCACGGCATCAAGATCCTTCCGGTATACGGCGGACAGGATATCGGAAAACAGATCCGTTCCTTAAAAGGTGGTGTGCAGCTTGTGATCGGAACACCGGGCCGAGTGATGGATCATCTTCGCCGTCGTACCTTACGTTTCGACAACCTTCACACGATCGTGCTGGATGAAGCAGATGAGATGCTGAACATGGGATTCCGTGAAGATATCGAGACGATTTTGAAAGATGCACCGGAAGAGCGTCAGACGGTTCTCTTTTCTGCGACCATGCCGAAGCCGATCATGGACATCACGAAAAATTATCAGAAAGATGCTGTTCTGGTTCGTGTCGTAAAGAAAGAACTGACCGTAAAAAATATCGACCAGTACTATTATGAAGTAAAACAGAAGAACAAAGAAGAAGTTCTCTCAAGACTTCTGGATATGTACAATCCAAAGCTCTCCCTTGTATTCTGCAATACAAAAAAACGTGTGGATGAGCTGACTGAGGCACTGAAAGGACGGGGATATTTTGCGGAAGGGCTGCATGGAGATATGAAGCAGAGCCAGAGAGACCGTGTTATGAAAGGCTTCCGCAGCGGCAAAACAGAGATCCTGATCGCCACCGATGTGGCAGCCCGTGGTATTGATGTAGATGATGTAGAGGCAGTGTTTAATTATGATGTGCCGCAGGATGATGAATTTTATGTGCACCGTATCGGCCGTACCGGTCGTGCCGGTCGTGTCGGAAAGGCATTTACGTTTGTTGTAGGACGTGAAGTTTATAAGCTGAAAGACATCCAGCGTTACTGTAAGACAAAAATCTACGCACAGCCAATTCCGTCTCTGAATGATATTACAGCCATCCGTCTGGAAAAAGTGCTGGATGAGATCGACCATATCATTAAAAACGAAGACTTAAACCGCATGACACGTATCATCGAACAGAAACTTAACGAAGAAGACTACACAGCGATGGACATTGCGGCAGCATTTCTGAAACAGGCACTGGGTGAAAATGAGCAGAATAATGACCGTGGGCATATGGAAGATTTCGGTGATACCGGGGCAGAAGCAGGCATGGTACGTCTCTTCATCAACATTGGTAAAAAACAGAAAGTACGCCCGGGCGATATTCTCGGGGCAGTTGCAGGAGAATCCGGTATTCCGGGAAAACTGGTCGGAACGATCGATATGTATGACAAATATACATTCGTTGAAGTTCCGCGTGAAAATGCGGCTGATGTACTCCGTGCCATGAAAAACACCAAAATTAAAGGAAAAACAATTAACGTAGAGCCTGCAAACGGAAGATAAAAAAAGCGGACAGATATTGATTTTTTCAGAGGATTTCAATATAATAGTGAGAATGATATCAGAAGTGCAGTGGTTCTCGCCGTTATAGACGGCGGGTCATCCAGAGACATTCTTGAATCTGGAATTTAAATCAAAAGGGGTTTTCAGGAAGGTATGACAGATTTTTTAGTTCGCAGGTTTGTAAGAGACAGTGAAAACACAGAATCAACGGAGGTGCGTACCCGGTATGGGATTCTTGCCAGTGTCGTCGGTATTTTCTGTAATGTATTTCTGTTTGCGGCAAAGTTAATCATCGGTACGCTGATGCATTCTCTGGCAGTCACGGCAGATGCGTTTAATAACTTATCCGATGCGGCATCATCGATCATCAGTTTTATCGGAGTAAAAATGGCAGGGAAACCGGCAGATGCGGAGCATCCGTTCGGTCATGGAAGAATTGAATACATTGCAGCACTGATCGTATCGTTTCTGGTCATTGAGGTTGGATTTACTTTTTTCAAAACGTCGGCAGGCAAGCTGATGCATCCGGAAGATATCACGTTTGACCTGGTGCCGTTTCTGATCCTGATCCTGTCAATCCTCGTGAAATTGTGGATGGCAGCATTCAATAGAAAACTTGGTAAAAAAATAGATTCAAAAGTCATGCTGGCAACTGCGGCAGATTCCCTCGGAGATGTCATTACGACAAGTGCGACCGTTGTTTCTATTTTGATCTGTTATGTTGCAAACGTAAATATTGATGCGATCGCAGGACTGATCGTATCATTGCTTGTCATCTGGTCCGGATTTTCAATTGCAAAAGACACACTGGAGCCGCTGATCGGACAGAGGGTTCCGGCAGAATTGTATCAGAAAATTTCACAGATGGTAGAATCCTATGATGGTATTGTCGGAACGCATGATCTGATCGTGCATAATTACGGACCAAATCAGGGAATGGCAACCATTCATGCAGAGGTGCCGAACGATGTGAATATTGAAGTATCCCATGCAATCATTGACCGTATTGAGCGGGAAGTCGGAAAAGAGCTGAATATCACTCTGGTGATCCATATGGATCCGGTCGAGCTGCACGATGCGGAAGTACTTCGATTAAAAGAAAAGACGGAACATATCATCAAAGCGTTAGACAGCAAACTGAGTTTTCACGATTTCCGACTGGTGAAAACAACGCCGGTCAATCTGATCTTTGATCTTCTTGTCCCGGCAGAATATACACAGAAAGATACCGACCGTGTATTGCATCAGCTGATGCAGTTGATCTCAGAAATGGAAGCTGGTGCAACCTGTGTGATCACCGTAGATCACAGCTTTGAAGCACCGGAAGAATAAATAAAATAACAAATAAAAAGCAATAAAAAAGCGAATCAAGGATACAATATCCGAGATTCGCTTTTGTGTTATACATCAGATGTGAGGTGACTACCGCCTCTGTAGGCGGCGAGCAACAAGAATGCCAGAGGCGTTCTTGTTTCAAAAGGTCTTTTGACCCGGGCATTTTCTGTCTTAAAGAATATCAATGTATTCTCCGGCAAGTGCTTTGTTCATGCTTCTTACGGCACAGAATTTACCGCACATACTGCAAGTATCGCTGTGGTCATCTTCCGGGCTTCTGCTGTCGCGGATCGCTTTTGCAGTTTCCGGGTCAAGGGCACATGCATACTGTGCATCCCAGTCCAGTTTCTGGCGGGCAGCAGCCATGCGGTCATCGATGTCTCTTGCTCCCGGAATACCCTTCGCAATATCCGCTGCGTGAGCTGCGATCTTGGAAGCGATGATACCCTGCTTGGTATCCTCTACATTCGGCAGAGCCAGGTGTTCAGCCGGTGTAACATAGCAAAGGAAAGCAGCACCGTTCATAGCGGCAACTGCACCTCCGATTGCTGCAGTGATATGGTCATATCCCGGAGCAATGTCGGTTACAAGAGGACCAAGTACATAAAAAGGAGCACCCATGCAGATACTCTGCTGTACCTTCATGTTGGCGGCAACCTGATCCAGCGGCACATGGCCAGGACCTTCTACCATAACCTGTACATTGTGATCCCATGCACGTTTTGTCAGTTCTCCGAGACGAACCAGTTCTTCAATCTGACATACATCGGTTGCATCGGCAAGGCATCCAGGACGGCATGCATCGCCAAGAGAAATGCTCACGTCATATTCTTCACAGATATCCAGGATTTCATCATAATATTCATAGAATGGATTCTCTTCGCCGGTCATGGACATCCATGCAAATACGAGGCTTCCTCCACGGCTTACGATATTCATTTTACGTTTGTGCTTTTTGATCTGTTCGATGGTTTTGCGTGTAATACCGCAGTGCAGCGTTACAAAGTCTACACCGTCTTCTGCATGCATACGGATAACATCGATAAAATCCTTTGCAGTCAGTGTAGCCAGATCTCTCTGGTAATGGATCACGCTGTCATAAACAGGAACCGTACCGATCATAACCGGACATTCACTTGTCAGTTTCTGACGGAATGGCTGTGTGTTGCCGTGACTGGAAAGATCCATGATCGCTTCCGCACCGAGGTCAACGGCACTCATAACCTTCTGCATTTCGATATCATAATCCTTGCAGTCACGAGATACGCCGAGGTTGACATTGATCTTGGTACGCAGCATACTGCCGACACCCTCTGCACTTAAGCATTTATGATTTTTGTTGGCACAGATTGCAACCTTGCCTTCAGCGACAAGTTTCATTAACTTATCAACATCCATGTTCTCTTTTTTTGCTACAGTTTCGATTTCCGGTGTTACAATTCCCTTGCGGGCTGCATCCATCTGAGTTGTGTAATTTCTCATCTCTTTTTCCTCCGTTGGCATTATCCAAATCAGGTAATGGGTCGAAACGGGAACACGTTTCCTCTCAGCCGACTTCCGTCAGCTCCCCCTGGTTTATGTTGGTTTCGCATATAGATTCATCCTGCGTTTATGCGAATCGCTAATAAATTCTAACACCTGTGTATGATGTGTGCAAGTGTTTCTTGCAGGATCAGGAAGAATGTTTTGCAAGATAGCGATCATAAGCATTCTGATATATTTGAACAGCTTCATCAATCTTGTTTTTTTTCAGGGTGTTCAGATATTCTTCGTAATTATCAAAAGATTTGATCCCGGTAATGAAAGCAGTTGTGTATTCATACATACAGGAATTGACGTTCGCCATTATTTGAGACAGTCTGGTACGTTCTTCAGATGTAAAACTCAGACTGACCGGAAGCATATATGAAGTATCCGTGGAAGCCCATACATCGCACATAACAGCACTGGAAGGAGGCACACACTGAAATTCCCGTTTCCAGTCAATATAAGCAGAAGGCAGGCCGGGAGCCAGCGTATAGTTTTTCAATGCCTGATAAAAAGTCAGTCCATCAGAATTATGCAAGATCAGATCGGTGAAAACAGGATTCTGATCTTTATCAAGGGTATAGGTTTTACCTTCTGTTCCGTAGCTTGCAAAACGGGAACCTTCATCAGAAAATAAATAGTCAATCCACTTTAGAACAATTTCCGGATGTTCGCATCCAGAAGAGATGTAAAACATATTATCACTGATGCTGTATCTTTTCTGTATGTGCAGCGTATCATGTTCGTTTAATTTTGGCGGAGAAACAGCAATAACCTTAATATTCTGATCTTTTGCAGAAAGATCAGAAGGCATGGTATACATACCAAACCATGCACCGGAAGTGCCGCTGGCGATCATTTTACTGTCTGCATAAATCGAGTTGCCGGTCATATAATCAACATCTATCAGACCTTTCTGATACCAGCGGTTCATTAAAGTGAGATAATCCTTCCATCCCTGCCTGGCAGGTCCATAAAAGACCTTGCCGTCCATTTGAAAAAAATCATAACTGACTCCAAAACCGGCATTCAGACTTTCATCCTGTGCATAAGCATTGTATGAAATCCATAATGGGGCTGTGGCTCCTTTCCTTTCTTTAAATGCAGTGAGAACCGTTTCCCAGTCATCATAAGTGACAGGAATCTCAAGCCCCAGTTCATCCAGCCAGTCTTTTCGAATCTGAAGACCACACCATGGTTTTTGCGAGTTTTGTTTTATAGAATAAACAGCTGCAATTCGACCGGAATCCGTGTAGGCGATATCTTTTATGTCCTTTTGCTGAATGATCTTATAGTAATTCGGTGCATATTTTGGAACCAGTTCCGTCAGATCACAGATGTCCCCCTGAGCGATCGCATCATCCGCAGAAATATTCCCATAGATGGATGAAAAATTTCCGGCACCGATCAAATCCGGTACGGAATCGCTGTTTTGCTCAAAACGGTTTTGGATCTGCAGATTGGATAAAGAAGTGATCCAGTCAATATGGATGTTCGTTCTGTTTTCCAGTTCCTGGAAAAAGGCAGTATTATTCAGATCTCCGTTGCACAGCTCTGAAAGTTCAGAATCAATGGTATTCAAAAAAGAAAAACTCTGTCTGACTTCTGTAACCGGAAGAGAAGCATTTGTTTGTGTCCTGACAGAAAAAGCGTGTCGGACAAGAAAAATGCACAGACAGAAAAAAATACAGATCAGTACCGGGAAATAGTAATTCCTATACTTGTGTTTCATAATTTCCTCCAGATAATAAGCTTTATTTTTAGTTTACTGTGTTGGAAGTAAAAAGTAAATACTCAGGAAAAAAATCATCAGCAAAAAAGAAAGAATCATAAATTTCCTTGCAAAACAAAAAGACAGACATTATATTAAAAGAAATGAGAAGAAATCTTTTTGTAAAGAGCAGGAGATAAAAACTTATGAAAACAGGAAAAGCACTTACTTTTCGTTCTATTTTGATTTCTTATCTGGTATTATGCCTGGCAATGCTCACAGTTACGATCATCGGTTACAGCAGTTCGATCTTTTATGTGCAGAAAGAAATACGAAATTCAGCTGCATTGCGTATGAGAGAAGTTGTGGGGAAGATTGAAAATAATATTCGGCTGTCATATCAGTTGTGTGATACGCTTGCCGTCAGTGGTGGTTTGGATGATATTGCATTGATAGAAGGAAATTTTTCACCACAGCAGATTTTAGATTCCATGAAACTGAAAAATACAATGTCAGAATTGAATGTACAGAACAATCTCTGTCAGAATCTGCATATCTATTTTCTGAAGAGCGATTCCATTCTTTCTTCCAATTCGCAGCGTCGGGAAGGAAAAGAGGATATCAGCTTTTTCTGCCGACAGTATGGTATCACTGCACAGGATTTTTATTGTTGGATGACAGAAGAAAATCAAAAATCTTATCAGGTTTTATCAGATAATCAAATCTGGTTTTTCCGTCCGGTCAATGACACGCAGAATAATCGCATTGCCGTTATTTTCGCAGAGTACAGCGGAAGCCGTCTGATCGGCGATCCAGGAGCAGAAAACTGTATTTATATTGAAACGCCGGAAAAAGAAAATGTGATTTACAGCAGAAAATTGGAAGAAAATCAGAAAAACGGATACATAAAAGTAGAAAAACGGATGAGTATGTTTCAATGGAACTGCGATATGTATGTTCCGAATACCTTGTTTTATGGAGAACTGAGACGTTTTGCAATGATTCTAACGGCAGAACTTCTTATGCTGATCAGCGTGGCGGTTATCGGTTCCTGGTATTTTTCAAAAAAAACTTATGTCCCGGTGGGAAATCTGATCAGTGATAACAAAAAACTTTCGAAAAAAGTTAAAAAGAAAGAAGAGACCCGGGAATGCAGGGAATTGGAAAAATATCTGACAGGTGCGGTCAAAAATTTTCCATATGCAAGTCTGAACAAACTGTCAGATCAAGAAAAGTATATAATGATCCAGTTTGCTTTTGATGAAAATGGTGATGCAGTTTTCAGAGATCAGGAAAAAAAGGAGAAACCGGAAGAGCTGGAGCATTTCGTGCTTGAAAATATTTTAAAAGAGCAGATTTTTGAAAAATATCCAGGAATCCTTTTGCAGCCGGAAAAAGATTTTGTGGCAGTTGTTAATCTTTCAGAACCGGAACATGATGAAAAAGAAATCCGCAGTCTGTTAAAGACGGTAGAACAGTTTTACAGCCGGACGTTTCATATTTCTGCCTGTATCATGATCGGAGAATGTCAGAGTGACTATAAAAAGATGAAAGAAGCGTATCATCTTCTGGAAGAGAGTATGCAGTATCTGGAGTTCTGGAGTACGAGTGCACCTGCCGGAGTCTATGTATATGGTGAGATGATGGATGCGGATGAAGACAGTCATTCCTCGGTTTACATGACAGGCAGCAGAAGACTTCTGAATTGCCTAGAGAGTGAAGATTTTGAAGGAGCATACCGGGAGCTTAACCAGATTTACCAGAGTGCATTTTCCAAAAATCAGAAAGAGCTGAGGATTAATCGCTATCGCATGTATGGTCTGATCGGAACCCTGATCACGACACTTGATATCAGTGCAAATGAAGAAGACAAAGCTTATTATCAGTCACTGAATTATGAAGAGCGTCTGTTTCGTATCCAGTCGATCCATGAGCTGCTGTCAGAAAGCAGGGCAATTTTTGAGGCGATCATTCAGTACAGACAGAATAAATCTGCAGAACGAGAACCGGAGTGGATGGAAGAAATGCAGGAATATATTCAGGGGCATTATCAGGACTGCAATATGAACGTGACCAGTCTGGCACAGGAATTTGGCATCAGTGTACCACACGTAAGCCGCAGCTTTAAAAACTTCCGTGATTATGGCGTACTGGAGTACATTCATAAAGTAAGACTGGAACATGCAAAGGAAATGTTAAAAAATGATGTACGCATCAAAAATATAGCACTTGACGTAGGTTATACCGATGCACAGGCGTTTACAAGAGCCTTTAAACGCTATGAAGGCATTACTCCATCGCAGTATAAAGAGTTGATATCAAAAAATGAAACGTAAAATCAAAAACTGCTTCTTTAAAAAACATAGTGTTTTTCCTATACTGAGGGCACAAACAAAGCACCGGATAAATAAGGTGTTTCCAGAAAAAGGAGGAAAAACAAAACATGAAAAAAGCAACAAGAAGTATTTTGAGTGCCGCTGTTGCTGTCAGTATGGCGGCAGCAGCATGCCCGGTATCTTTTGCAGCAACTACTTCCAATGAAGTGACAGCAAGAGAAAAGGCAAATGCAGCACTGGCAAGAGAAGCAGCTGCACAGGGAATGGTTCTTCTGGAAAACAAGAATAATTCTCTTCCGATTAAGACAAAGAAGCTGGCATTGTTCGGAGGCGGAGCTGTACGTACCGTCCGAGGTGGTACCGGTTCCGGTGATCCGTTTAACGGCGGACTTTCCGGTGGCGGTGATGTGAATGTAAACCAGAGTGAGAGATATAATATTAACATTTATAATTCTTTCAAAAAAGCAGGTTACGATATCACGACGGCAAGTATTCTTGAAAAATATGCAGAAGGATACGATGTAGAAAATGCAAAAGCAGCAAGCAATCCGATGGCAACCTTTGCTTATCCGGAACTTACCTTCACGGATGAAGAACTGGCAGCTTCTGCAAAAGATACCAACACTGCTGTTTATGTAATCTCAAGAAATGCCGGTGAAGGTGCCGACCGTGGAATGACCAAAAAGGTTACAGTAAATGAGGTAGAATATGAATTAGGTGACTATGAGTTAAGCGATGTAGAAAAAGAAAATCTGAAAAAGGTAGCCTCTGCTTTTGAAAATACCATTGTTGTACTGAATGTAGGCGGTGTCATTGATACGAAATTCTTCGAGGAAACAGAAGGTCTGGATTCTCTGCTTCTGATGGGACAGGGCGGTCAGGAAGGCGGAAATGCACTGCTTGATGTAGTAACCGGAGCTGTCACACCTTCCGGAAAACTGACAGATACCTGGGCAGAAAATTATTCAGACTATCCTGCATCTGCCACGTTCGCAAAAGCAGACGGGGATAGTATGAAAGAATGGTACAAGGAAGGAATTTATGTAGGATACCGTTATTTTGATACCTTTGGCATCAAGCCGGCATATGAATTTGGTTATGGCCTTTCCTATACAAATTTTGATATCAATGTAAAGAATGTATCGGTAAATGAAGATAAGGTGACGGTAAAAGCAGAAGTTACAAACACCGGAAAAACTTACAGTGGAAAAGAAGTAGTACAGGTTTATTTCTCCGCACCAGACTCAAAAGATGCAGAAAAAGAATATCAGCAGCTGGCTGCCTATGGAAAGACCGATGAACTGGCACCGGGTGAAAGTCAGGTACTGACACTGACTTATGATACCGATGAGATGGCTTATTATAGTGAAGAAAAGGCATCTTACATACTTGACCCGGGAACCTACTATGTGCGTGTTGGTGATTCTTCCAGAAATACAAAAGTAGCGGCAGCGATCAAACTGAATCAGAGTGCAGTGACAGAAGTTCTGTCCAATCAGATGGAAGTTCCGGAAAGCGAAAATCTGACCGAGTGGAGCAAGGCAGGAAAAACACCATATACTTATGCGACAGAGCAGCAGGAAATGGCAGAAGCCCCGGTATTTACACTGGATGCATCCAAAGTAAAAACAGAAAATAATGTTTCTGAATATAAAGATGAAAAAGTTACTACTTACACAACAGATCCAGACTATAAGGCAGTTCAGGATTACGAAAAAGTAGAAGTTGTTACAGATAAAAAAGGTGCTACTTTAAAAGATGTTGTGGATAACAAAGTAACCATGGGCGAATTTGTGGCACAGATGAGTCTGGAAGAACTGGCAAAGCTGAACTGTGGAAGCGGCTGGGGAGTAGCAAATGAAAATACTCCGATCGTTGGCTCCAACTCAGCAACCGTACCGGGAGCAGCAGGAGAAACGCTGACTTATGATCAGTATGGTATTCCGAGTATCGTTTTAGCAGATGGCCCTGGTGGTATCCGTGTAAAACAGAAATACGAGGCAAAAAATGTAGAAACAGGAGAAACAGCAACTTACTATCAGTACTGTACCGCATGGCCGGTAGATTTTGTTCTGGCACAGAGCTGGGATACGGATCTGCTGAAACGTATTGGTGAAGCATTTGGAAAAGAACTGGAAGAGATGAATATTACAATTCTTCTTGGACCGTCCCTGAATATCCACAGAGATCCTCTTTGCGGACGTAACTTTGAGTATTTCTCAGAAGATCCGGTCATTTCCGGTACGATGGCATCTGCAATCACACTTGGTGTGCAGGAAGAGCCGGGTGTAGGGGCATGCCTGAAACATTTCTCAGCAAATAATCAGGAAACAGACCGTTCCGGAACGGATTCCATTGTAAGCGAAAGAGCACTGAGAGAAATCTACCTGAAAGGTTTTGAAATTGCAGTAAAAGAATCCAAACCAATGTCCATCATGACATCCTACAACCAGATCAATGGCGTTCCAGCGGCAGACTCTTATGATATGAATACCAATATTGCACGCGGTGAATGGGGATTTGAAGGTCTGATCATGACCGACTGGAACGGCGGTGTATCTCACCCGTCCACATCCATGCATGCAGGAAATGACCTGATCATGCCGGGCGGAGCATCCAAAGCAAACGAAATTATCACAGGTGCGGAAGATGTAAAACCGATCTTTGAAGCAAACGGACAGATTGGTTTGAAAGATGAACTGATGTATATGTTCAGTTATAAATCAGCAGCATGGGGCGATTTTGAAGTTTCAGCGGATGGAACACAGACAGCGGAAGCAAAACTGGGAGATGACTACACAGCAAGTGTAGGTGAGGATGGAAAGATTCTGGTAAACGGACAGGAAATTTACAGAGAGTATCAGGCAAATGTCTGGGCTGGAACAGGAAACTATAAAACACCGGTTACGACAGATGTGGCATCTGTAAGCGAAGATGGAAAAACCATTGTTTATAAAGGTACTTACAAAGAAAACAACAATATTTGCCTTGGTGATGTGCAGAAGAGTGCGATCAACAACCTGAAAGTCATTATGCAGTCAAGAGATATGGCAAGAATTTACGGCACAACAACAAGATCTTACACAGCACTTTGCGGTGATCTGACAAATTATCAGACAGTAAATAAATCAGAGATCACAACAGAACGTACTTTAAAAGAAAATCTGGATCAGGCAAAGAAGGATCTTGAAGAAGCAAAGAAAAATCTGGAAGAACTGCAGAAACAGAATGCAGCAAAAGATGCAGAGATTGCAAAAGCAAAAGCAGAAGTAGAAGCAGCAAAGAAAGATCTTCAGGCAGCAAAAATGGCAGCAAAGAAAGCAGCTGTAAAATCTGTAAAGAGTAAAAAAGCCGGAAAAGCAATCGTTACCGTTAAAAAAGTAGCTGGTGCAGAAGGATATCAGGTGCAGTATTCCCTGAAAAAATCCATGAAGAGTGCGAAAAATGTAAAAATCAAAAAGAACAGCATAACAATCAAAAGACTGAAAAAAGGAAAAACCTATTATGTAAGAGTAAGGGCTTTCAGTAAAGACTCTAATGGCAAACAGATCTGTACTGCATGGAGTACTGCAAAAAAAGTAACCATCAAAAAATAATACAAATCTCTTTTCATCATTCCTATATAAATACGAAATATCCCACAGATTTTTCTGTGGGATATTCTGCATCTGAAATAAATTATCTGAAGCAGGCCAGAGGCATTCTTGAATCTTATATGATGCCGGTTGAAACAAGAAACAGGATCAACATCACAACCGGTACAACATAGCGGATCATAAAACAATATAATTTTGCACGTTTGAAATGTTCGCCATTTCGTTCTACTTCATCAATGATCAGCTTAGGCCCTACAACCCAGCCGATCAGAATACTGGTCAGCAGTGAGATGAACGGCATCAGGAAGCTGTTGCTTATGTAATCCATGATATCCAGAAGCTGTGCGACGGTTCCGTTTGGAAGTTTTACTTCAAAATAAAGTATATTGTAGCCGAGGCAGATCAGCACTGCGGTAACAAGAGAATAAATTCCGATGACAGCACACATTTTCTGGCGTGACTTATGGAAAATTTCCATGCAGTTTGCGACCAGAGTTTCCATAACCGATACACAGGAAGTCAGGGCAGCAAAGCCCATCATCAGGAAGAAGGCAATGGCAATGATTCTGCCGATCGCACCCATGGATGCGAATACTTTTGGCAGCGAAATAAAGATCAGGCTCGGGCCGGAAGCCATTCCGTCTGTTCCAAGAAATACAAACACAGCCGGTATGATCATCATTCCTGCAAGAAATGCCACGCCGGTATCAAAGATTTCAATCTGATTGATTGATTTATTCAGATCGACATCATCTTTCACATAAGATCCGTAAGTAACCATGATTCCCATCGAAACACTCAGGGAGAAAAATAACTGGCTCATCGCATCAAGAAGCACACCAAGAAAACGTTTCACGGTCAGCGAACTGAAATCCGGATATAAATAAACTTTAAGTCCCTGCAGTCCGGTGCGAACCGTTCCATTTGCATCGGTATACGAAAGCGTCAGAGAAAAAATTGCAATGCCAAGGATCAGCAGGATCAGTCCAGGCATAATGAAACGTGAAAATTTTTCGATTCCCTTTTCCACACCACGGTATACAACCCAGGCAGTTAAAGCCAGAAACAGCAGCATGAATACGATCGGCGAAACCTTGGAAGTGATAAAGGATGTAAAATAGCTGTCCTGTGACAGTATAGAACCATCTGAGACAAGATACGTGCAGAAATATTTTGTAATCCATCCGCCGATAACCGAATAGTAAGTCATGATCAATGCCGGAACCAGAAAAGTCAGGTATCCGAGAAATTTCCATTTTGAATTTAAAGTTCCGAAGGCTTTCAATGCATTTTGTTTTGTGTGGCGGCCGATGGCGATGTCAGTGGTCAGCAATACAAATCCAAAAGACAGCACCAGTGCAAGATAAACGATTAGAAACAGACCGCCGCCATCCTTTGCACATAGATAGGGAAAACGCCAGATATTCCCCACACCGACAGCACTGCCGGCAGCGGCGAGGACGAATCCGATCGAACCACTGAAGTTACTCTTTTTTTCTTTCATTTCATTCTTTACCTCATTTTACTTTTTTTGTTTGAACGCAGAGAAGCATTCCCCCGCTTCAAGTGTGCAGAGCACTAAGCGGATTGTGAATGTCCGCTTTACATTCAAGCCGAACGCACGTGAAACTTGCAGCACATGACATATTTTTCCGCACACTTCTGTAATCAGCAGGATGTTTGTGTCAGATTTTTCTGTATTATTTTAAGAAAATATGTCGGTAAAATCAAACACACAGAATTTCTTATAAAGAAATTTTTAAAGAAAAAGTTTCTTTATATATTACAATTTGAAGTAAAAACAGATATAATAGGAAGAAGCGGATAAAACAGATCCCAAATATATATTTTTACGAAACAACGGTACAGATACAGAAACCGAAATCGGATAAAATTCCATAAGCATATCGGGGGTCTTTTTTAAAAAATCAGGCAATGAAAGGAAAAGGAAATGAGCAGCATAAATACACACGTCGGAAAAATGATCCGAAAATACCGAAAAGCAGCAAATCTGACACTGCAGCAGCTGGCAGATGCAATCCATAAAAGCCGTGCCACGATCTGCAAATACGAAAATGGTGATATCTCAATGGATATTGAAACTTTATACGAAATCAGTCAGGTTTTGCAGGTGTCTGTCCCGCAGCTGACAGACATAGGACGGCTGCAGGCAGAAGCAGATCACTCTTCTGCATACGCAGCCCGGAAAAGTCCGTTTTTCCAGGCAAAGATGTTATATTTTTATTTTTATGACGGCCGCTATAACCGTATGAAAGATGGTGTAATCAATATCCACGAAAAAGAAGAGAATGGCAGTTACCGTGCGACGCTTTCTATCTGTTCCGTATCCGGGAATGGAAGAAGCAGTGAGAGTTATTATAATGGAAGCGTTTTGTACAGTGATATGCTGATCCGATTTTCCTTTGTCAATCAGTACAATCCGCTGGAAGAAGATCTGCTTTATATTTTCAATCCGCTGGAGTTTCGAACACATACCGATGGGCTGCTTTGCGGTATCTCCAGTGCAGATCTGATGCCATGTGCATTCAAATGTCTGGTGGCACTGGAAAAACAGGAATTGAATGAAGAACTGCGGAAGCATCTGCTCTTTACCAAAACGGAGCTGCAGAGGTGGAAAAAACTGAATATGCTACTGATTGATAATTATGAGACAGGAAGCAGGCAGGTGTGATGCTATAACAGATAGAAGCGGTGTGATGCTGTAACTTTACAAGACAGGGATTGTCTGATAAACTTAAATTTAACAGAAAACCGAAGAAAAACCGGTGAAAATATTTGATAAGGAGAAGAAGGGTTATGAAAAAACAATGGATTGGATTTATGATAGCCGGAATGTTAGTGGCAGCAGTACCAACAAATTTAATATTAAGCCGGCAGAATATGGAGAGAAAATAAAACTTGCTCTGTATTATAAAGGAAAGAAGATTGGAAAAGATAGTTGCGATTACAATGATGAAGTGTGGTACAGCAACAGAGTTACGGAAGGCATGACACAGAAGCAGGTACGCTATACATGGGGTGCTCCAAGCAGCACCAGCAGCAGTTCTTATAGATTTACTTATTGGAACTGGGATGACGGATCCATGGTAAGCTTCCGAAATGGAGTGGTAGATTACTGGTTTGATGCGGCGAATTAAAAGTTGTGGCGGAGGTTTTAGAATGTGCAAATGAACAAATTCCCCGAAGGCACGCTCTCGCTACCTCACATTGGCAGCGGTACATAACCGACCAAAATACGGTCGCTAAGTACCGGCCATGTTCGAGTACCTTCTCTGGAATTGTTCATTTGCACATGCAATACTATGATATGAGTGTCGAAAGGTCTTTTGCCATTCATTATTGCCTGTCGGCTATTTGCCGACAGGCTTTTCTTGTGTGAAAAATAAATGTAAGGTATAATATATGCTACCAGAGTTAAAAGGTTACGAAGGAGTTCAGTATGGAAAAGGAGAAAAATTTAACAAACAGGTATCATACCCCGTCATTGATCGTGATGCTTACCCATGAGGATCAGACTGTTCAAAACGCATATGAGATTTTTGATGCATATAAGGATTCTGATGCAGAATACTGGGGATTTAAGGAAGAGCCGCTCCCCCTTTTCCAGATGAAAGACCTTTATGCATATATGAAAAGCTGTGGCAAAAAAACAGTTCTGGAAGTGGTTGCATATACACAGGCGGAGTGTATGTCAGGTGCAAAAATGGCAGCAGAATGTGGCTGTGATCTTTTGATGGGGACTATTTATTCAGATGCTGTGAATGAATTTTGCAGGGAAAATGGAATCAAATATATGCCATTTGTAGGAGAAATCCATGATCGCCCATCCGTTCTGGAGGGAACCTGCGAAGAGATGATCTTTCAGGCCAGAGAATATCTTGCGAAAGGTGTCTATGGAATTGATCTTCTGGGATACAGATATACAGGAGATGCAGCCAGGCTGAATGAAGAGTTTGTAAGAGCTGTGGATGCACCGGTCTGCATAGCAGGAAGCATCAATGGTTATCAGAGACTGAACCTATGATTATGCGATTGTGAAGGAGGATGCAAATCTGATAGACGCAGATGGCAATCCGGCTGGTACTTTGCAGGAGTGCACGCAGGAACTTTTGAGTGTATTTGATGGATTGGACGATCTGACAAATACAGATACAGATACGATTTATAATATGGCAACGGATGCCATGACAAAAACGGCTACATACAAAGTTTTGACAGCAAGATTGCTTCTGTAAAACCCTGGTGGAAATAGCATAATGGATTTTTTAAAACGTTCACAAAAAATCTGACAAGCCCCAAAAGCAGAAACAAAAATGCCCTGAACTTCCGGAGATGATCCTACAGATATCTCCTTTGGTTCAGGGCATTTTTTATTTTATATTTCCATACCGATCAAATGCGTTCGACTTGAATGAGCAGCAAGTGCTTTGACCTGTCTGGAATTATTTTGCAAATTCTTCCAGCAATTCAGCGATACGATCCTGGCAGCCGCCGCAGAGGGTTCCGGCTTCGGTTGCTTCACCGATTGCATCAACGGTAGTATGACCTTCGTCATACGCTTTTTTGATATCTCCGGCTGTCACATCAGCACAGAAACAGATGGTTTCATTTAAATCCATACTGGCACCTCCGTGGAAATGAATTTATTCTGGTCGGAGAAAACTCCAACTTCTGCGTGCGTTCGACTTGAATATTATTCTCCGAAGTATCTCTTAAGCAGACCTGCGAATGCTTTTCCATGTCTTGCTTCGTCTCTTGCCATTTCATGAACGGTGTCATGGATTGCATCCAGGTTCAGAGCTTTTGCACGTTTTGCCAGATCTGTTTTACCTGCGGTAGCACCGTTTTCTGCTTCTACACGCATTTCCAGGTTTTTCTTTGTGCTGTCTGTTACAACTTCACCAAGCAGTTCTGCAAATTTAGCAGCGTGCTCAGCTTCTTCATAAGCTGCTTTTTCCCAGTAAAGACCGATTTCCGGATAACCTTCTCTGTGAGCAACTCTTGCCATAGCCAGGTACATACCTACTTCAGAACATTCACCCTCGAAGTTTGCTCTCAGGTCAGCTTTGATGTCTTCCGGAACATCAGAAGCGATACCTACTTCGTGCTCTGCAGCCCATGCCATTGTTGTATCCATCTCTTTGAATTTAGAAGCCGGTGCTTTACATACTGGACAGACTTCCGGAGCTGCTTCGCCTTCATAAACATAACCACATACTGTACATACAAATTTTGCCATTTTTTTGATCTCCTTTTCACTTTGATTTTTAATAAGCTAATCCTGGGATGTCCAAAACTTTCACGCTCTGAACATTCACAGGTTGAATCCTTGCTATTAATAATAGTAATTGTTACTGATATTAAGATAGCACATCTTTTGCTTTCCGTCAAGACTTTTTTAATAGTTTTTTTCATTAAGTTTTGCGGGGTTTTTGCTGTAGTGTGTTTAACAACAGAATTTTCCTGTTTTAGCAGATATCTATATTATGCTAAACATTTTTTGCAGATTCCGTAAAAAGTAGTCGTGTGACTTCTGATTTTGCCATCAAATTTTTTTTGTGCTGCGATGGTGATCTCCTCGTTATCATCCAGGAAGATATCTTCTACACAATGGCATCTTTCACACACAAAGTGATCGTGTGGTGTGATCCTGCCATCGAAACGGTCAGCACTATCTCGCATATTTAACTTGAGGATCTGTCCGGTCTCAGAGAGCAGGGACAGATTGCGGTAAACCGTACCGAGACTGATATTTGGAAAGCTCTCCCGCAAATTCATGTAAACCATATCAGCAGTCGGATGTTCTTCCGAGTGAGCAAGAAAATCCCGGATGGCTTCTCGCTGTTTACTGTACTTTAAAACTGCCATAATGTTCTCCTTTAGATAAATGATGCCAAGCTTAAAAATTTCAAGTTAATCCTGATATCATAATATTAGTAATAGTTATTATTATAATAATCTAAAAAAAACCGTTTGTCAATGCTTTTATTTTACAAAAAGATTGACTATACTAATATCGGATAGCATTTCAGGAATATACGGTAAGCAACAGGAAAATAATGGATATCAGGAGGAAATACAATGGAAAAAACATATGATCTGATCATCATTGGTTCGGGCCCTGCAGGTTTAAGTGCTGCGATCTATGCCCAGAGAGCGGGACTGGATACTCTGGTTCTGGAAAAGGAATATATCAGTGGAGGACAGGTAGTGAACACGGCAGAGGTGGATAATTATCCGGGACTGCCGGGAATGAATGGATATGAGCTTGGCATGAAATTCCGTTCTCATGCGGATGCACTGGAAGCGAAATTTCAGATTGCAGAAGTAAAAGACATTATAATAGAAGAAACACAGAAAACGGTGCGTACAAATGAAGGTGATTTTTATGCAAAAAATATTATCATCAGTACGGGGGCAAGCCACAGAAAACTGGGCGTTCCGGGTGAAAGAGAGCTGGCAGGCATGGGTGTTTCTTACTGTGCGACCTGTGATGGAGCATTCTTCAGGGGAAGAACGGTTGCCGTAGTAGGCGGCGGAGATGTGGCAGTCGGCGATGCCCTGTTTCTGGCACGGGGATGTGAGAAAGTATATCTGATCCACAGAAGAGATGAACTGCGTGCTGCAAAGAGCCTGCAGAAGAAATTAATGGCTCTGCCGAATGTGGAGATTATCTGGGATACGGTTGTTCATGAAATCTGCGGTGAAGATCAGGTTGAGGCATTATTTATTGAAAATAAGAAAACCGGTGCGAAGAAACATCTTCCTGTGGACGGTGTGTTTGTGGCCGTCGGTATGAAACCAAATACGAACATGGTTCCGGATGAAATTAAAAAAGATGAGGCAGGTTATATCGTGGCAGATGAAAATTGTGTCACAAATGTTACGGGAATCTTTGCAGCCGGTGATGTGCGTACAAAAATGTTACGTCAGATTATTACAGCCGCAGCAGATGGTGCAAATGCAGTAGAGTCCGTTCAGCACGGTATTTAATGCTAATATCCGGAACAAAGCGGAATATACGTGAATTGCAGAAGTATAAAATAATTTGCAGAGCCTCTTTTAAAGTCAAATACGGCTTCATATCTGTGAAAAAATATTTGAAAAATGTATGAAATCCTTATAAAAGATATTAATTACTGTTGACAAAACACCTTCGGTTTGTTATGATTAGCGTGTAAAAAATGTAACAGTTTTGTAATAAATGAAAATTGCACAGTGTTTTCAATACATGGAGGTAGATATAAGTAATGAAAAGAGGAGTAGTAAAAGTCACTGCATGTTGTCTTGCAGGAAGCGTTATTTTCGCAAGCACCGGTCTTACCGCTTTTGCAGCAGGGGAGATGCCATTAGCAGGAATCGGAGCTGAGATTATTGCAAGTCAGGAAAAGAAGGAAAATTCTGGAACAAAAAAAGTGATCGCAACCGGTTACGACAGTCTGGTAATTGCTCAGGTTGATGAATATGTAAATATTCGTGATGAAGCAAGCACAGAGACAGGTCAGATCGTTGGAAAGTTATATAACAATTCAGCAGCAGAGATCATTGGTCAGACAGGTGACTGGTACCTGATCAAATCCGGAGATGTTACAGGATATGTAAACAAAGATTATTTTGTAACAGGTGCACAGGCAGAAGAGCTGGCAGCAGAAGTCGGAGATGATGTAGCTACGGTAAATACAGAGACTCTGATGGTTCGTAAGAAAGCAAGCACCGATTCCGATATTATCGCACTGGTTGGAGACTCACAGCAGCTTCAGGTTATTGATCAGGAAGACGGCTGGGTAAAAGTAGCAGTTGATAATGACGTAGTTGGATATGTTTCCAGCGACTATGTAGATTGTGAAACAAAATTTGTAGAGGCAGAATCCATCGAAACGAGTACAGCAAGAGAAGAGGCAGTACAGAGTGCTCTGGATCGTGCAGATCAGATGAAAGAAGCAGCAATCAATGCGATGAACAATGCGGATGCAAACGAAGCAGCGTATGCAGCACAGGAAGCAATCGTAGCAGCGGCAGAAGCAAAACAGCTTGCATCTGAGCAGGAATTAGATTATAACGTACAGGAAATCGCTTCTACCGCAGTAAGTTCTGCAGATGAAGCACAGTATGCAGCATATATGGCTGAACAGTATCAGGCAGCTGCAGAGGCACAGGCAGCAGCAGAAGCGGAAGCAGCACGCCAGCAGGCAGAAGCAGAAGCAGCGTATGCAGCACAGCAGCAGGCACAGGCATCTCAGCAGCAGAATCAGAATTGGACAGGTGATCAGACACAGCAGGAAACACAGGCACCGTCCACAACAACGGATACAACGACAACACCGGATTACACAACAGGTGATACCACAACAACACCGGACTACACGACAGGTGATGCGACAACAACACCAGATTACAGCACAGGTGATGTTACCGTTACTCCGGATTACGGCACAGGCGATACAACGACAACACCGGATTATACAACAGGTGATACCACCGGAAGTACAACGACAGACAGCTCTGCACCATCGGGTTCTGACTATACCGGAGATGTTCCACAGTCAAATGCAAGCAGTTCTGATTCTCTCAGACAGAGCGTTGTAAACTATGCACTTCAGTTTGTTGGTAATCCATATGTATATGGTGGTACAAGCCTGACAAACGGAACAGACTGCTCCGGATTTACACAGTCTGTCCTGGCAAACTTCGGAATCAGCATTTCACGTACAGCTGCATCTCAGTCAGGCGGCGGTACTGCAGTAGATATGAGCAATTTACAGCCGGGCGATCTGTTGTTCTATGATAACGGAAGCGGTATCGGACACGTATCTATGTACATCGGCAATGGTCAGGTTGTTCACGCAAGTAACGAACAGACCGGTATCATCGTATCAAGCGTAGATTACAGAACCGCTTGTGCAGCAAGAAGTTACTTTTAAGAATAAGATTAATTGAACAGAGAACTAAAACGGGAGTGTTCGTAAGAACGCTCCCTTCTTACGTTATAAGGAAAAATACTGCGTTTCTGCGGAGTGTTTATCTTAATCGAAGGTTGAAGGCTGATAAGATAGATTTGCTGCATATTGTTTGCGGAAGCGGAAGTCTTCTGGAATTAAGATGAAATAATTAGATAATTTTAAATATTTACACGGTGATTAAGACAATTCTAATTAAATAGAAAAACAATAAAAAAAGCTGTTTGGCAAAATGCACAAAAGATTTGAGATATAAACAGAGTGTGGATAAATTCCTGTGGATTCACGCACGAGTTATCCACAGTGAAAAATGTCGAATTTGCTGAAAAATAGAGTTATACACTGAGTTATCAACATTATCCACATTTTTTGTGCACAAAGGCAGTGTTTATAAATTCCAAAAAACAAACGCACGTTTTGTGAAGAAATGATAAGTGATGTTTCCAAACGTCAAAAAAGTGAAAAATCGCATATTTGTATACTTATAAAAAATGAGTGAATTATCAGAAAATTATAATTTGCTCATGGAAAGTATCATGTTAATCGGTTCCCCTTTTATTCCCTTAAGTAAATATCCAAAGAGCTGCTCAGAATCGCACGCCAGGCAACAATTTTTGCAGCCGGAAATGAAGAAAGCGATCGTAACAGTAAAAGTAAAATAAAAAGTTGTGGCGGAGGTTTCAGAATGTGCAAATGAACGCCATAGAAATGATTTTATAAAATATAACGCCATGATGATTCGAAAACAATCTCCTGACACGCTGCGTTTCCTGTTCGGTTCGCTCGCCTGTTAGCCGCC
>NZ_JAJEQE010000052.1 GCF_020687205.1 Hominisplanchenecus faecis
TATAAGTTTTCTTAATGCCCATCTTCTTGCCCTTCGGACAAGAAGCATCCCTCGCTCTAAAGAGCTCGGTCAATTTTTATTGAGGATATTCTTGTAAAGAAAAAACCGCCAAAGTCAACGACTCTAGCGGTTCACCGTGCGTTAGAAGATTCGAACTCCCGACCTTTTGGTCCGTAGCCAAACGCTCTATCCAGCTGAGCTAAACGCACATTTTGTTTTGTTGCCTTGCTGTGTACCTCAGCAACAATGAGAATTATATAGTATGTTTATGGAAATGTCAACACTTTTTTTGAAAAAAATAAAAAAATTTTTGAGCCTGTTTTTATGGCTTTTTGCTTTGGGCAATGATAGAATAAATGAGGTAGTATTTCAGAAAGAAAAATCAGGAATGGAGGGCATAGCTTTGGATAAAACCGCAGAGTGTAAACTGGTTCTTGATACAGCGGTACTGGCAGGAAAGATCATGCTGCAAAGCGGAGCAGAGATCCATCGCGTAGAAGATACTATTCACAGGATATTAAAAGTGTCAGGCATGAAAACAGCAGAAGCGTTTGTGATGCCGACCGGTCTGATCGTCACACTCGACGATCCGCATATGGATTCCATGACTGTTGTCAAACGGATCAAAACAAGAGGAACGAACTTGAGCAGGATTGCAGAAGTGAATGACATTTCAAGAAGATTCTGTTCCGGGAACATCAGTCTGGAAGAAGCGTTTCACAGTCTGAAGCATATGAAACAGTACACCTATACAGCTTTGCAAAAATACATCGCACAGATCATGGTAGCGTTTTTCTTTGCGGTTCTGCTTGGCGGAACCAGATGGGATGCAGTCGGGGCAGGTGCGGCAGGTATTGGCATGGTTCTGATCCTGTACCTTGGAAGAAAGATCGGGTTGAATGATTTTTTTCAGCTTTTGCTTGCTTCAGCGGTAATCGCAGTTGTGGCATATCTGGCAGCAGAGAATCCATATCAGACGATACAGATGGATATTGTGATCATAGCGGCGATCATGCCGATCGTTCCGGGAGCTGCCATAACAACGGCTGTGCGGGATACGATGCAGGGTGATTATGTGGCAGGAGGAGCAAAAGCACTGGAAGCATTTGTCAGTGCGGCGGCGATCGCGGCAGGCGTTTCATTTGGAATGATCCTGACGGGGGTGATGTGATGATTATACAGGTGATAGCGGCATTTGCGGCCATTTTTACATTTGCAATGGCACTTGAAATACCGAAAAAATATCTTATAAACTGCGGCTTTATCGGTGCGGCCGGATGGTTTGTCTATCTGGTTGTACTGCAAAGATTCGGGATGATGACAGCTAATCTGCTCGGTGCGGCAGCTATTACGCTGCTTGCCCATTTTTTTGCAAGAATCAAAAAAGCACCGGTGACGATTTTTTTGATCCCGGGGTTTCTGACACTGGTTCCGGGGGCAGGGTTATATCGCAGCGTGCATTACTTTTTTATAGGAAATCGAAGCATGGGAGCTGCCTACCTGGTGCAGACACTTCAGATTGCGGGTGTGATCGCACTTGGCGTATTTATGGTCGATTCCCTTGTGGAGATCATTGGAAAAAGAAAACAAAAAGAAGAAAAAAACAATCAGAGTCAGGTAAAAAAATAGCAGGTGCAGCATGGGACTGCACCTGTATCATAGAAAAGCGGTAATGGTTTATTCCATTTCGTCTTCGTCGTAAGCGTCGTTATGGCAGTTTTTGTCATAGCTGCTCTTACCGGCATAGTTTTTTGAAGTGGTTTTATCGTAGGTGTTTTTCGAATCGTAAGCATTTTTTGAAGTAGTCCGATCGGTTTCGTTTGTGGAATTGTAAGTGTTCTGTGTGCGGTTTTTCGAATTTGCATTTTTACTCATGTCAATTTCCTCCTTGTGACTGTAAATTCATTCCGAAGGCACGAGAGACTTTGTGTGCGTTTCTGGTCAGTACGTCTGAGATTGATCTAAGAGAACTGCACTGCATCTTATGTGGTGCCTTCTGACATCTTATAGTTTCTTCAAAAAGTGAAAAAATATAATGGAAATCATTGCCAAAATCTGCCGATGTTTTCATACTAGACAAAAAACAGAAAAATACTTATTGCAATTTTTACCAATATATATTATAATTCAACTGTAAAAAGAATTTACCCTTCAAAAATTTTTTTTACGAACCCCTTATTAATTATTTATACTCCCCTCGAAACATCCGGTAGCTCCCCTACCGGATGTTTCATTTTACGGAAAATCAAGTCTTCGGAAGGGGTTTTTCAGATACCATTTTCTGTTTTATGGCATATGGTATACTGGAAGGAGTGAAGGGATTTATGGAATATGAAATGATTTCGGAAAAAGAACTGGATCGCCTTTTGGAAAAAGAACAGGGTTTTGTGATAGATCTTCGCTCACCGTGGGAATATGCAGCTTATCACATTCCGGGAGCGGTGAATATTCCGTATGAACGGTTGAAAAAGGTTCGGGGACTGCCAAAGAATGTTCCACTGATTTTTTACTGTGAACGTGGTTCAGTCAGTATGGTGGCGGCAAGGGAGATGGCAGAAAAAGGATACCGGGCAAAGAGTCTGACCGGCGGCATCCATTCCTGGCACAGAAGGCTTGGATAGAGGCAAAAAAGATTGACAGGGAAAAACAGCAAGATTATAGTTAATAAACAGGAAGAGAACAGTGAAAAAGGGCTGAAAAGACAGCTGTTCTTTTGCCTTGAAATGCAAAGTGAAAAAGAAAAGGAGAATATACGATATGAAATTGATGTTTGCATCTGATATACACGGTTCTGCGTATTATTGCAGAAAGATGCTGGAGGCATATCAGGCGGAGGAGGCAGGCCGCCTGATTCTTCTCGGGGATATTCTGTATCATGGACCGCGAAATGATCTGCCGAAAGAGTATGCTCCAAAAGAAGTGATTGCCATGTTAAACCCGATGAAGAATGATATCTGTGCGGTTCGCGGAAACTGCGAGGCTGAAGTAGACCAGATGGTACTGGATTTCCCGGTGATGGCAGATTACGCTCTGATTCTTTACGGAGAACGTAATCTATATGCCACACATGGTCATATTTATAATGAAAACAATCTACCGCCTCTGAAAAACGGGGATATTCTGATCCACGGTCATACGCATGTATTAAAAGCAGAAAAAAGAGAAGATTATACACTGCTCAACCCGGGATCGGTATCGATCCCGAAAGAGGGAAATCCGCCAAGTTATGCAATCCTGGAAGATGGTCTGTTTACGATCAAAGGATTTGATGGAACGATTATAAAAGAACTGCAGCTGTAGACAAGGGACAGATGTGAAGATACGGAGAAAATATGAAAATTTATGAACTGATCGCCCCATGCCATTTCGGGCTGGAGGCAGTATTGAAACGGGAAATTACAGATTTAGGTTATGAGATCAGCAAAGTGGAAGACGGAAAGGTGACTTTTCTCGGAGATGCCGAGGCCATCTGCTATGCAAATATTTTTCTGCGGACGGCGGAGAGGATCCTTCTGAAGGTCGGAACGGTGCATGCAGAGACGTTTGACGAGCTTTTTGAGGGCGTCCGTGCTCTTCCGTGGGAAGAATATATTCCGGAAAACGGAAAATTCTGGGTTACAAAGGCAACTTCCGTAAAGAGTAAGCTGTTCAGTACCTCGGATATTCAGTCCATTGTGAAAAAAGCAATGGTAAAAAGGATGGAAAAGGCTTACGGGAAGTCCTGGTTTGAAGAAGACGGAGCTTCTTTCCCGGTAAGGGTAACGTTTATGAAGGATGAAGCGGTGATCGGACTTGATACTACCGGAATTTCGCTGCACAAACGCGGATATCGTCAGAATACAGCAAAAGCCCCGATCTCGGAGACGCTTGCAGCAGCACTGATCATGCTGACACCATGGAGAAAAGACCGTATTCTGGTCGATCCGTTCTGCGGAAGCGGTACCTTCCCGATCGAGGCCGCCATGATGGCGGCAAACATGGCACCGGGCATGAACCGCAGCTTTTTATCAGAAGCCTGGCTGCATCTGATCCCGAAGAAAAACTGGTACGATGCGGTGGAAGAAGCACAGGAACAGATCAATCTGAATATCGAGACAGACATTCAGGGATACGATATCGATGCGGCAGTGGTGCACAGTGCAAGAGAAAATGCGAGAAGAGCCGGAGTGGAAGAACTGATCCATTTCCAGCAAAGACCGGTCAGCGAACTGCATCATCCGAAAAAGTATGGTTTTATCATCACCAATCCGCCGTATGGAGAGCGTCTGGAAGAAAAAGCAGAACTTCCGGCACTTTACCGGCAGATCGGAGAGAGCTTTGACCGTCTTGATACCTGGTCCAAATATATGATCACCAGTTACGAGGATGCACAGCATTATATAGGAAAGAAAGCGGACAAGAACCGTAAGATCTATAATGGTATGATCAAAACCTATTTCTATCAGTATCTGGGGCCAAAACCTCCAAGACGGGAGAAAAATTGAAAATAAGGTTTTTAAGAAGTATGCGAAATGCTCTGGTGATCGTGATCGTATGCCTGAGTGTGTCGTTGTTGTATGATGTATACAAAGAACCAATTGACCGGCTGCTGCATCTGGATCAGACAGAGACGAACGAAACCACAGAAACCGGAAACAGGAAGCAGAAAACGAAAAAACAGGCACAGAAGCCAGACGGACAGCAGGAAGAAGGTCTGCCGTCCGCTTATGATGGACGCATGACGGGCAAAGCTCCGGAAGTGAAAAATCAAGGTACGTTTGGGACTTGCTGGGCAGTTGTTACTTCGTCTGCCCTGGAATCACGGCTGCTGCCGCAGGAGGATATCATTTTTTCGGCAGATCACATTTCCACACAGAACAGCTATGCAATCGGTCAGGAAGAGGGAGGAGCCTACAACATTGCAATCGCCTATCTGACGGCGTGGCAGGGACCGGTGACCGAAGAGATGGATCCTTATGGAGACGGTGTTACACCGGAAGGTCTTTCTCCGGTAAAACATGTGCAGGAAGTTCAGATCGCAGAAGATAAGGATTTTGATGCGATCAAAGAAATGATTTACCGGTACGGAGCCGTTCAAAGCTCGATCTATATGGATATGGGCGGGACAAAAGTGACATCTGAATACTATGATTCGGAAAATACTTCCTACTATTATAATGGAGAGGATGAAGTGAACCATGACATTCTGATCATTGGATGGGATGATGATTATCCGGCGGAGAATTTTACGAAGACTCCATCGAAAAACGGTGCGTTTCTATGTCAGAACAGCTGGGGCGAAGGCTTTGGCGATGGCGGAAGATTTTATGTTGCCTATGATGATACACAGATTGGCAGAAACTGTGTGGCATACACAAGGATTGACGGGACAGATAACTATGACCATCTTTATCAGACCGATCTGTGTGGCTGGGTCGGAAATATGGGCTATAAAAAAGAAAGCTGCTGGTTTGCAAACGTTTATACGGCAGATAGTACACAGACGCTGCGTGCAGTCGGGTTTTATGCAACCGGGTCGGAGTCGGATTACGAAATCTATGTGGCGGCAGATTTTAAAAACGAGATGTCACTTGTTTTGCCAAAGAAGATCCAGAAAGGTCATCTGGAACGAAAAGGATTTTATACGATTGATCTGAAAAAAGAAATTTCCATAGCAGAAGGAGAACGTTTTGCTGTTATGGTCAAAATAAACACACCGGGCAGTGATTATCCAGTGGCGATGGAATATCGGGCCGATGACCAGACTGCAAATGTAAATCTGGAAGACGGGTACGGCTACGTCAGCGTGGACGGTTACAGGTGGAGCCGGATCGAAGAAGAGTATGGCGGAAATATCTGCCTGAAAGCCTATACAGATAATCGCTGATGTGCTATGATAACGAATATAGGATGAACAAAAGCAGAAGGGAGAAAATCATGAAGAAAAGAATTGTTTTTGCAACCGGAAATGTCGGGAAAATGAAAGAGATCAAAATGATCCTGGGAGATCTTGGGATGCCGGTTGTCTCGATGAAAGAAGCCGGTATAGAGGCAGACATTGTAGAAGATGGAACGAGTTTTGCAGAGAATGCACAGATCAAGGCAAGTGCAGTCTTTGAAAAATGCCATGATATCGTGCTTGCAGATGATTCTGGACTGGAGATTGACTACCTGAACAAGGAACCGGGCATTTATTCTGCACGCTATATGGGAGAAGATACTTCCTATCATATCAAAAATGCAAATCTGATCAGCCGTCTGGAAGGGGTGCCGGATGAGAAACGTACCGCACGTTTTGTCTGTGCGATTGCAGCGGTTCTTCCAAATGGAGAAGTGCTGCACAGTGAAGGCACGATCGAAGGAATCATCGGATACGAAGAACAGGGTGAGAATGGCTTTGGATATGATCCGATCTTTTATCTGCCACAGTATGGATGTACAACGGCACAGCTGGAGCCGGATGTGAAAAATGAATTAAGCCACAGAGGCAAGGCACTGCGTGCGATCAAAGAACAGCTGAGAAAATATTGCGAGGAGGGAGCATATGAAGATACTGATCGTCAGTGATACGCATGGAAGACTGGAAAATCTGGAGCGGGTGATCGAAATGACAAAACCGATCGATGCCCTGATCCATCTCGGAGATGTGGAAGGACAGGAAGATTACATACGCCGTCTGGTTCCGTGTGCAGCCTATATGGTCAGTGGAAACAATGACTTTTTTTCCATGCTCCCAAGAGAACTCGAGTTTGAACTCGGCAAATATAAAGTGCTGATCACACATGGTCATTATTATTATGTTTCCCTCAATACCGAGGAGCTTCGCCGCCAGGCAAGGAGCAGAGGCAAAGACATTGTGATGTTCGGGCATACACACAAACCGTATCTGGATACGGAAGACGGGATCACGATCTTAAACCCGGGCAGTCTGTCTTATCCGAGACAGGAAGGACGCAGGCCAAGTTACATGATCATGACCATAGATGAGGCGGGAGAAGCCCGCTATGAAATCTGTTATCTCTGATAAAACTTGATATAGCCTCCGGCGGATTGCAGAGGTGCACAGAAGAATATGTCATAGAATGGATGACGTACACCGCACAGCAACAGTGCCGGAGGCATTCTTGAAATAGAAGAAAAGCAGCGTTTGATAACAGATGTGAAAAGATCGCAGCAAAAACGGTGAAGATCAAAATTGTTTGGAATTTTTGGAATTGTTTAAACTTTTTTGAAAAAAGGTGTTGACAGAAGAGAAAAACGATGGTATGATACAACACGTTGAAGGCAATGAGCCGGAAACAAAGCGGGAAAATAAAATGACAACAAAAAAATGTTAAAAAAGTAAAAAAAGTACTTGACAGACAGAAATAAAAGTTGTAAAATATATCTCGTGTCAAACAAAAAAGAGAAATGCATATAAGCAAATAACGGGGTGTGGCTCAGCTTGGCTAGAGCGCCTGGTTTGGGACCAGGAGGTCGCAGGTTCGAATCCTGTCACCCCGACTGAAATTTTAAATTTCATCAAGTTTATATGCGGGTGTAGTTCAATGGTAGAACACCAGCCTTCCAAGCTGGATACGTGGGTTCGATTCCCATCACCCGCTCTTTGAGTCTGTAGCTCAGTTGGATAGAGCAACGGCCTTCTAAGCCGTGGGTCGGGGGTTCGAATCCCTCCAGGCTCGTTTTATGGTGGGTATAGCGCAGCTGGTTAGCGCGCCAGATTGTGGCTCTGGAGGCCAAGGGTTCGAATCCCTTTATCCACCTTTTTGGGCTATCGCCAAGCGGTAAGGCACAGCACTTTGACTGCTGCATTCGCTGGTTCGAATCCAGCTAGCCCAGCTAGCGTAAGCCGGCTGGACAAAAAGTGCCGATGCTTTCGCTCGTATAGTTCAGAACAAAATATGGGATATTAGCTCAGTTGGTAGAGCACTTGACTTTTAATCAAGTTGTCCGGGGTTCGAATCCCCGATGTCTCATGAGAAAGATGCATGGAAATGCATCTTTTTTTGTTGCAGTAACGAGGAAATGTCAGAGGCATTGGTGCGGAGCGAGAAAGCGGGCAAAAAGTGATACTGTATCTGCAAAAAAAGAGTTACAGTATCAAATTTTTCTCACATTTGTTTTTTATCATAAGTGCCAGTGTGATAACTTAATATTTTCTTAAGAAGGGGAATTTAAAAGTATGAAAGCGAAAAAGAAATGGATGTTTCTTGGACTGACTGTTCTGGTTGTTGTGGCAGCAGGTCTTGGATACTGGAAACGGATCGGAATCCGCAATACGCTGTATCGTATGCTGGATAAGCAGATTCCATTAACAGGTGATGTTTATGGATATTACGGACAGGAAGTAAAGGTAAAAGAAAATCTGAATGAAGAAACCTCTTTCCAGATGGAGGATTCCTATGCAGACAAAATTGACACGACGATCACAAAAGAATCCAGTATGGTTGATACCTCCTGGCAGATCGACCAGCAGATCGAGGCGGAAGTCCAGTCCGGTGCATATACCTTTGAAGAGCCGGAAGTAATCATGGATCCTTACCAGATCTCACCGTTGACCGGTGTTGCAGTATTTCAGACAGATGAGGAATACCGTGTCCGGGTTACTGTAAAAGGAAAGACAAAAGAAGCAGATATCACCGGTGTGACTGTGAAAGCAAAAGGACATCGGGTACCGATCATCGGTCTTTACCCGAAAACGGAGAATTCGGTAAAACTGGAACTTTTAGATGACAACGATCAGACGATTAAAGAGATGGAACTGAAAGTTCAGACTGACGGACTGCCGGAAGAGATGGATGACATGGTATCGGTTGAAAAAAGTTCCGGAGAATCTGCCTATGGTCTTACGATTATTTCCGGTCAGGGCGTGTATTATCCGTTCGCTTATGATGTAAACGGAGATATTCGCTGGTATCTGAACCACAGAACATCCACTTACGGTGTGTTCCAGCTTTCGAATGGAAATTATATCATGCAGGACAATTACGGATACGTTTCTTCTGTGACGAAATCTTTCCCTGCTGCTTTTTATGAAATGGATTATCTTGGACGTGCTGTTCAGATGTACCTTGTCCCACATGGAACGCACCATGAGATCATTGAAAAGGAACCAGATGGAAATCTTCTGATCCTGACAAGTACTTTGCAGGATCATGTGGATGACAAGATCATTGAGCTTGACCGTAAGAGTGGGGAGATTGTCAACAGTCTGGAGATGACGGAGCTTTTTGGAAATGATTATACCGAAGACGTGATTGACTGGGCACATTTAAATACCGTTTCCTATCAGGCAGAGGATGATACCATTCTGATCAGTCCGCGAAACTTAAATTCCGGTGTGAAATTAAACTGGACCACACATGAAATCGTCTGGATTCTGGCAAATCCGGAAGTCTTTAAAGGAACGAAATACGAGAAATATGTGCTTACACCGGATTCAGATTTTCTGTGGCATTACAGACAGCATACCGTTTATCAGATTGATACGGATCTGGACGGCAATTCGGATACGGTAGAGATCACGATGTTTGACAACCATCGTAACCCGGAAGCAGATTATTATGATCATGAAAAAGGATCATTTGTAACGGTTTATGCAGTGAACGAAAAAGAGAAGACAGTCTCACTTCTGAAAAAGCTTAAGGTTGTGAAAGCAAACGTTACATCGAATACCATTTACGATGCAGACAGCGGTCATATCTTTGGAATGTGCGGAACGGTAAAAAGCGGCACTGCCAAAACAGGTATGACTTATGAGTTTGATTATGAGAGCGGTGAAATCCTCAATCAGTATTACATCAACAAGAATTATTACCGTGCAATTGAACTGGAAGCAAATTATGAGACAATGTCAGAAGCGATGCAGCAACCGGAGGATTATATCAAAGGAACACTTCGTCCGCTGGCAGAAACCACTGCCAAAATCAAAGAGCCGACGCAGCAGCTGAGCGAAGGACTGAATTTTAAGCTGACGGCAGGCATTCTGTTTGCAGAGATGCGGAACCGTCAGGTATCCCAGATTATTTTCAAAGGAGAGAACAAATCCTATGTTTATGATCAGTCATTCCTGAAGCTCAGAGAAGAAGACTATCTTCTGCGTACAGAGAGTATTCCGATCCCGCTTACAACACTGGAAAAAGGAACCTATCAGATCTACTGTGTTTATCAGGATGGATATTATGATACGGCACAGACGATCACGATAAAATAAAGGCGGAGGGTTTTGCACATTGCCAAAAGCTCCTGGCCAGCCAGGGGGCACTTAAGCGAAAAATTTTTGCATGCCAAACAAAAAAGACAGAGCACATGACATATTCTTATGCCAATATGCCTCTGCCTTTTTTGTTTATTATTAATTTGTGACATTCCGCTTAGGCGACCCCGGGCAGGCCTGGAGCATTTAAAAATGTGCAAAGCAAAAGTATTTATGGAAGATAGTGGCGTTCTGTATTCATAACACAGTTTCTATAACCTTCCTTTGTACATTTACAAAACCTCCGCCGTAACTTGATGAGAAAAATTGATTAATAAGAAGAAAAATATTGACACAAAAAAACAGTAATGCTAGGATGATGCAGTTAGAAATAGCTAACATTAATTTGCTTGAACGAATAAAGAAAGGGCAGGTAAATTTTATGAAAAAAAAGATCACAGCAATTTTGATGGTGATCCTGATCGGTATAATGGCTGCAGGATGCGGACAGCAGCAGAAAACAGAGCAGACAGCGGGCACAGAAGAATCAGCGAGCCAGGATATTTTTGCTATGGACACTTACATGTCTGTGACTGCATATGGGGCAGATGCAGAAAGTGCAGTTTCGGATGCAATTGCAGAGATTGAGCGACTGGATGCACTGCTTTCGACAGGAGAGACGGACAGTGAGATCTATAAGCTGAACCAGAATGGAGGAGGAAGCATTTCGGAAGATACTTCTTATCTTCTTGAGCGTGCACTTGAGATCTGGAAAAGTACGGATGGCTGTTTTGAGATCGGTATTTACCCACTGATGCAGGAATGGGGCTTTACAGACGGCAATTATAAAGTTCCGGATAAGGAAACACTGCAGAAACTACTGCCTCTGGCGGATTCTTCAAAAATTGATTTTAATGAGAAAGATCAGACCGTCAGCTTTGAACAGGATGGAATGGAGATTGATTTCGGAGGAATCGCAAAGGGCTATACTTCAGGAAGGATCATGGATATTTTCCGTGAACATGGCATCACAAGCGGAATGGTAAGCCTTGGCGGAAACGTACAGGTACTTGGAATCAAAACAGATGGAAGCCAATGGAGAGTTGCCGTTCAGAATCCAGAAGATACGGAAAATTATCTTGGTGTCCTTGAGACACAGGATCGTGCGGTGATCACGTCCGGCGGTTATGAACGCTATTTTGAACAGAACGGCAAGACCTATCAGCATATACTGGATCCGAAAACAGGATATCCGGCAGACAGTGGACTGATATCTGTGACGATCGTCAGTGCGGACGGAACGCTGGCAGATGGTCTGTCTACGTCACTTTTTGTGATGGGAAAAGAAAAAGCAGTGGCATACTGGCGGGCACACAGCGAAGAATTTGACGCGATTCTGGTAGAAAAAGACGGAACCGTATCGGTGACAGAGAACATTGCGGATCAGTTTACACCGGATGATGCGGTAAAAAAGACAGAAATCATAACAAAGCAATAAAAGACAAGAATCATAAGACTGGAGGAGCGGTAAGATGAACTGGAAAAAATTATCAGCGTTTGCACCGATGCTGGCGGTTATTGTACTGGCCGGATGCATGGGAAAAACATTAGCGGGATATACGCCGGCCACTTACGAAGCCAAAGCAGAAGAAATCACACTCCAGGAAGAAACAACACAAAGCACAGAAGAAAAAGGACAGCAAACGTCCAAAACAAAGAAAAAAACAAAGAAAGCCACAAAAACAGAAAGCAAAAAGAAAGCGGCAAAAGGAAACTTTGATCTGGAAGATGGAACTTATACCGGGGAAGGTCAGGGATTTGGCGGAACGATTAAAGTTTCGGTCGTAATAAAAGACAAGACGATCACAGAAATCAATGTCGTGAGTGCCGAAGGAGAAGATGCGGCTTTCTTTGGAAGAGCGAAGGGCGTGATCGATAAGATCCTTTCCGGGCAGAAGACGGATGTGGATGTGGTATCCGGTGCGACCTATAGTTCCAGAGGCATTATAAATGCCGTGAAAAATGCATTGACCGGAGAGAAGGATACCAGTACTTCACCGGCAGCGGGCAGCACAGGCGGGGCATCGGCAGCAGCCGGAAGTGGAAAGATCACGCAGGTGGCGGAAGACAAAGATCAGACCTGCAAAGACGGCACTTACTATGGCACCGGAACCGGATTTGGCGGAACGGTGAAAGTAAAAGTTGTGATCAAAGATAACAAGATCAAAAGTATTGAGATCGTGGAACATCAGGACGGAAGCAGCTATATGCAGAAGGCATCCGCACTGATCAGCACGGTGATCGAAAAACAGAGCACCAACGTAGACGGCGTGTCCGGGGCAACTTACAGTTCGGCCGGTCTGATCGAGGCGATCCGAAATGCTGTAGATCAGGCAAAAACGACAAAGACAACCGGGGACAATAAGAAAGAAACCGAGAAAAAGAATAACGATACATCCGGAACGGTCACTCCACAGGTGACTGGAAAGTTTCCATATAAAGATGGTATCTACTATGGAATCGGGGAAGGATATATGGGAGATATCACCGTTGCAGTGGTCATCCAGAATAAGACAGTCACCTCAATCCTGGTGACAGAGACAGACGGAGACGGGGAAGAATTTGTCAAAAAGGCAAAAGCAGTGGCAGACCAGATTGTGAAAAAACAGAGTACCAGGAAAATAGATACCGTGTCGGGAGCAACTTACAGCTCGAAGGGAATCCTGGAAGCGATCAAAGATGCCCTGAATCATGCAAAAGAGGCAACTAACGGGAAAGAAACCGAAAAGCCGGCAGAAACCGAGACGCAGAAGCCAGCAGAAACCGAGAAATCCTCAGAAAGTGAATCTTCATCGGAGAGTGAAAAAGAAAAAGTGTATGCCGACGGAGATTATACCGCTTCGGCAACCTGCACTTCCTCTGGCGGAGGAGCGTTTGACGATTATACACTGACTGCGACCGTCACGATCAAAGATGACAAGATCACAGCGATCACAAACGTTGCCGGAAGCGGAGCAGGTTATGTGGCTGCAGATGCTCTTTATATAAAGAGGGCGGCAGAAGGAACAAGAAAAGCACAGGGAGTGGTAGCACAGGTTCTGGCAAAGAACAGCCTGGACGAGATCGATGTGGTATCCGGTGCGACCTGTTCATCCAGTGCCCTTTTAGAAGCCTGCAGACAGGCACTTGAGAGTGCAAAGATCGTGCAACAAAGTGAGTAAAAAGTAAGGAAGATTCTGATGAAAAAATTCTGGATAAAAATGTGCAGCCTTGTGCTGCTACTGTTTCTGATCGGCGGTTACAATACCGTGCTTGCAATGCGGGAGCAGCGAGATGAGATCGCCAGGCTGACCGCAGAGCTGGAGGGCAGCAAGATGACCGTTTCAGCTTTAAAGGAACAGCAGGCAAAGACAACAGAAAATACAGCGGCAGAGGCTTTAAAAGGTGCAGATGCCAAGAATACAGACGGAGGCTGGAAGGACGGCACTTACGAAGGGGAAGGTCAGGGATTTGGCGGCAAGGTCGTTGTGGAAGTGACGATCGAGAGCGGAGAAATCACGTGCATTGAAGTCAAAGAAGCACAAAAAGAGGACAGTGCATACCTTGAAATGGCAAAGGATATCATCGAGGATATCGTAGATGCACAGTCGGCGGACGTGGATACGATCAGCGGAGCGACCTTCAGTTCAACAGGAATCCGGGAAGCAGTTACACAGGCACTTGAAAAGGCGGAATAAGAAATGAACAAGAAACTTGACAGAAAAAAGCAAAAACAAGTACATCGTTATGTAAGAGCTATCATACAGCTGATCTTCTTTCTGCTGGTACCATCCGCTTTTACAGCTGCATTTTCCGGTGTAAAATATCTGTTTACGCAGATTGGCAAAGGAGATGCGATCGGCATGACAAGTTTTGTCACAGCTCTGTGCGTCCTCTGCCTTTATACCATTCTGTTCGGTCGGTTTTTCTGCGGATTTGCCTGTGCATTCGGAAGTTTCGGAGATGCATTGCATGGTATTTATCTGTGGATCTGTAAAAAAATCAGGAAAAAACCGTACCGTATTTCAGAGAAGATCACAAAGTATTTATATTTGCTGAAATACATCGTGCTGGCTATGATCAGCCTGTTATGTTATGCAGGCGTTTATGCAAAAACAAAGGGCACCAGTCCGTGGGAAGTTTTTTCCATGATCCGTGCCGGAAACTTCAAACTTGGCGGATATGCCATCGGAATTGTACTGCTGACCATTCTGATGATCGGCATGTGTGTGCAGGAACGCTTTTTCTGCCGTTTTTTCTGTCCGATGGGTGCTGTCTTTTCCCTGCTTCCGGCACTGCCGTTCCTGACACTGGCAAGAGAGCGTGAAAACTGCATCAAAGGATGCAGGGCATGCACGAAAAACTGTCCGGCAGAACTGGGACTTCCAAAGAGCGGTTCGATCGAGACACCGGGAGAATGTTTCCAGTGTCAGAAGTGCGTGGACATCTGCCCGAAAGGAAATATCCATACGAGAGTGCCGAAACTTCGCGGCAATGAAGTGTGGTTTACGGTTTTCAGAGCATTGCTGCTGCTTGGTGTGCTTTACCTGTTCCGTCTGGCATAGGCAAAAGGGAGTAGCCCTCTTTTATGCCGGGTGGAACTATTTTTAAGGTTATTGGTTAGCAAATGCTAATTTTTAATAAAACAAACTAATTATTATTCGAGGAGGAATACTCATGAAAAAAAGAACCATCAACATGAAAAAGTCACTGGCAATCGCAGTCGCAGCAGCAATGATGCTCGGTATCTGCCCGACAGCAGCACCGGTCAATGCAGCAGATTCAGATTACAAATACGTTTATGCAAGTCTGGACTGGGCAGAGTACTGGCAGAATGAAAATGTTTATCTGGCAAGCGGAAGTACACTGAAATCTTCCTCCGAAGAAGCGGATGCCAGAGGAGAATATGATAAAGGTGCATTTGACGTTGTAACGCGTGCAACGAAAAACCACGGACTGCACCGCGGAAGTTTCCAGTGTGATGCTGTGATCCGTGATACCGATGGAAAAGCATATGAAATCTCTTACTGGACATCCGAAGAAGTGTCGGCAAAGGATGAAAATGGACAGGATACTACGAAAAAAGTTGTCTATGCAGTCCTGACAGACGGAAGCAAGATCCAGTTTGATAAAGGTACGATCACCTACACCGAAAACGGTGAGACAAAAACGGCAACCATGGAGGATTATGAAGTAAAAGGAATCAAATATGTACCGGTTGCAGTCAAAACAGAAGATTATGCAGATTTCTGCAAGAAATACAGCGTAACAGAAGATGCATCTGCAATCGAAGGCGGATATACGGAGAAAGCACTGAAAGCATATACAAAGACAGCAGAAGTAACTGCAGATACCAATGGTCTGAAAGTTGCAACAAAAAATGCAGACGGAACCTATTCTTTTGCGGCAAGAAAGACAGGAAGCAATTCCGGTATCAAAAATGAAGCACAGAAAACAGTCGATGAGACAAAGATTGTAAAGACGGTACGTTCCGCAGATGATGCTGAGACTTACGGTGCATTTATCCGTGTTGACCTGACAGGAGATGCTTATGGTGATCTGGGTGCAAATATGCAGACAGTTCGCTGGGACTACTATGGAAATGACAGCACTTACACAAACAAACTGGCAACCTACGGAACAAAATTTGCAGCAGACAACTGGATGCACAAATCCATGGGTGTTCAGCTTGGACTGACGAAATCCCTTCGCTGCCAGCTGCCGGAAGGAACCGACGGAACCGGATACTGGAAAGTAACCGTATATGCACTGGGATATCAGGATTATACCTTTGAAGTACAGGCAACATCTGAGAACATCGTATCTGACAATAAAGGTGATGAGAAAGTAGATACCACAGAACTGCAGAAAGTGGTAGACGAAGCAAAGAAACTGGTAAAAGCAGACTACACCGCTTCTAGCTGGGCATCTTTTGAGACAGAGCTGGCAGAAGCAGAAGATGAGCTGAAAACACCGCATACACAGGCAACAGTAAACGAAGCGATCGCTCATCTGCAGAATGCGATTAAAGATCTGGTAAAAGTACAGAAAGAAACCGAGACAAAGACACCGGAAACAAAAACAGACATCAACAATGATAAGAACAACCAGACACAGACTGCTTACAAAGCAAAAGTAAAACTGAACTCTGTCAAGAACACAAAAGGCAGAAAAGCAGTCCTGAAATGGAAAAAGGTTAAAAATGCAGACGGTTATGTTGTATACCGTGCAACAAAGAAAAACGGAAAATACGCAGCAGTAAAAACCATCAACAAAGGAAAGACGGTTACCTTTACCAACAAAAATCTGAAAAAAGGAAAAACATACTACTATAAAATCAAAGCTTACAAAAAAGTAAACGGCAAAAAAGCACTTGGTCAGTTTTCAGCAGTAAAGAGCGTTAAAATCAAAAAATAAGCGTAAGTTTTCAGATTTTTCGGGCGGGCACACTTGACAGGGTGTGCCTGCTTTTGTATAATAAAACAGCATGCGGTCATGGCGGAATTGGCAGACGCGCTGGTTTTAGGTGCCAGTGGGCAACCGTGTGAGTTCGAGTCTCACTGGCCGCATTCTTTACAGAAAAGAGATAATTTTTTCTATTCATCTGCTTGACAATTTCAGACAGTTGAGATATAGTAAATATATACAAAAAAGCTTTGGATTTTTTTAGAGTTTTCAGAAGCTTTACATATAAGTAGAGTAGATATCGTACGTAAAGTGTCGTTGGAGGGGGAGGCTTCCGACGAACGAAGGTTATACCGCGTTACGGTCTCGCTTCCGCTACTGCACAAAGAACCAGGATATTTTATCCTTTATTTTTGTGCGGCATTTTTTTACCCAAAAACAGCTAATTACCGCAAAAAGCGGTTAATAAAGAAAGGAGTAATGAATATCATGGGATTCAAATCAGACATTGAAATTGCACAGGAGACAACGATGGCTCCAATCACAGAAATTGCAGACAAAGCAGGTATTGACCGTAAATATCTGGAGCAGTACGGCAATTATAAAGCAAAAATTGACTACAATCTGTTAAGAGAAAAAGAAGGCGAAGACGGCAAGCTGATCCTGGTTACTGCAATCAACCCGACTCCGGCAGGAGAAGGAAAGACAACCACATCTGTAGGTCTGGCAGACGGAATGTCAAGACTTGGTAAAAAAGTTATGGTAGCTCTTCGTGAGCCGTCACTTGGACCTGTATTCGGTGTAAAAGGCGGAGCAGCCGGCGGCGGATATGCTCAGGTAGTTCCGATGGAAGATATCAACCTCCACTTCACAGGTGATTTCCATGCGATCGGTGCAGCAAACAACCTGCTGGCAGCCATGATCGACAACCACATTTTCCAGGGCAACGCACTGAACATTGACCCGAGAAAGATCACATGGAAGAGATGCGTGGATATGAACGACCGTCAGCTGAGAAACGTAGTAGACGGACTTGGCGGAAAGACAAACGGAATGCCAAGAGAAGATGGTTATGACATCACCGTTGCTTCTGAGATCATGGCAGTTCTGTGTTTGGCACGTGACATCACAGACCTGAAAGAAAGACTGTCTAAAATCATCATTGGCTATACATACGGAAAGATCGCAGAGCAGAAACCGGTTACCGCAGGTGACCTGAATGCACAGGGAGCTATGGCAGCTCTTCTGAAAGATGCACTGAAACCAAACCTGGTACAGACACTGGAGAAAACACCGGCAATCGTACACGGCGGCCCGTTCGCAAACATTGCTCATGGATGTAACTCCGTAACAGCAACCAAGATGTGTCTGAAACTGGCTGATTACACCATCACAGAAGCAGGATTCGGTGCTGACCTGGGTGCTGAGAAATTTTTGGATATCAAATGCCGTATGGCAGATCTGAAACCAAACGCAGTTGTTATCGTAGCAACTGTCCGTGCACTGAAATACAATGGCGGTGTAGCAAAAGCAGACCTGAACAACGAGAATCTGGAAGCTCTGGAAAAAGGTATGCCAAACCTGCTGAAACACGTAAGCAATATCACAAATGTATACAAACTGCCTTGCGTTGTTGCAATCAATGCATTCCCGACCGATACAGAAGCAGAACTGAAACTGGTTGAAGAGAAATGTAAAGAACTGGGCGTAAATGTTGTTCTCTCTGAAGTATGGGCAAAAGGCGGCGAAGGCGGAATCGCTCTGGCAGAAGAAGTGATCCGTCTGTGTGATCAGCCAAACGACTTTACTTATGCATACGAACTGGAAGGTTCTATCGAAGATAAACTGAATGAGATCGTTCAGAAGATCTACGGCGGAAGCAGAGTTGTCCTGACAGCAAATGCAAAGAAACAGGCAAAACAGCTCGAAGATATGGGATTTGGCAACTGCCCGATCTGTATGGCAAAAACACAGTACAGCTTAACGGATGACCAGACAAAACTGGGTGCTCCGAAAGATTTTGAGATTACTGTTCGTAACCTGAAGATCTCCGCAGGTGCAGGATTCATCGTAGCACTGACCGGTGATATCATGACTATGCCTGGACTGCCGAAAGTTCCGGCGGCTGAGAGAATCGACGTAGATGAGACAGGAAAGATTTCCGGACTGTTCTGATCAAAACAAAATGATCGCAAAGGTCATATGCATTTTTTCATAAGACAGGGATGAAAGATTCCCAGCAAGCAGATGCCAGGGTTCAATGGGTATACCAGCCTTTTGACTCTGGCATCTTTTCAATGTAAATATAAGAAGAAAAAGCGAGGTGCGTATATGTTTCGAGAAGAGTATCAGGCAGTTTGTGGTGCTGCAAAGAAAAAAGTGGAATTTCTGGAAAAGAATCCGCTTGGATATGTGACAGCTGCTTTCCTGGCAGGAATGTTTATCGGACTGGGCTGCGTGCTGATGGGCGTTGTGGGAGGATATTTCAATGTAGCGGGAAGTCCGGCAACGAAATTGCTGAACGGACTTGTTTTTGCAGTAGGATTAAATTTTGTGTTTATGGCAGGTGCGGAACTGTTTACAGGAAACAATTTTACAATGAGTGCAGCATCTATAAAAGGAGAAATTTCCTGGTGGAAAACGATCAAAGTGTGGATTGTCTGTTATCTGGGAAATCTGCTCGGTTCTGTTGTGACAGCCGGAATCTTTATGATGACCGGACTGATGAACGGACAGGAAGTTGGAACGTTCTTGAGAAATGCGGCAGTGGCGAAAGTCTCCGCAGCTCCGATGGAGCTTTTTGCAAAAGCGATCCTCTGTAACATCTGTGTATGTCTTGCGGTGTGGTGCAGCATCAAAATGAAAACAGAGACTGGCAAGATCATGATGGCGATCTTGGGTGTGATGACCTTTGTTACCAGCGGATATGAGCACAGCGTTGCCAATATGACCTTTTTTACGATTGGTCTGCTAGATCCGGGTACAGCCATCACGATCGGGGGAGTGCTTTACAATCTTCTGATCGTCACAGCCGGCAATATGCTGGGCGGTATTCTGTTTGTGGCATTGCCATATTATTTGATCCAGAAAAAGGATTAAAATAACAGAAAATTCAAGTCGAACGCACGTGAGCAGGTAACCTTCCAAAAAGAAGATACCTGCTTTTTTGTTGTCAAAAAAATTTTCAAAATTCTTGCATAGTGTTTTTGTGAACCGGGAGTGTTTCAAAGTATGGCTTCAAATTCAAAAATACAGAAAAAATCGTAACAGACTTGTAAAAAAATGTAATATATGTTAAAGTAAACAAGGTTACGTCAACAGATGTAAGGAGGAAAATATGAGCAAGCAAAGAAAAAGAAAATACCTGCAGATTGTTGTAACATTTTTATGCATATGCATGCTGGGGGGCTTTTCTGGGAAACAGGTTCATGCTGAGACAGGCTATGCACTGATTCCGAAAGTAAAAGAAGCACAGACCGGATGGTTTGTAAAATACTGGAGCGGCTGGAAGTATATTTATGCAAACGGCAAGTGCCCGAAGAACAAATGGAAAAAGATCAACAATAAGATTTACTATTTTGATAAAAACGGTTATAGGCAGACCGGCTGGAAGAAATATAAAAATTCCTGGTACTATCTTCGCAAGAGCGGCAAGAACAAAGGGGCACTTTGCACCGGATGGAAAACGATCTCCGGGAAACGGTATTTTCTGGCAAAAAAGACAGGTGCAAGAGTGACCGGATGGCATACGATCAAAAATACCCTTTACTATTTTAATAACAAAGGTGTCCTTCAGAAAGGAAAGACGGTGGGAGAGTATCAGCTGGATGAAATCACCGGTGCGGCCATCAAGATCGCGACCGAACCGGATACCTCCGAAGTGACGGACGACAGCAACACCACAGGAGGCGATGCGGACAATACTGCCACGACTGTTAACAAACTGCATATCTTTGTCGGGGACTCCAGAACGGTAGGTTTAAGTAATGCAATGGGCTGTGTATCTTATGATAAACTTCTTCAGATCCGCACAGAAGAAAACCTGACAGAGTACTATCTGGCGGAAGTCGGCAGTGGTTATTCCTGGTACAGCACAAAAGCACTTCCAAGGCTGGTGAAAATGCTCAATGAGAATCCGGCAGCGACCGTGATTTTGAATCATGGTATCAATGATCTTGGAAATATTGATCAGTACATAGCCTCTTATCAGTGGCTGATCGGAGTGTATCCGAATACAAAATTTGTGATCATGTCCGTAAATCCAGTCAACAGAAAACTTTATAAAGGTTATGCAAAACCGGCCAATATTACGGTGTTTAATCAGAAAATGCAGGCGGCATTTCCAAACAATTTTGTCAATACATATCAGTATCTGCAGTCGATGGGATTTAATACCGCAGACGGACTGCACTACGACAGTCTGACGTACATGAACCTTTATAATTATATGCAGCCGTACTTATAAGGCTGGCAATGGAGTACAGAATCGTTTCGTGGTAATTTCAGGTTCTGTACTTCTCTTTCTGTAAAAATGCCGGAAAACAGTTGGTTTCTGTGTTGACTGAACGATGGAAACTGTAGTATACTGGACAAGGATTGTTATTGTAACTATTCAAAAATAAAAAAGAGAATTTTGGTTCTCATATAATAGGAGAAATACTGCAAAATGCAGTATGACAGCTATTCACAGGAGGAGACACATATGGTACAGGCTATTGTAGGAGCAAACTGGGGCGATGAAGGTAAAGGTAAGATTACCGATATGCTGGCTGAAAAAGCAGACATCATCGTAAGATTTCAGGGAGGAGCAAATGCAGGTCATACGATCGTAAACAATTACGGAAAATTTGCACTGCATACACTTCCGTCAGGTGTATTTTACAGCCATACGACAAGCATCATTGGAAATGGTGTTGCTCTGGATATACCTGTTTTGATAAATGAATTAAACAGCATCGTAGAACGCGGTGTTCCGATGCCGAAACTTCTGATCTCTGATCGTGCACAGATCGTAATGCCATATCATATTTTATTTGATAAATATGAGGAAGAACGTCTGGCAGGAAAATCATTCGGATCTACCAAATCAGGTATCGCACCATTTTATTCAGATAAATACGCAAAAATCGGTTTCCAGGTAAATGAGCTTTTTGATGAAGAAAGACTGCTTGGAAAATTAAAAGATGTATGTGAAAAGAAAAACGTCATGTTAGAGCATCTCTATCACAAACCACTGCTGGTTCCGGAAGAGATTCTGGAAACACTGAAGGAATATCGCGAAATGGTAAAACCATTTGTATGCAATACTTCCCTGTATCTGTGGAATGCACTGAAAGAAGGAAAAACAGTTCTTTTGGAAGGACAGCTGGGAACACTGAAAGATCCGGATCACGGAATCTACCCGATGGTTACCTCCTCTTCCACACTGGCAGCTTATGGTGCAATCGGTGCAGGACTGCCGCCGTATGAGATCACCAAGATCGTGACGGTATGCAAAGCTTACTCAAGTGCAGTAGGAGCAGGTGCGTTCGTAAGTGAGATCTTTGGAGAAGAAGCAGATGAGCTGAGAAAACGCGGTGGAGACGGCGGAGAGTTTGGAGCAACCACAGGTCGTCCTCGCCGTATGGGATGGTTTGACTGTGTGGCTTCCAAATACGGATGCCGTATGCAGGGAGCTACGGATGTAGCATTTACCGTTCTGGATGTTCTGGGATACTTGGATGAGATTCCGGTTTGCACAGGTTATGAGATCGACGGAGAAGTTACCACCGATTTCCCGACTACCGCACAGCTGGAAAAAGCAAAACCGGTTCTGGAGAAACTGCCAGGCTGGAAGAGCGATATCCGCGGAATCCGCAAATACGAAGATCTGCCGGAGAACTGCAAGAAATACATCGAGTTCGTAGAAGAACACATCGGATTCCCGATCACCATGGTATCTAACGGACCGGGAAGAGATGATATCATCTATCGCGAGAGTAAACTCTCCAAATAAAAATTGACCGTTGGTTTCCTGGCAGGTGTAAGGAATGGAAATGTCAGGTGTTTTAAAATACTGTTTGCAAAAGAATAGTAGTACATGTGCAAATGAACGAATTCCCCGAAGGGCACGTAAAAGTGCCTTCTTGGGAATTCGTTCATTTTGCACATTGCTGTACGTTTTTGAACGGCCATAGTTTTTTAAAACACTTCATATCATATTTTACACGCTGGCAGGAAACAGCCTTCCACACCGCCAGTGTACGCAAACAGGTTTTAG
>NZ_JAJEQE010000053.1 GCF_020687205.1 Hominisplanchenecus faecis
TCATCCGAAAACCGTTTCTGTCCGTATTTCTGTTGGAAACAGGTCTTGATCAGGTTTTCGTACAGCACCGTCTTTTCCGGTGTTACGCTGCTCATTTTGCCGCTTCTGCTGTCATAGAATGTCCTCGCCCGGGCTTTACCCTGAGGCTTGCCCGGTACGGTGAACGTGAACAGCTTTGGTTCTTCTTTATTGTTCTGGCTGTTCATTTTCTACTTCCTTATATTCCTGGTCGATGATGTTCGGGTCTTCCTGCTCATTGACCACCTCGGACATATCGACGTTGATCTCGCTCTTGATACTCTCATCATTGTTCATCTGCATGACAAAATCTGTTTTCAGCGGTGCATATTTCAGGCACTTCTTAATGACCGTTTTCTTCGCCATCTCCTCATAGTTTGTTTTCCATGGACTGTAAGAACTGCCGAAGCTCTGGCTGAACCGTCTCGCATGGTCGTCAACGTCTTCCTTGCTCATAACCTCAAAACCGAAGCCGCCATTTTTTGATTTCCAGAGTGCATATACAAGGATCAGGTTTCCTCTGTCTTTCAATGCCGGTTTGTGCACCAGCTTTGGATCCAGTCCCAGTTCATACTGAAAATCATCATTTTCATATACACACTGTGCCTGCACGGTCTGGATGTTTTCGTTGCGGTACACCATATCAATCAGCCCTTTGTAGCCTATCTGGAACTGGCACTCCAGCTTCCCTTTGTTTCTATACGGGATCAGGTACGCCTGTCCCAGCGGCGTGTTTGGTTCCAGCCCAAGCTGTGCTGCGTTCATCAGTGCCCCGAGGAAGGACATCTGCGAACACTCTGCAAGCTTTGGTGTGGTGTTCAGTGCGGATAATGCCATGCGTGTGAAACGCTCCGGTGTGATCACCTGCGGCAGAGCCTTTTTGATTTCCGGCTCCATTGCCTTGATCATGTCTGCAATGCTCATGTTTTTTGTCAGCTTCACTGCTTCATTCTTTCTGCTGGTCTTTTCTGCCAGTGCGTCTTTTACTGCCATCTTGCTTCCTCCTTATGCTCTCTCAGCTCTTTTTACGGTGAACCGTCTGTTTTCAGACTGTTTCAATACCTGTTTGTAGATTTCCGGGAAATCTGCTTTCAGCTGCTTCGAATCCACACGGTTCGCGGTCACACTCTTCCAGGTGACGCAGTACAGATCCGATACTGCCATCTCTGCATCTTCCATATAAACCTTGATCTCCTGCTCAATCTGCTTCTTCTCTTTCTCCAGCTTGTCCTGAAGGTCGCTGATCTCTGCACGGCGTTCCAGTTTCTCGTCAAAATCAACCAGCGGGATCATCTTTTCCGGTTCGGAACTTCCGTAATACTTCTGCAGCAGTTCTTCCGCCGCCTTGCTTCCGTCCGGTGCCGGCATCTTGTCTGCCTTTACATTGTTCTGCCAGAAATCACTTTCAATATCAATCAGCATCTGGATCGTTTCCTCATCGCGTTCGATCTTTCGCCAGATGAACTCCTTCCCAAGGATCACACATGCGATATACCAGGCATCCGCCCCGGTCACTGCCATGTAATGGTGGCACTGGATCTCGTAGGATTCCGGGATATGCCCGTCTTTCCACTTGTCAGCTGAATAGGCAGACGCTGTCTTGCATTCCAGACCGGCATTCTCACCAACTACCAGGCGGTCAACGTTCGCCATCATGAAATCATGATCCGGATGCCCATAGATCGCATTGGCACGGCGTACCTTTTTCCCTGTCTCTTCCATGAACCGGCGGGCAACGTACTCCTCCAGGTTTCTTCCCTGTCTCATTGCCTCATTGTCTTCTTTTTCCCCTGCTTCTTTCTGCGTCTTATCCTGGAAGACAGCGATTGCAGAGCTGTACGGGTTCAATCCGCAGATGCTTCCGGCATCACTTCCACCGATGCCCAGTTTTCTGTATCGCAGCCATTCTTCATGGCTCATATCTACTGTCGAAATTAATTTATGTAATTTCACTTGATTTACCTCCTATGTTTGCCCTATAATTGAGCTGTGTTATTATTTTTCAAGTCCCGGATCGCCCGCCAAAGCACCGGGACTTTTTACTACCTCGAGTGTCGCTTTCTCAACGATCACCGATTCTTTCGTCTCTTCATTTATTGCATGCACATAGATGCTGTTATGGTGCCAGATCCGGTACTTGTCCGAATCAATCCCGGCCAGTTCCAGGATGGCTCTGGCTTCCTGGTCTTTCCCTTCGCTTACTCCGATCATTCTGATACCTCCTTACTCTGCCCACAGCATGATGCGGATTACTACCGCACACCATACGGTGATAGCTGTTCCAACGATATCGCGTTCACAGATTACACTGTATTTTCCCAGCCACCAGAACGTGAACGCTGCGGCTGCTGTGGCTACGATCGGGGCGATCACACCAGCTCCGGTTGTTTCTTCCACTTCTTCTGTTACTTCTGTTTCTCTTCTTTTCATCTGCTTGTCCTTTCTCCGCCTGCTCAGGCGGTTTTGTCACTCTGCTTTTTTCTCAGGGCATCCACTACGATCTGAGACACTCTCTGCATGATCTCTTTTCTTTCTTCCGGTGTCTTCACCATACAGTCATCGTGAATGTAAATCTTGCCCTTTTCGTGATCGATCTCTTTAATGATCATCCAATCACCCCCGTATAAATTATGTAAAAGTGTTTGTTCCGGTTACCCCGCTTTCTTTATTGACTTCACTATGTTTTCCTCTTATCCTTGTTATACAGGCACTGCAACAGCCAAGTACACTAAGAAAGGAAAACTTTTTATGGATGATTTAACAAAAGAACAACAAAAACTTCTTTTGTCCATGTATAGCGAAGTTTTACATCGACAGTCTTCCATGCCTTCCGAAGAGGCAAATTATTTTTCAGATTCTGACCAAGTTAGAGAACTTTCTAATATGGTCGAAAGTTCTTATCATGTATCTTCTCTTTGTTGGAAATTAAAAAAGAAAGGCTACATTGACTGTGATCCTGGTAATGATCTGGCTAATAACATCATTCTTACTGACAAAACTATCATTTACATGGAAGGTCGTTTCAAAAAGACTGTCAAAGAAGTACTCAACGCTATATCTTCTATCATTGGATTATTGAAGTAAATCGGCTTCCCGTTCATGGCGTATCTTTTCATCATCACACGTACAATCGGATTTCCAGTTGTCTCTTCTCGCTCTATATTCTTCGTGTGTAACAAGACGAATATCTCGATACGCCTGTCCGGGATTTGCATATTGGATCGCCCTCATTAATGCATCCTTATCAACCAGTATCTGTTCTGTTTCTTTGTCATATGCCAATGCCGAGGCCATATTGTCTGCACATCTCCACTGAAGGATTCTGAGAATCTCATACAGTTTATTCTCTGCTTTACATTCATCGCATCTGGCAACAGCAAATGTAAGTTTCAAGTTATTTCCTGCCATTTTGATTTTCCTCCTACCCTGCTTTCTGTGTTTCCTGATGAGCTTTAGCTCAGAGGTTTGCCAACTACTTTATTTCATCGGTTCTCTCATTGATTTTCACTTCTTTCTTTATTGCATGCTCATAGCAATATTTGCTCCCCACATAATTCCTAAGCCAACATATTGAAAGATCAGTGCATCCAAATCTTTAAATTTTGACTTAACGGACTTTGCCATGCCAATTCCCCAAATTGCAATTCCAACTATGTAAATCATATAACCCATTGCTTCATCCCCCTTTTCTATTGACTTTATCGTTTTTTCCTCTTATTCTTGATGTACAGGCTCCCGCCAGAGCCGAGTACTTAAGAAAGGAGAGTGATTTTATGACTTTTTCCGAAGGTTTAACACTAGCTTGTGCCTTTGCAAGTGCCGTTTCCGCTGTCTTTTCTGCAATAATGGCTTACAATTCCTTTTGCTCATCCAAGAAAACGATTGAACAAAATAGTATACTGATTGAAAATGCAACACGACCTTATATTTCTATTTATGGTCAGACAATCAATTGCAATGGAGATCAACACTTTTACCTGGTTGTTAAAAATTCTGGTGCTTCTCCAGCAACTATAACGAATTTTTCGTACAGTCCAGATTTATCCCAAAGCCTTGAAACCAAGGATTCTGATCGTAACTTTTTAGATGATCTTTCAAAATGTACCATTCCACCGGGACAATCGAGAATATGTAAACTTATTTACAAAAAAGTTCCAGAAGAAGTTGTTTTTGATGTTACATATCGCTCCAGTGCAAAAACTTATTCTGAGAAGGACATCATAAATCTCAGGGCTGGAACTTCTATGTTAACTGCCAAATGCGGCAAATCATCAAATAAAAAGAAGGCTATTTCCTCAAATATTCATGTGATTTCATATACGCTTCAGGAAATGCTACAGAAAAAACTCTGATTGCCCTTCAGCGAATTTGTCCGTTAAACAGACAAGTTCGCTGATTTGTTAAACAGGTTTGCTGATTCGTCAGGCAAGTCTGCTGCATTTGGTGTATCTGATCCTGAGAAATTACTGTATTACTGTTTGTTTCTTTTATCGTTGCATAGGTGAAACCTCCGCACATTACAAGTAATCCAATCCCTGAAGTGATCAGAAATATAGCAAGTGCCACATCAAGCAATTCAATGTCTTTCTTTGGCTTGTTTTGTTTTTCTTGCTTTTCTTTCTTCTTAAACCATTTCATTATTTCTCACCTCCTATCCTGCTTTCTGTTCTGTCATGGTCGCCATCGTTGAAATGATTCCGTCCATTTTACCCTTTGCATACTCTGAGAGACTATCCCAGTTCTCAGCAATTTTTTTGAAATCTTCCAGGCGTTTTTCTTCTTTTGTCTGATTGATCTGTTTTTTCATGTTCTCACCTCGCTTTTTATTTCGCTGTGATATTATATTATAACATCGTAATTATTTTGTCAACATTTTTGCAGAAAAATATTGCAACGTAATATTTTTCATGCTATACTTCGTTTAAACATAGAAAAGTGAGGTGATCAAATACGAACGAACGAATACGAAAAATAAGAAATGCACTAAAATTAAATCAAACTGCTTTTGGTGAACGTATAGGAGTCAAACAGTCCGCTATCGCCAGTTATGAATCTGGTACCCGAACTCCACTTGACACAGTTATTGTCTCTATTTGCAGAGAATTTAAGGTAAATGAAGAATGGCTTCGTACCGGTAAAGGCGGAGATGATAATATGTTTGTCAAATCCACTCCTTATGAACAAGCTTATAACCGCTTTGGTTATATTATGGAAAACTCTACACCTGCAAAAAAAGCAGCATTATCCATGCTACTTGAAATGGTATATTCTATTCCTGATGATTCCTGGAATGCCATCGTAAAACAATTTGAAAAATTAAAAAAGGAAGGCTAGACAGCCTTCCCAATCATTCCTTTGATTAACTGAATGAGCCTTTTTATTTGCTCTTCGTTTAATTGATTAATGAGTTCGTTTAATTCTTTTTGCAGTGTTTCTTTGTTCATCTTATGTACCTCCTGACGTGTGATGTGTAATATGGTAAATTTTTCCATTCACCTTAGTAAACGTTTCAGGAGAAAAAAAGTGATGCAATTTTCCAAATTGTCCGAAATCCCGGACAGCTCAGATGAGATTACTTATAATCAGACTCAAATAGGTCTGAAATAGTAATTTGCAGTCCCGCTGCCAGCTTTTCCATCTGGTTCATGGTGGGTGATGTTTTCCCGTTTGCGATGTCGCTGACAGTAGAACGTGGAATGCCGGTTAGTTCGGCTACCTGGCGAAATGTCAGGTCGTGTTGTATGATGTGGTCATATAATAGTATTTTCATACTGCTATTATTTTTAAAAGCCCAAAAAATATTCAAAGGAGAATAGAGTTATGAAACTTACATCTGGTTTTAACTTTGAAAACTATGAAATTACAGAGTACTTAGGATTTTGTTCAGGTGAATGTGTGCTAGGTACCGGATTTTTCAGTAGTCTCGATGCCAGTATTTCGGATCTGTTCGGCATCAACAGTACTTCTTACTCTTCCAAACTGAAACAGGCTCGAGAAGCAGCAACTAATATGTTAATACAAAATGCTGCTGCTCTTGGTGCTGATGGAATTATCGGTCTGGACATCGATTATACCACGTTTTCTTCTGACATTATGGGCGTAATCGCAAACGGTACTGCCGTAAAGCTTGAACACAAAGGAAAAATAGCACCTTCTGCTACTAAAATAGAAATTGTGAACTACAATCCTGATTTAGAATTTCGAATCGCATCTTTATCATTATTATCTACATTAGAGAAACCCGCTGTTTCTGCAACGGTCAGTGGAAAGTCTCTTGAAAAAATATCTGCTGTACTCGCTGATATTTCCTTCTTCACTATTTTTGATGAAGAATATACTGTTCGACATATAGGATTTTCAAATTTCCAGCTTACAGAAAACTTTGCTGCCACAATCAGTGCTCTGGCTCCGTGCAATATATCAGAGGATGTGATTCCTTTAATTAAATATGCAAAAGTATTTATCAGAAAATATATATCTGATAATACTATTGTAACCGCCTCGGATAAGGATTGCCCTTGGAGCCTGCAAACTCCAGATGTTTCCAAGGAGGAAAACAGCAATACTGACTTCTCCAATTATCGTTTAAGCATCAATGAATATATGAATTCTATTTACCATATGAATTCTGCTGGGGAGATATTAAATTATACAAAGTCTATCAGCGAAGAGAATCGTGATTTTATAACTCCTGAACTTATTCAGCTGATTGCCTCCTGTGCAAGTGTCGAACGCATGTATGGAAATTGTAAAAACGACTGTATTGAGAAAATCAAAGCATACTTTAGTATCTAATTTTCAAGGAAGGGGGCATTATTATGATATATCCATTTATGACACTGAATGATGATACTGAAATAGTCCTCTCCCTCTCGGTTTCAGTATAAATAAAGGAGAATCTATATGGCTAAATACGCTTATCCAGCTGTCTTTACACCTGAAAAAAATGGTTTCTACTCTATTGTTTTTCCTGATTTGGAAGGCTGCTACACCTGCGGTGATTCTATCGAGGATGGGATTGAACATGCACAGGATGTTCTTGCCCTTGTATTATTTGAATACGAAAAAGAGAAAAAGGAAATTCCTAAACCATCCACACTTGATGCTATTCCATTAGCCGATGGCTGTTTTGCCAATTACATTGCCTGCGACACCATGGCTTATCGCAAACGCTATAATAACAAGGCTGTAAAGAAAACGCTGACTTTACCAGAATGGTTAAATGAAGCTGCTATGGAAAAAGGACTGAATTTTTCACAGGTGCTTCAAGAGGCACTGATTCAGAAAATTGATGGCGAATAAAATAAATAGAAAGGGGTTGCTATTATGCTTTATCCATTTATGACATTAAATGACAATACCGAAATCGTACATTCTGAAACTATTGAAACAAATGGTCACGAACAGGTAAAAGTTGTGATTGAGAAGCCGGTTGTTGGTGGCTTTCACTCTGCAACCTGCTGGCTGCCTGAGTATAAATGGGAGAATATAAATGGTTTCTCAGAAGAAGAAATCAAATATTTTCAGGATTATCTGGCATCTATTGCCCACATCATTATGCAGCTGGCACGTGAGGGTGGATTTGAAGGAGGACTGGATAATGCCTCGAATTTTTAGCATTGGTGGATATATCGTATATTTCTGGGTAAACGAAAGCAAACCACTGGAACCGGTGCACGTGCATGTGTGTAAAGGTACTCCATCTCCTGCTGCAACAAAAATATGGATTACCCGAAGCGGAGGCTGTTTGCTCTGCCATAATAAATCAAAAATTTCAAACAGAGATCTAAGAATTATTATGCAGACTATTGAATCCCGAAGTCAGGATGTTATTGATCTCTGGTATCAGACTTTCCAGCAGATCAGTTACTACTGCTAATCTGTAATTTAACCAAATAACGCAAAAACCGCCCCGGTATTGGCGTACCGAAGCGGATCTGCTAAGATTGTAACCTACAAATCCCGAAGGACTGCGTGATATAATCTTCCTTAAGCAAGAGCATTATATCACACATCCTTCTGGTTGCATAGGGTGTATTTTTTATACCCTTTTTACATAATTTAGAGAAGGTGATTCTATGAAAAATGGGAATTATGCTATGTACCTGAGAAAGTCCCGTGCTGATCGGGAAGCCGAAGCCAGAGGTGAAATGGAAACGCTGGCAAGACATGAAAAGCTGCTGTTCGAAACTGCGAAGCGGATGCAGATCACTGTTTCTGCCGTCTATAAGGAAATTGTATCCGGCGAAACGATTTCTGCACGTCCGGTCATGCAGAAGCTCCTGGCCGAGATTGAACAGGGTATCTGGGACGGTGTGCTGGTTGTTGAAGTGGAACGTCTTGCCCGCGGCGATACCATTGATCAGGGCATTGTTTCCCAGGCATTTAAGTTATCTGATACGAAGATCATCACACCGGTTAAGATATATGACCCAAACAATGAATTTGATGAAGAATATTTTGAATTCGGACTGTTTATGTCAAGACGTGAGTATAATACCATCAAACGCCGCCTGCAGCGTGGCAGGCTGGCATCCGTCCGTGAAGGCAAGTATGTCGGCAACCGGCCGCCTTATGGATATGAGCGTGTAAAAATCCCAAACGATAAGGGGTTCACACTCTCTCCCCTTCCGGAACAGGCGAAAATTGTAAAGTATGTATATGACCTCTATGCTTACGGTCTGGATGGTGAAGAAATGGGAACTGCTAAGATTGTCCGAAAACTCAACGACCTGCAGATCCCTACCCAGTCCGGCGGCAAATGGATCCCGCCTACCATCCGGGATATGTTATATAATCCGGTATACATAGGGAAACTTCGTTGGAACCGCAGAGCAGCCACGAAAAAAGTCTGTGATGGTAAGATTACTTATAGCCGCCCTGCAGCGAAAGAATATGAAATATGTGACGGACTTCATCCGGCAATCATTGATCTGGAAACATTCAAGATCTGTCAGAAAAAGCTTTCGAAAAACCAGAGCCGTCCTATCAGTCTAAATAAAACAATCAAGAACCCTCTCGGCGGTCTGGTGATCTGTTCAAAGTGCGGTCACAGGATGGTCCGCCGTCCGTACAGCAAAACCGGTCAGCGTTCCACTCTGATCTGCCCATATACGCACTGTGATAATGTGAGCAGTCCGCTGGAAGATGTTGAGACGATGGTTCTGGAAGCGATCGCAGATATTGTAAAAAACGAACGTATTGAGCCTACAACATCTGTCATACATTCCGATACGATTGACATTTTAAAAGATGCCCTAAAGAATCAGGAAACCTCACTGGAGACATTGCAGAAGCAACAAAACTCTCTGTATGATCTTCTGGAACAGGGAATCTACACAACGGATGTATTCCTGGAACGATCCAACACACTGAAAGATCAGATCAACACTGCTTCCGCATCCATCCAGGATCTGAAAAGGAAAATATCAGCCGAGCAGAACCGTCTGAAAGTCCAGGCCGATTTCATTCCAAAATGTGAGTATCTTCTGGATGTCTATGATACACTGGATGCACCGGAGAAGAACCGGATACTGAAAGAACTAATTGATCACATTGATTACCTGAAAGAAGAAAAGAACGTCCCTTTCACCAAAAAAGATGCGAAAGTATTCATTCACGTATATCCAAAAACTCCGGAATAACTTGGGTTCTCAACCCATGATACCCTGATGGAACAGACGAACTGGCACATTTGGAAATGGTATCAACGATCGTCCATCAGCTTACACGCGGTCTTTCGGTAGAAGAAATCGAAAAATCCGGGCTGGCACCGTATTATGTGGATCATACGGTAGGAATCTGGCCACAGGCCGCCGGCGGTATTCCATTTAATGCATGTGAATTTCAGTCAAAAGGGGATGCGATGACCGATTTGTACGAAGATATGGCTGCGGAACAAAAGGCACGCAGCACGTATGATAACATTTTGAGAATGGTAAAAGATCCGGATGTTGCAGATCCGATTCGTTTTCTCAGAGCAAGAGAAATCGTACATTTTCAGAGATTCGGTGAAGCACTTCGCATTTTGCAGGATGAACTGGATTCTAAAAATTTTTATGCATACAATCCAAGTTTTGATAAACCCGTCAGTTGTCCTTCTTCTTCAAATGGATGTGTGGAAAACAATTAATATAGAAAAAACAGAAAGGGGCTGTCGCTGTCACGGCAGCCCAACAATTCTCGATTGCAGCATAACAGGTATTTTTCACTTGAAAGTGCATAAATACCTCAATAATATACGAAAGTGCAGCGGACTAAAGTTATGTTTTCTTAAAAATGCTGTCTGATATGGGTTTTCTTTGACTTTAAAATATGTTATGATACATAGTAATCCTAATAGAAAGGCAGGATTTTATATGGCACAGACAAACACAAAAACCGTCAGGAGGAAACGTAAGGTAAGACTTCTGACAAGAAACGGTCAGTATTATGATTACAATCTTCTGGCCTGTGTAGTCCTTCTCACCTGTTTTGGGCTTATCATGCTTTACAGTACAAGTGCTTATGATGCCCAGGTTGAGTATGGAAGTGATACATATTTTCTTTTCCGGCAGGCATTATTCAGCGTTGGTGGATTGGCAGCGATTTTTGTTTTTTCCATGATCGATTACCATTTTTACGCCAGATATGCCGGCTATTTTTACCTTTTCAGCAATCTTTTGCTTTTGGTTACCAAATTCATCGGTCACGAGGTAAACGGTGCAAAACGCTGGATCAAAATTGGTCCGATCCAGTTTCAGTCAGCAGAACCTGCCAAACTGGCGATCATTCTGTTCCTTTCTGTACTGATCGTGCAGTTCGGCAAAAAGTTAAAAGGCTTTAAGGCACCGGCTGTTCTTTTTGCTTTTGGTGCACTTACGTTCCTTCTGACCTGGAAATTTACCGAAAACTTAAGTACCGCCATCATCATCCTCGGCATTACCTGTGCACTGATTTTTGTTGCACATCCAAAGACTGCACCGTTTGTTCTCACAGCCGGCATTGGTCTTCCTGTCGGTATCGTAGGCGTGCGTGGATATGTTTCTTCGCTTGGTGCAAGTGGAAACTTCCGTTTCAACCGTGTCCTTGCATGGATCGATCCGGAAAAATATTCCGATGGCGGCGGCTATCAGGTACTTCAGGGATTATACGCCATCGGCTCCGGCGGTCTGTTCGGCAAGGGTCTTGGCAACAGTACTCAGAAAATCCAGTCTATCCCGGAAGCTCAGAATGATATGATCTTTTCGATCATCTGCGAAGAACTTGGACTCTTTGGTGCTGTTCTTCTGACCATCCTGTTTGTTTTTCTGCTGTACCGACTGATGTTTATCGCACAGAATGCACCAGATCTGCTCGGTTCTCTGATCGTTACCGGTATTTTTGCACATATCGCTTTGCAGGTCATTCTGAATATTGCCGTTGTATTGAACGTGATTCCTACAACCGGTGTTACGCTCCCATTTATCAGTTACGGCGGTACTTCGATTCTCTTCCTGATGACGGAAATGGGAATCGCCCTGAATGTCTCGCGGCAGATCCGGATAAAAGACAACTGATGATTATTTCTGCAAAGGGAGGTTCTTAATTATGATCGATCTTCATGTTCATTCTACCTTTTCAGACGGAACACTGACACCAACGCAGCTGGTAGAACATGCCATGGAAAATCATCTTACGGCTTTCGCTCTGACCGATCACGACACCGTAGATGGTCTCGGTGAGGCATTTCAGGCTGCCGAGGACAAACCAATAAAAGTCATTTCCGGCATTGAGTTTTCTACTGAATACAATGGTCAGGATATCCATATCGTTGGACTCGATTTTGACTGGCACGATACTTCTTTCTGCCAGGAACTGGATCATTTCCGCAATGCCCGTTTTGAACGGAATCGTAAAATGGCTGAAAAGCTTGCCGACTGTGGATTTCCGATCACTATCGAGGCTTTGCAGGAAATGTTTGGTGATGCCGTTCTGACAAGAGCACATTTCGCACGTTTTTTATATGAAAAGGGCTGTATTCCATCTATGAATGATGCTTTTTTTCATTATATTGGAAATGACGGACCTTGTTTTGTCCCACGCGAAAAGGTAACCCCGGCAATGGCCGTGCACCTGATCCATAAACTGGATGGAATTGCCGTCCTTGCACATCCAATGCAGTACCACCTTTCTGATTCTCAGTTAAAGGAACTGATCCGTACCCTGAAGCCAGAAGGCCTCAACGGGATCGAAGCCATGTATTCACGTCACTCGGTTTCTCAGGAAAACCGTGTACGCCGGCTCGCCCAGGTTATGGGACTTGCCGTTTCCGGTGGTTCTGATTTTCACGGCAGCAATATACCGGGGATTGATCTGGGTGTGGGACGCGGCAATCTTCGCATACCGGACACGACTTTTGAGAACCTCAGAAAACATCGTGACAGACAATACTAAAAGGAGTTTTTATGATGAAATTCAGAGAACGTTTTATGATGGGAGAAGTCCCATTTGATGATATCTTTTCTTTAACAGACAAATGGAACTTCAGTGATGAAGCATGTACTTTGCGTGAATATCTCGGCCTTACTGCCAAAGAAGAAGATGTGTGGATCAGCGACAGTGACGATGCCCTGGAAGAATTAATGGAAAAAGAAAAAAATACCAAGGCAGTTTTCCTGGATCTGGACGGAACGCTCTTTACCGACGAAAAGACTTTTTCTGCCGGCAACTGTCAGGCGATCGAAGAGGCTCTTGCAGCCGGACACCATATCGTGATCTCCACCGGCCGCCCTCTTGCCAGTGCGATCATGCAGGCAAAAGAACTTGGTTTTACGAAAAAGGGCTGTTTTGTGATTTCTTTTAACGGCGGTGAAATCTACGATATGTACCGCAAAAAGAGTATTTTCAAAAAACCGCTTGCAATGCCGCTCGTTCGCCGCATTTTTGACGAAGCCCTTCAGTGCGGTCTTCACTGCCAGACCTATTCCGACAGTGAGATCGTTACGGAGCACGATACCGAAGAGGTAAAACGCTACTCTTCCATCGTCAAGATTCCATACAAAGTCGTTCCGGATGTGACCGCTTTTCTGAAATCAGAACCGGTCAAAGTGCTGGTTGTAAATTATGAAAACAAGGAGCATCTCCGTGATTATCTCGAAAAGACCGCTGACTTTGCAGACGGCAAGATCAACCGTTTCTTCTCCAGCAATGAATACCTGGAGCACGTCGCTCCCGGTATTGACAAGGGCTCTGCCGTTCGTTTTCTCTGTGAATACACCGGAATCCCACTGTGTAATACCATTGCTGCCGGAGATGCCGAAAATGATATTTCCATGATCCGGGCCGCCCATATCGGCTGTGCTATGAGAAATGCCGAAGAAGAAGTGAAGCAGGCTGCTGACTATATCACAGAAAATGACAACAACCACGACGGCGTTGCCGAGATCATCCATAAATTTGTATTAAAATAAGATATCCGGATAAGTACCTCTGCAATCCGCCGCTTAAAAAGGAGATGTGCCTTTCACTGCACATCTCCCATTTTTATACGAGTTTTTCCAGTTCTGTAAGATATTGTTCAAACACCTTCAATGCCTCTTCTACCGGTTCTTTCTTTTCCATATCAACACCACAGAGTTTCAGCAGGTCGATCGGATCCATAGAACAGCCACCGCTTAAAAAGGCTTTATATTTCTCAACAATCCCTTCTTCCTTTGCAAGGATCTTGGTGCTGATCGCAATGGCCGCTGAAAATCCGGTCGCATATTGATAAACATAAAACGGTGTGTAAAAATGTGGAATCCTTGCCCACTCATAGCGGATCAGATCATCCGAAACCATTGCTTCTCCATAGTATTTCTGATTTAATGCATAGTAAGCATCGCACAACACATCCGCTGTCAGTGTTTCGCCCTGTTCCACTTTCTGATGCATTTCCTGCTCAAAATGTGCAAACATGGTCTGACGATACAGAGTTGTGCGAAACTGCTCCAGGAAATAATTGATCAGATATGCCTTTTCTTTTTTATCTTCGGTCTTTTCCATCAGATCATGGATCAGCAGTGCCTCGTTACAGGTAGATGCCACTTCTGCAACAAATATGCGATATCCGGCATTCAGATAATTCTGGGCATGATCGGAATACCAAGAATGCAGAGCGTGCCCCATTTCATGGGCCAGCGTAAATACATGGTTTAAATTTCCCTGATAGTTCAGAAGGACATACGGATGCGTTCCATAAGCTCCCCAGGAATAGGCTCCTGAACGCTTTCCCTCATTTTCATAAATATCGATCCAACGCTCATGAAATCCTTTCTCAAGCAGGCCTGTGTATTCGCTTCCAAGAACGGAAAGTGCATTCAGCACCATATGTTTTGCCTCTTCGAAAGAATATTTTTTCTCGGTCTTTTCAATCATCGGAACATAGACATCATACATATGAAGCTGTTCTACGCCCAGCAGCCTTTTTCTCAGTTCCAGATAACGCTGCATCGGCTGCTGATGTTCTTCTACGGTGCGAATCAAATTAGTATAAACACTGATTGGAATATTTCCGCCATCCAGTGCTGCTTCCAGAGAAGAACTGTATTTGCGTTCTTTTGCAAAAAAAGCTGCCTGACGCACATTTGCATCAAAAACGGCCGCAATCGTATTTGCAAACCCTTTGTAGCCGCTATACAGGTTTGTAAACGCTTCTTTTCGGATCTCTCTGTTTTTATTTTCCAGATAATGTACATAGCGTTCCTGCGTCAGCGGCTGCTCATTTCCATTTTCATCTTTTACCGGCTGAAAGGTAATATCTGCATTATTAAACATACCGTAAATATTAGAAGGGGCACGGCCAAGTTCACTTACCCTTGCCAGAAGTTCTTCTTTCTCTTCACTGAGACTGTGCTCTTTTGTTCGCAGGATTTCTTCCAAAAATCGTCGATATTCCGAGAAAGGCTCATCCGCCAGATACTCCGTTAATTTTTCATCCGGAATCTTCAAAATCTCCGGCTCCAGAAAGGCAGACACTTCATTGACCTGATTCATCAGCACCTGTACCTGCCCGGAACATTTCTGGCTTTCGCCATTTGCCATATCCTGATGCAGAAGCTGATTTGCATATACATATGCTTTTTCGAATCTCTGATTCAGTTCACTGTAAAAATTCAGTGCCTTTTTCAGATTTTCTGCACCTTCCACAAGCGTTCCTTTGCAGGAATACAGCTCCTGTGCCAGTTTTCGGATTTTTTCAAGATCTTCACTCCATGCTGCCTGATCCTGATATAAATCTTCCAGTGCCCAGGTAAATTCTTTTGAAATTTCTTCTCGTTTTTTTACATGTTCCATTTTACGCCTCCTGCAGTTTTGCGACCACTACTTTACTGTTCTGCCGTTCATTCAGCACTGCCGTCTTCAGTATCGTAAGATTATTCTGTCTGCGGCACATTTCTTCAAGTAGTGTTCCCTGACGATTATACAGCACAAGAACAGCTCCTCTCTTTAAAAGCGTTTCTGCTTTTTTAAAAAATGTCCTATAGAATGCTTCATCTGCGGAAGCCGGCATATCTGTAATCAGTTCATCAAACAGATAGTCATGTTCAAAGGTAAAGAAGTCTCTGGCAATATAATGGATCGGCATTTTCGTCACCGCAGTATTGTCTCTTGCTTTCTGAATCCCTTCCGCATAGATATCAACACCATACAACGGATCGGCAGAACGAAAATACTTGCGTTCGATCAGCATGGTTCCGACACCGCAGAACGGATCGAGTACCTGTGCATTTTCTTTCAGATAGTCTCCGGCGATCTGCATGATCAGTGCTGCATTCACCGGGGCAATGGAAGCGGCAATGCTCTCTTTTCGATAAACAAAACGTTCATCTTCCATCGTATACAGCCTCAGAAACGGCAGATAACCACCTTTTTTGCTCTCGACAATGCGGATTTCAATTTCATAATCCGAAATGGAATTGATCAGCATCCGTTCGCTTTTTTCTTCCAGCAAAGATGCCGTTTTTTTCACAAATTCGCTTTTTTTGCGTTCATCCAGAGAACCTTTGTACTCGATGCGAAACAGAAACGCTCCTTTTTCCTCATGCAGACTTTGAAGCAGTTCCATGATCTCGGTGTTCCATACCGTCTGTGCCGCCGCCTCCGCCGTATACTCCCGTTCCACTTTTCCGTGAAGCGGAAATAGGAGCTCCTGCCAGGTTCGTATTTTCGCGATTTCCTGCAGATCTGCCCCCTGAATGCGAACGCCTCCGGCAAGCATGGAGACTTCACCAGTCTGGATCTGTCTGGCTGTGATCTGGCGGTTATTTCGATTGCACAAAAGGATCACATCTTCCGTCTTTCCCCCACAGAATGTATGATGTTTTGGCTTTTCATATTTTAAGATCATGCGGGAAAGAACGGCTGCTTCTTTCTGGAGATGTTTTTTCCCCTCGTCTGCCGCATAGAGCAGTTCTTCCTGCAATGTTTTCTGTCTTTTCTTTAATTTGGGAAGCATCTGTGAAAAATTCAGTTTTTCCATCGCTTTTAAATAAGACTCTCGGACAAAGAGCTGTTTTTCTTTCTCATAGGCTTCGTAGAGCCACGGAAGAACATCTTCGGATTCCAATTCTCCGAGGATCAGTGCTGCATTTTTCCGTATCTTGGCGTCTTTATCCTTTAATAGAGCTGCCAGTTTTCGAAAATCACCTGCCAGCATATAAGCAAATGCACTTTTTTCTTTCTTATCTGCTATCAGCTGCTTTAAACAGATCAGATTTGCCCGGACATCTTCTCCCCTGCAAATACTTTCATATATATCTTTAACCATACCTTTCCTTTCTATACCTGTCTTCTCTTCCTGTTCTTATAATGGCTGCATATTTCTACTGTTCAGATTTTTGGATTAATTTCCATTTTCTTCAATATACTTTGCCACATCTTCTTTAAATGCATTCCATGCATCTTCATGCTCCACAAAATACTTTGGACAGTCTTTTCCGGTAACATCATAATGGCGGATCACATTGTCCATCGTCAGATTAAACTTTCCGCACAGAAATGCAACCAGCTCCACAAGAGACTGATACGTCACCTCCTGGAACGCTCCTGACTCATCCGGATGACAACATTCAATGGACACTGTATCGTTGTTGCGGTTGTTAGATGCATAGGCGATCTCATTTGTCGGAATGCACTGAATGATCTCTCCGTCCAGTCCGATGATAAAATTGCTGCTGACCTGATTTTCTCCGGTGTCCTTGAGGCTTTCAAAATAATCCCGATTATTCTGTGCGGTACTTCCTGGATTAGCCGTATAATGAACCACCACACCACGCACTCCATCGGTTGCAATCCCTGGTCTGGAGTATTCGTTGACAGTCAGAAGCTGCACATCAAGCTCCGGCTGTGGAACCTGTTTTACAGGATCTCCGATATCATACTGCTCCCATGCATCCATCCCTGCCTTCTGGTATGTCATTTTTTTCGTACCGGTGTTCCTGTGAAAGAAAAAGACAAAAAACAGTACCAGAACAACTGCTGTCAAAATCGCCGATACGGTGATTCTTTTTTGAATTTGCCTTTTCCTCTCTTCCATTTTTCTTCGGCTTCTGTCGTTCTCCCACATATCTGCCTCCAATGTAAAATGCGATAATTGCAGTCTGCTTTCACTCTCGCCGGCGTGCAAAAAAGAAAGGCGGATTCCTTTTTCGGGAAATCCGCCTGTTCCGCTTTTATTCATCAACGCTGTAGTTTGGTGCCTCTTTTGTGATATGAATATCATGCGGATGAGATTCTTTCAGAGATGCTGCAGAAATCTTGATAAATCTTCCGTTCTCTTTCAGATATTCAATATCTTTTGCTCCGCAGTAACCCATACCGGAACGAAGACCGCCCATCAGCTGGAATACGGTATCTTCTACGCTTCCCTTATAAGCTACACGTCCTTCAACACCTTCCGGTACCAGCTTCTTCGCATCAGACTGGAAGTAACGGTCTTTGCTTCCGTTTTCCATTGCTGCGATAGATCCCATACCACGGTATACTTTATATTTTCTTCCCTGGTACAGTTCAAATGTTCCCGGGCTCTCATCACATCCAGCAAACATGCTTCCCATCATACAAACATTCGCACCGGCTGCGATCGCTTTTGTCATATCTCCGGAGTACTTAATACCGCCATCTGCGATAATCGGGATACCATACTCTTTTGCAACACTGTAGCAGTCCATAACAGCTGTGATCTGCGGTACACCGATACCTGCAACCACACGTGTTGTACAGATAGAACCAGGTCCGATACCAACTTTGACTGCATCTGCTCCGGCTTCAATCAATGCCTTTGTAGCTTCTGCTGTTGCCACGTTACCTGCGATAACCTGCAAATCCGGGAATTTCTCTTTGATCATGCGAACACAGTTCAGAACGTTTGCAGAATGTCCGTGTGCAGAGTCCAGAACAACGACATCGACATGTGCATTTACCAGCTCCTGTGCACGATCTAGAACGTTTGCTGTGATACCAAGTGCAGCACCGCACAGCAGACGGCCTTTGGAGTCTTTGGAAGAGAGCGGATACTTGATCTGTTTTTCAATATCCTTGATCGTGATCAGTCCTTTGAGATTAAAGTTATCATCCACGATCGGCAGTTTCTCTTTTCTTGCTTTTGCAAGGATCTTTTTTGCCTCTTCCAGTGTGATACCTTCTTTTGCAGTGATGAGGTTTTCAGAAGTCATGGATTCTTTGATCTTTTTGCTGAAATCCTCTTCAAACTTCAGATCACGGTTTGTGATGATACCTACCAGTTTTCCGTTTTCTGTAATCGGCACACCGGAAATACGGAACTTTGCCATCAGATTGTTTGCTTCTTCCAGTGTATTGTCAGGGGATAAATAAAACGGATCCGTGATAACACCATTTTCAGAACGTTTTACCTTATCAACTTCCTCTGCCTGCTCCTGAATGGACATATTTTTATGTATAATACCAATGCCGCCCTGTCGTGACATCGCAATCGCCATTCTGTGTTCCGTAACTGTGTCCATTCCTGCACTCATCATCGGGATATTCAGTCTGATAGACTTTGTCAGATAAGTAGACAGATCCACCTGATTCGGAATCACTTCCGAATAGGCCGGCACAAGGAGTACATCATCAAAAGTAATACCTTCGCCTATAATCGTACCCATTTTATTATCCTCACTTTCTTTCCTGAATTTCTAACATCTGTTGTTAGTTGTCAAGTTTATCAAATTTGTCGAAACCTGTCAACCCTGTTTTCAGGCAAATTGTACTTTTCCCGGAGAACGTCTTTGCATATCCAGGAGCATTCCCTGATCTGGTTCAAAAATCAGCAGATCCTTCTGCTCCGCTCTCGGTATCAGCATGCCATACCGCATGCCTCTTCGCCCGGCGGAACAGTCTCTGATCTTGATGTTCTTATCTTTTCGATATTCTCGAAAACGTTTTGCATCCAGCGGAAACAGAGCTTCCATATCCGCCACTTTGTAAGTACCGATGTGTTCCCGTCTCTTTTTCAGGTAAATGCAGTCAATATCCAGCTCTCCATTCAGATACAGGTATTCATACTCCAGAATGGAACCGAAAATGGATCTTGAGACTCTTTTTTCTGTGTACCAATCCTTCATACATTTTCTTCCTGCTTTCTTCTGATTTCATACTATTATATGCCTTGTTTTTTATTATACACGAAATTCTCATCTTGTAAAAGGAATTTTTAAAAAAAGCAGTTACAGATTTGTTCTCTGTAACCGCTTTTTCTTAGCTCGGTTCTTTTATTACATCATTCCGCCCATTCCCGGGGCTCCGCCTGCCGGCATTGCTGGTGTTTCTTCTTTGATGTTCGCAACACAGGATTCAGTTGTCAGGAAAGTGGATGCAACACTGGTTGCATTCTGCAGTGCACTTCTTGTCACTTTTGCAGGATCCAGGATTCCTTCTTCTACCATGTTTACATATTTCTCATTGTATGCATCAAATCCGACACCTACCTCAGATTCTCTTACTTTGTTGATGATAACAGCTCCTTCCAGTCCTGCATTTGCAGCGATCTGATGCAGTGGAGCTTCCAGTGCTTTGAGGATCACGGATGCACCGGTCTTCTCATCTCCTTCCAGAGTATCTACCAGTTTTGCAACTTCCTTGGATGCATGGATGTATGCAGATCCGCCTCCTGCTACAATGCCTTCTTCTACGGCTGCTCTTGTTGCATTCAGAGCATCTTCCATACGCAGTTTTGCTTCTTTCATCTCTGTTTCGGTAGCTGCACCGACACGGATCACTGCTACGCCGCCTGCCAGTTTCGCAAGTCTCTCCTGCAGTTTTTCTTTATCAAATTCAGAAGTTGTAACTTCGATCGTAGCTTTGATCTGTGCGATTCTGTTTTCGATTTCTTTCTTATCGCCCATTCCGTCAACGATAACGGTATTCTCTTTTTTCACTTTGACAGATTTTGCACGTCCAAGCTGGCTGATCTGTGTATCTTTCAGTTCCAGTCCCAGTTCTTCGGAAATGACTTCACCGCCGGTCAGGATTGCGATATCTTTGAGCATTTCTTTTCTTCTGTCACCATAACCTGGAGCTTTTACACCGACTACCTGGAAAGTACCACGCAGTTTGTTCAGAATCAGAGTCGTCAGAGCTTCTCCTTCGATATCCTCTGCGATGATCAGCAGTTTCTTACCGGACTGTACAATCTGCTCCAGCAGCGGCAGAATCTCCTGGATATTGGAAATCTTTTTGTCTGTGATCAGGATGTACGGATCATCCAAGACAGCTTCCATTTTTTCCATATCGGTTGCCATGTATGCGGAAATATAGCCGCGGTCAAACTGCATACCTTCTACCAGATCCAGTTCTGTTTTCATGGTCTTGGACTCTTCAATCGTGATAACACCATCATTGGAAACTTTTTCCATGGCATCTGCTACCATATTTCCGACTTCATCATCACCTGCGGAAATAGCTGCTACTCTTGCCATCTGATGTTTGCCGTTTACTTTGCTGCTCATAGCTGCGATAGCATCCACAGCTGCCTGTGTTGCTTTTTTCATACCTTTACGCAGGATGATCGGGTTTGCACCTGCTGCCAGATTTTTCATACCTGCCTGGATCATTGCCTGAGCCAGAACGGTAGCAGTTGTGGTACCATCACCTGCTACATCATTGGTCTTGGTAGCAACTTCTTTTACCAGCTGTGCACCCATGTTCTCGAATGCATCTTCCAGCTCGATCTCCTTTGCAATGGTAACACCGTCGTTTGTAATCAGCGGAGCACCATACTGTTTATCCAGAACAACGTTTCTTCCTTTCGGTCCAAGTGTTACTTTTACTGTATTTGCCAGTTTATCAACACCTGCTGCCAGTGCTGTTCTTGCTTCTGAACCGTATTTAATTTCCTTTGCCATATCAATCAACCTCCAGTTAATTCTTGATTTAATCTATCCTGTTATTCAACAACTGCCAGAATATCATTCTGTTTTACGATGATATATTCTTCGTCTTCCAGTTTTACTTCATTTCCTGCATATTTTGAATAGATAACTTTATCTCCGACTTTCACCTGCATGGTTACTTCTTTGCCGTCTACCATTCCGCCAGGTCCGACTGCAACAACTTCTGCTTCCTGTGGTTTTTCCTGAGATTTGCTTGCCAGAATAATACCGGACTTTGTTGTCTCTTCTGCTTCAAACTGTTTTAATACAACTCTGTCACCTAATGGTACTAACTTCATTTTATATTCCTCCTTAAATTATAATCGCCTTATTTATCATGTTATTAGCACTCACTTTTATCGAGTGCTAACTTTAGTACATATAATAGTGAACTTCCTCAAAATGTGCAAGCGGAATTATTTTCGTATATTTATTTATATTCTCTTTAATTCTTTTTATTCCTCGTATTTTCTCATGTTTTCTCATTTTTTTGTATTTTATACTTTTTTTATAGATGATGTGGGTGTCAAAAGTAATTGTACAATCTCTTCTGACTTTAACATTATACTTAGAAAAAGAACCACTGCAAAAACTGAAAATCCCGTTTTTTTGCAATGGTTCTTTTCCTGTTTAAATCGTTTCAAGTCGAACGCACGTGAGACTTGGTGCGTGATTCTGGTCAGCGAAAGCTGACATATTCTTCTCAGAATCACTG
>NZ_JAJEQE010000054.1 GCF_020687205.1 Hominisplanchenecus faecis
GACGCTTTCACGCCCTCTTTGCTTTTTTTATTCTGCTTTGCTTAAATTGTTCATGCGTTCCCTGTCCTGTTCTCTTCCGGAAGCTCTTCTGTCATATCCTCAAGGAATTTCTGCACCCAGCGTTTAATTTTTGCCGGCACCGGCAAACCGCACAGTGTCATATTCTTCAATACGCTCACGATTTCATATAATATGAAAAGAATGCTGAAAAATTCGCAGATTCCAAGTTTATGTATTCCCAATAGCTCGATGTAATCCTGTGGTATCATAAACAACACATTGATATTCAGAATCACATCCACTGCCATCAACAGGCATACAGACAGCAACATGGCTGATTTGCGGATTGCCCCATCGATGCCCACGCAGGAATTAAACTTGTGCTCTTTGATCGCCCGGAGTACCCCAAGGATTGTGTCCAGTGTGACTGCGATCAGCAAAATGCGGAAAAATGAATTGCCCGCAAGTAACATAATAATTTTGTTCATCATTTATAATCATCCTTTCTTTATCTGTTTTCTCCTGTAATTGCAAATTCCGGAGCCAGTAATTCCCACCGGAATACTGTTTCCTACCATATAACAAAAAATGGTCTGACTCCGTGTTGCAGACTTCCAGTGTCACTGCTCGAATAACCATCAGAGCTAATCAGTGCATAGTTTGTAGCCGACCGCTTGTCCCGTAACCAGTAGTCTTCGTTTGAACACATCAAGGAGTGGCTGTAACGGAATCCAGCAAGCTGTCCTTTCATTATCCCCGTCTGGAATCCTACCCATTGTCCCCATGAACTATGTCCCATTACCATTACTTCTGTGAGCAGGTCTGCTCCGACATTCACCCAGTCCCAGCCTGTCGATTCGCCATTAACTGTTTTGGTGATGACCCTGTCCATCATGGCAACGTTATCGTTTCCGAATATGCCCTTCAGTGTCTGGGTAATCTCCGGCAGTTTGTTCACGTACATGTGCGTTTCTTTCGGTTGGGTTGCCTCCGGATAGTTATCAATGGCACTGCTGCTCATTACCTTGTCTGGAACCAGGATGGCATGATGTTTTTCGATTCTCCCACCAGATGCACTTGAACAACATCCCAGAAAGTAATCAAAATCCATGAAACGGTAAATGTTATCTTCTGTTTCAATGTAATCACACACATATAAATCATTGAAACTGCCGTCCCTGATGCTCGCAAGCATCGCACTTGTCAGTGCGTTGCCCAGTTTTTTCCCTCTGCAGATTGCATTATGTGCAGCTGCTCCTGGCTGCAAGAAAATATCCGCTAATGTAGACATAGATACCCTTTTCTCATTGACAGTTGCCGCAACATCACCTGCATATTCTGCATTGCCTTTCCAATCGAGTGTGTGGATGTTTTTTCTTGCAGTTATACCTGTTCCATTGCCTACGATATGGGCATACTTATTATTTATATCTTCAACGTTGTATATTCCTTGCACATGAGAGTGATTTCCCCTCGCTATTGTAGCTTCTCCCTCTGCATGAGAACAGTATCCTAATGCTACTGCACTACTTCCTTCTGCATGTGAATTTTTTCCACTTGCTGTTGTATTACTTCCTTCTGCATGAGAATGAACTCCTGATGCTCTTGTTCTTTCTCCTTCTGCATGTGAACATAGTCCTGATGCTGTTGTTTCATTTCCTTCTGCATGTGAATTTTTTCCACTTGCTGTTGTTTCATTTCCTTCTGCATGAGATTTTTCTCCACTTGCTGTTGTCAAAAGACCCTCAGCATGTGAACAGTAACTTAATGCTCTTGCATTGTATCCTTCTGCATGTGAATTTTTTCCACTTGCTGTCGTACTCATTCCTTCTGCATGAGAACTGTATCCACTTGCTGTCGTACCCATTCCTTCTGCATGAGAGCTTACGCTCTCTGCTCTTGCACTGTATCCTTCGGCATGCGAACATCGGTCTGATGCTGTTGTACCATATCCTTCTGCATGAGACTGGTATCCTGATGCTTCAACGTTCACACCAAGAGCCACACTTTGTTCTCCTATTGTCGTATCCGCTTTTCTTCCCCAGCTGATTTCTGTATCTGCTGTCAGGAAATGGCTGTCGTTCTCCAGCTCGCTCGTTTTGGTCGGGACTTTGGTATTTTTTATGCTTTCAGCGGCTTTTACTGCTTCGTTTTTTGCCTGTTCTGCGATTTCTGCACTCCCCTGTGCCGTTCTCGCTGATCCCCCAGCTAAATCCCTGGCACTCTCCGCCCTGTCTGCCGATTCACTGACCGTCGCAATTGCCTGGCGAAACAGTTCCCCTTCTTCCGGTGTGGCATGGGCTTCCGGTTTCGGTCTTGCCCGGACGTTCATGGCAATCTTATGCTCTGTCTTTCCGGAAGCAGCATTTTCCACATATATGAACGCATAGATCACATAATCATGTGACGCTCCGTTTCCCTCCAGCAGTGTATCTGGGATAGGTACCTCAGTAACCCCCTCTTTCGTCACACCAATTCTGGTGACTGTTTCGCCGATCCGCTCTGTTGTCGAAAACTGAACCTCGACCGCCGCCGGGAGCTTCACGCCCTGGATCCGCAGTGTCTGTCCATAATCCCACTGCCACAGGTCGCTGACTGCTTGGCAGTAATGCTGCCCTGCATCTATGATTGCTGTTATCATGTATTTCTCACCTGCTTTCTGTAATTGATTGTTACGAAAATGTCAGTTTCAACGCCGCACGCACACCACACGGTGCATTATTGACTGCGTTTGTCGTGTTCGGCATGGTGGCAGCAACAGAAACCATGTTTCGGTTAATAACGCCCCTGTAAGAGGACGCCGCTACCAGCGTGGATGCATTCCCGCCATAGACATAATTTCCGTTCTGCCTGATCTGCAGTCCAGTTGCTGATTCTATCTTGACAGAACTGCAACCGACAATCGGTGTCGATACCGGGATACAGAACTGCACCTCCTGTCCCATGGATGTCACATAGCCTGCTGTGAAACATTCAACGCTTATGCTGTCACCCTTGGTCAGGATATTCATGTTTCCGACCACGTACCAGTATGATCCGCTGTAGACCAGTTCCAGGACTGTGTACTGCTCGATCAGTTCTGCCGGGATATTGCTGTTTTTGTAGTAGATCGGCTTCGCTCTGGTGGCATTGACGTTCAGTGTTGGATTTGTGGCCGTGTTGGCGTAATTGAATCGTACTGTGATCCGTGCACCAGCTATTAGCTTGAATCCTGTTATTGTCACCGCCTTTGCAGTCGTTGCTCCCGATGTATCGCACACTGCATAGTGGGATACGGTTTCTGTCCCACTAAAATCCACGCCGTCAATTGACTGTATTGTCCTCATTCTATCGTATATTGAAGCTGGCATCAGGCCGGCATTACCAGTATTAGCTTCCGGAATTATCACAGCACTGCTTCCGCCATTCCACGCCACTTTCATGAGTCTTGCTGCTGTAACATACTCCAACCATATTGGTGACCATGTTCCCGAGGAGTGCAGGAACCTTCCTGCATCATCTGCCTCTGGTGCGGGTACAAGTCCTTCTTTTCCGTTTTCTTCACCGTCTGTTCCCTGCATTGTCTGGATTCCTGCCAGCTTATTTTTTTCTTCTTTCGTGTAATTGCATTCCGAAAGCCCTTTTCCTTTTTCGGCAGTCACTTTATTTCCCAGTTCTTTTTCATTTGCATCTGCTGCTTTTTTCGCCTCTTCTGCTGCTATGATTGCACTCTGTGCACTTCCTGTTGCTTCTCTTGCGGCTGCCTGTGCATTTCGTGCCGCTGTAGTCGCACTTGCAGCGGCAGATGCGGCATCGTCTGCTTTCTGACTGGCATCTGTTACTGCCTGATCAATGATCTCCATATTGTCCGTGTAATCGCTCACCGAAATAAAATCCTCTTCTTCCGGCTTTTTTAAGTTCAATTTTTCTGTATATTTCACACTATCACCTTCTCTCTCAGCTCTCCGTATGTATACTTTGTAATGTCTGCATATCGTTTTCCTGTTAAAATTTTGTACTGGTTCCACAGGACATCTATGCTGAACGTCATATTCAACGGCAGGATATCTTCCATATATTTTTTCACATCATCTACCATTTTCTGTGATTTCAGTGCAAGTTTTATCGTTACCTGCTGCCGTTTTTCATCTACGGACACTGAAAAACCATCCGGGCACAGAAGCTTTAGCCTTTCTCCAATTGCCTTTTCTGTATATGGCCTTCTCTCCAATACTCTGGATTTGATACGAAATCTCCTGTCTTGCAAGGTATCATTATCGGCTTTTGTGATCTCAAGCATTGCTTCCCAGCGTGCCGTCATTGCTTCATCCATGCTTTCAAGAAACAGGTTGTTATCCATCCTTTCCACTTCCGTTTCAAGATTTTCGCCCTGTTTTTCGTTCATATCATAGATTGCTTTGATATCCGGTATGTTTCTGATAATTTCTGGTGCTTCAAACAATATTTACTGCCTCCAATACTGGGATCTTTTCAAAACTTAATGCCAGATTTCCTGCTTTTCCGTTGATTGTAGTTGCTTCTACATCTGCTACACCCTCTACATTGAGGATCCTTGCTTCTATCTGGCTCAGTCTGACGATCATATCCGTTTCTTCTTTTGCTTCCCAGGACTCGCACAGCTCCCTGAGATAGGTTTTCACAGCTGTTTCGATTTGTGTTTTGCTGGTCGCTGTCGAATATCCAGAGTCATATGTCACTTTTGTCTGGATGGTCACCGATGTTTTTGTTACGCCTGAAATATGTACTGTATGACAGATCGGTGCCATACCACTTCCTTCTCCGTGGCTATCTTCCGGATCAACCGCTTCCTGCACATTTTTTACCGTTTCGGCATCCGGTACGCTAAAGTCATCCGATATTATGTAGATATCAATCTGGGCTTCTCCTGCCTGTCTTCTTCTTGGTTTGCACCCTCCAATACCTTTCAACTGATTAATGTATCTTCGGTAATCTGCCTTATTTCCACAGAATGCGGTTGTTTTGAAGGTTTCTATTACCTTTTTTCGGAATTCTTCGATGTCCTCATCATCCGTGCCTTTTTTCAGAATTTCTGTGATCTCACCACCCTGATAATTTTCTACATACTCTGCCGGTTCCAGTTTTCCGATTGTCGTATTAGTTTCTGTCCCTTCTTTCTCACAGATCATCTGGTACGTATAACCTTCTATCTGTTCTATAACTTCATAGGTATAATCTCCGCATGTAAATCTTTCACCGATCTCTATCTCCTGATGAAACACTGCCCTGACAACTGCCTGTGTCGCAGAATGGTATGTGATTCCACGCTCTTTTCCGTATTCGATCAGATGCCAGTCATCCTGTGTATCTGGAAGAATATTGTCATTCAGTTCATCCATATCACCGTAAATCTCTTCCAGCTTTTCTGCGATTTTCGCACAGGCATTGTAGGCAAGCGATCCTTCATCGGTCCTTACATCCCGGCCAAACGCTGCCATCATTTCTTCCATGATGGTATCAAATACTCGATCTTCATACATTTTCGCTCACCTCGATTTCTCCGTATATTGTTTCAGCTGTAAAACTCATGGTCAGCGTACTGCATTTCATGCTGCACTTGAAATCCCGGATTCCGGTTATTTTTTCGTTCTGCATAACTGCTTCTTCCACCATCCTCTTCGCCTCTGTCATAATATACGCCTCATCGTAGTGTTTCCCGATCAGTTCTCTCAGTTCAGAACCATACTCCCAGGAATATTGCGTATAATGGTATCGGTCTATTGACAGTGCAATATGGATCCATTGTTTTACAGCTTCTTTTCCGCTGATCTTTCTCCCGGTAAGTTTTCCGCTTTCAAAATCAACTTCGTACTCTTCCAGTTCTTTTTCTTCTTCGATTTCCGGCATCGCTTCCTCATCCTCAATGTCAAACGGAAACATTATATGCTCACCACCTTCATAAGAATTGCATAGGTATCTTCGGATACTCTGGCCATCAGAACCTTATCGCCCTGTTTCAGCTTTCCTTTCAGATCTGCGTTTACAACCAGATCATCAGCATCCAGTTCTATTCCATCTATTTCGCAGGTTGTCCCGGATGTCATTTCGCACATCCGGATATCGGATGTTCTCTCTATTCTTCCAGCTTCTTTTCGCATAGTATTGATTATTTTTTCATATGGGTTCATCATCCCTCCTATGTAATCCAGCATTTTGAACACGGCTTGTACTTCCGTTTGCCCTTATTTGTACCTTGTGTGATCTTGATCTGCTTGATCTTCTGTACAGTCGTTTCTGTCGGAGTTTTCCCTTTGCAGGCACTACAGCTTTTCACCGAATGATATACGGTAGAATTTGCCAGATAATAACATTTTGCGGCATTTTTCAGTTCTTTCTTCTGGGACTCTTTCGATGTGCCTTCTCCGTCTTCCATGGTATTCTTCCAGGAAAGATCCAGTTTCATTGTGTGCACATTGTTTTCAAATGTGTGTGTATCCGTCTTGATATAGAACTTTCCATTCAGTCCGGTTGCCTTTTCTTTTACTGTGATACTCTTTCCGGATATTGCCCGCACATCTCCGATCGCTTCTATGCTACATTCTTTTGTTATGCCGGTAAGCTTTGCTTTTGCACTCTTTTTGGCATCCTTGCCTTTTTCCTGTTTTTCTGTTTCCTGGTACACACCATAAGTGTTGATATTCTTTTTATTTTTTACCTGCCCGACTTTCCTCATGGAATCGTTATAGATATTTACAACGTTGACCATATTGTCAAGTGTATCTGTATAGGTAGCATCCGTCACATTGATCCCCTGTGTGATCACAACACCGGAATCGGTACCTTTGACTGCCACGCTGACCTTGTTGCCTTTCATCACTGGCATATACTTTTCCCCGGTTTTGCTTTTTGCTTTCCGGTATGCTTCAATAATCATGTCGTAATAGGTCTTGTCTTCAAATATCAGCTTCGGTATGCTTACTTTCGTGGATGCCAGACCACTTGTTTTTATTTGCAGATCCTTACAGATCTTTGCCGTAATCTTTTCCGGAGACAGTTTTTTAAACTTTTTTGTGGCTTTGGATCGTAACAGGTGATGCATGAAATCCATCGCTGTATAAGTTGCTGTCCCAATCTCCACCGTTTTTTCCCTCGTTGTAACTGTTCCTACAAACAGTTGTGTCGTTCCGTCATACAGATACACCAGATCACCTAATTTAATCTTAAGATCTTCCACTGTGCTGTCATACGGATTATGCAGAAGTGTAACCGTTATCTTCCTGGAACATTGTGTGTCTGTCCCACTCCACTCTACTTTTTCAAACGGAATCCATTTGTTCTTCCATCTAAAGCGGATCACGCTTTTATCACCACCTTGTATCCGATCAGTGCTTCTTTCTCTTTTTTCTTAGGATACTTTTTCTTTGCTTTTTTAATAACTGTCAGGTTCTTTTTCCGCACATCTTTCCACTTTTTTGAAGATCCGAGCTTACTTTTTGTGAGTTTTTGCCAGGTATCCCCTTTTTTCCATTTGTGCGTTACGGTCTTAGCCTGTTTTGTCTGCCGCTTTTGCACGTTTTCGCTTCCGGGCATCCGGTATTCTTTCAGAGTCATACTGTAAGCTACATCGCTGTTTTTCTCCTCGTGTCCATACTGCCAGGAATCAATAGTGAAAAATCCGTCAATATCCGTTCCTGTAATGATCAGGTGGACGGTTTCATTACTTTCAAACAGTGCCTTAATCTTCTTGATGTAATTTTCATACGGCTCTTTGTAGGTGTCCTGAGCGAAATCATATTCCTGTCCGGGAAAGAACGAGGCAAGAGTGATCTCTTTCAATCCCCTCTTGCCTTTCAGGTTGATTTCACCGAATCCGTGTACTGTTACGGTCGTGTTCGACATTCCATCCGAAAGTGTAAAACTTTCCGGATTGATCGGCAGTTTTATGCTTTCCGTGTCATTGGACCATTTAATATATATATTCAATCTCCCCGCCTCCGATATTCTGCGAAATCTTTTCCAGCCTTTCTGCCAGTTTTTCTGCTATCTTCTCAATGTCTGCGTCTTCTCTTACGATGATCTGATCTGCAAGCTTTGGTATGGATATGCTGACCTGTATCGTTCCTTTTCCGCTTCTGGCTCCATCTTTATATGCTTTCTGTACAGATTCGTCATGGGGATATACCCTGGAACCTTTCGGAAGATCCACAATCTCTCCGCCTCGTTCAGAGATCTGTACCAGACCGCCTTTCCAGTTCTGTGTACCTTTTGCAAGTGTCGGAATGGTTGCGATCGTCGGAGCAAAAGTCTTTCCTCCTACACCTGGCACCCATTTAGGTATATCAATATGGATGCTGTTGATTCTGCTGATCGCCGAGTTGATCACAGAAATCACGTCATTCATCGGCTGTTTGAACAATGCGACAAGTCCCGAAAAGATATTTCCGAAAATGTCCTGTACTCCCTGCCATGCCTTTTCCCAGTTTCCGGTAAATACACCTGTGACAAAATCAATAACGCCTCCGATCACACCCATGACGCTTTCAAATATTTCCGTAGCTGTTTCAGCAAATGATGTGATTCTTTCAGCAGCTACTCCCAACCCTTTTTCGAAGATCGGTCCCAGTGTTTCCGCAATATCTGAGATTGCTTCAACAATCTGGGTGGCGATCGGTCCGGCAACTTCTTTGAAATGTTCAAACTTCTGCTGTGCCCTTTCAAATACTGCCTGGAACAGTTCACTAAACTTTTCCAGTACCGGCTTCACAGCATCCACGCACCGCTTGAAATCCTCTGACAATGCACTTGTGATCGGCTGCACAGCCTCTTTTACCTGTTCAAACTTTTCTTTAAATTTTTCAACGATATCCTTTGCTTTCTCAAATGCATTTGAAAACCAGTCTTTTACGTTCGCCAAAAAAACTTTGACCTTTGACCAGTTTTTGATGATCAGAAATGCCGCCACAGCAATCGCAGCTACCACCATGATTGCAATGTTCGCCGGTGATGTAAGCCATTTTAACAGACCTCCAGCCACTTTTATACTTCTGCCAAACTCACCTATTTTCTTTATCGGTGCTCCAATCGCACTGACCATTTTGCCAAATATGATTAATGCAGGACCTGCTGCTGCCACAATCCCGGCAATCTTAACCACCTGGTCTTTCTGTTCATCTGACAGTGAATTAAATTTCTCTGCCATCTTCTGCAGCCACTCGGTTGCTTTTTTGACGTATGGTGTCATCCGTTCGCCCAAGCTGATTGCAATGGATTCCACCGTTGATTTCAGAATCGTCAGCTGACCGTTCAGGTTATCGTTCGCTGTGTCATACATCTGTTTGCAGGCACCATCTGAATCGTATATCGCCTGTGACAGACTATCAAAATCGCTCTCTGATGCATTGACAATCGCCAGAAGTCCGGACATTCCGGATTTTCCTGCAAGCATGGACGCATATTGTGCTTTTTCAGCATCTGTCAATTCTGAAAATGCCGCCCTTGTGTCCCGCATCAGTATTTCGAAATCTTTTGTGTCACCATTTGCATCCGTCAGAGACAATCCCAGCTCATCCAATGCGGTCTTGACCTGTTTGGTCGGTGCTGCCATGCGTGATATCCATGACCGCAGAGATGTTCCGGCAGATGATGCCTTAATTCCGCTGTTTGCCATGATTCCAAGAGCAGTCGACACATTCTGAACGTTATAGTTCATTGCTCCGGCAATCGGTGCAACGTATTTGAACGATTCACCCAGCTTTGCAACATCTGTGTTTGCACTGTTTGCTGTCTTGGCAAGTACATCCACGAACATATTCGTGTCCTGTGCTGACAGTCCGAATGCTGTGATGGCATCCGTCACAATATCCGATGTCGATGCAAGGTCTTCCCCGGTAGCACCTGCCAGATACATAACGCCTTCGATACCATCCAGCATCTGCTGTGTATTCCAGCCTGCCATACCCATGTATTTAAACGCATCTGTCGCTTCAGTTGCAGAAAACTTGGTTTTTGCACCCATTTCCTTAGCCTTCTCAGACAGCTTGTCCAAGTCTTCCCCTGAAGCACCGCAGATGGACTGCACTGTACTCATTCCAGCTTCAAAATCACTGGCTACTTTGATACAGGCAGCTCCCGCCGTGGCAATCGGAACGGTCAGAGTTTTTGTCAGGGAAGCCCCTACTCTCTCAATATTCTTTCCTGCTCTCTGGATCTGTCTTCCTGCTCTTGTCCACTGGTTTGCATGCTCCGTCAGACCTTTTTGCACGCCTTTGAGCGGAGAACTGCACTTGTCAATCAGTTTCAGCGTAATATCTATTACTTTTGCCATTTACGCTCCCCTTTTTATCCGTTCTACCTCCTCGTTCATCTGTTCGATCTGGTAATGCATGAATGCTCTGACTACGGTCCGCTCCCCGAACCCCATCTTTTCATACTCACCAGGCATAATGTGATGATAACGAAAGAGGAGATACATGCACTGTACCTCCCCATTCGTCTCAATCAGTTTTTTACTGTTTCCTCATGGTCTTCCTCGGTATCGACACCGGATAACAGACTGATCGCATCACTGATTTCTGTAATCTCCATTCCAAAAAGTTTTTCGCAAAGATCCTTCGCACTTTTGCATTCAAAGTGTGCCTGAAGGTCTTTGTTTCTCAGATCCGGTTCTACGATTCCTTCCACGCACATCATCAGCTTTGCATCATAGCTTTTTGAATAATCAAACTTACCTTTCTGGTCAATCTGATAAGCCACGATATCATTGACTCTTCGTGATTTGATCTCTCTGATCTGGACTTCTACTTTATCCACTCCCAGCAGTTTTGCCAGTCTTTTCGATTCCACGCTGCCAGTCTGCAGTTCCTCTGCCTTTTTTGCATCCATTTTTAACAGTTTATCTACAAGATTCATCGTTTTCTCCTTTATTCTACCGTAATTGTGTCCAGAAGCTCCCAACCTGTAAATGTGAACGGGTAGCTTTCTTCTCCCAGTTTCTTTGCTTCCCAGTTTGCCAGTGTAAGCTCATCAAACGTACATCCCGTCAGTTTGACACGTTCCGCTCCGTATGCATCCGGATCTTCCAACTTGGAAATGATCGTGCAGGTGGTTGTTTTTCCTGCTTTGATGTTTTCGGAAAGCAGATTGATGAAGAAGGAAGTGACCTTATTCATTTTTACAGTTCCCTTACAGTCAATACCGGTTACTTTGTAGCCTTTTGCCAGACTTCCTGTCTGATTTACTTCTGTCTTCTCCAGTGTTACTTTGGCTTCAAGTCCTGTGGTTTCTGCTGCATAATAGTCATCAATCCACACTTCCCCAAATGTTCCGTTAATGGTCTTTTCCGGTGCATGCTGCACATTGTTTCCCATCTTGTGCCTCCTTTCTTTCAGATTGCAATCGGCAGATCAATGTCTTCGATTGCATCCAAAATTGACAGTTTTGCTTTCAGGAAAACGTTTTTCCCTGTATTTGCTTTCTTGATCTCGTCTTCTGTCATTTTTTCTACATTGGTTCCTTTTTCTTTCAGGTATGCCCTGTTTGCTTCCACATTGATTTCCAGTGTCCAGCTGTTAAGCACACCCTGCTTCTGGAGTTTTTCGAAGTAATTTCCGATGGCTGACACCAGAAGGCACTTATTGTCGTATGTATTGGCATATTTTCCGATATAACTGTCTTCCGTTGTCATACGGATATCATTTGTGATCATGTCCATCGTCTCTACGATTTTGATTGTCTGGAACTGTTCCCCTTTTTCATCCGTCAGCGTAGTCAGGCTGTTGATCCCTCTTCCTGTCTTAACCTTTTCGCCATCCCACCAGACAATCAGTTTACCGGCTTCTGCTGCCGCATCTGCTTCTTTTGATGTCAGTCTTGTGCAGTCTGTTAATTCTGGAAGCGGTGCGTAAGTACAGGAAATCGTGATCGGTGTTCCTGCGATAATACCGGCAATTCTCGAACAATACTGTTCCGTCGTGTATTCCGTGTCGTTTTCATATACTGTTTCCGTTGCGTAATTGATGATCCCTTCACTATCTGCCGTAACATTCGGCAGTACTGCTTTGATCAGTTTGTTTGCTTTTCTCTCGTTTTTAACGTAAGACGTAACTGCAGACAGCTGTCCATCCGTTTCAACGCTCGGTGCCACCAGATAATCAAATCTGACCGTTTTCAGGTAATTCAGTGCTGTTTCATAATTTTCTTCGCTCTTTCCGATCATATATACGATCACGCTGTTTGGTGTATTCACATACCCTTTCAGTGCCAGCCGGATCTGCTGTTTTCCGGCTTCTGACAGCTCTGCCGGAATATCTTCTTCCGTCACACATCGAACCGGATTTTCTGCCGGTACGATATCTTTCAGGATCATGGCAATGATCCCTCTTTCGCCTCTCTTCACGGCTGCGGTCGCCGCTTCCGTGAAAGAGATTGTAACGCTTGGCATTTTCATGCTCTGCTCCTCCATTTCTGTTCTAATTCAACGTTTTTTATCACTGGTGCATCTGTTTTGTGTTCGATGCGATCCATCCATCCAACGTCTACCGTGATTTCTGCAATGTTTTTTTCTTTCCCAGAAAATTCATAATCATAATCCAGGATTTTCACAGCCCGATCCCCTATTTTTACATACAGTCCGAACAGATCCCTCAGCTTCTGGATCACATCCAGTGCTTCCGCCTCATCGATCGTCTTCTGAAAATATGTGATATAGAAAGCAGCCTGGTTACTTCTGGAATTGTAGTTGCACGGCTCCATGCTTACCGGTTTCAGCTGTGTAAAAAAAGAAGGCCTCGTAAAGCCTTCTTTCACTTCCATTGCATAATATTTATAAGTTTCCTTCGGAAATGCTTCCTGCATTTTCAAGAGTAGTCCTCTTTTGACTTCTGTAACCGTCACAGGAAGCCCTCCTCTCTTAATGTTTTGTCAATCACTGACTCTATCTCTTTCGGCAGTTCTTTTTCTCTTTTTTTACGTGCCCGATCCATAAAATGATAACCTGGCACATACCCCTTTCCAACCGGCTCTCCACTTTTGTTTGTCAGCATATGTCCATTTTCTACCAGATGGAAATGCGGTGCAATACCACTGATGTCTACTTGCTGGTTCAGTCCTATCCCTCTTATTTTGCTGATCTTGTATTCTTTCAGTTTTGTCAGGGATCGTTTGGAACTTCCATCGGTATCTGTGTCATTCCGCACCATTTTCGTAACGTCTTTTCGTAATTCCTTGGCTTGCTTTTCCAGGGCATTACCCGCACGATCTGGGTATCTTTTTGCGAATTTTTCAAGGCTTTCTGCAAGCTCATCCATACCTTTCACCTGAAAAGAAAGTGTCTCGTCCATTACATCACATCCTTATTTGTGTACTCGCAGCACATAATCTCAAGCATTTTGTGCTCCAGTCCTACATCCAGAACACTTGTCACGGAATACTGTTTTCCTGCATATACCAGAATACTGTTTGTGTCAATATCTTCCCGGTACCGCAGATAACATTTATGCGTCACTCTGCTCTGGATCTTCTGCAATTCATAGAATTCTGCCCCACGTAGCGGGTAGAGTGTCCCCCATACCACTGCTTTTACCTGTAATTTTTTTGTGGACTGCCCCATCTCATCTTCTATATCCTGCAAACACATGAGCGTGATCCGCTTATTCAGTTTTCCAATGTTTAATGTCTTCATGTCTCACCGCCTAAAGCAGATTGATGGAGTGCATCGACAGGATGCTTTCCACCGCTTTGTTGATATTGCTGGCTTTCCCTTCTATGTACAGATTCCGGTTATCGAACGCATCCATAATCAGCAATACCAGAGCCTGCGTAATATCTTCGTGCTGATCCAGTTCTTCTTCCGTAAGTCCGGTATAGGATTTGATCTGTGCAACTGCCTGCTTTTTCATTTCTTTCAGCTCCCGGATCTCAACTTCGGTCGGATCATCGATCCTGGCATAATCCACCAGATACTGCAGTGTCACTTCACTGACTTTCATAGATTAGTCCTTTCAGGCTGCCGCCATTTCCAGTGCGGCCAGCATTTCTGCATTCTGCACTTTTGCATCCATTTCCAGGAAAGCGAGTACTTCAACCACGTGCTGTCTTGCTTTGGTTTCTCTGAGCACATCGATCGTCACATCCTCGGACACCTTGACCGCAAGACCTTTGTAATCCCCATAGTAGATTGCTCTTTTTCCTGCTGCCATTTCCGGCATCGCATCTGATGTATATACATCTTTTCCGAACAGCGTGTAACCCCATCTGGAGTTTGCATCTTTATTCAACAGGTAATTACCCTGTCCATCTTTCAGTTTTCGGATAGCAGTTCTTGTCTTCTTGTTCATGATAAAATAGGCATCTGCCTGATAAACATCCGGAATGCTCTCCTGCAGGTCGATAATTTCGTCTGCTGTAACCTTATCCGCTGCTTTTGCCGTTACCTTCTGTGTTACTCCCTGAAGTCCCTCAATCTTCTTGTTTGTTCCGATCAGTAATTCTTTTTCGATCCATTTTGCAATTGATTTTGCCATGCGGTTGATCGTAAAGTTCACGATGTCAAAGTTGCTGTTGTTGATCAGGCTCTTGGAAACGTCCGTGATCGCACGGCCAAGGAAACCGGCAAGTGAAATGCTTTTGAATTTTCCGGAAGTGGATTCTCCTTCCGTAAATTCTTCTGCATAATCCATTGTAATGTCTCCGGTTGCTTCATCGTAATACGGAATCGTAAGCGTTCCTTTTACGTTATATCGGTCTGCATCATAGAAAACTGGAGAAATATCCAGAACTTTTTCGATGATCTTATTGGCTATACTGGATGGAATTACAGCACCGTTGTCTGTAGATGTCATATTGTCCGCCCGTGTTTCACCTGCTGTTCCACGTAAGAAGCTTTCGAATGTTTCCAGATCTCTTTCTTCCTGGCTTCTTTCTTCTTTTTCTGGTTCTTCCGGTTCTTTTTCCAGGTTTCTCATGGATTCCATCGCTTTGATGGTTTCATCAATGCCCCGGATCTCTTCCTCCAGTGTTCCGAACTCGTCACGTTCCTCTGTATTCAGGGCACGTTCTTCATTCGTTGCTGCCTCAAGAATTTCTTTCATTCTTTTCTGCTTGGCTGCACGCATTTCTAATAATTTCTTTTTCTTCATATGGTCCTCCTTTTATACCGGCTGTTCTGCCGTGATTTTCATGTAGCGATGCTCAAATTCATGGATATCATTCTCTTTTTCTTCCTGTATCAGCTCTGTTTCGTCCTCAAACGCCCGGAATTCTAACATATCGTCGTCCCGCACCTCGATGCTCGTTCCGGCATAAGCAGGTGTTTTCCTGTCATCCAGAATCGATACTTCATTCAGGATCAGTTCTCTTACATTACGGTGGTCTACCTCTTCATTCTCTCTGCGTTCTTCATAGTCATCTTTCAGACAATAGAAGCCGAATGACCAGCCCCTCAGCTTTCCTGCTGCCGCCTTTTCCTTCAGTTCTGCATCCCTGATTTCACAGTGGCAGTGCAGTCCGATGTTATCCTCCTTCAGAATTGCTGTTGCATCCAGTGTGTTTGCCAGCTCCCGCTTTTCATCATGGTTCAACAGTACCCGGATTGCCCTGTTTTCTGCTTTTGCACGCTTGATTGCACGCCCGAACGCTCCGGCTTTGATCTTTTCCACAAATTTCCTCTGCCTTCCCGGCTTTGCAAGCGGTTTGCTTTCGCGTTCTACTGCGTTCACATATCCATCAATGATCACACTTTCTTCCCGAATCTCAATCCGCATCTTCCTCACCTTCTTTCTTTTCCGGCTCTTCTTTGACCGGATTTTCTCCCATCTTCGATGTTTTGTCCGTGTTTGGTGTATAGACTGTCTTGCTGGACGGACTATACAATACGTCCTGCAATCCTAATTTGATGAAATCCAGGCCAAAAGCCGGAAGTTTTTCTTTTTCCCTGACCTCATCAATCTGCATAAATCCAGAATCAATCGCAATCTTATACGCTCCGAACCGTTTTTCGATGTCACCCTTTACCAGATCCGTGGTATCGAATGAAAAAAACATATCATTTTTTTCATCCTCATCCAGCATCACCGCATTGATTGCTGTAGCAAATCGGTCTAGTATCGGTATAATGGCACCTTCTATGTAGTTTTTTTTATCTTCTTCTGTTGCTTTTCCGCTGATGATTGACGGCGGCACATGAAACATCTTGCAGATTTCGTCTGCATTTGTCTTTTTGTTTTCATTCAGCTGCAGTTCAACTGATGTGTTGGAGGATTCCTTGAAAGTCAGACCATCATTGAGCACGATAACGTTCTCTGAACTGTCCGAGTACATTCTCTTGAATGCCTTTTTCAATGCTTCCATAGCTTCTGTCGACAATTTTTTTGCTGACTGCAGGAAGCCTTTTTTGTTTCCTCCAGTTTTTACCAGGTTTTTTTCATACAGAAGGCTTGCATAAGCTGTTTCGAAAAATGTTTTAGATTCGTCAACAATACTCTCTCCGCTGTAACCGTTCCTTGTATTTCTCAGAAGCTTGATCCACTGCCAGCCCTCATAATATGCACCGTAACAGTAGATCTTATAATCCTTGAAAATCGGGTTTGGATCATAGGTAAAAGCAAGCCTATTCGCTTCTACATAATGCAAAGATACAATTTCTCCGTTGCTTTTATGAACAAACGCATAGCCGCCTTTGTCCAGGAACATATCTTTTACCATGGCTCGTTTCATCTGGAACGCATCCAGTGTATCTCCTGTGTCACCGTTCAGCAGTTTCGTCCTCTTGTCATCCGTCATTTCTTCGATTGCATCGCCATTTCTGCGATACAATTTGATTTCCAGTGACGCAACCGTGTCCGCAATCTTTCCAACGCATCCTGCTACCGTCGGGATGCTCATTGCCTCTTCTGCTGTTATTTTTGTTTCTCCGATCAATGCCCGAAGCAGTGAATCTGATACGATTTCCGTTTCTTTTGGCTGTTCCCTGGCTTCCCGCCAACGTTTCCATATTCCTATTTCAATCACCTCATCCCACCTGTGCTACAAATCCATCCCCACCATACAGCAGTTCCTGTTCGATCAAATAGGTGCTGTTGATGTTTCCGACAACCTGATCGACCTTTTCAACGGATTTCTTTTTGTTTACATATTTGTTTTTGTTCGTATCTTCAGTACATCTGGCGTTCTGAAAGTTGATCTCAAGCATCAGGTTTTCTTCGTACCAGTATCTTCCGGAAAGAATACATTCTTTCAGCCATTTAGTCGGCGAGTGCAGAACGCTGGAGTGCTGTTTGATCTCCACGCACTCATAACCTGCATTTTCGAATTTCTGAATACTTGAGATTGCATTCCATCGGTCATACCCGATCTGTACAATTTCCACACCCAGTTTTTCTTCAAGAGTCAGCACATATTCTTCCACTTTCGTGTAATCAATCACCTCATCACCGCATGCGATACAGCATCCGTTCCGGATCAGCGTGTTATAATCCACACCTTCTCGCTTACTTTTCTGTGCAATTTTTCCGGCCGGAATGAATCCCATCGTCTTTGTATACAGAACAGCATTGTCTTTATCGTCACCTTCATAGGTTTTCATGTCTACGCACACGTTATCTTCCGACAGTGACAAATCCAGCCCGAGCCACACTCTCCGACCTTTCCACCATTCATCGTCCTTTTTCTTTTTACACTTTCGAACCTTTGTGATTTCGATATATCCTTCCACACCAAGACCTTTGTATTTGATGTTGTTGTGCTTGCACAGATAGTTTTCACGTTTGTTCTCGTAATCCACCGCATCCGTTCGCTTCTCAACAATCTTCCGAAAGATGCGGTTATTTGTGCACGCTACCGGATTGCTCTGGTAAATACACAGGTCGTTTTTCTGCCATTCATCTCCCTGTAAAAGATAATCATCCGGCTCATAGATCAGGGAAAACATCCTTCTATTCTCCCTCAGACCGTCCAGCACCTTTTTCCCCTTGTCCGTTTCGTCTATCATGACGTTGTTATCATTCGGATATTCTGTGCTCAGGATGATCCCAAGCGGATTAGTAACTGTAATCTGTCCGGAACGCATCGCCTCCACCGGGTAAGAATCCATCGCCCCGGCTTCATCTGCCAGAAATGCACTCGGAAGCTTTCCATCCATCTTGTCTTCACTGTATGCAAGCGGTGTGTATTCGCTTTCTGTCAGATTGCATCGAATTTCATTTCGCAATGTTTTAAACACCGGTTCCAGCTCATCACTCAAGATCGGACTGGACTTGATAATTTTTTTGATTGCTATCTGCAGCTCTTTTGACAGTTTTAAATCCGGAGCAACGGAAAAAAAACGCGAAAAACGCGGTTCTGTAAGCATCAGCAAAATGAAAATGACTGCTGCATTAAAGGTTTTAAAGTTTTTTCTTGCAATTTTCAGAAGTGCCGTTTCATAAAACCGTACCTCTGTATCGATATCCGGATCCATAGTCTTCGTGCAGAAAGTGGCTGTGATAAAGAGCATTGCATAGTCCTCAAGAGACTCATTCAGCGGCTTTTGCAGATCCGGATGCACCATCAGTCCGAGCAGTTTCATAATCTTTTCATATGTTTTTTCGCTCACGTACGCTTCCGAATCTTCTCCGTCTGCAATTCTCTTCCAAGATTCACACTGTTTTTTCACATAAGAAGGTGCTTTCTGATTATCCTTCTGCAATACCCATTCGCAGTATTTATATGCTTTACTCTCCTGTATCTTAGCCACTGTTCAACGCCTCCAGCAATGGATTTGCTGCCTTTTCCGGCTCTTTCGGAATGGTTCGGAGCATAGCCGCCAGCGTCATCCCGGATTCTTTTTCAATCGCAAGCAGCATTGCCCTTTTCTTTTCAATTTCACGGTCATACTTGATCAGTGTTGCTGACATCTTGTACATCTGCCCCGTGAAATATATTAGTAATTCTGCTTTCTCTGTCGGTGATACTTCAGCCAGAACCTGTTCCTTAAATGCTTTTGTCAGGTCTTTAATGCTTTTTTCTATGGTTTTTTTCAGTTTTTCCATATCCCTACATTCTGCCAGCATCAGACAATACCGATTGATAACCGTTTCATAGGTTCGGTCATTCTTATCGATGCGATCCAGAATTTCTGTGATGCGGTCCCATTCCATTGACGCCTTCCGATTTTCACGGACTTCTGGAAACTTCCGGATCTTGTCCCCTGCAAGCATCTGATCTTCTGCCCGCTTCCTGGATGCCAGTTCCTTCTTTGTCCGATGGGACTTTTTCTCCATCTGGATCACGCTCACTGGCTTTGATGGTCGTGCCATTGGCTACCTCCTTTCACTTTTTCTTCATTTTGGGAATTTTTTGTAAATAATCGTGGGGCGTCGGTCATTGCTTCCGCCACTAAAAAGCAGAATCACAGGCGGGGGGATACCTGCCCATGGTCTGCGTTTTTGTAAGTAACACAATATTATAATACATATATGCCCCCTCCCCACTCTGAATTCTCTTCATGCATGGACTCTGTTACCAGTTCTTTCTGCTTTTCTCTTGAGATTCTTCCGTTCTCACATTGCTCATGGTGCACCCTGCATACTGTGATCAGGTTGTCATCATCCAGTTTCCTGTCATCGTCCTCTTCAATCGGTATGATGTGGTGCACTTCTAATGTATCTGTGTTGTACACCTTCCCATGTCCCATACCAGCCTTGCAGCACAGGCACATATAATGGTCACGTTCCTTTATGGCTTTGCTCTTACGTGCCCACCTGCTGCTGTGGTGAAATATCTTCGCCCTGCTGTTACTTCGCTGTCTCTGACATTCTTTCTGTCTTGCTTTCTTCTCTGCACACGACTTCCTGGTGTCATGTATCTTTCCGCAGTAACTACAGCTCTTTAACATCTGCCCTCTTTTCTGTATGCAAAAAGGACATCCGCTAAACGGATGCCCCTTTCGTTACATTACTTATTGTTCTGTTCTTTCACAAACTCCTGCATCATTGCCATGATCTGCCCTGCCTGGCTTACCCCTGCTGCCTCACAGGCTTTCGCAAACTCTTCCACCACTTCTTTTCTGAGTTTGTAGCTTTTGGAAATCCAGCCAGCTTTCTTCATGTACTTCTCTGTTGCAATGGTCTGTTTTGATGGACTACCGACTGGCACGTTTATCCCTCCATTTCTGGATCAGATACCACGCAATCTTCGCCAATCCGATCGCAATGAAAAATATCCCTAATTTCCACAACATACTTTACACAGATGAGCCTTCGTGTTATATTTGTTTCAGAGAAGGGCTTTCGCCCCTCTCCTTTCTTCTAAGAGTTAATCTTAGAAGAGTTTGTCAAGGATCATAAGTATGATCCCGATTGTCAGATCCGTGATCGCTGTGAGTAACCAGCTCTTCCAGTCGATTCCGGATCTGTTTCTGTTTTCATCGCTCATCTGTATCTCACCTCCTTATGTATATATAATATCATATGGTGTACCATATGTCAAGTGTTTTTTTAGAAAATATGCAAAAAAGTGCCTTTTATCGGGCACTTTTCGCATTTCTGAACGGAAGAAATTATTTGATTATTCACAGCAGCGGCAACATCTGCTGCCGATCGGAACATCTGGATTCGAACCAGAGTCTACGGTGCGTAACGCCGTATGTTTTTCCCTTAAACTACATTCCGTCAGCCGCCACCAAGAGGATCGGCGGCTTTTTTCGAACATCAGGATATATGCGTCTGTCTGTTCTTGCATTTTATTTATAACATACTTTATGCGAACGTGAGCGAACATTTTTTAATTTTTTTCAACTTTTTCCAAATACCGGTTATGTAACATCCGACAGCTGTCTGCCGTATATTTGCTTTTCCGTTTTGGAAAACGGCTGTTCATGGTGTGTGCAACTCGAAACCATGTACAGTCATCAATATAATACAGGCGGAAAATCATCCGGAGTTCACTTTTCGGAATCCGGTTGATGAAGTCATCCACCTGGTTCATCGCTTCGATCAGTTCCTCTTCCAGTATTTTCAGCCTTGCTATTCTCTTTTTCGTCATTGTTTTAATCTTTTCATATTCCGGAATCGGGAAGCCGGTGACACAGATCGCTCCGATCGTCCCATCTTTTCGTGTCCCTGTCACTGTGTCTGATACCTGACATCCCTCTTTCTCCATCTCTGCAAGGTAACGCTCCCCTGCCTCAATCCTCTGCCGGAGGTCTTTCGCTTCCTGCTTCAT
>NZ_JAJEQE010000055.1 GCF_020687205.1 Hominisplanchenecus faecis
GACGCTTTCACGCCCTCTTTGCTTTTTTTATTCTGCTTTGCTTAAATTGTTCATGCGTTCCCTGTCCTGTTCTCTTCTGGAAGCTCTTCTGTCATATCCTCAAGGAATTTCTGCACCCAGCGTTTAATTTTTGCCGGCACCGGCAAACCGCACAAGGTCATATTTTTCAGTACACTCACGATTTCGTACAGCACAAACAAGATGCTGAAAAATTCACAGATTCCAAGTTTATGTATCCCAAGAAGTTCGATGTAATTCTGAGGAATCATAAACAATACATTGATATTCAGGATCACATCCACTGCCATCAGCAGGCACACCGACAGCAGCATGGCTGATTTGCGGATTGCACCATCGATGCCCACGCATGAATTAAACTTGTGCTCTTTGATCGCCCGGAGTACCCCAAGGATTGTGTCCAGTGTGACAGCGATCAATAAAATGCGGAAAAATGAATTGCCCGCAAGTAACATAATAATTTTGTTCATCATTTATAATCATCCTTTCTTTATCTGTTTTCTCCTGTAATTGCAAATACCGGACGGATGCCGTAGGTGCTGGTTGCTGCATCCTTGCTGGCGTCTCCATAGTAGGATACCAGTGTGAACTCTGTTGCGTTGGCATAATTCCGGATCCAATAATTACCACCGGCATACCGTGCCTGCGGACTCATCCGGAACAGGCTGAGCTGACGGTTCTCTGATGTCTGCTTGTTGCTGTTGTCAGCCAGTATGTAGCACCCATACACCATGATCTCATTCATCGGGTCAACGGATATTTCCGTCCACGCACCATCCAGCAATGCATTATGTACCAGCAGCCTTGAACGGATTTCCGGCGGCAGTGCCGATATGGTATCGTTCATTTTGGATTTCATAAGCGAATTCCGGTAGCCGCCCGATGTGGTATTGCTCCCATTCATCTGCCCTGTGGCAATGCTGGTATCCGGTACGATAACTGCGTGGTGTTTTTCCACTCTGCTCGCTTCCGGGAATCCGGTGCGGTACCAGTAGTCAAAATCAGCGATCCGGTAGTTTACACCGCCCATCGTCCAGTAATCACCGATGAACAGGTCTTCGAAACTGCCGTCTGCAATGGCTGCCGCCTGCTCAGCAGTGACTGTATCACCCAGATATTTTTCCCGGTAGATTGCGTTGTGGGCTGCAGCTCCGGGCTGTAATAAAACACCGGCTATTGTGGACATGTGCACTTTTTTACCGTTGACGGTCGCAGTGACATCCCCAGCGTATTCTGCATTGCCCTCCCAGTCCAGTGTATGGATGTTCCTCCTTTCCGCATCGCTCCCGCTGCCCACGATATGGGCGTACCTGCCTTCTGTGTCCTCCACGTTGTATTTCCCCTGGACATGCTGGTACTTGCCTGATGCGACCGTCCCAAAACCTTCTGCATGAGAACCATTTCCTTTGGCTATTGAAATAAGCCCTTCTGCATGAGAATTTTTGCCGGATGCTTCCGTCCCATAATTCTCAGCGTGTGCCATATCTGCGGTTGCTTTCGAATTATACCCCTCTACGTGGCTGTACTTTCCAGTTGCATAGGTATTATATCCTTCACTATGTGCTGCCTGAGCGGACGCTGTTGTCCCATACCCCTCAGCATGGGCATATTTATCGGATGCGGTTGTCCCTGCTCCTCCTTCTGCGTGTGCCCCCTGGCCGCTTGCAATATTATTTTCGCCCTCAGAGTGAGCGTTTTGACCAGTTGCTTGAGATTGATACCCCTCGGCATGGCTATTGTCACCATACGCCACCGTATTATTTCCTTCTGCAAAACTGTTATCACCAAATGCTTCTACATCCAACCCCAATGCCACACTCTGCATTCCAGCAAATGTTCCATCTTTTCTTCCCCAGCTAATCTCTGTATCTGCTGCCAGAAAACCACTGTCGTTCTCCAGCTCGCTCGTTTTGGTCGGGACTTTGGCATTTTTTATGCTTTCAGCGGCTTCTACCGCTTCATTTTTTGCCTGTTCTGCGGCCTCTGCACTCCCCTGTGCCGTCCTTGCTGATCCCTCAGCTAAATCCCTGGCACTCTCTGCCCTGTCAGCTGCCGTTTCAGAATTTTCTTTTGCATTCTTTGCCTGCTGCATATATTCACCTGCTGCCAGCAGTGTGTGGTGGAACAGGTCAATATCTTCCGGAACTTCAAATCCTTCTGGTTTCATTCGTCTGTTCACATGCATGATCGCAACATTTACTGTTCTGCCTTCTTCTGAACTGACCAGATAGATATACAGTTTGATAATTCCCCTGCTTGTCAGTGCTTCATTCGGTATGTCAATAATCAGTGCATCTTCCTGCTTATACCCTGTTACTGTTTTTGTCTCGGTCAGGTTATCATACTGGAAATGCACTTCGCAGACATCCGGCAATTCGATGCCCGTGACCTGAATCTTCTGGCCGAAATCATACTGCCATAATTCATCTGTCAGCTCAATCTCTTCACCGAATCTTGAAAATACTGCTTTTAACATTATCTCACCCCTTCGATTCGTTTCACGCTTACCTTGTTTGCTGTCCATCCAGATCCAATATTGCGGACATATACACCCACTTTATTGTTTGTTGTATCCCATTTCAGCTGAACGCGTGCATTATAGGATGCTGTAAGATACAGTGTACGCACTGTCTCTGCCGCATCTTTTCTGGTCAGTGTGATCCAGCCTTTTTCACCATCGGCAATTTCCAGCCATACACGGATTTCATCATAATTCGCCAGGGAACTGATTGCTGAAGAATAGTACCAGCTTCCTGTTGCTGTTGGAGTTACTGCTGTTGTTGATAACGCTGTAGCTCTGTCGATCACACCGATCACGTACCAGTAAGATCCGGTATATACCAACTCTAACACGGTATACGATGTGATCAGCTCTGCCGAAATATTTCCGTTCCGGTAATAGATCGCTTTCGCACCTGTATTATTTACATTCAGCGTTGGATTCGCTGCAGTATTGCCATAATTGAAGCAAACACAGACTCTTGCACCTGTAACCAGACTGAAGCCTGACAGGCTGACCGTTTTTGCCGCTGTTGATGCCGAAGTATAACAGGTCGCATAATGACTGATGTCTTTTGTTCCGTCAAAAAGCATTCCTTCTATCTTTCTCCCTGTCTGCAGCTTCGTTGATGTCCCTGCATTTCCTTCCACATTCTTCTGTGGGTTTTCTTTCATATCTTTGATTTCTGCCTGGACGTTTTTCAGATTACGGTCGAACTTTATGATGATCTTATCCGTTTCGTAGGACTTCGCTTTCAGCTGTTTTGCGTAGTCCGCAAAGCTTTTATTTCGGTTTGACAGCTGTACCGTGTTCTTATGCTGCTGATCCGGATATATCGTTTTCTTTGTTACCCGATATTTTCCATTTTCTTTGACATCCACAACACTTACTGTATCTCCGACCTCGAACGCATACATTGCATATTTATTTTTGTTCTTACCGGCAAGATCAACGATTTTAACCGTCACGGTAACTGCAGTCTGTGCCATTTCTGCCAGCTTATATCTCGCTGCAGCAATAAGCTCTTCTGCCGTCTCATATGCAGTATCTTCCCAGTACTGGGCGACCACTTTCTCTGCACCTGCGGCATCAATGTATTTCTTTCCGCTGTTCACACTTTCGATAGTCAGACCATCTTTCCCGATCGGATACAGTCTTGTGCAGTAATTGTAAGTGTCACGTTTAATCTCTGTCTTCAGGAGATTGACTCCTTTCAGGAATACAACTCCTTCATCGTCCCCGATCTGTCTGGCAGCATACAGTACTTTACTCTGTGTGTCATACCGGACCTCGATTCCAAAAATCTCACGCACTTGATCAATGATCGCTTTTGCCGTGGTATTTTCATCTTCGATCGTCAATTCGGTATTATCATCCAACTGACACCGGAGCTTCCAGCCGGTATCTTTCAGTGCTTCCTCTAAATGTGCTTCTGCGGTCGCTTTCTTTTCATATGTCGAAAACAGCTTTCCTTCCAGATCTTCCAGATTCAGGATTGCTTTCACATCACGATATCCATTTTTAACCGGTGAAATTTCCTTGACAATATACTCCTGATGCTCCACTACTACATAACTTTCACATGTGATGGGATACACCTGATCAGGAACAGAAAACGCTACCGATGCATCTGCACTGTCCAGTATCGTTTCAATCTTGAAATCCTTTCGCTGTGTGATGTAATATTCTTTTGTTCTGGAAGCAGAAATAATTTTGATAATTGTTTTTGTATCCATGGCTCTCCTTCCTAGATATAACGTTCCTCATACTCTATGGTTACTGTTGTATCTGCACTTCCTCCTGACTGTTTGCATGCAAAATACATACCTCCCGGTTTGATTCGTGGAATATCAAAGATTTCTATCTTTTGCAGTCCTCCGGCTGTTGTCTTTTCTTCGTTCACCATCTTTTCCTCCGTTTTCCCATTTGATGCATCAAACATCAGGCGTTCCGTTTTTCCCTCAAACAAAAAGCTTCCAACCGGCACAGAATTGGATGTTCCCGTGATCTCATCATCTATGTAATACAGATAAATGGTATTCTTTGGTTCATACTGCCTGTTCTGGTTCACTGTGATCTTCAGTGGTGCATAGACCGTCCCATTATTCTCCAGCCACAGGTTCTGTCCCGGTTTTATCGTAACGGTTCTATGCTCACCAAATTCATAGCCTATCAATTCCAGAACTGCCTTATGGAAACGTTTGATGCTGCTCTCTACCTGCTGGGCATTTGTAAGAACCACTTTATATTTATGGTTAAAGCCTTCCAGTTCCAAGACTGCAGGTTTTGCAAGTTCTGCGATAATCTTTTCGCATTTTTCCCAGATCAGACCACGACCGCTCCCTTTTGCAAGCATGGACAATTTGATCTTTTTCATGCCAAATTCACTTTCCAGCAGAATTGGCACCGGACAGCCAGGTTCCCAGCTGCTTTCATTCGTAACCTCTCCATAACTCATTTCAACGTTCCACTGTTCCAGATCATATTCCTCTGCTACTGTTTTCCCATTGATCTTCATGTTCTCCTCCTACCTTGTATTGAATGCAATGTTTGCAAGTTCTGATCCGATTCGATCCGCAAGCCTGCCTGCCAGCAAGTCACCGTCCAGATAGATCCCCATGTTTTTTATGCTTTTTACCTCTTTTTGTATTTCAGCAAGTGCCCGTTCTGTATTTTTCAGTATCTCACTGTCTATGGATTTTGCTTTTGCAACGTTGTTTGACCGTAATGTATGTACGGATGCAGAAGAGGTATTTAAATTCATATTCTTTGCTGTAGCTTTGATAAGGTTTTGTAATTGTTCCGCGGTATTTTTAATTCCGAGATATTCTGCTGCTTTTGCTGTGCCGGATTTTGCTTTTTCGAAAGCTGCTGAAACCGCAGGGGTTGATGCCTTCGTATTTTTTTTCGTTTTCGGCGATGAGCTGCTACTTTTCGCAAAGGTAGCTTCCAGGCGTGTTAATTCGGTATCTGTGTCTTTTGCCGCTACTGCATCCGTAATCCCTTTGATCAGTCCGGCAACTGCATTGACGCCGCCTTTGTATGCTTTTGAAGCCAGTTTCTCCAGATTATCATCCATATCGGCAGAAAGTTTTTTACAGGCTTCCATATAGTCCGTCTTATACTTTTCCAGTTCTTTCGCGGCTGTTTCACGTGCTGCCTCCAGTTTTTTCTCTGTTTCTTGTTTCAGGCTTTCTGTCTCACGTGCTGCCTGTTCCTCTGCAATCCGGTTCTTTTCTGCGTATGCCTTTTGTGCCTGTTTCAGCTGCTCTTCCGTCATACGGTTCAAAGCTACGATGGTTGCCGTGGCATCCGGTCCCATCTCCCTAAGTTCTGTCAGAAAATCATCTCCAAGGATGCTCTTGCCTTCCAGCTCCGCCAGCTGATCCACCCACATCTGATAGCCTTTTACCTGGGATTGAAGATTAAAAAGAAGCGTATCCGGTCCATCTGATTCACTTACAAACTCATCAAACAGTCCAAATGCATCCTTGATTGCTTTTTTACGTTCCGTAAGCGTCTCATCATATTTCTTCTGTATTTCCTTCAGGTCTTCTTCCAGCTTTTCATTTGTTTCCTTGCACTTATCCTTGTAATCATCTTCCAGTTCCTTGAGCTTATCGGTGTAGTCCGCTTTGGCTTCATAATATTTCTTATCTGCTTCTAGGCGTTGGTCTGTACCTTCTTCATATTTTTTTCTGGCAGCATCCCAGTACTGCATCTCTGCCTTTGATGATACACCATAGTATACTTTATAAGCATCCAGAGCCGACTCCTGTGCACTCAGGCCTTCTGAAATACGCTGCTGCTTTAATGCTTTTTTCTCTTCTTTTACAAGCTTTTTCATGGCAGCATAGTATTTTTTTCCTTTCTTTTTTGACCTCTTCAGGATTTTGTCCCAGTACCAGTTAATATCCGCAAGTGTCGTGTTCATGGAATTGGCGTTGTTTTTCTGCAGATCGTTTAAATGATCCCTGGCAGATTCAAAAACTTCCCTGGCAAATTCTTTGGCTTCCTTTTTGGCATCCCCCGTCCCCTCTTTGATGCCCAGTGTCACACCTGCAGGTATCTCTTTTCCTACTGCTTTTCTGAATTTTTTCGATGGGGAATGAATCTCCAATGTTTCCTGTGCCGCTGTCAGGGCACTCTCCGCCATATCTACAACAGCGTCCGTTACGTCCTGTTTTCCTTTCGTAATACCCTCAGCAACACCCTGCGGCATATACAGGCCAACCTTATCCCGCCACACTCTCGAGGGGCTGTGCGAATCATTTTTCTTGTTGGCACACCTCCTGGCTTCATCCATGATCTGCTCCACTTTGTTATATACCAGCCCGGAACCGGAATTCATACCGATTGCCACACCTGACATCATATTATAGCCTACGTTCTGGAACGATCCGCTGTAACTTCCCGCAGTCGTTGTCGCCTGGCTCATAACAGATGACACTTTCTGGTTTACTTCACCGGATGCCTGCTGTGCACCGGTTCCAACCGCCTGTGTGTTTTTCTTTCCGGCTTCCTGTGATGTTTTTTCTGCCTGCTGCTGTGTACCGGCAAGCATTTCATATAACTGCTGCATCGCCTGTACTGCCGCATCGCCGCCCTGTGAAATACCTTCTTTCAGTCCTTCCGGTACTGTAATACCAGCCTGTTTTGCCAGTTTTGAAAAATATTCAAACTGTCCCTGGATGCCGCCTTTTAACTGGGCTATCGCTTCCTCCGGAGATACCGTGCCTGATTTAATGCCATCTGCGAGTCCTTCCGGAATCTGGATTCCGCATTCCCGGGCTGTCTTAATCGTCTCATTCAAAGACTCCTTCGTTCTTTCTGCCAGGTCGCTCCATCCTGCTGCCGTGGAATTTGCTGCTTCCTTTACGGATTTTTTCAGCTCTGAAAAATCTGCCTTTGTGGAACCAAGCTCACCAAGTGCCGCACGCAATGCCATTTTATTTGCTGCACCCGCCTTTGCGATTGCATCAGATTCATCCAGATAGGACATATAATCATCGGATGCCTTCTTCAGCTTTGCTTTCGCATCTTCGCTGTCCATGGAATCAGCAAGGTTTTTGACCAGGTTTGCACCTTCCAGCCCCATATCTTCGATGTACTGCATAAATTCCGGTGCGATCGTATCACCAACAACGCTTTTCAGTTTTTCCAGGTTTTCTTTATACTTCTGGATGCCTTCCAGCTGAGATTCCATATTTGTGGCCATCGTATCCACTGAAAGGTCATCGCCGCCGTCAAACACATCAAACAGGTTGATTTTTTCTTCCAGTCCCGCACGGATCTCTTCTTTTGTCTCTTTGAACTTCTCTTTTAGATTATCCAGGGCTTCTTTTGTGGTTTTGGTCGATGCTGTGACTTCCTGAGCCGTTATAACATTTTCCTTGGATGCTTTCGTATTCGCTTCTGTTTCATCGGTCAACAGTCCCATAGATTTCGCTGTCTGCTCCATCTCTTTTCCCAGCTGGTCCTGCTCATCCTGTGCATCTTTGATATAACCGTTATACTGGTCGATGTTTTTATTGCTTTCACGGATATTTTCACGGAGGAGTGCTTCTTCTGTGTTAAGTTCGCCAAGTCTTGCCCCGGCTGTACCGGTCAGGTCTTCGTTATCTGTCAGCAGTTCATTTCTCTCTTCCTCGATCTGTTTCAGCCGTTCTTCCGCTTTCGCTTTTTCTGTCATCGCAGAAGTCAGGTTCTGATTTGCCTGTGCGATCCGCCCGGCAACATCGCTCATCTGTTCGCCATACGCATCACTGATTGCACTCTGTTTCATGGAATCAATATAGCTGTCCACCGTACCTTTCAGTATGTTCAGCTTTCCGGTCTGTTCATCAAATGCAAGATTCAGTCCCGGTATCGCTTCATTCAGCTGGTCGATATATGCCATAATCTCTGTCTTACTGCTGCCAAGAGCATCCCCACTTTCTGCCAGGGCATATACTTTATCTACCATGACCTGCAGGGACTCGCTCTCTGTTACTGCACTGTTCTTTGTCTCCTCAAAGGCTTCCCGGCTTTCATCGCTCGCTTTTTTCAGATCCTTATATTCCTGTGTAAGCTGTTTTATTTTTCCAGCCTGTTCTTCACTTTCTGTCTTGATATCATCGGACGTTGCCCATAATGCAACCAGTGCAGCTGCCGCCACGCCTGCTGCTGAAGCAAAAAGCACCATCGGATTCGCATTCATCACAGCATTTAATGCCGTATTCGCAACGGTCTGTATCTTTGTCGCAACGGTCATTCCCTCCAGGGAACTGATATATGTTGCTGCAGAAAGTACTGCTGAACGGAACGCTTCGTTCTGTAGTACTTTCCATACTCCGATTGCCGTGCCAAGTCCCACAATCCCGCTTTCAATCGGCACCAGATTCTCAGAAACCATTTTCAGCCCGCTTTTTGCATACGGAAGCAGGTTCTTGATTTGATCCCCGATCTGCATCTGTATCGATCTGCTAAGCTCCGTGATCTGGCTGTTGATGTCATCATATTTTACATTTTTGATACTTTCCATCGTCCCTTTGACCGTATCAAAGGTATCTCCGACACTGGTTAAAGACTGAACAAACTTAAGGTTTGAATCTTCTCCCATCGTACCAAATGCAGTGGCCGCCATGGTAAGTGCTTCCTGCTCGTTGGTACAGTTCCGGATATCCTGCACAATCGAATCAATGACCTGTTTTTGCGTTCCGCTTCCATTTTGCCATGCAAGAAAAGCATTCTGTGTCTCTGTACCAAAGCTTGACAACGCTCCTTCGATCGTGCCATCTGCCAGGCGGTTCGTAACCTCGTTGATCGCATCGTTGACTTTATCCAGGTTGTAAGCTCCGTTCGAACTGCCGTTTTTCAGCAGCTGGAAGTATTCCGATGCAGAATACCCTGCCTGTGCAAAATTTCCGGCATACTCCGAAACATTGTCCCCCAGCTCATCCGTATAGTTCAGGCCTTCTTTTGCTCCCTTGCCGATCATGTCAAATGCTTCTACTGCCGTCAGGTTGAACTGATACATCAGACTCTTAGCACCACGGATGCTTTCGTCCATATCCATGTCGAATGTATCACGCAATGTGATTGCACTTTCTGTCACGTTCTGAAGATCCGCTTTATTCAGTTCCCCGATGTTCTGCACCATCTTCTGCATCGTCTCTGCAATATCATCGAGTCCGTCACCATAATTGTTCGAATAGACATCTTTCAGTGTCTCCTTGTAATCCTGCAAAGCTTTTCCGGCAAGGTTCGTGCTGGCTTCGATCTGGTTTTCTGCCTTTTGCAGCTCCGTGGCACTTTCATATGCTCCGGAACCGATTTCTGAAAGAACATCCTGAATCGTCTCCGCAACCTTGACCGTAAAATTCGCCCGGACCATATCACCAAAAGTGTCCGTTGCTTCTTCTGCCTGCTGCATGGCATTACCAAACCGGTCAATACTCTGTGCACAGTGATCCGTTGCTTCCTGTGCTTCCTGAAGATATGCGGCATTCCTGTTGACCGCAGAAGTCGCCTTGATCACCTGTGCTTCTGCCGTGTTCAGTTTCGTCTGCCATTCCTGAACTTTATTTCCGGCTTTGTCATATTGTTCATTGCCTTTGCTGATCCCGGCTTCCAGCTCCGCCACAACACGTTCCTGCTTTTTTGCCTCATCTGATGTCTCGCCGTAAATCTTCTTTACTTCCTCCAGCTTTTCCCTTTCCTGGTCAAACTGCTGAAGTGTTTTTTCCAGCGTCTCTCCGAGACGTTCCCTCTGAGCTTTCGCATTTTCCAGTGCCGTCTTTGTCGCTTCTGATTTTTTCTTATGCTCATCCAGCAACCGGTTCAGCACTTCCTGCTTTCTACTCAGGGCTTCCATGCTGTTCGCATTTCCCTCGTACTGTGCACTGACAAGCTTCAGTTCCGAGTCCAGTGTCCGGATGGACTTATTGATCCCCGTCACTGCATCGCGGAACTCCTTATCATTTTCGAGCTTGATACTTGCACCAATGTCAAATGTTTTTCCGTCTGCCATTTTGTTTCCTCCACGCAAAAAGCATCCGATCATTTTCGGATGCTTTTTACTTACACACTATATATTTGATTCTTATTTCCTTTTTCTTCTCATAATTCTAAATAATGGGAAGATCAGGACAATATACAAAGCGACCATAACCAGCAGAAACATAAATCCCATAGAAACCAAAAGTGCTATCCCGGATACGATCATTGCCACCACAAAGCCAACCAGCCGGTTTTCTGTGCCGATCTGTTTTAACTTCTGATCATCCATATCCGGATGGTCGATCTTCTGATTTACCGTGTTCCAGTCTGCCAGCTTCTGAAAAAAGTACATTGGCAGAAAAATAATCGCTGCTGCCAGAACCAGTCTCCCGATATCAAGATCCATATTACATTCCCCTTCCTTTTCTCCTGTGTCGGATATCGCCTTACTTTTATATAGATTATACGGTTTCATATATACAAAAGTCAAGCGGTATCGGAAAGACCGACCAGGTTTTCACTCAGAAAACCTGGTCTACGGTCAGTTCCCGCTCCTTTAAACCGTTCGCCTCCAGATATTCGTCGTAGATCAGGAAGAACTTGCGGAGCGTCATGTCAAACACTTCCCGTTGGGAAAAATTCAGCAACTTGCATCCGATATATAAAAGGCGGGCGACATTTATCCTGTCTGCCCGCTCGTCACGTTTGGGGATTCGAATTCATCTGGCTCCGGAAGTGAAAGCCCATATGCCCTGAATACTGCAAGCAGTATTTCCGAAATGTCTTCCTGTGTGATCAGCCATCCGACTTCCTGCTCCGTATAATGTTTCAGTTCATAGCCTTCCCTTTTCTTCCGGTCTGCCTCATCATTCAACAGGATCGTGACCACTGTACGCAGTACTTTTACCGCCTCACGCTTATCTGTCAGCATTCCTACTACTTCATCCAGTGTCATATCATAATGATCCTGAATCTCTGCGATCGTATTGATGTTCAGGAGGAGATGTCTTTCCTCCAATCCAATCACCAGCAATTCCCCTTTTGGATTCATATCACTCATAATTATGCCCCTATTCCGGCTTTCTTGTTCAGCCATTCTACCGCTTTTGATTCCTCTGTAAATTCTGCCTGCTCTTTCCAAGTTCCGTCACTCATCTGAAATACCGTTCCCTCAATGGTCGGTGTCTGGAACGTCACCGTCTCTCCTTTGGTATCTGTTTCATCGTTCGGCTCAGAAAACTGTGTTTTTTTCAGCCATTTTGCAAGGAACGAGTCTTTGTTGTTCCGTCTTACGCGTCCATAGAATCCGACACCATGATACGGTGCAATATCATCCGCTGATGCAACAACGGTCTCCGGCTCGTTTCCCTCGCTGTTTGCTGCTTTATACTCATGACCAAGCAGATCCGCATATACTTTCTGTGTCAGGTCATCCACGTTCAGGGAAATATTGCCATCCTTAAAGCTTTTATCGGATTCGGATACTCCATCATCTGCATATAACTTTACATCATTGCTGTTTGCAGTGATATTCGCTTTGATCGCCTTCGCAACTACAAATCCTTTTGCGTATGTAGTTCCGTCTTCATTCAGTTTTGCTGCTACCAGATATTTTAATCCAATTTTTGCCATGTTTCATCCTCCATGTCTTCTGTCATATTACACGATAAGATCACGTGTATACTTCCTGCTTCTTTTTCAAACAATGTCACTGCGTCACGCACTGCAAAACCTGCTTCCAGGAGCAGGGCACGCAGTCTTCTCTTCATACCCCGGAAATCATAACCTTCCGGGGCGAACAGATGAACCTGCCACCAGATTGACACCGCCTGCGGCCTGTCATCTGCATGGGCGATGCTGCGTTCATCTTCTTCGTTGTACACCAGGTACACTTCTTTGCTTCCCCGGTATTCCTGGTACTTTGCCGGAAGTCCGGTCTGCTCCAGGGTTTTCTTTAACAGCTCATCTGACTTCACAGGCTCATCTCCCTCGTAAATACTTCCTGCATTTTCCGAATCACATCCGGTCTTGCATTTAACACAGCTGTTGTCAGAACCGGAGTCGCCGGTCTTCCCCGGACACCATATTCCAGGTAAACCAATTTTTCCATATTTCGGATATTTCTTCCGGATGCTTTCCCTGTCGGCCGGACAACCACACGATAACCATCTGCACTTTTCGTTACTTTTGTTGGTTTAATGGACGCTGCCATCTCACCGGTATCTCTGTGCTTTTCTGCCTGGCTGACAACTTCCTCCTGAAGGATCGGCACCGCTTCTTCCAGCATTTTTGGTGCGACCTCATCCGTCCTTCCAAGCCGGTCAAGCTGCATCATAAGGTCATCAAATCCATGTAACTCAAACTGTGCCATATCATCTTCCTCTCTGCCGGATCTTCTGCATGGATATATCCATAGACTTCGGTCTGCAATCTGCAATCGTCTGCACCTGCAGGATCTTATACGTCTGCCCTGCTATAACGGCATAATGTCCTGTGGTGATATCTTCCCGGAATGGTACACGGATCAGGCGGTCAATCTGCATTTTTGCCGTCATTGCTTCATAAATACCGCCTGACACCGACCGTGCGTTCCTGATAACGGAGTCGCTCCACTTCTTTTTCTGGTCTGCCATCTTCATCTATTTCATGAAAATGGCAGATTCCGTCATTATAGGTCTGGAAATCACTCTTGTCGTTCTGCATACTCACCTGTCTGCACCCCGATTCTCAGCATGATCAATTCCGCTCTGAAATTCTGTTCAAACAGCTCCAGTGCATTATTCCTTGCATACCTGCAGTAATCTAGGAGCAGGGATTTTGCCGCAGAATCTGTATCATAATCCTGCGGCGTTCCGGCTACCCTGTCCAGATAGTCTGCACCACGCCTGATAATGCCAAGGAGCTTTACATCGGTATCATTGTCTTCATACGTGATATCAAGATAATTCCTGGTATCCTGCAACATTTTCTCGACCTTCATAAATTACGCTTTCGCCTTTGTGTTCACCGGATTGTCCACCGTGTTTGTGATCTCCACTTTCATCGGTGCCGGCTGCAGGTTCGATACATCCATATACTGGAATGCATTGTTATCTTTCGGACGGCCCATTCCGTAAAGTTTTGTGATGTATACACGGTTATCTTCCAGGAACTGGTATTCGTCAGAATACTCGATCATGCCGGAATCACCTGCTGCAACACCCATAAAATACTTTTTGGCAATACCCATAATGGCTTCCCCTTCATCCAGTGCGGCAGACTGTACTACTTTGGTCGGATATGGGAAGATGTTGTTCTTATAGGTTCCGTCTGTGGCACGTACTGTAGAAGACGGAACCACACGCTGGATGTAATCTACCGGATTGACCACCAGCATGACTTCCGGAACGGTACGGTAACCGCCAACGCTGTCCGGCTTCTTTGCCAGCGGTGCTACCGCTGCACAATATTCTTTCGGTTCCAGCGTTTTCAATGACACCTTTGCTTTATCTGCGTACACGCCCTGCGTCACCGCACCGTCCAGGTTTTTGCACATGCCGATCGGCTGGTCTTTTCCTGTCCCTTTCAGGATGCCTTTTTCCAGACCGGCTGAAGATGCTTCTGAAAGAATGATCCTCACATAATTATCCAGCCACTCCGGTCCAAGTCCACGGACGAACATATCTTTTGGCACCGGGATAAATGCGGTCAGCTTTGCCAGTGTCATGTTCAGCAGGTCAATCTTTCCTGCAAGTTCTGTGCTGATCGCAGAATTTAACGCTCCCCAGGTTGCGAGGTCGATATTGTCTGCATTAATGATCATCTTCACTGCTCCCTGGCAGTTGATAAAGTCAATCTCTGACAGCAGTTCATGGGATTCACGCATATCATCGATCACTTCATCAATGATCGTTTCCGGCATTGCTTTGTTAATGTCGATCAATGCTTGCTTTGGATTTGCAGATTTTGCCGCATCAATCCATGCCTGGTAAAATGTTTTCTCTTCCCCTGTCAGCTGTCTAATTCCGCGTGATGCAAGGATCGTAGCATCCTTGCTCTGACGCAGGTCTCCGTATTCTTCCATGATACGTTCCTGTACACCTGTCGCAAACACCGCAAAGGCTTCTGCCATCGCATCCTCATCGTCTTCCTTTAGTGCCTGGGAAAGTGCCTGCATCAGTTCTTTGTTTTCTTCTTTCAACAGATCTTTGTTTTTCATCCTATTCCTCCTTGTTAAATGCATCAAAAAAAGCACTCAGCATTTTGAGTACTTTCTGTTCTTTGCCCTGTTCTGTTCCCGGTGTTCCTTCTGGATTTCCCGGAAATGGCTCTTTCTTTTTCGCCGGCGAAAACTGTTTCATCTCCTCACGGAAGCTTTTCATCGCCGACAGTTCCTGCCGCAGGTGCCGGATTTCTTCTGCTGCCTGCTGGTTTAATTTATTCTGGTCTGCCTGATACTCTGCGATCTCATCACAGAAACCATATTCCAGGCACTGCTGCGGTGTCAGGAATGTTTCATTGTCCATCATCTCGGTCAGCTGTTCTTCTGTCAGGTTCTTAGCTCGTTCCATGTAGATCTTGCGGTTGGATTCCATCAGAACATCCAGATCATCTGCACATTTCCGCAGCGTCTGTGCATCGCCGTATACGTACATCGCCATATTGTGGATCAGCATCGATGTGCCAAGCCCCATAACGATCTTGTCACATGCCATGCAGATAACGCTTGCGATTGAATACGCAAATCCATCTACATAGCAGACCTTTTCTGCGTTGTGCTGTTTCAGCAGATTGTAGATCGCAATCCCTTCTTTCACACTTCCGCCATTGCTGTTGACATGAAGCTCAATCGTAGACGTTTCCGGAATCGCCGCCAGCTGCTCCCGGAAATAATTGGCACTGGTTTCGCTTTCATCATATTCCAAGGTTTTCCAGTTGAAATTTCCATAAGCCGTCACATCATCGTAAATATAGAGCTTGACCACTCCCTGCCCCGCCATCTGTTCAAAACGGTACTTTGTCTTCTTTCTCACCCTGTGTCACCCCCTTTCACATCCGAAACCTCGGATAATTCCGTATAATTTTTCGTAATAAAGTGCATCTGGCTTTCCTCCGTTCCCAGTTCTGCATCACCAAGTTTCTGACGTAGTTCATCAACGCAGTACATACCGCTTGCGATCAGCTTGTCAATCTTCTCGGCAATGTCAAAGACATCAATATGCATAACAGCCGTAGTGTCAATCTTCAAATAGTTCCCTTTCTGGATCTCCTTCCTGCCGTACCGTTTCCGGTTGATCTCTTTCTGTATCATCTCGCACAGCGGATCAATACAGAACGTAAGAAAGTTCCTTGTGATCTTCTCCACATCCGACACATCGCCTTTCAGCAGAGACACCGGTATGGAAAACGCCCGTGCTACCGTTTCTACAATCTCATCAAGAATATCTGTGATATCTTTAACCTCCGAAGTAGATTTTTTACTCTGTTCTGCTGCCTGTTTTGTATAATTAAACCCGTCAAACAACGGAAGAACTGCACTCCTGCTGTTGAAAAATATCTTAAAACGGTTGTTCATCAGGTCTTCAAAGACTTCTTCAAAGCTCCGTTCTCCATACTTTTTACCACTTGCGATCGCATCGATCTTCAATGTTCCTTTCTCTCCGCCTGCTTTTTCGTATTTATCCACCGCTTCATTCAACAGTTCATCATATCCCGCACACAGATTTGACAGAAGGCTTCGGATATTTTTGTTGCTCAGGCGGAAATACAGCACTTCGGACATTCGGAATGTCCTATCGAACGTCAGTCCTTTCCGGTACACATGGCTGAATACAGTTTCTTTTAATGCATATTCTTCTTTCACAAACCCTTCTGCAATCATAAGCTGCCCCTTGGACTCTATCACCAGACACTCGTTGTTATATAACAGCTTCGCCACCAGCTCCTGCAGGAACTGACTTGCATTCTGGTTCAGATTCGGTTCAAAATTCCATGCATAATATTCTTCCCCACTGTTTTCTTTTCCTCCGGAATAGGTTTTGAATTCACACTTCGAAATACAGTTTGCGATCAGATTGATTGCCGCATGGATTGTAAACTCTTCCATGACAAGCTTCGCCATCTTCTCCTGATCCACGTATTTCTGAAGCGTTTCCGTAGAAACTTCAACGCTTTTTCCTCCAAGCGTTTTACCTTTCAGCCAGCTCCAGAACCCCATTTTTTCACCTCCTCTCAATAGGTGTATACGCCAAAGTCAATCTCTTTATAGTCAATTTCTTCCGGTATTTCATCCAAGATCACGATCGTGTTGACAAATGCCATAAAGCCATCCGTCTTCCGGTAATTCGGCTCAATCTTTCCATACGTGATATTGCCGTTGCTGTCCATCTGCTTTTTCGTGTTGTTGGTATACCACCGCATGATCGGCGTATCTCCAAACACGATGTTATGGTTGATAAACAAAGAATTGATGATCGGTGCTGCCTGCATGATATGGCTCGGCCGTACCAGCAGGATATTCTTCCGTTCAAACGCATCAAACCCAATCTTCTTAAATTCGGAATTGAGCAGTGAGTAACGGAAGTTATCGATCGCAATCTTCAGGATGTTATACGTCTGTCCCATTTTCTCAAACCATCCGGTCACCCGATGCGGCGGAATCTCCACATCGTCCACCATCTCTGCGTCTCCTTTTTCACACCACTCCTGAAGCGGTGCCTTAATGCCCGGAAGATCACGGGAGCTTCGGCAGATAAAGGTATGCTGGATGTAATACACCTTGCCCCTTACGTGGAATGTCAGACCACAAACCACAAAGTCGTTCGTCTTTGCATAATCCACGCCTCCGACACAGTTCCTTCCTGTCAGATCAGGTATTTCCTGGCTTGTGGCTGCCTTGATGTCTTCCCATGTGGCAACTTCCACCTCTTTATTGCCGATTGGATAGTTGCACCGCTTTGCCATATACTCTGGGTAATAATCCATGTTGTACGGCATATCAATGATTTCCTTCTGTATCGTAGTCCGAAGGCTTGGGAAATCATTCAGACTCGGAATTGCCTTGACCAGCTTATCAATCTGATTCCATTCCTCTTCTTTCTCGATACGGCACCAGAATACCAGTGTACGGTTCAGTGGATTATATTCTTTCAGGATTGCCCTGTTCTGTTCCTTCTCCTGATCCAGTACCGCTCCCCTGATGTGCCCATCCGTTGTGATCGTGATGATACGGCCGTGCCAGACTTTTCCAAGTCCGGATTTCAGCGTGTTCATGTTCTGCACATCCGTGTACTCGTGTTTCTCATCGAAAATGATACAGCCAGTACGTTTGCTGTCCTTGCCACGCTTCGAAGAAGTGTTGTAACGCAGTTCTGACTTTGTATCCTTTCCTGTAATCAGTTCCCTGGTTGCATGATAGTTCTTCTTCAGGACGCTTTTATACTTTGCTTCCACCGGATCTGTGATCACCTCGTAAACATCTTTGAATGACGTTTTCGCCTGGTCCTCGGCATTTGCCATCAAGTCAATGTTATAACCGCGTATCCCGTGATACGGCGATAGGAAGTAAAAGCACAGGAAAGAAATAAAACCATTCTTCCCGCTTCCGCGTCCTACCATTACGCGGATTTCATTGAAAACGATATCGCCGTCTGTAAAATACACTCCGACGATCAGGGCAAACAAAAAAACCTCCCATTCGATCAGACGATATGGGAAGTACTTCTGCAGGGATAATCCTTTTTCTATTTTTTCGTTATCGATAATGACATCTTCACGTTCCAGCACAGGGATTACAAGATTGTCGATCATAAGCTCCTGTTCCTGGCAATGCAGAACCTCATTGTTTTTGATCTTACGCAGATAAGGGTCAATATATGGGCTATAGCTCCTCATCGTCCTCACCGCCCGTCAGGTTCACATCCTGTGGCTTCAATCCCAGGAAGCGTAAGATGTTACGCATCTCGGATGAGATCCGGCGTTTTTCGGCTGTGGCATCCGTGTATACCTTTAGGGAACAGTTTCCGGACGATTTCAGTGCAATAAGTGTCTCATTAATCCACGATAAATCATCGTAAAATGACATATATTCATCTACCTTATCCTGTAAAAATTTTTCAGACAGCTTATTCGAAACCAGTGCATTTTTCAAGCTTTCCAGCGTTTTTCGTCTCTGTGCCGCCTCGCTCTTTTTCCTTGCCATTTTGCCTTCACCACCCAACTTTTTCAGTTTTTTCAAAATTTCTCCGGATACGAGCCCCCTCCCCGGTCACCGGTTCCCCAGAGTTTTTTCATTTTTTTCGGCCGGGGGGGGGATGTCCTGCCACCGCTCTTTCTACCATCGCTCCTCATTGATAAACCTGCGTTTCTTATGATGCTCCTCATAATGGCACCGTTCACAGATCGGTTCCAGGTTCTCATCCTCCAGTGCCAGCTCCGGATGTTCCCGCAGATACTTCTTATGGTGCACGGTTCTTGCCCTTACGACAATCCCTTTCCTTTTACACCTTTCGCACTCATAATGGTTTTCACGCAGTATCTGTGCCTGTTTCTTTCGCCAGACCGATGATGCATAGAATCTGTGTACATCATTTTCCCGGATCAACTGCGTGATCCAGTCCAGTATATTTTTTTCCATATCCATTCCTTGAACACAATCATTCAGTAACTACAGCTCTTTAACATCCATCCTCTTTTCTGCATACAAAAAGGACATCCGCTAAACGGATGCCCCTTTCGTCTTTTATCTTTTTCTATTGTCTTTGGATTCCAAGTTTTGACATTAATGCTTCCTGCAAGATCTGCGAAAAATTCACACCCTCACGGACTGCTGCCTCATTCAGCCATTCTGGAATGCTGAGTGTCTTCTTGACTGCCCTTGAGCTGTTTCGTCTGCGATACTCTGCCATGTCAAATTCTACAATGACCAGTGTACCGTCTTCTGCATCTACTTCATCAAGCGAAGATGCTTTCGGAATCTCCTCTTTTTCTGCCTCTCTGCTTGTCAATGACAATCCTAATGCATCAACTGCCATTTCGTAAGCTTCCTGCATATTGTCTCCCTGTGTCATGCACTCCGGTATATCCGGAAACGTTACCCAGAACCCACCTTCTTCTGCTGTGTGAAAAACAGCTGGATAAAATAACCTGTTCATGCACAATCCTCCTTTTCAGGTGGCAGGACTATTTCAGCCCTGCCTGTTTCAGTATTGCCTGCTCCATTCCCTTTTTCAGGTCTTTGGAGTGATAAGGAACGATTACCGTTCTTTTGGTTTCTCTGTTTGTCATTTTAACGTGCGAACCGTTTTGGCTGACAATCACGAAACCATTTTTCTGGAGAAGTTTTATCATCTCCTTTGAACTCATTGGCATGTTATTTATCTCCTTTCCTTATCATGCTTATATTATACCACGTATTTTTACGTATTGCAAGTACTTTTTACGTATTTTTACGTAAGCAAAAACGCACCTTGTTTAAAGTGCGTTTTCTGAAAGGAAAAGTATTTGATTATTCACAGCAGCGGCAACATCTGCTGCCGATCGGAAAGTCTGGGGTCGAACCAGAGTCTACGGTGCGTAACGCCGTATGTTTTTCCCTTAAACTACATTCCGTCAGCCGCCGGATGAAGCGGCGGCTTTTTTCTGAACATCAAGAGGTATGTTTCTGTCTGTTCTTGCATTCTATTTATACCATGTCTTGAGCGAACGTGAGCGAACATTTTTTAATTTTTTTCATTTTTTTCCAGATACCGGTTATGTAACATCCGGCAGCTGTCTGCCGTATATTTATTTTTCCGCTTTGGAAACCGGCTGTTCATGGTGTGTGCAACCCGAAACCATGTATAATCGTCAATATAGTACAGGCGAAAGATCATCCTGAGTTCGCTCTTTGGGATCTGATTGATGAAGTCATCCACCTGGTTCATTGCTTCCATCAGTTCCTCTTCCAGTATTTTCAGCCTTGCTATTCTCTTTTTCGTCATTGTTTTTATTTTTTCATATTCCGGAATCGGGAAGCCTGTGACGCAGATCGCTCCGATCGTCCCATCTTTTCGTGTCCCTGTCACTGTGTCTGATACCTGACACCCCTCTTTCTCCATCTCTGCAAGGTAACGCTCCCCTGCCTCAATCCTCTGCCGGAGGTCTTTCGCTTCCTGCTTCAT
>NZ_JAJEQE010000056.1 GCF_020687205.1 Hominisplanchenecus faecis
ATATTTTCCACTTGGAACTTGTGATATCGTTGCCGATTTTATCTGTCCGATAAAATTTCTATGCAGTTTTGCTTTTACTCCTTTTAATTTAGGCAGTTTTACTCTATTGCACCCGAAATCTACTGTTATATTTCTGATTTTTGGCTACCTTAACCCACCGTCTAAAGCCAGTGGGATTGCGGTAGCCTTATTTCAAATACTTTTTTCAGCCAGATTTCTTTCTTTGTCCTGCAGTTTTTCGGTGATCTTCTGATTTTCTCTCTGTTTTTCTTCCAGAATTTTTCTCCCGCTCTCCAGCTCACCTCTTTTTCTTGCGGAAGCTTCTTTTTCCTGCGGAATCACGCTCAAACGTTCCATGCAGTAATCCAGCCTGCTCTTGATCTTCTCATAGTCGGTAAGTTTTAACTGTTCCTGTACTGCCAGAAGTTCTGCTTCTTTTTGTTTTTGCTGTGTGAGATTCCTGCGTTTTCATCATCTGCTCCGCTTTCACACTGTTCAGCTCACGCATATAATCCTGATAATTCTGATTGAGACGGATGAAATCGCTGCCCAGATCATTCCACCAGCTGTAGATTTTTTCCGGTTCTTCGTTCTGCATTTGCGGGATTTTTTCCAGATTCATGCGTATCCGCTCCAGAAGTGTCGGCTCCAGGGAAGAACTTTCGATAAACAGATTTTCTACCCGGATCACCATCCGCTCGATTTCTACTGTCGCTTTTGACAACTGATAGCAAAATTTTTTATTTTTCTTTCCTGTTCCACAGAATTGCAATCACGGAACTGACAAGCAGCAGCATCGGATAGAAGAGTCTCGGCATGATCTGAAATGCCGAAAGTTCTCCGCCAAGTTCATTTACGGCAGAAATCGCCACCAGCATCTGGGCACCGTATGGGATGATGCCCTGGAAAATACAGGAAAACGTATCCAGGATCGACGCTGCTTTTCTCGGCGTGATGCCGTACTCCTGTGCCATTTCTTTTGCGATCGGATTTGCCATGACGATCGCCACTGTATTGTTTGCCGTGGCAATGTCCATCGCACCGACCAGCAGTCCCATGCCGAGCTGACCGCCGCGTTTACCACGGAAAATCCGGTGGATCCAGCCAAGCAGAGCATCAAATCCGCCATATTCACGGATCAGGGCACACATTGCCGCCACCAGGATTGCAACCATGCAGGTTTCAAACATTCCAGAAACGCCATTCCCCATGTTTGCAAGAAGATCGACCGGTGCGATATGCCCTCCGGCCAGCATGATAAACGCCCCGGAAACAATCCCGATCAGAAGCACCACAAAGACATTAATGCCGATAATGCCTCCGATCAGCACCAGCACATATGGGATCACCTGCACCAGATGATAAGACTGGCTGACCTGCCCCTGCACTTCTGTCTGAAAGGACAGAATCAGGATTAAAATCAGCGTTGCGACTGCTGCCGGAAATGCAATCCAGAAATTCTCCCGGAATTTGTCTTTCATCTCACAGCCCTGCCCGTTGCAGGCTGCGATCGTCGTATCCGAAATAAAAGAAAGATTATCACCGAACATTGCTCCGCCCATAACGGATGCCACACAGAATGCCAAGTCAAATCCGGAAGCACCGGAAACAGCCGATGCGATCGGCACCAGAAGTGTGATCGTTCCGACCGATGTTCCCATCGCCACGGAGACAAAACAAGCCACCACAAACAATACCGCCACTGCATATCTCGCCGGAATCAGGGAGAGCATACAATACGCCACACTCTCTGCACTTCCCCTTCCCACAACTCCGACAAACGAACCCGCCGCCAGAAAGATCAGCAGCATCGTGATGATGTTTTTATCACCCACGCCGCCAGACATGATCTCCAGTTTCTGTTCAAAATTTACCGCCCGGTTCTGCAGACAGGCAACCAGGATCGCTGCCAGAAAAGCAACCACGATCGGTACATTATAAAATCCCATCGGGATTTTCATCACATACTCAAATAAAATACCAAGCCCCAGATACAGCACAAGAAATACGCCGATCGGCATTAAAGCGATTGCATTTCCTTTTGTTTTTCCATTTCTGTTTTCCTTTTCTTTTCCCATTTTGCTTCCTTTCTGTTACTGTTCTTCCTTCTTTCTCATGTAAAGCGGACATTCACAATCCGCTTCGCAACCTGTGCGTTCAAGCACTCCGAGAAGTTTTGTAATCTCCTTTTGCGGATCATCCCACCAGTCCATCGTCCAGATGCGATACAGTTTCCATCCAAGTCCTTTCAGCACTTCAAACTGTGCCACCTCACGGTCTTTCGTATTTGCCGACTGACAGTAAGAATCTCCGTCCGTCATAATTCCGAGCAGATATTCTTCCGGATGATCCGGATTGATCACTGCGATATCCACTTTGAATTTTGAATGGCCGACATTTAACTGATACTCGTATCCAGCATCTGCAAGTTCACGGCAGATCTTTGCTTTGATCCCCTGATTTTTAACTGCTTCATTCTCTCTGTAGTCTCCCCTCAACTTTCCATTCTGAGCAAATTCCATGAAATATTTCAGAGATTCTACGCCTTTTGCTTTTGTTCGTCTCAAATTGATTTGATCGGCTGTCATAACAGAAAACACCACCATTTCACACCGGGCACGGGACACCGCAACATTCAGACGTTTCCATCCGCCATCCCGGTTCAGCGGTCCGAAATTCATGGACAGCTTTCCTTCCGCATCCGGTCCGAATGCCACGGAAAAGAGGATCACATCACGCTCATCTCCCTGGACATTCTCCAGATTTTTGACAAACAGCGGCTCTTCTTCCATATTTGCCCATTTATCAAAATTTAAATCTTTCTGATATTCTTCCTGGAGCAGATCCTCGATCAGAGTCTGCTGATTAACGTTAAACGTAACCACACCGATCGTCTGCTTTTTCCGCTCTGGATCGGCATATCTTTTCTTGATCTCCGCAACGATCGCCTGTGCTTCTCCTTCGTTTACACGGCTCTTGCCGCGATCAAAAAAGCCTTCCACTTTTACCATGCTGACGCGTCTTTGCTGGTCATTTACCGATGGGAACGTAAGCATAGAATTTTCATAAAATTCCCGGTTACAAAAAGCGATCAGGCTCTCATGGCGGCTTCGGTAATGCCAGTGCAGATGTGCGGACGGCATGCCAAGTGCCAGACAGTCATCGAGAATACTGTCCAGATCTTCGATATCCAGATTGTCCTCATCCACCGAATTTCCCGCAAAAAAGCTGGTCGGAGGCATCTGATTCGGATCCCCTACAATCACTGCATTTTTGCCTCTTGCAAGGGTACCGACTGCTTTACAGGTCGGAAGCTGCGATGCTTCGTCAAATACCACAATATCAAACAGATCATTTTCTGCCTTTAAATACTGAGCCGCCGAAATCGGACTCATCAGCATACACGGACAGAGTCTCTGCAAAATATGCGGGATCTGTTCAAACAGTAGACGAATGGAAATACCTCTGCCGTTGCTGCTGATCGCCCTTCTTAAATAATTCAGTTCTCTGCTGACTTCCACCGAATCACTGACAGACGGAAGCTGCGATGACAGCCGGTAAAACATTTCTTCTTTCGTCAGCTGCATACATTCCTGATCCAGCTTTTTAAACTGCCCGATCTGAACCTGAAAACCGGTTCCGGTAAATCCGTTCAGCACCGGTTCGGATTCGATCACGCCAAGAATGATCGCCCGGTAAATGGAACGCAGATATACATTCAATACCACTTCATGCGGAAGGCCTTTTTCATAGGCATCACAGATCGGAGCAAGCCCGTTTTTCCGGCACAAATCTACATTCTGCTGATAAACAATCCAGTCTTTTAATGCGGCTGCATTTTCCAGAATACAGCCACAAAGTGCCTTTCTGTTCTCAATCCAGTCTGCTTTCTCATCGCAAAATTTCAGTTCCAGCAGCTCTGCAACCTTTCGCTCTGCAGCATCCATGCTATTCCAGATAGAAAAGAGTGCTTTTCCCTTCCGGACAAGTGTACTTAAAATGCCCCTCGCCTCGATTTCCTGAAGTACTCCGGCAAAACGTACCATATTCTTTCTCTGATTTTGGATCTGTACTTTATAAAACTGCAATTCTTCATTTGTCAGATGTTCTTTCAAGATCTGTTTCCAGTCATAAGACAGTTCTGCTTCTGCCGCTTCCATTTTCTGCTCTTCCTGCTGATAAGCAGTGATCTCCGTCAGATACAGCGGAATCTGCTCGACCTCCACCGGAAATGCGGCAAACAGCTGCATTTCTGCCACAAGTGCCGCCTGTGCTTTTCCTTTTAAGAAAAATACCTTTTTGTTTGCTTCTTCGTACTTCGCATGATAAGAACTCATGTCCTGACTTAAGAAATTTTCGTTCCATTTTGAAAGCATTTCTGCCTTTTTCTGTTCAAATTTCTCCTGTTTTTCCAGATATTCTTCCGGAACGGAAAATTCACGTTCAACAGAATCTGTTGTCCTCAAAAAGGCAGGCATTTTTTCCGTACTTTCCATACACCGGATCAGTTCGGATACCTGATTCCATTCTGCCTTTGTGACCGGGTTTTTGATTCCGGCAGAGGCGGCAAAATCCGCCATCTGAGCCTGGATGTTATCAAGTACAGACAAATAATTTTGCATCGCCGGCTCCAGTTCCGTTTTCAGATGCTGACTGTACTGTGCCCTTTTCACTGCCGCAAGCGGATGCTGATATGGATGACCGATGGATCTTCCGGCTGAGATCAGACGTTCCAGATGGTTTTTCTGACTGCTCAGATCACCTTCTGTTATATTTTTGATATCCGATACCGGAAATTGTACCTGTTCTCTTGTTTCCGGAATACTTTCGTAAAGATCGATCAGCTGACGCAGACTCTTTCCGAAATTTCTTTTTTTATGTAGTGCTTTTGCGTAAGCATCCAGTTCGGTACGCATCGCATGGATGTCCGCAATTCTCTGCTCATAATCTGTTTTTGTGCCTTCCATGTCAATCTCAAGACCACGCCGCAGCTGATTTAAAACTGCCTTTTTCGTAGCTTTGTTCGAATGTAATTTCAGGCAGAAATCATCGATTCCAAGTGCCGCCAGACGTTTCTGTACCACTTCCAGTGCAGCTCTTTTTTCTGCCACAAAAAGAACTGTCTTTCCTTTTGTCAGTGCATTTGCAATCAATGCTGTAATGGTCTGCGATTTACCGGTTCCCGGCGGTCCGTGCAGTACAAAACTCACCCCTGCGGCAGCCATATTGATGGCATGCAGCTGAGAAGCATCCGCCGTTACCGGTAAATAAGCCTCCTCCTGATCCACTTCTTCCGGGATCGTGCAGTCCCAGTCCACAGCTCCTTCGATCAGACTGTGGACGATCTTGTTTCCCTCCAGGAAATCACGGTTGTTATGAATATCATTCCACATCACAAACTGCGAAAAAGAAAAGTTTCCGATCACGGCAACTTCCAGCACATCCCACATTTCCATGCTCATCACCGCTTTTCGGATCATTGCAAAAATCTTCGGCATATCCATTCCATGCTCATCCTGCGGCGGCGGATTCATGCCAGGAATCGTGATCTCATAATTCTGCTTCAGAAACTCCAGAAGCGTAATGTTGATCTGTGAATCCTCATCCCGCATCTGCATCGCATAGCCTCTGCCCGCAGACTTTCGCATAATGTCGATCGGTACCAGAACGATCGGTGCGTATCTTGCCTGTGCGTTCTTTTTCTGTTCAAACCAACGAAGCATACCAAGTGCCAGATATAACGTGCTCGCTCCATTTTCTTCCAGAGATGCTTTTGCAGAACGGTACATTTTCGTCAGAGAAGTGCTTAAATCTTTCTCGCTGTAAATGGAATGCAGTCTTTTGTGTTTGCTTTCAAAAGAAATAAATTCTGATAATTCTCCCAGTTTGTTGAGAAGTTCGATCTGACTTTCTGCTGCCGGATTCACACCTACATCAGCCGGCCGCGGCATCACCTGAAACGCTTCCCCGTCAAACAGTGCATCCTCAAGACTTCCGATATCCGCGGACAAAACCGGCACAACACTCTTTGTGACACGCATATTGATCAGCATATTCCGAAGGCTCAGATCCAGAAGTTTTCGCTCCCACTGCGTCAGTTTTGTGACCTGTGCCTTTTCCGTACAGTCCGAAAAATCAAAGATCTCGATTTTGCTGTCTGATCCACCTGTGACCTCTTTTTCTTTTCGGTCCTCGTGCAGAACCTCAAACCCGTTTGCCGTCTGAACCCGGATTGGAAGTGGACGGATTCCCCTGCTTCTGGCACGCTTCACATCGATTGCAAAATAAAACTTCCCATAATTGGAAACACGCCGTTTTGCCATGGCTGCTGCTTCGTCAAAACTTACATTCTGCCCGGAACACATCGCCGTACATTCCACGACCGTAAGCTCCTGAATGCCTTTTGCCATACGTTTCTCAAGCTGTGACGGATCATCCACCAGAATATCTGCAAACGCTCCGTCCACCAGCCAGACACCGGCAAAAATATGACCTTCCACAACCACCATGAACGGATTTAAATCCATCGCTTCCAGACATGCCGTATAGAGCAGCGTCAGATCCATGCAGTTTCCAAAATGCTGCTCCAGCACCGCATCCGCCAGGCGGACTCTCTGCCCGCATGCCTCAAAGCTCGCTGTCGATGCATATGTAATATTTTTCTGCTGGATCGCCGCATAAGCTGCTGCCGCCATGTTTTTGACACGCTCCTGATCACCGGACTGATAACCGTCCAAAGAAGGATCGCCCGTCCATTTCTCCAGATATTTCGATGCCAGCTGGATCAGACTGACCACCGCCGGATGATTCGGCATTGCAAAAGATGTCAGAAGCTCCGGCGTATACTGAAATCCCGGGAACTCATCAAACGCCATTACCGTGATATTGATCTTTTCTGATGCCAGCACAGTTTCCCCATCCAGAACCATAACCGTCAGCTGACCGGAAAACTTCTCCGTGATCGATGCCAGATATCCGACATGGAATGTCAGATCCAGATTTCGAAAATGCAGCTCCTCACCTGTCTGCAGTGCCTCGATCCCGCACACAAAATCCTCCATCAGCTCACCGTCCGAAGCGATTTTTAAAAGCAGAGCATTCCGTTCCGTTTCGGATGTGTTTTTGATGCAGATATCACGCACGACAGAAGCACCATTGTGAACCAGTGCATAGTTGATCACCTCATCGATCTCACATGCTAAGACAATGCTGTTTTCTGGTTTATTCGCTGCCTCTGCTATTTCAGGCTGCTTCGTTTGCAGATGTTCTGTGGCTGCTGTATTTACTGCATTTTCTATATTTTTGTTTGCTGCGTTTACAGCTTCTGCTATATTTTCATTTGCTGTTTTTTCTGTCTTTGCTATATCTGCCGTTTTTGTTTCCCTCTGCAATCCAGCCAGCATCCGCTGTGTGGCTGCCTCACGCTCCGGTATGATCAGCTTCTCCCTGGATATCCGAACCATCTGCCGATCCGGCCGGATAAACTTCTGACGATCCATCTTTATCAACTTGTAGTCCCCCAGTCTTGTTTGTTTCATTTATCACAATTATTCAGTCATTTTGCAGCTGCTGTTTATCTTTTTCTTACCCTGCACCGTTTCCGGAAGAATGAAATCCCATAGCACAGAATCTCATCATAGTCATCCGCAAACTCTTCTGCATACATTCTTTCATTGATCTGCAAAAGTGCCATATCGCATGCCTTGTCCATATCGCAGAGTTTTTTTGCATATTTTGCCTCAAAAACAGCTACTTTTGCTTCTCTCGGATTGTAAACAATCACATCGCTTCTGCCTTCTCCATGTTCTTTATTCGATTCTACCGGATACCCCGCCCCGGCAAAAATCCCGGCCAGAAATGCATGATAAAAATCTTCTCCATAATCATGGTAACTGATCGTGGTGCGAAGAAGCCTTGTCATCTCATTCGTTAAAAGTTCATCATTGCCATTCCACACAGCATCAAACAATTTTTGTCTGTTCTCAAGTTTTGCAGTATCATCAAACCATTTTTTGATCGTAGATTCAAAAATTTCCATAACTTCTGCATTTGGAATCTGCAGAGCATACTCACCATCTTTCAGGTTTTCTTTACATCCCTCTTTTTGTGCTGTTGTAAGATAACCAGTCAGATACAAAATGCTCCACAGATTTTCTTCCGAGGAATGCAGATAATCGTATGTCAGATTTTCTTCAATCTGCTGTACAATATATCCCCCGGAAAGCAAGGTTTCCATTTTTCTGGTAATGTTGCTTCCGGCATAATCAATAAAAGATCGGATGATCGCATTATCGCTTGTATTTTTCCAGTAACTTGCCGGCTTTGCCTGTGGATTATCCTGCAGATCGTGCAGATAATTCAGCACATCCCATGGGCAGTAAATATCATAATTTCCAAAATGATAACCATCATACCATTTTCTGACCGCCGGTGCATACTCCGCCGCATCCGCATCCAGCAGAAGTTTCTCGGTTTCTTTTTGGGTAAACCCAAAATATTCACTGAACCCAAAAGAAAGAATACTGTCTGAAACAAAATTATTGGTTCCGGTAAAAATACTCTCCTTCGCCACTTTCAGACATCCGGTGATCACTGCAAACTTTACAGATGGATTATCTTTCAGAGATGAACCGAGCATTGCTTTCATCACTTCCAACATCTCTTTGTAATAGCCATTGCTGCTCGCCTTCGCAATCGGCACATCGTACTCATCCAGCAGTAAAATAACCGGTTTTCCATAATGGATCTGCATCATTCTTGCCAGAAATTCCAAGCTGTTTTTCAGCTCCGTCCCGGATGCTCTACATTCTTTTAATCTCTGAAAAACTTCTTTCTGCTCTTTTGCAATTTTCTCACTCTCCATCAAAAAAGAGTGGCTCTGACAAAATTCTGCTATCGTAGCTTCCAGCATTTCATATGCACTTTTAAAATTTAATCCATCTACTTTTTTGAATGTAAGAAAAATAACCGGATACTGATTCATCCACTGCACACAAAGTTCCTTCTGCTTTGAAATCTCCAGCCCTTCAAAAAGTGCTCTACTGTCTTTTTCAATGTCAAAAAAGTGAGCCAGCATACTCATCCCCAGCGTCTTTCCAAAGCGGCGTGGTCTGGTGATCAACGTCACTTTAGCCGCCTTCCTCACCAACAGATCCGAAATCAACCCACTTTTATCAATATAATAATAACCGTTCTGCCTGATTTCCTCAAAATCAGACATTCCAAGCGGAAGTTTTAAATATCGCATGTAAGCCCTCCTTCCCATAAAAAATGCCCCAAACATCAGGAAAATACTTTGTAGATATACTACCATTTATCTCCACTGGGTTCAAGGCATTCACACACTTATCCGAAAATAAGAATCAATAACAAAGTTAATAACTAAAACTTCCCACACCATATCGGTGTGTTGAACCTTGAAAATTCAATATTTCAGCCAATAAAAAAGGCATAAACCTGTTCACTTTGGTATAATGGAGTTGACTAGAAACCATCTTTACAAAGGAGATTTATACCATGTCCAATATACCACAAATCGTACTTCCATGCACCGGGAAAGAAATCATAATCAAGAAATCTTCCCGTGAATTCCGTGTCTTCAGCATAAATCAGCAAAAACAATTATGTACATATTTATGCAAACATATGTCCTATAAAAATATAGGAATTCTTATATGCCTCTACACAGGACTTCGTATCGGAGAAATATGTGCCCTTCGCTGGAATAACATTAAAAAGAAGGTTATCTGCTGACTGGCTCAGATTCTTATGTAGAACCCCGAACGATGCAAAACCATTTTAAATATGTACTGACCGCTGCACAGGTAGAAACAACAAACTTTCATACTTTACGCCACACTTTTGCGACAAGGTGCGTAGAAGCCGGGTTTGATATCAAAAGTTTAAGTGAGATTCTTGGTCATTCCAATGTCAATATCACCATGAACCGCTATGTTCACCCGACAATGGAACTGAAACGTCAGAATATGCAGCGACTGTCCTGCCCTTTCCCTTCTAATTTCGTGGAATAGGATACTCTACGAAATTTAGTATTAGCATATTGTTCCCACAAAAAAAGATTCCAGAAACATTACATTTCCGGAATCTTCTTTCTTTTCCTAATATCTCTCCTACGTCTTTTCGCAACTTTATCAGTCTTATCTATCAACAATTTAATTGCACGCCGAATTTAATTTTTATTACAATCAGTTTACATAAGTTTTTTCAAGATAATGCTACATTTTTGCTATTCCTTAACCGTTACTCTTCTGAAGTTCACCTTTTTCACTTTGGAATCCTTCAATTAAGACCAAGCTCTTCCATTTGCTCCCTGCAATATTTTTCTGCCATAATAATAAATTCGTCCGCAGTTAGGATCTGCTTTTCTGATTCTTCTTTACTTGCAATATAAAAATCATCATAGTCACTTGCATGCCGAATCTCTTCTGCTTGTCCAATTTTTCGTCCCATTTTTCTTGGAAATACAGATGTTTTTACATAATCCTTGTTGAAATTCGCCACAGCATCTTTGTGTCTTTTATATGCTTTTCCATTAATAGCATATACGGCATTAATCGCATGAAAGATAGCTTAATATGCTCTGTTATTTGCTCCTCGATAGTCTTCCATTGCAAATAACGCTCTTGCAGATTTCAGATCATTTTTCGCCGTTTCCAGACGATATAGAACCAAATCCTGTCTTGTACCAATTTCCGGTTTACGCTGCTTCATATAAAACTACCCCTTCTTTATGAACATTGGAATAAAACGGATAATTTACAATCCACTTTTTAAAATGTGTTTCACTTTTTGCAATAGGCTTAATATCCAGATCATTGTCCATATTAAAATCATAGGTCATATAAGAAAGCTGTTGTGCATATGCCTTTAACTCCAGATCAGACATATCCAGTAAAATCATAATATCTACATCCGAATCCGGTCGGAAATCTCCTCTTGCATAGGATCCATATAGAATAATCTGTCGTACATGTGAGCCATAAATCTTTTTAACAGCTTCAACATATTGCTCTATTAAATCCAGCATAGTCTTTGGCATATATCATCACCTCATTTTCAACTGCTATATCATAAATTATTTTTTAATTTTATTATAACCATTTTACAGAAGTTTCTCAAGTTGAAGATTTCTTTTAGGTCTCGCACCACCTAAAAAGAACCCAGGCGAATATTCTCGCTTGGGTTCTTTCTATTCTGAGATTAAATATTCATCAGATCACTGAGTACTTTCAGTGCTCCGTCTGTCTCGTGGGCCAGTACGCGTTTTGCCAGTACTTTACCGAGCTGTACACCTTCCTGGTCGAAGCTGTTTACGTTCCATACGAAGCCCTGGAACATGACTTTGTTTTCGAAGTGTGAAAGCAGTGCTCCCAGTGTTTCCGGGTTCAGCTGTTCACCAATGATGATGCTGGACGGGCGTCCGCCTTCAAAGTTTTTGTTGCGGTTTTCGTCTTCTTTTCCGCATGCAAATGCTACGATCTGAGCTGCCACGTTTGCACACAGTTTCTGCTGGCTTGTGCTGCCCTGGATCACTACGTCCGTGTTCATCTGGTTATTCTTGAAGCCTACGAACTGCAGTGGGATGATGTCTGTTCCCTGATGGAGCAGCTGGTAGAAGGAATGCTGTCCGTTTGTTCCCGGTTCACCGAAGATAACCGGTCCGGTTACATAGTCAAGTCTCTCACCGAAACGGTTTACGCATTTACCGTTGGACTCCATGTCAAGCTGCTGCAGATGTGCCGGGAAACGGCTCAGTGCCTGTGAGTATGGCAGTACTGCTGTGCTTGGATAGCCCAGTACGTTACGCTCATAAACGCCGATCAGTGCATCCAGCATTGCCGGATTCTTTCTGATGTCTTTTTCTGTTCCGAGTCTGTCCTCTTCTGCTGCACCGTTTAAGAATCTTTCAAATACTTCCGGTCCGAATGCCAGGGATAATACGGCTCCGCCTACTGCGGATGTGGATGAATAACGTCCGCCGATGTAATCATCCATAAAGAATGCTGCCAGATAGTCGTCGCTCTTTGCCAGTGGAGATGTCTCGCTGGTTACTGCGATCATATGTTTGGAAGCATCCAGTCCTGCGTTTTTCAGGGCATCTTTTACGAAGGACTCGTTGGTCAGTGTTTCCAGTGTTGTACCGGATTTGGAAACCAGGATAAAGATAGAATGTGCTACGTCGATACCATACAGAACTGCTGCTGCATCATCCGGGTCTACGTTGCTGATGAATTTTGCTTCCATCTTGAAGGTATCGTTTTTCTTTGCCCAGTTTTCCAGTGCCAGATACATTGCACGAGGTCCGAGGTCACTGCCGCCGATACCGATCTGAACAACGGTTGTAAATTTCTCACCTGCTGCATTTGTGATCTCTCCGGCATGTACTTTGTTTGCAAAATCTGCGATCTTCTGCTGCTGTTCTTTATAGAAAGCACGTTTGTCTGTGCCGTCAGCGTTTACAGCCTCACCGAGCTGACCGCGTGTCAGGTGATGAAGAACCATTCTCTTCTCTCCGGTGTTAATAACTTCACCATTGTAAAGTGCTTCGAATTTTTCAGTCAGCTGTGCTTCATCTGCCAGTTTCTGCAGATCTTCCAGCAGTTTGTCATCTACCTGCTTTGCAGCATAATTATACGCAAGGCCTTCTGCCATCGGTGTGCTGTATGTTTTCACACGTTCTGCACCGTTTTCTCCAGACATTGCCTCTGCGATATTTACACGCTCTGCCTTTGAAAGATTTTTAAATGCTTCCAGTGTATCCAGGTTGTTCCAGGTAATCATAGTAGATTCCTCCTTAAATGTATAAAATAATGTTGGGGTCAAAAGATGCCATACGAATTGTTCCGTACTTCGTACTCTCACAATTCTACCCAATATTCGCATATCGTGAAGCTTACGCTCCACTTTTATGCTCATATCGGGGCGGGTCATTAAGCCATAAAACCACTCTTGTGCAAGCACATCGTGGTTTCAGGCTTTTGACCCTGGCATCATAAAATAGTATAAGCGGGTGTGTGATAAAGTTTACTTCTCTAAATCACTGATGATTATAATAGCAAACCTGCATAAATTCAAGCATCAATCGCATCTCCATGGTTTTTTACACCGTAAGAATTGTTTTTTACCACCATTTAATCTCCTGCCGTTTCATTAAATTTACTAAACAGTTGGAGATACATTGCCATTTTATCCACTGCATCCACAGATACACCCGTTTCGGTATCAATTTCGAAATAGCATTTCTCCCCAATATAACCCTTGAGTTCTGCTTTTCCGCTGCCGATCTGATTGCCCTTGTAATCGTAAAGTTCCTCTCCGCGTTCTTCTGCCAGATAATCTTTGAGATTTCCGTCTGCATCCATAAATACGAGATAATATTCACGTTCCAGATTTTTGTTCTCGAACAACCGCTTCTGTGCATAGCCAAGGCACTGATTGTTTTCATCATAATAACCATAGGTTGTCCCGGCAATCACGCCATCGATGTTATTGATCGGCTCATCAGTCACAAATTTCATCCAAAACCAGGTTTTTCCATCGACCGATACCGTCCATTTCGTATTGAGAATACCTGTTTCTTTTAACCGCCCGGCTATTTTCCCGTCCGCAAGGATATTCCCCTCCTGGTTGACCTCATCCAGATCTCCTTCTACCAGAAATGTCCGGCACTGACTCATTGCCTGCTTTGCTTCCTCTGCAGATGCATAGGACTCGACATTAGATTTTCTGCATCCCAAAAGAACACTTGCCAGAATACACCACATCACTGCGATATACACCGCTTTTCTTATCTTTGCTTTTTCTTTCATTCACACCTCCTAACTGCGATCCCGGGCAAGCTCACGTGCTGCCATCACCGCCATTGCCGCAAGCAGCGGAAGATATTTTTCTTCATATGCAATGATCACTGCATTGTCAAAGACGATATTTTCCATTTTCAGATCCAGGTTGTCCAGGATTGTTCCCAGCGTTTTACCATTTAAGGTCACGCAGAAATTATGGCCGATCGAACCGGCGTATTCCGTCAGTTCCAGTTTTCCTTCTTTGACTTTCATCTCAAACTTATCTTTGACCAGCACAAATTTTTTCTCCAGCGTGCCGTAAAGCTCCCCCCGGTAATAAAACTGATAGGTCGGCAGTACGCTTACGATCTTCTTGGTCATTTTAAAGATCTCGTTATGCTGATTGTCATAAACAGAAAGTGTACGCAGCGGAGCCGTTCCTTCGATTTCGAAAACACGGTTTCCTTCGTTGTCACAGAGATCAAAATGCTGACCGGTCAGTTTAAAATCCTCCGTAAAAGTATAGACTTCCGATGGGTGGGACTGCGGAATTTCCAAAACCTGTTTTGTTTTCACAAAATGCTCCAGGCTCTCCCTCAGTTGCTTCTGCATCAGAAGTACATCCGACTGATAGCAGACATATTTTGCTGTATTATCGCCAAAATCCTCTTCTGCCGGAAATATCGGATCATTATATTTTCCCTTTATCATACTGGTCATGAACGAATAGCCAAGATAACCGATATTCCCGTCTTTTGAAAGCCAGAAATAGAGAAAATCTCCGTTCTTATCCGGTCCGAACATCAGAGCCGGCTGTCTCATCGTGTAAAACTGAACAAGATAACCGGAGCCAAGCGGCGTACGGACATCTTTGTAGGCTTCATAAAATTCTTCAATCTTTCTCGGACAATCCATGGCGATCATACTGCAGATATCCGTTGAACCGTTATAATCATCCGGCGATCCCAGCATCCAGATTGCAATACCAATGATCAGGACAACCGTTGCTATGCTGACCGGGATCTTATTCCAGTTCCCTTTTGATGCGATCCAGAAAGAAAATGCACAAACGATCACACTGATAATACGGTATTCCCACATACGCACTCTAAGTGGAGCGGAGAGTTGCTGTTTTTCTGTATTTTCTGCTCCCTGCATAGTTCCAATCCTTTCCGGGCATTTGTGAGTACCAGAAATCCTCTCCGGCACTCACTGCCCAAGTCTTTTTATCTTATGCTTTTTTAGATTTTACCTTGATCGCCTGTACTTTTTCTTTTTTTGTGACTCCGCGTGCTTTCAGCATCTTCCTGTAAGCAGAGAGTTTTTTCTTCGGCACTTTAATGGCTGCTTTCGCATGGATGCCGAAAAATGCCTTGCTTCCTACTCTTTTCTTCGTCAGTTTTGTCGTTTTGATCGTGATATTTTTCAGATTCTTGCAGCCATAAAATGCTTTCTTTCCGATCCTGCTCACGCCTGACGGGATCACCACTTTTCGGATTTTTTTCTGATTCTTAAAAGCATTCGCTGCAATCTCTGTGACTTTATAAGTAACATGGTTTACGGTAATGCTGTCCGGTATGTTTACCGTGCCTTTGACACCCTTTTTCGGTTTCAGATATGCCACTGTAAATGTTTTTCCGTCCGCACAGGTTACTTTATACTGATTTTTGTCCGGTCCTATGAACTTTGTTCCTTTTTTCAGATATTCTGGTTTCGATGGTTTCTGTATCGGTTCAGAGGTTCCCGGTTTTGTGCCTGGATCTGACGGTTTTTGTGGTGTCTCCGGCGTTTCCTTTGTCTCCGGTGTTTCCGGCGTTTCCGGTGTTTCCGGCGTTTCCGGTGTTTCCGGTGTTTCCTTTGTATCCGGCGTTTCCGTTGTATCCTGTGTCTCGATCGTCACTGCTTTTGTCAGAGGGATTTCTGTGACTGGCTGTAGCAGCCTGTAATTTGCTTTGTCTTTTCCGGCAAGCGTCAGTACCGATAATGTTACCGAAGTATATTCGCCTGCTTTTTTATCTTTTAACGTTCCATACAGATCCGTCAGATCTACGCTCACTTCATCGCCTTCCAGCATACCGTTTAGCAGCACTTCTGTGATGGAAACCTGATTTGTGCCATCATATTTCCTGTTTCTGGCGGTCGCCTTTGTTACCGTAAGTTCTTTTGCATTTACTTTGATCGCTGTGCTGCCTTCTGCATTTGCATATGCCTCATCAGATGGCATAAAGATCCATTCTGCACTTGTCACGGATGTATCCGGTCTTTGTGTGGCATCTTTCCACGCAAGCGTTCCTTCCACTGTATTTCCTTCTCCGTCCACAAATTCTGCTTCCGAAAACTCCAGTGCTGACAAAAGACCACCGTAAGTAAGCCTATCTTTTTTCAGGGTTACTTCTGTTCCTTCCTGTAATCTGACCGGTATCTGGTCATTACATTCCAGATTGAAGGTGATCACAAAGTCCTCATAGTTCTCAGTCGTAACTTTGATCTGGATCTTTCCTTTCCTGTCCAGTGCCCCCTGCTTCACTGTATAAGATAATATATCGTCTGCTATGCTCGGTTCTGTGATATATTCCATGTTTCCGGTCATCTCCGGTGCAGCATACTGTGCATTCCCGCAGTCCACCGGTAGGATTTCCCTGAGATTTATCCGCTCTTCCTGATTCTTTAAATATAAGTAACTTTTATTCTGTTCTTCGATCTGAAGCCCACTGCTTTTTGCCACATTCACCGCTTTTGTCAGAGGAATTTCGTCTGTCGGCTGCACAAGAATATAATTCTCCTTGTCTTTTCCGGTTAATCTCAGCTCTGGCAAAGTTACCGAAGTATAATTTCCCGCTTTTACATCTTTCAAAGTCCCGCGGATCGTTCCGATGTCTGCCGAAACTTCATCTCCTTCTTCAATGCCCTCAAGAACAATATCACTGAAGCTGACATCCGCGGTTCCGTCATATACTTTATCATCTGCCGTTGCCGCTAAGACTTTCAGTTCTTTTGGCTCTACGGTAATCGCTGTGCTTCCTACTGCATCTACATACGCTATATCATACGGTGTAAAGATCCATTTTGCACTTGTCACGGATGTATCCGGTCTTTGTGTGGGGAAGTTCCATACAAGACTTCCCTGAACCTGCTTGTCGGTTCCCTGCTCAACAAAGACTGCCTGTTCTTCCCCTTCCAGATTCAGTTTCAGATCGGATAATGTTCCCCCGTAAGTAAGCTTCTGATCCTGTAAAACTTTTACCTCACTGCCTTCTTTCAGGACAACCTTTTTCCGGTCTGTCAGTGTGACCGTTAAGTCATAAGAAACATCCGTATAATTTTCCATTTCTATCGTTACATGGAGCGTAACCGTTTTTCCAATCATGCTCCTGTCTATAAAGTCATTCACTTGATAAGATAACTCTCCAGTCTGCCTAAGCATATAACTTAAAAAAATCTGCTCATCCCCTGTTACAGAACAGGAATAACGATCTCCCTTTTTGTCCGCCGGAAGTTTTGCCTGCAGATCTACATATAGCAAATCAGAACCTTTTATATAAATATAACTTGCCGATTCATGAAATGCAGCCTGCTGCGGGGTCTTTTTCTCAACATGAACTTCTACACCTTTTACTTTATAATAAGGATAATTATCATCTTCCGGTGTAAAAATAAGATCGCATGTCATTGTTTCTCCAGCTTTCGGTATCACTTCCAGATTTTCTTCCTCCTTAAAACTCCAGGTTCCTTCCAGCAGTGTACTTTCTCCATTTCCGGTATCTGCCCTGACCACGCCCGAAATCAAGGTATACTTCTGCAGCGTCTGATCTGCAATTCCGGAAATCTGCGGAAGTGTCTCGCAGCTCATGCCTGTATTTCGAACCTCAACCTTTTGCAGAGTAGTATTGGCAAGTACTTCTTCTCTGCTCAGAAAGCGTCCAGCTTCTGTACTGTAAAACGCATAACCCTGCGGAAGCATATCTTCTGCACTGCCTGAATTTGATATGATGTTCTGGAAATTTCCACCGGTAATTTCCGTACTGTTTCGAAAACTACTTTGATCCTTGAGTATTTGAAAATTGCCGCTTTCTATTTTCAGTTTTCCTTGCTCCCGTATTATTGGTATATCACAGGTTCCGTTTTTTACCGTAACCTCTGCTCCGCGTATGTTGATTAGGCTAGCGTTTTTCTCTGTCAGGGATTTTTGATTTAAATCCAGCGATATTTTCCCGCGTGTCAGAGCAGGAAGATTGTCCGTATTTTCCATGGACTGCATAAGGGTAATCTCTGCTTCTTTTCCATTTGCGTATTCGAATGCTTCTTTCAGTGTATTTACATAAGTTTCTTCTCCATTTACCGTAATCCGGATATAACCCTGGAAGTCCGGCTTTCTCTTGTGGCACCACGTACAGTACTGTAAATCCTGTTCATAATCATGTTCCTTACATACCTCGACATGCACATTTGTACAACTTGCCTCGGCATAAGGCTGCTTCTCATTTGTCTCATTATCCACCAGGCAACGTTCTTCTCCAAGTTCTGCCCATGCTTTTGAAATACGCTCGAATTTTCCACCGCTCACCTTGATTTTCCCACTGTTATGCATAACATAGTTGTCCGACTGATTTTCATAAATTCCACCGGCAAACTCTATATTCTTACTTTCTACTCTTAATTCGCCGGAAAATACACCCGTCTGCGTTTCACTGCTGTCCGTGATTTTAAGAGAAACATCCGGATTCAACAAAATCTTTCTCAAACTTTGCAGACGATATCCGTTCAGATCCAGGATCAGATTTCCGCTGTTTACCTCCACTCCCTCTTTTAGTTCAATATTCTTCAACAGCTTCATCTGTGCTGTTTTTCTCTCTGTATCACGAAATGCTTCTGCCAAAGTAACATATGGTTCGGAATCTCCATCCATGGTTACCTCAATTTCCCCATCCGAAATTTTATATAACAGATAATCCGATTCTGATTTGTATTTTTCACGGAATGTCAGTTCTGCTTTTACATAGTAATCGCCTTTAGCAGCCGGTGCCCCGCCTTCGGTAAGTGCACCGGCATTTTCTGCATTTGTCAGCACTCCATCCTTGCTTTTATAATACGTGGTCTTTATGGATGTCGGTGTTTCCCTGCAGCTCCAGGTGATCTTTCTTCCTTTTTCCAATGACAGTTCCCGCGGATTTCCCGTATATGCATAATCTATGCTCTCGCTGTCCGCAATTCTTTGCATCCGAATTCTGGCATCAAAGTTGATCTGATAGGAAAAAATTTCTGAAGTTTCCTGATAAAAATCTTTCACTTCCAGAGCCGTAACTTTTACATAATATTGCCCCGGCAGAGCCGGTGCTCCAGCTTTTTCAACCGCTCCGCTGTTTTGTGCTGTGGTCGGTATCTGTGCCTTTTCATCCAGATAATAGCCGACTATTATCTGTCCGTCCCCTTTCCAACTGAAAACTTCGTCCTTCTTCAGAGATAATGGCTTTGTTTGAGACAGATTGTCGCTTGTTTTCACCATCTGTGTACCGGATACCAGCAAAATCTCATTTTTTGCTATACTTTCCGGATGATTGCTGTAAGTGTTGCTTTTCTCCAGATAATAAACCTTTCCATGTGTGCCATCCATTACCGGATAAGCATCTGGATTTTCTTCAAGATTCTGAAACCACTTTGCCTGCGAAACCAGTGAATTATCCTTTCCATTTAATACCCAGGCTGCCTTTCCGGATGCAAACTCTGCACTTGTCATCCCTTCTGAATCTTTGACACTTCCATTTTGATTTTTATTATAGACCCCTCCCTTAAAGCGGTCGGTATTAAAAACACAGTTCTGGATTGTATCCCCCCTAGCCAGACTTCCTGCGATTCCACCTGTTATACTTCCTGTCATGGCTGCATCGCTCCAGCAGGAGATGATATCACAGGCTTCATTATTTCTATAGCCTTGATAACCAACGATCCCGCCGGCATAATATGCATCTGCTGTTCCGGTATTATAACAATATTTGATATAAGTTCTCACATACTGTCCAGAACTGTTTCTGTCGCAGACCTGCTCTCCGGCGATGCCTCCGCTGCGTCCATAGCCCCACGTTGCTTTTATCGCTCCGCTGTTTTTGCATGATTCGATCCAGCCCTGAGAACTTCCTACAATGCCGCCTGCGTAATCATGTGCGGTTACTTTTCCGCTGTTCCAGCAGTTGATCACTTTTCCAAGATTGCTTTTTGCTGCAACTGCTCCGGCCGTACTCGTTGACGATGTGAACACGCCATCTTCCATGCCAAGATTTTTGACAACGCTGTTCTCCTTCAGCTGTGCAAACAAGCCTGATACCTGTTTATCTCCTGTCCGCTCGCAGACCAGCTTGCTGATCTTATGTCCGTTTCCGTCAAAGGTTCCTGTATAACCGTCATTTGTATCTCCGATCGGTGTCCAGTCTTCACCTGTCATATCAATGTCTGCCGTCAGCACTGCATTGACAGCGTTCTCTCCGGCATTGACCTTCGCCGCAAACGCCTGTAGATCTTCTTTGTCTGCGATCGCATAATATCCGGCATAATCTCCGTTTAAATGAAAATTACTCTGGTTCTCTTCAGTAACCTGTACCAGTCCTGCTGCAATTCGTTTTCTCATATCTTCCTCCTGTTTTCTTTTTTTAATCTTTCATTCCTGACTGATTCCTGCAAATTGCTCCATTAAAAACTAACTTTCGCAATTCTATAGATGCCAGGGTCAAAAGCCTGAAACCACGATGTGCTTGCACAGGAGTGGTTTTATGGCTTAATGACCCGCCCCGAT
>NZ_JAJEQE010000057.1 GCF_020687205.1 Hominisplanchenecus faecis
GTTCATAATAATACCTCCATAGGTATATTTAAACACATTTAACCATATTAAGCAATATATTTAGTTACTTATAAATTGCTCCTGTTTCTCTTGCAGCTTTTGCAACTGCCGCAGATACTGCTTCTTTTACTCTCGGATCAAATGGATCCGGAATAATGTAATCTGCCCTCAGTTCACTTTCATCGATCAGGTTCGCGATCGCATGTGCTGCCGCTGCGTTCATCGGATCATTGATATCTTTTGCACGTACATCCAGTGCACCGCGGAAGATTCCTGGGAATGCCAGTACGTTATTGATCTGATTCGGGAAGTCACTGCGTCCGGTACCGACTACGGCTGCTCCTGCCTTCATTGCCAGATCCGGCATGATTTCCGGAACCGGATTTGCCATAGGGAACAGGATCGGATCTTTTGCCATGGTCTTTACCATTTCTTCCGTTACGGTTCCCGGTGCGGATACTCCGATAAATACATCTGCACCTTTCAGTACGTCAGCGAGGCTTCCTGCCTGTCTTTCTCTGTTGGTGATCGCTGCCATCTTTGCTTTTTCTTCATTCAGACCTTCTCTGCCTTCATAGATGGCACCCTTGCGGTCGCACATGATAACATTCTTCAATCCAAGCTCGATCAGCAGTTTGATGATCGCACTTCCGGCTGCTCCTGCACCGGACATAACTACTTTGATATCTTCGATTTTTCTTCCGGTAAACTTCAGTGCATTCAGCAGTGCTGCTGCTGTTACAACGGCCGTTCCATGCTGGTCGTCATGAAATACCGGAATGTCGCAGCGTTCTTTTAGTTTTCTTTCAATTTCAAAGCATCTCGGTGCAGAAATATCTTCCAGATTGATGCCTCCGAAACTTCCGGCAAGAAGTGCCACAGTATTGACGATCTCGTCTACATCTTTGCTGCGAATGCAAAGCGGAAAAGCATCTACATCGCCAAATTCTTTAAACAAAGCACACTTTCCTTCCATAACCGGCATACCTGCCTCCGGTCCGATATCTCCAAGTCCGAGTACTGCTGTGCCGTCCGTTACGACAGCCACCAGGTTTCCTCTTCTTGTATACTTATAAGATAAATCAACGTCTTCTGCAATCTTCAGGCAAGGTTCCGCAACTCCCGGTGTATAGGCCACTGCCAGATCTTCCGGTGTCTCAATTTTTGCTCTGCTGATCACTTCGATTTTTCCATTCCATTTTTCATGCTGATTTAAAGCAAATTCTTTTTTATCCATTTTTATTTTCCTTTCTTTTCCGGATACAATTTGCATAGTAATTCTGTACTCTTATCATTACCAGATGACTGTCTGTTTACAACCATCTTTATCAAATCTGCATAAACACCTGACGTTTTCTTTTCTCACCCGTAACTGTTCTGTATCTTTACAGCTACTTTCACCCTTTAATAACCTGTTACGCGAAATCCTTTTTCACCTGGCTGCAGCGGCATACGCCTTGCTTCTATGTCTGTGATCCGTATGGATCTGGCTTCATAGAGGCGGGCAAGGAGGCGGTCTATATCAGAATCCCGTCCCTGTACTTCCATCTCGACCCTTCCGTCACAAAGGTTGCACACCCATCCGGTCAGCCCGAGATCATCGGCGGCATATTTCGCCTGATAACGAAATCCTACCATCTGCACATCTCCGGAAAAATAAAAATGTTTTCTTACTTTATCCCTCATAGGCTTTCTCCTTTGCCTCTGCCTGATTTTTCATTCTGTATAAAACAGTTATAATTTATGCCTTAATATTTTCCAGCACTTTTACCAGATAATCCCACATACGTGCGGTAGAAGAAATGGAAAGAACTTCTTCTGTTGTATGGATATCCTTCATGGTCGGTCCAAAGGAAACTGCATCCAGACCTTCGATCTTCTCATAGAAAAGACCACATTCCAGACCTGCATGGATCGCTTTTACTTCCGGTCCGTCTCCAAACAGCTCTTTGTAAGAATCTACCATAATGTCACGCAGTTTGGATTCTTTGCGGTACTCCCATGCCGGGTAGTCGCCCTCTGTCACACAGTCTCCGCCCAGGAATTCGCTGAGGTAGCAGACCTTTGCAGTCAGTGCATCTTTTGCACTGTCAATGCTGCTTCGCACACTGCTGACAATTTTGCATTCTTCTTCGTTCAGCATCAGAATACCAGGATTGATAGATGTCTCTACCAGTCCTTCGATGGAACCGCTCATTTTCTGGATGCCATATGGCATCTGTACCAGGAAGAAAATAATCTTTTCCTGACTTACCTGCTCCAGAGCTTTTTCGGTTGTCTCACCGATTTTTTTCACAGTCACGGTAATGCCTTCATCGGTTCCGGTATATTCCGTTCTCCAGTCATTCTGAAGTTTCTCTGCTGCAGCAAAAATTGCTTCTTCTGCTTCTTTGTCTGTAATAAAAACAGCTTTTGACAGTCTCGTGATCGCATTGTCTTTTGTACCGCCTTCCAGTGCTGTCAGGCAGAACGGAATATCCTGTTCCAATGTAAACAAAGCCTGTCCGATCAGTTTGTTGGAGTTTGCTCTGTTTTTATCAATCTCTGCTCCTGAATGTCCGCCGTTCAGTCCGGAAATAACCAGCTCGTATTTCTCTCCGCTTACTTCCTGATATCTGACCGGAATCGTTGTGATCGCAGAAAGTCCGCCTGCACAGCTTACCCACAGATAGCCTTCTTCTTCGGAATCCATGTTGATCAGGTATTTACCTTTCAGCTGTGAGCAGTCCAGAGCTTTTGCTCCGAGAAGTCCTACTTCCTCATCTGTTGTGATAACCACTTCCAGTGCCGGATGTTTCAATGTATCATCATCAAGGATTGCCAGTGCATATGCAACTGCAATTCCATCGTCTCCGCCAAGTGTTGTTCCGTTCGCAGTAACATAATCGCCTTCGATCATCAGATCCAGGCCATCTTTTTCAAAGTCGTGTGTGGAATCTGCTGTTTTTTCGCAGACCATATCGCAGTGTCCCTGCAAAATAACGACTGGTGCATCTTCGTATCCTGCAGATGCTGCTTTGCGGATCACAACATTGTTGCTGTCATCCTGACTGCACTCCAGGTTACGTTCTTTTGCAAACTGTACCAGATAATCACTGATCTGTTTTGTATGATAGGAACCATGTGGAATTTTACAAAGCTCCTCAAAATAATAAAATACTTTTTCCGGTTTTAAACCACTTAAAACACCCATTTTCATTTCCTCCAGACATTTTTATTGTCGTCCGAATCCAGACAGCACTTCCATTGTATAATTAAATATTTTCTGATACGTTTCCGCATCAAAGTGTACGCCGTCCTGTGTGGAATATCCACTCTCCAGCAGATAGGAATTTGTCTCTATCCAACCAGTCTCTGACGGAAGATTATTATAAAGAATATTGTTAAAATTCGCAATATCCTCATTGGAAATATACGGATGGTTTTCTACCGGATTTACCGACATATAGTAGACTTCGGCTCCTTTTTCCATCCACTGAGGAATTTTTTCTTTCAGAAGATCAATATATCCCCATGCATTTCCAAGATCGTTGACTCCCATATTGATAATGATCACAGATCCCTGCGTCACTGACTCATCAATCTCTCCAACGGCAGTATCCTGAAACCAGGATAATCCCGCTGAAACCTGACCGATCCACACGCAGCCGGAATCTCCGACCGTTTCATGCATGCCGACCGTCCTAGAATCTCCGACAAAAATATACTGCGTCACATCAAACGATGTCTCGCTGCTCTGCTCTTCTGTTTGTTGTTTTGTCTCTGCCTCCTGCGTCTGTTCTGTTTCCACTTGCTGCGTCTCTGTCTGTTCTTCTTTTTCCGACATTATTTGTGTTGCTTTGCTTACTGCAACAGCATTGGTACGGATACAGCTGAAATTGTATTCTTCCAGACAATCCCACGCCATATCCAGCAGCACTTCTCTTGTCGGTGTACCAAGCGGTGCCTTCGCCCCGGCTGTAAATGCCGGAATAAAAAGGCAGCACAGAAGCAGAATCCATCTGCTAAACTTTCTTTTCTTCATGATCACATCATTCCAGTTCAAATGCTCCTGTATAAAGCTGATAATATTTGCCTTTTTCGGCGATCAGCTTATCGTGAGATCCTCTCTCAATAATACGTCCCTGCTCCAGCACCATTATAACATCAGAATTTCGTACTGTCGACAGTCTGTGTGCAATAACAAATACGGTACGTCCTTTCATCAGAGCATCCATACCTCTCTGTACGATTGCCTCTGTTCTGGTATCAATCGAAGACGTAGCCTCATCCAGGATCATAACAGGCGGATCAGCTACCGCTGCTCTTGCGATTGCGATCAGCTGACGCTGTCCCTGTGAAAGGCTTCCGCCATTTCCTGTGATCACCGTATCGTAACCATTCGGAAGCAGTCGGATAAAGTCATCCGCATTTGCAAGTTTTGCTGCTGCATAGACTTCCTCATCCGTTGCATCCAGTTTTCCGTAACGGATGTTTTCCATGATCGTTCCGGTAAACAGGTTTGTTTCCTGCAGAACCACACCAAGAGAACGTCTCAGGTCTGCCTTTTTGATCTTGTTGATATTGATGTCATCGTAACGGATCTTTCCGTCAGCCAGATCATAGAAACGGTTGATCAGGTTTGTGATCGTTGTTTTTCCGGCTCCGGTAGAACCTACAAACGCCACTTTCTGTCCCGGTTCTGCATACAGACTGATATTGTGGAGCACGATCTTTTCTTCATTATAACCAAAATCTACATCATAGAACCGCACTTCGCCACGCATTTTTGTGTAAGTCAGCGTTCCATCGCCATGCGGATGTTTCCATGCCCACAGTCCGGTTCTTTCTTTTGATTCCGTCAGCTCACCGTTCTCATCATATTTTGCATTGACCAGTGTAACGTATCCTTCGTCAACTTCCGGCTCTTCATCCATCAGTTTAAAAATACGTTCTGCTCCGGCAAGTGCCATGACAACCATATTCAGCTGATTTGAAATCTGACTGATCGGATTCATAAAGCTTCGGCTGAGCTGCAGGAAAGATGCGATCGTTCCGATCGTCATACCGCCCACGCCGCCGAGTGCCATGGTGCCGCCAATGGTTGCCAGAAGCACATACTGCAGGTTTCCGAGATTCCCCATGATCGGCATCAAGATATTGGCAAAGCTGTTGGCTGCCGATGCATCTCTGCACAGTTCTTCGTTTTTCTGATCAAATACTTCTTTTGCTTTCTCTTCGTGACAGAATACTTTGATAACTTTCTGTCCGTTGATCATCTCTTCGATATAACCATTTACATCACCAAGAGCTTTCTGCTGACGTATAAAATAATAACCACTCTTTCCGGCAACACGTCCTGTCACCTGAAGCATGATAAATACAAAGCAGAGTACAAAAATGGTAAGCTGCCAGCTTGTAAAAAGCATGGCAAAAAACACTGAAATGATCGTGATCAGAGAGGAGAACATCTGCGGAATACTCTGTGCAAGCATCTGACGCAGCGTGTCCGTATCGTTCGTATAATGGCTCATAATATCGCCATGTGTATGCGTATCAAAATAACGGATCGGCAGTGTCTGCATATGTTCGAACATCTCGTCTCGAATACGTTTTAACGTTCCCTGTGCGATACTTACCATCGTTCTGTTGTAAAACAGGCAGGCAAGGATTCCCACTGCGTAAATACATCCCATGATCAAAATGGAACGGAACAGCGGTGCAAAGTCCGGTGTGGCTGCCTGAAGCAGCGGTGTGATATAACTGTCGATCAGTGTCTGCAGATACAGTGAGCAGAACACCATGGCAAGTGCATTGACCACGATACAGATCAGGACAGCAGCAAAACGCAGTTTATAATGTCCGATATAAGACATCAGTCTTTTTACCACATCTTTATTTACTTTTGCCATTCCTTCCGGTCCTTTTTTGTTATTCGGCTGTCTCATCTTCGCTTCCTCCTTTCACCTGAGAATAGTAAACCTCCTGATAGATCTCATTGGATGCAAGCAGCTCTTCATGCGTGCCAACCGCAGAAATATGGCCTTTATCCATAACAATGATCTTGTCCGCATCCTGTACCGATGAAATACGCTGTGCGATGATAAATTTCGTTGTATCCGGGATTTCCTCACGGAATGCCTTTCGGATCAACGCATCTGTTTTCGTATCTACCGCACTGGTAGAGTCATCCAGAATCAGGATTTTCGGTTTTTTCAGAAGTGCTCTTGCAATACAGATTCTCTGTTTCTGACCGCCGGATACATTGCTTCCGCCCTGCTCAATGTAAGTATCGTATTTATCCGGAAATGTCTGGATAAAATCGTCAGCCTGGGCGAGCTGACAGACATGAATCAGCTGTTCATCTGTCGCATTTTCATTTCCCCAGCGTAAGTTTTCTTTGATCGTTCCGGAGAACAGCACATTTTTCTGAAGAACCATCGCTACCTGATCACGCAGAGCTTCCAGATCATATTTTCTTGTATCCAGACCGCCTACTTTCAGGCTTCCTTCGGTGACATCATAAAGTCTCGGGATCAGCTGAACCAGCGTTGTCTTTGCAGAACCGGTTCCTCCGATGATACCAACCGTCTCACCGGATCTGATATTTAAATTAATATCAGAAAGACAGATCTTATCCTTTTTCCCTGTGTAGCTGAAGCTTACATGATCAAATACAACGGAACCGTCTTTTACTTCTGTTACCGGAGATTCTCCATTTGTAAGGTCGCTTTTCTCATCAAGAATCTCTACAATACGCTCTGCAGATGCTCTGGAAATAATGATCATAACAAATACCATCGACAGCATCATAAGACTCATCAGAATCTGCATCGCATAAGCAACGAGACTCATCAGCTGACCGGTCGACATACCATTTACCGGATCATTTCCGGTTGTAACGATCAGTTTTGCACCAAACCAGGAAATCAGAATCATACATGCATACATGCAGAACTGCATCAGCGGCATATTGAATGCGATCAGTTTTTCTGCAAATGTAAAATCGTTATAAATCGATGTGGAAATTTTTTCAAATTTCTCAATCTCATGATCCTCACGGACATAAGATTTCACAACACGGATTCCGTGAAGATTTTCCTGTACAACATTGTTCAGTTTATCGTAAGTTTTGAAAACTTTTTCAAATACTGGATGTGCATGTGTCATGATCAAATACAGTCCGATACCAAGGATCGGAGCTGCTGCCAGGAAAATCACTGCCATCTCGGAATTTACCTGAAATGCCATAAACATAGAAAAAATCAGCATGATCGGTGCACGAACCGCCATACGAATGATCATCTGATATGCATTCTGCACGTTGGTAACGTCCGTTGTCAGACGCGTTACGATACTTGCCGTTGAAAATTTATCAATATTGGAAAAAGAAAAATTCTGTACATTGTAATACATATCCTTTCTCAGGTTCTTTGCAAATCCGGCAGATGCCCGTGCGGCAAATTTACCGGAAAGCACACCGAACATCAGTGAGATCATCGCTGTGACAGCAAGCAGAATACCCATCTTCCAGATATATCCCAGGTTCTGTGCCTGAATACCGTAGTCGATCAGTCTTGCCATCAACATCGGAATGATCACTTCCATGATTACTTCAAGCGTGACCATCGCCGGAGATAAAAGGGAATCCTTCTTGTACTCACGGATGCTCTTCATCAGTTTCTTAATCATGATTGATTAGCCTCCTTATTATCTTTTTTTGCATAACATTTGTTTTTCATCGAACATTTTAAATCTTCTGTGAGGTTCTCACGAATCTTCTTTGTCAGCTGAAACAGACAGTCAATATCGTCCGCTGTCATATCCTTTACCAGCAAACGCTCCATTCTCTGGATATGCTGTATTACAAGCTGACTGGCTTCATCGCCTTTTTCTGTCAGGACAATTTTCTTCAGTCTCGCATCCCCGGGATAAGACTGCATCTCAATATAGTCATTCTGCTCCATCTTCTGCAAAATACCGGCAACAGTAGAGCGTGTAAGGCAGAAACGCTTCACGATATCCCGCGGAAAAATGTCCTTTTGAGGATTTTCTTTAATATACTTTATAATCCCGCCCTGAACATACTGGAGATCATAAATTCCACTTTTTTTCTTATCATACTCAATTTTTCGATATAAAAGATTGGATAATGACAAGATTTCTCTGCCCACTTCACGTTTTTCTCCAAAATCCATTTTCGCTTCACCTCCCGTCCGATTGTTCGTCATCGAACAATTATAAGGCGAATAAAATTTTTTGTCAATCATTATATCGCACCAATTTTTTCATCTGAAATCAAATATTTTGGGAAGCATACTTTACATCTTTGCCGCAAAATATTTTTGAATACCATGACAGATTGATTCTGCTGCCTTCTGCTGATAGGTATCTGTAATTAAAAGTGCTGCCTCCCTCTCATTCGACAGAAAACCACATTCCACGATCACCGCAGGAGCTTCACTCCTCTTCAATATGTAATACGTGTCATTCGCTTTAATCTCACGCGGCCTTTCGATCTGTAGCTCTTTATTCATAATATTCTGAATACATCCGGCGATCTCCTTGCCCTCTGCCGAAGTCGTATAATAAAAAACCTGAGGTCCCGATACATACTCCTCCGTATAACTGTTCTGATGAACACTGACCGCCATCGCCGGTTTTGTCTCCCTGATCTTTGCACACCGGTTTCTCATATCCGTGCTCTTTTTATTTCCCTGCTCCGGTCCCTTTACACTTTCGTCCGCCTCCCGCGTCATCACAACCTCAAATCCCGCCTTCTCCAGACAAACTTTTAGCTTCTTTGCAATCGCCAGATTGATATCCTTTTCCTTCGCCTGATTGATTCCAATCTTCCCCGGATCATCACCACCATGTGCTGGTTGTAGTTTACGCAAATTGTGATATGTATTCCCCAGTATATATGGGGAGTTAGAAATGTATTGAGATTAGATAGCCTTTTTCTCCAAGTCCTCACAGTAAACGCTTGAAAATAAATGTTCCAGTTCATTTCCGAAGTTGTATGAGATTTTAAGTTTGCGGTTTTCATAAACTGTTATCTGGTCTATCATTTCCACAATAATATCTCTGTCTAATTCTTCAATGTCTTTCAGTTCCAACAACCGCCTTAACCACGGTGTTTCAAAAACATCTTCTGTTACACTTTCCTTTTTCTTTTCTTCCAGCGTTTCAATTTGTTTGGAGTAAAGCGTTTCTTTTTGTTGATAGTCCTCTCGATAAGAAAGAAATTCTTCTTTAGAAATCAGTTCGTCTTTGTAATCTTCATAAATTGACTTTTTCAACTTCTTCACTCTTTCAAGCTCTGCTTTTAACTTTATCAGTTCTATGTCTGTTGATTTTCTGATTTTTGTTGCTGTGAAAGATTGTGATTTTACAAGTTCCTGCAAGTTCTCTACATTGCGGATAATCTGCTTTAAATCTCCCAGCACAATATCATTCAATACTTGAAACGGGAGCGTGTGCGGAGTGCAATAATCTTTTCCGCTTCTTTTGTAAGTTCCACAATAGAATGAATAGGACTTACTTCCGTCAGCACGTCGCCAGAAATTTTTCATCATTGCCCGACCACAATCGCCACACTTAATAAAACCTGCAAAGATATTTTTATTTGTTTCTAAATCAATATCCCTATGCTTTTTCGTCAGCAGTTTTTGTACCTTATCCCACAGTTGACGGTCTATAATCGGTTCATGTGTATTTTCAACCCTTATCCAGTTTTCTTTCTCAACTAGACGCTGTTTGCTTCTCATACGTTGATGTTTCTTTCCTTGTACCATGTTTCCAATATAAATCTCATTTTGCAACATCACTTTAATTGTAGAATAAGTCCAATAAGAAGTTTTTTCTAACCGATTACAATTTTTGTAATTTTCTCCATTGAGCTTTTTATATTCCGACGGACAAAGGATACCCTCTGCATTTAGTATTTTGGCAATGCTTTGTTTCCCTATTCCTTGTGCATACATAGTAAATACTCTTTTTACAACTTCGGACGCATATTCATCAATCACAAGTTTATTTTTATTTGCAGGAGATTTCTTATAACCATAGCTTGTAAAAGCTCCGATAAATTCTCCTGCTTTCTGCTTTGATTTTACAGTCGCTTGAACTTTATTAGAAATATCTCTGGCATACTGTTCGTTGAATATATTTTTAATAGGAAGTAACATATCGTATGCCTGCTTCATACTATCAATATTATCTGTTACAGAAATAAAACGAACATTAAGCTCTGGGAATATTCTTTCCAAATATCGCCCCGTATCAATATAATCTCGTCCGAAACGGGAAAGGTCTTTTACAACAACGCAATTTACCTTGCTATCCTCAATGTCGGCAATCATTCTATGAAAGTCTGGTCTTTTAAAATTCGTTCCCGTAAAACCGTCATCAATATAAACATCATATAGGATAAAGTCATCATGCTTGTTCACATATTCTGTTAAAAGTTTTCTCTGATTTCCTACACTATCGCTTTCTTCCTTATCTCCGTCCTCTCGTGATAATCTGATATAAATAGCCACGTTAAATAAGTTTGAACCTTTTTGATAAATCATTTTTCCACCTATTCAACTGCCGTACCTATGATAATATTATACCATAAAGTACGGCTTCTTTCCATTATTTTCAAGGGTTTTACCCTCTTGATAGTCCTTTTTTCACATGAGATTTCACGATACGGACAAGCAATTCCTCTACGGAAAATTTACCTAAAAATTCCCGTTCTACAATATATTGTGCTGGTTGTTTTTTAGCCAAGTTATCAGCCCCCTTAGTCAGCTATCTATTCTCAACATACGCACATAGGCTTATCCAATATGCGTATTTTTCACAATGTTACAGAAGCAGACAGACGGCTTTGGAAAGCTCCATTAGTATCTCAACTATTCCCATTCTTGTGGGCAGAACCGCACCATGCGGACGTATCATTATTCTGTGAGGATAGGTCGTGGCAAAGCGACTTTTCCAACAGTCGCTCTCGGATCACTGCGTGGGTCGCTCGCTTTCTTTTGAAAAGGTCGTGGCGTACAGTCCCCGTGGCTCGCTATCTCACAAACGTATCTGTCTGCTTTATTCAGTTGTCAAAGAGCTGTGGCGAAAGCGTGTTGCTTTCATGTAAAAGCAGGGGCAGAGCAGGAAAGAGGGGATTGAACAAATCATGCTCTGCGGTTACTGCTTGTTATTCTTCGGTTTCTAAAGAAATATCAAAGTCCAAAATCATTTTGATAAGTGCTTCTCTGATACGTCCCTTTAATTCCATGTCTACGACTATGCAGACATTACCATATCTGTCATAGAATGGACGCAAACAACATTTTGATATGTACGGGTCATAAAATGCCAGTATCTTTTCAATCGAATTTACGTTGCCGTCCACAGCCGACGAGATAAGGTAAAATGACGGGCGTGTGTTATTCATCATTCATGTTCTCCTTTAACTTTTTCTTGATTTCTTCAAGTGAGTTCTTCCTACTGCGGAATGACGTTGAACGGTTAATCTTTAATCTGTCGCCGATTTCTGTATCGCTCATGCCTAAGAAGAAATACATCAACAAGATTTCTCTATCTTTTTCAGACAGATACTTAATCGCTTCTGCTAAATCATCATCAAGGACACGAACCTCAATACCACATACATCAAAGGCGGTATAATCGCTTTCGTATTCGTCCCAGACTGCCAGCTTTTCCACGACGATTTCTGGAAGTTCACAATAGGAAATTTCCTTATTTCTTCGTCGCTTTAATTCTTTGCGATAATTACGGACAATGCCTTTTACTACACGTTTGAGCTTGCAGTCAAATTGACATTGTATTGTCTTTTGGAAGTCCGACGGTTTCATATCATCACACCCCCCTTTCCGTTATGACGTGAAAAGTGTTTATCCCTCTTTCCGCACCATATCTGTACAGCAAGGTGTGATTTGTTGCATGATTTTGAAAAAAAGTGAAAAAATTTTTTCGGGTACAAAAAAAGCCCGCACAAAACATATAGTCTGTACGAGCTATTAAAGCTGTGAGATATTCAGTTGTTGATAAAATGCTGTTAGGTAGTGTATGATTGTATAGAATTTCGCTTAAAATGTTCCATAATACAATCCCCCTTACAGCACTTGTTTTGTATTACACTTTTGTCTTTTTGGTAATCTTGTAAATATATTCTTCTGGTGTAGGGCGTTTATTTCCAAAATACTTTCTGAAATTCGCCTGCACTTCTGGGTCGGTGCTGTTCATAGCTTCATCAATCGTTGCTTCAATATTTGCTCGAACATCAGCCAATGATACACCGCCAGCTTTTGCACCAGCTTTCAATGCTTTTTTTATATCACATTTTTTTAGTCCTAACATAATAATTTGCTCCTATTGTATATCATTCTTTTCTACATATTTAGAAAGAAAATACCAAGATACTATAAATAAAATAAGTGAAAGCACAGTACTGATTGTCATTGATAAAATGTTACTTCCAATCAATTTAGTCATAACAAAAACAAAACCAGCCCCAAGAGGATATGAAACCATTGCTCCAATCATACTTTTTTCTTCATCTAATAAATAAAAGCAAGGAAGTAAAATACTGCCAGAAAAAAATGTCATTATTACACTTAAATATATAAAAGTTGGCAAAAAGCTAAAGTTTGTATCTTTGATTATCAATGAAATAGCCGTACTAAAACCTATACCAAAAAATACTCCAATAATAGATACAAAACTATACATAAGATATTTGCAACTAATAATCGAACTTTTTTTAGTTGGAAATGTAATTGATGTTTTCACCCACCCTGATTTTTTGTCAAAATTAAATATAGTTGTAACACTCATACCAAGCACAGTCGTGGCTATAATAATCAAAACTTGTGGCACTACAAAGAATGATATTCCAAAGCCTATGACCATAAATGTGATTAGTAGGCTTATGATTGATGATTTAATCGTATAAAAATCTTTTAAGAGTAATCCTTTCATTTTATTTATCCCCCTTTACATACATAAGCATAATTTCATCTATACTCGCTGGAACAATCATAGTCTTAGGATATTTTTGTTCTACTTGCCGTCTATTAGAAACTAATACTTGATACTCATAATCTAGTTTTCTATATGAGATAATATCCGATTTATCTATTTCATTAAATTGTGTTGAATTGCATTTTATTATTCCATAGTTTTCCAATAATTCATCTTTGGGTTTTGAGAATAATACTTTTCCCCCATGTATGAACACTATATAATCAGCAATTTTTTCTAAATCACTAGTAATGTGAGATGAAACCAAAATTGAATGTTCTTCATCTTGAATAAAATCTAAAAACATTTCTAAAATATCATCTCGAATTATAGGGTCAAGTCCACTTGTTGCTTCGTCAAGAATAAGTAATTTTGAGTTATGAGATAAAGCAACCGCTATGGAATACTTCATGTTCATTCCTTTTGAAAATTCTTTTAGTTTTTTGTTGATAGGAAGTTCAAACTTATTTAATAGCTCAAAATACTTTTTATTATTCCATTCAGCATAAATATTTTGAAAAACTTTTCCTAGCTTTTCGGGTGTTAAATTGTCGGGATAATTACTTCCATCAAATACAACACCGATATGTTCTTTTGTTTTGGCGTTGACATCTTTCCCATTGAATACAGAAATTTTGCCTTGTTCAGTAACAATCAAACCTAAAATAGCGTTAATTGTTGTGCTTTTTCCAGCTCCATTTTCTCCAATCAATCCAACGATACTTCCTTGAGGGACAGTAAAGGAAATACTATCAAGTTTGAAATCTTTGTATTGTTTTGTTACCCCGTTAAGCTCTAAAGCATATTTTTCCATAATATCATTCCTCCTCATATAATAGTTCAAGTAAAGATTGTAATTTATCCAGCTTTATTCCGCTTACCTTTGCAATTTCAATCGCTTCTGTAAAATAATTTTCTATTTTCTTTTGCTGTTCTTCCAAATAGAAATCTTGATTTTGAACGGATACAAAGCAACCTTTTCCTGCGGTTGTTTCAATAAAACCGTCCTTTTGAAGTACATCATAAGATTTTTGAACCGTTAAAACACTAATATGCAACGACTTTGCCAGTCCTCTTATAGAGGGAAGTGCTTCTCCAGCTTTCAAATCTCCGTTGATAATCATTGCCTTTATTTGTGAAGAAATTTGCTCATAAATCGGTATGCTGGCATGATTATTGATAAAAATATCCACTATACCACCGCCTTGTCTTATACTGTATTGCCTCTACAAGTACAGTATAGTATTATATGATACGATTGTCAATAAGTTTAGGCTTGTAATCGTGCAAAAATGCTAACTACAAGCCTCTTGATTTATCCTACAATCTTCCAGTTGCTATCCTTATGTAGTACAAGCTCATACTGCGAAACTAAAGTCGCTTTTGTCTGATTATCAAGGAATTTTACCGCTACCTTGACTTTCACATTGTCCCCGTCCTTTGTAAAGATAGGGTTTACCAATTCAGAATAAAGATAGTCCCTGCCGATAGGTTCAAGTACATTACCAGATACATAATAGGCAAGTTCTTTTTCTGTGGCTGTTGGATAGAGCTTAAAGAATGTTTCCAAAAATGCGGTAGCGTCATTGACAGTATCAGCGTCTATACTTGCGTCTGCTTCTGGTGTCTTTGGCTCATAGTCTGATTTTTCGATTGCTGGTGCAAGGGTAGGGTTCTGAACGATTACCATATCCCCGTCAGCGTCCACATGGACTTTTACCGTATAGGTTGCCTTGACATTGCTTGTCTGTTCTCCCTCTTTTATCTGCTGATCTACTTCGTAGGTAGCAGAAAAAGTGTCCGTTCCCGACTGTTCAATACTCCATACAATCACATCTGTAACTGTGGAGCTGGTCGGTATATCCGTTCTAATTGTATCCACATTCAAGTCCTGCAATTCCTTTGTCAGATAACCGTTGATTGCCTGCGTCCTTGCTTCAATCGCTTCTTTACTGTTATTCCATGTGTAATAGGACTTCGCAAAGTTCTTCACGAAATTTTCTATCCCGTTGGTGTCCTGCAAGCGAAGTTCAATGATTTCTTTTTCATGGGTCGTGTGCTGGTCGATAGCGGTAAAATTCTTATACACCCCAAAGCTCACGCTTGCGATAAGCACCACCCACAACGCAATCACGGTTTTCTTATGCGTGCCTACCTTGACAGTACGCACCTTTTTTTCTTTTGGTTCTTTGAGAGTTTCTGTCTGTTTCTTATTCTTCTTAAACATATTTTTCAAGTCCTTTCTATTGTTTTACTCGTCCTGCACCGATTAAGTGCTGTTGCCAGTAACTACTGCTTAGGTCTGCATATCCTATCGGGTCGCCTGCATGGTACATCTGATTATTTCCTACATAAATGCCGACGTGGGTTACATACGAACCAGCGTTATAGGTAGAATGGAAAAAAACCAAGTCCCCAGCCTTTGCCTGCGAGAGTGGAAGATGTTGGGTTGCGTCATACTGGGCTTGTGCTGTTCTCGGTAAAGAGATACCAGCTTTTCCATAACACCATTGCACAAGTCCGCTACAATCAAAGGAAGTGTTCGGGTTACTGCCACCATACACATACTTCCAGCCTTGATATTTCAACGCTTCATTCATAATCGCTTGTGCCGTCGCATTATCAAAGTGTGCCACGGTCAGATATTGATTGACTAATTCGACATAGAACATATTTCCATAGCCATACCGCCAGCCCCCATTCTTCGCAACAGCTATCGGGTTAGTATAGGTTACTTTCTTTCCACCCGATTTCTCACGGGCAAAATTTTCCGCAAGATTAAAAGTGTGCTTCTTTCCTTTTCCTGCCACATAACCCACATAGCCACCGCCATAGTTATAAGACTGTATTGCTACATTCAAATCGTCGATACCTTGATTTTTGCAGGAAGAAAGCAGGGACGCAAAATACTTACACCCCTGCTTGATTGAGCTTTCCGTATCTAAGGAATTAGGCGGTAAACCAAGACTTTCCGAACTCTGCATAACATCTTCTGCCGTACCGCCACTTTCTACTTGAATGATAGCCAGTAGCACATTGACATACTCGGAAATGCCATATTCTCTGGCGTATTTTTCCACCATAGGCTGATGTTTCAAGACTTCTACGGATAAGTTCATACCCGTAATACCAGAAGAAAAATTGCTGTTCTCGTCGTCGCTGTCTGCACTAATGAGGACACCAAAGAAAAGTACCAGAGAAAAGAGGATAGGAAACAGACTTCCAATGATAGCGATATGTTTCAGTTTCATTTTTTCTTCTGTCCTTTCTTCGTTACAAGGTTACGGGTTTTCTCTGTGGTCTGCTGGTTCTTCTGGACGCTCTGCGTCTGCTGAACCTTTATTCTGCGGTCTTTGGTGTCATTCTGGCGTGTTTCCTGCGATACCACTTTTTCTACATTCTGCCTATATGCTGGCTGTGCCGACTGGGTCGCTTTCCTATCAGAAGCACCAGAAGATAGCGGACGCTCTTTGATAACATTTGTCTTGACTGGCTCACTTGCTTTCGGAGTTGGAGCTGTGGCTGGTCGCTCATGGGGACGGGTAGCTCCCGTTGTCGCTGATCCGTCAGCCTTTCGCTGTGCCTGCCTTGCTTCTTGTGCCTTTTGAAGCTCCATACGTTTGTCAGCGATATTTTTCTTATGCTGTTCCTGCTTTTCCAAGCGTCCCGTCTGTCTGGACTGCTGTTCCTGCACCATGCCACGCTTGAAGTCGGACACGCTGGACTTTGCCTTTTCCTTTGCGGAATACACCGCATAAGCGGTCTGTGTCGGCATATCCTTGATGTTTTCTTTGACAGCGTTTGCCTTGTCTTTTACTTTATTTTTCGTATCTAAGACAGCACCCACCTTTGAGCCTGCACGCTGTCCCATGCTGGAAGTGGTATTGCCCCGATTTTCTTTAGAAGCGGTATTTTTTCTTTCAGCCCGTTTGCCAGCAACGGCACTTCCAGCCACCGCACCAGCGACACCGCCCGAAATACCGCCAGCACTTACCGCCCTTGCAATACGGTGTTCCATACGTCTAGCCCTATGTCGCATAAACAGATACGGTCTGCGGAAAATTCTTCGTCCCATGCTTTGACTGTCATTAGCGTTCAAAGAGAACATACTCATTAAATCGCCCAGCTTCATGTAGATACCAGCGAAACACACTATCTGCAAGAACGCCACCATGAAAAACGGATAATCTGTGGAAATGTTATAAAACATACTGGAAATGCTGAACGCCACCGTTACAATGAGCGTTATTCCTGCCCTTGTCATTATGGTATTAAATACCCTCACGATTGCCTGCTTTGCCATGCTTTCATAGCTCGGTATCATGGAAAGTAAAAAGCTGATAGGTAAAAACATTGCAAAGATAATAAAAAGTATCTGGCTAAACAACATCATGCCCGTAAGCAAGAATACAAATATCGTGATACCTAAGTTAAAGAACAGTAGGAAGAACACCATACCCAAACGGTTTACCACCTGCGGTATCGTCAGATTGTTGTTGTCATTGTCCTCGATTTCTGTTTTCACGACTTCCTCTCTGGTTTTCCCGTCCTCGTCCTCTGGGCTTGCCGATACGAGAGCTTCTACACGGTCTGTCCCGATTTCCTCTGCGTTGCTGTTGCCGAATTGCAGAAGTAGCCACGGCTGTTGTACTTGAATAGAAAATAAGCTGTCCCGTATCAAGTCCACGCTGTCCTTGCCCTCGCTGTCAGAGTTGGGGAGCATGATTTTTGTTCCCAAATCAAGTGAAGCGGTACTGATGTCTGATGAAAATTCATTTATCTTTTTGATGTAATCGGGAGCATAGGCGATAAACGAAGCAGACAGCAAGAACACCACAACAAAGTTAATAACAGCGTGAAGTGCTTTGCTTGTTTCCCGTTTTATCAGTCCCGTATAGGCAACATAAAGTCCCACCACTAAGATAATGAGAAGCAGGAAACCGACATAAAACCCCGTAGAAGAAAAGCCGTTCTGTGTTACGCCTGCAAGGGTCTGTATGCTCTTTCCGATACTGTCTGCCATATCGTTGATGAAGTCCAGTTTATAGGCTTCCTGCACCACATAGCCCGTTGCATTGCTCAAATACAAACTGATAGTCCAGACAAAGTTGGTAATGCAGTACAGCCCGTATTGTACCGATTTTCCGATACCGTCGAGCCAGTTCCACGGAAGCCACGACCAGCTATTATCGACGAAAAAATCAAGCTGGTAGTTGGAAAGGGGATATTTTGAATAAAGATTTCCTGCATTTATGGTATCGTCCACAAGCCCCGTTGCATGAGCCACCGTCCCCAGAAGTGAAAGCAGGATAAGGGAGAGTGCTACGACAAACAGAGCCATTTTGAGAAAGTGGAAAATCTTCTTTTTTGTGAACGCACCTTTTATCCTTTCTTTCATCACTCCACCTCATTTCTCTGTACGGGCGGTCTGGTATCAAAGGCGTGTAGCAGTTCTTCAAAGACGGGGTGTATCTGCACCACACCGACACGCCCGTATAAGTCCTGCAATAAACATTGTCCGTTCTCTAAATCACGCAAGCGTTTCTGGTTGTTCTCGTCGTCCTTGTCGATACCGAAAAATTCTAAGGTCTGCTTTATCTCGTTAATGTCAGTAGAACGAAAGGCAAATTTCAAGCCGATATTATTTTTCAGACTTTCCTTTGACACGTCGCCAGAAGATTGTGTAACAAAATAAACGCCTGCCTGCATAGCTCGTCCAGCACGCACCAGCTTATTTGATAAGGTTTCGCCTTGTGCCACGTTTAAGAACGCCCACGCTTCGTCAAGGTCTACAATCTTAAAAATACTTCTGTCCGAATGGATAAAATCAAGGGCAAAGGTACTAATCACAATCAGCATAGACACCGACAATAATTCAATGGTCGTGTATTCCTCAAAGGTCGTGTCCTTATCTGGTAATACTAAGTCCGCTACTTGAATGATATTGAGCTGGTTATCCAGACTGATAGCATTTTCCACCGTACCATCCGAAAACAGCAGGTGTGCAAAATCGTAGTCCGTGAAACTGTCGATATGGTCTGCGATATTTCTTGATATGGGTGTATCTTCTCGGCGTAGCTCGTCTATCACATGGAGCAAGCCCCGACTGTCGCTCTGGGTAACGGAACGCACCGCTTTTCGTAACACGGGAAATTTTTTGCCGTCCCTAGAGGAAATACCCGTTAAAAATGTCAAGATGTCGATTGCCAGACTTTCAGCGTCTTTTACATTCTTCATAATCACGAATGGGTCAAGAAGTCCTGCATTATCTTTGTCGCTGGTAAGATTTACGATATTGATTTCATGGGCTATCTCTGGGAGCGTTTCTTTCCAGTTGCCACGCTCTGATTTTGGGTCTAAGATAACCGCTTGACCGCCAAACAAAACAGAATAATACACAAGCAGGTTATTACAGAATGACTTCCCACCGCCAAGTGAACCGACAAAAGCAGAAGCAAGGGCATTTGTAACCGTTCCTTTCACTCCCTGCGAAGCAAGAGAGGGTTGCAGATATACATTTCTTCCCATATCAACGGAATAGCCCATATAGATACCCGTGTTTTCGCCTAACTGCTGTGTCGCACCAAAACCAAGCCCTGCCAAGAAATCTGATTTTACATACTGCACATAGTCGTTGATATATCGCTTGCTGGCAGGAAGAAATTCAGAATGAAGCCCCAGCATATCCCCAGCAGGACGCACCAGCTTTACATTGAGGTCGTCGTAAAAGTCCTTGACTTCATCACAACGGCGTTTCAGCTCGTCAAGATCGGGTGCAGACACCCGTATCACGTAGCTTAACTTATACATACTTTCTTTGCTCTGGTCTAAGTCCGTTTCCAGCTCGTCCACGCTGTCTAAAGCGTCCACCACATTTGAGCTGGTTTCACTTCCTGCTTGATAAGCGTGATTGTCAAGGTCTTTCAATTCCTTTTTCTTATTGCGGACGGTTGTTAATGCTTTTCGATTTTCCACGATTTCTACATTCATAGAAGTATCCACGGGGAATGTGAATTGCTGTTGCTGGAAATAGAAAATTTCAGACGACGGAAAATCAAGCTCGCCGACAATCGCATTGACGGTAAAATAGGACACATAACTTTCCTTGTCCTCATGTTCCAATCGTAAATATCGCTGGCTTTCTTCAATCACACACCTTGTCGGACGGATAAGGTCGTAGTATTTTATCAGCGTTTCTTTGTTCAATTTTTTCTTTGGTAGCTGGTACTCATAATCTTCATAGGCGATACCGTCCCTGCCGTAAAGATGTTCCATGAGATACCCAAAATCATTGATTTCCAAGCGACGCACCTTAAAGCG
>NZ_JAJEQE010000058.1 GCF_020687205.1 Hominisplanchenecus faecis
GATAAAGCAGTAAGTAGAACTCGTGAGGGTCTACATTATCTCGGTGTGAGTATATTTAATCACATTTTGAGTGGCAGGAAAAGATGTTTGTAAAAATTTTTACAGATGGTGCAGCAAGAGGAAACCCGGACGGACCGGGCGGTTACGGAACAATCCTGCAATATATCGACAGCAAAGGTGTGCTGCATGAGCGGGAATACAGCCAGGGATATGTACGGACGACCAACAACCGCATGGAGCTGATGGCAGCGATCACAGGTTTGGAAAAGCTGACCAGACCGTGCGAAGTGCAGCTTTATTCGGACTCCAAATATCTGACCGATGCCTTTAATCAACACTGGATTGACGGCTGGCTGAAAAAAGGCTGGAAACGAGGCAAAAATGAACCTGTTAAAAATACAGATCTCTGGAAACGCCTGCTGAAAGCAAAGGAGCCGCATCAGGTGACTTTTATCTGGGTAAAAGGACATGACGGACACCCGGAAAACGAACGCTGCGATACCCTTGCGACCACGGCGGCAGACGGAACGGATCTCATTGTGGATGAAGGAGTATAAATTATGAGACAGGCAGAAAAAGTCGATCTTGGATCAGACGACTGGACGATGGAGATACGCCCTTATGCTTCGGCATTTCATTTTCCAATAAAAGAACTTTGGGAATACCGGGATCTGCTGTTTCTGTTTGTGCGGAGAGATTTCAAAACGATGTACAAACAGACCATTTTGGGCCCGGCGTGGATACTGTTAAGCCCGCTTTTGACAACGGGGATGTTCAGTCTGATCTTTGGCAGGATCGCCGGAATATCCACCGATGGGACGCCTGCATTTCTGTTTTATATGGCAGGCAATATTCTGTGGAACTATTTTTCAAGCTGCTTAAGTGCGGCATCGAGTACCTTTATTGGTAATGCCGGACTGTTTGGAAAAGTATATTTTCCAAGGATTGTTGTTCCGGCATCATCCGCTGTCTCTAAACTGATCACATTCGGTGCACAGTTCCTGCTGTTTCTGATCCTGTTGTTTTGCAGCCTTGGAAGCGGTCAAGTACGAATCACCTGGTTGTGTCTGATGACACCGGTCTTGCTTGTGATGCTGGCATTGCTCGCAATCGGCACCGGAATGATCCTGGCATCCCTGACGGCAAAATACCGCGATCTTCAGGTGTTGGTCGGATTTGGGATTCAGCTGTGGATGTATGCCAGTCCGATTGTTTATCCGCTTTCACAGATTCCGGGAAAATGGAGAATACTGCTCAGTCTGAACCCGGTTGCGTACATTGTGGAATGTTTCCGTTATGGCTGGCTTGGAAGCGGCATTGTTTCCATACCGAACCTGATGATCGGGCTGGGGATCATCCTGCTGATTTTGTTTGTCGGAACGGTGATGTTCAATAAAACACAGCGAAATTTTATGGATACCGTCTAGCATCATAGCATGGAAAATTGCCAGGCGTACAGCGAGCAGCATTTATGCCTGTGCTCAGAAAGGGAAAAGAAATGGAAGAAAAAGAAGTTGTGATCCGTATCCGCCATCTCTCAAAAGAATATCGGCTTGGCGTGATCGGACGGGGGACACTTCAGAGGGATCTCCAGAGCTGGTGGGCAAGAAAACGTGGGAAACCCGATCCAAATCAGCGGATCGGACGCAGAGAATATACTTCAAAAGAGTGTTTTTATGCACTGGAAGATGTTTCCTTTGATGTGCACAGAGGAGAACGGATCGGTGTGATCGGTGCAAATGGTGCCGGAAAATCGACGCTGTTTAAACTGCTGGCACGTGTGACGGCACCCACCGAAGGAGCCATCGGCGTAAAGGGAAGGATTTCCAGTATGCTCGAAGTAGGAACCGGGTTTCACGGAGAACTGACCGGGCGGGAGAATATTTATCTGAACGGAGCAATCCTTGGAATGAAACGACAGGAGATCGATGCCTGTATCGATCAGATCATTGCATTTTCCGAATGTGAAGAATTTATTGATACTCCGGTCAAACGTTATTCCAGCGGGATGTACGTGAAACTGGCATTTGCCGTGGCGGCACATTTAAATTCCGAACTGCTTTTGATGGACGAAGTTTTAGCAGTTGGAGATATGCATTTTCAGAAGAAATGTCTGAATAAAATGACACAGCTCTCAAACGATGAGCAGAAAACCATTCTCTATGTATCCCACAATATGGAAACCATCCGCACACTCTGCAACCGCTGCATTGTCCTGGAGAAAGGACATCTTGTTTTTGACGGCGAACCGGAAGAGGCGATCGCAAAATATCTGGGTGATGTTGTGCAGATGAAATTACACTATACTTATGAAGCAGATGCAAATGACCGCAGGACCACCGGAAAAATGCAGTTTACAAGCCTTGATATCAAAAACAGCAATCAGGTAACGGCAAAAGAAGGGATCGGATTTTCCGTGGCATTTCGAGTGCAGGAAGCAATTGCAGATCTGCATCTTCGCTGTACCATCCACAGTACGGACGGCCAGGCAGTGGGCACATCCGTTTCCGAAGGAATTGGGGCGTTTGCAAAAAATACTTCGGCGAGCGTGGGGATTCACTTTGATACCACAAGCCTTACAAAAGGAGAATATGTGGCAGAGCTGGCGGCCGTGGAACCGATGGGCGGCGGAAGACAGTGGCGGCATGCCTGGCTGGAACATGCCTTTGCGTTTGAAATCACAGAAGATGCATTTGGACAGTACAGCCTGAACCGCAATGCAAAAAAATGGGGCTATACCGTTTATCCGGATCTGAAAATTAAAAAGTGTGACAGAATGTAGAAAAAACAAAACGAAAATCGTTATAATATCAGTGATGGCTGATGTTATAGCGATTTTTTGTTGGGGAAAATGATCAGACAAGTTGCTGATGAAATGGTTGCAGAAAAACATAGAAAGATCGTATCGGTTTGAAACTTGACAACTTTTAAAGCTGCAAAAGCGAAAGTGAATTATCCGTTTTGGGTATGCTGTACAGGAGCAGTTATACCTACATATTCTGGTTCTATATCATTTGCACTCAAAACAAAATAGTAGGAAAGGTTGGATCTATATGAAAAAAAGAAAACTTGCAGCGGGTATCGCAGCCGCAGCTCTGGTGGCAGTTCTTTCTGTTTCGGCAGTTTATGCAGGAAATCAGGGAAAATCGGTTTCGGCACTTTGGGGTGAAATTTTAAAACAGTCGGCAGATGAAGAAAAAATAAACACGCAGAGTGCAGACGACGAACCGCTCTATGCAGTCGGAAAAGATGTCTCAATCACGATGAAAGAATACGAGCAGGTCAAATCTTTTTATAAATTAAAAAGTGAAGATGACGGGCAGGCGGCGAAAGATGCGGATAAAGAGATCAAGCAGTACAATGCACTTTACGCAGCGGCAGTCAAAAACGGCTATTCTGTGACGGATGAGCAGGTGCAGGCATATATAGAAGATATGAAGGTACAGCTCGAAAGCGTGGACAACAGCGAAGATATTCAAGACGTGATCGACCAGTTTGATTCGGAGGATGATTACTGGGCATATGAATTTACCGTATACCAGAAACAGCTGCCAATCCAGAATTATGTGTCAGCGTTAAATGATGAGTATAATGAGAAAGCAGCAGATTCTTCCTCGGAAGAAGCACAGGAAGAATGGGACACTTATTTTGAAAATCTGAAAGATAAACTTGTAAAAGAGCAGAATTTTCAAAATCAATAATAAAAAGGAAATGAGAAACCGTAGGAACCGGGCGAACACCGGAAAGCAGTCTTGACAAATGAAAACTCGCTTATTATAATGAGGATAATGTCAAAATTGTGGAAGTACGGGAGAAAAACAGAATCTTTCTGACATCTGCATGAGACATAAAAATGAGGCAAAGGCTGTGAAGGAAAGAAGTAACAGAACAACTGCACAACAGAGAGTTGCCGGCAGGTGAGAGGCACAGATGCGGTTCCTGCGAATACATTCCGGAGCTCTGCACCGAACACAGAAGTGTAAGTAGGCTGCAGCGGAGTGACATCCGTTAACAACGTTAAAGTATTGCTGTGGATAGGTAAAAAATTGCGAAGAACAGCAAAAGGATTTTACATGAAAGGATTCCGATGGCAGTACTTACTGAGGCAGTCTGGTGTGAGCCGGCTGTGAATAAAGGTGGTAACACGAGATTTCAGCTCTCGTCCTTTTCGTATAAGAAGGGCGAGGGCTTTCTACGCTTTTACGCCCTTGGAAAACAAAAAGTCTAAGGAGGAATCAAACGATGGAACAGAACGTATTTGACGTCCTGAAAGAAAGAGGATTTATTGAGCAGACAACGCACGAAGCAGAGATCAGAGAGCTTCTGGGCAAAGAAAAGGTAACATTTTACATTGGATTTGATGCAACCGCAGACAGCCTGACCGCAGGACACTTCCTGACGATCATGGCAATGATGCACATGCAGAGAGCAGGTCACAGACCGATCGCCCTGCTTGGCGGCGGAACCACAATGATCGGTGACCCGTCCGGCAAATCCGATATGCGAAATATGATGACAAAAGAAAAGATCGATTACAATGCAAAGCGTTTCCATGAACAGCTTTCCAGATTCATCGATTTTGACAATGACAAGGCGATCATCGCAAACAATGCAGACTGGCTGCTGGATCTGAATTATGTAGAATTCCTGCGTGAAATCGGGGTACATTTCTCAGTCAACAAAATGCTGACTGCAGAGTGCTACAAACAGAGAATGGAAAGAGGACTGACGTTCTTCGAGTTCAACTACATGCTGATGCAGTCCTACGATTTCCTGAAACTGAACCAGCTGTACGGCTGCCAGATGGAGCTTGGCGGAAACGACCAGTGGTCCAACATTCTGGGCGGTGTTGACCTGATCCGAAGAAAAGAACAGAAACCGGCTTACGGCCTGACCTTCAAGCTGCTGACCACCAGCGAGGGCATCAAGATGGGCAAGACCATGAAGGGTGCAGTATGGCTGGACCCGGAGAAGACTTCCCCGTACGAATTCTACCAGTACTGGAGAAACATCGAAGATGTCAAAGTAGAAGAATGCTTAGGCCTTCTGACATTCCTTCCGATGGAAGAAGTAAGAAGACTGGGTGCACTGGAAGGTGCAGAGATCAACAAGGCAAAAGAAGTACTGGCATACGAGATCACAAAGATCGTACACGGCGAAGAAGAAGCAGAGAAAGCACAGACTGCTGCAAGAGCACTGTTTGTACAGGGTGGAAAGACCGCAGATATCCCGACCACTTCTTACCCGGCAGCAGAGCTGGAAGAAGGCAAAGATATCCTGACACTTCTGGTGGATACCAAACTTGCAAAGAACCGTTCGGAAGCAAGAAGACTGGTAACACAGGGCGGTGTTTCTGTCAATGATGTAAAAGTAACGGATTTTGCAAAAGTATTTACCAGTGCAGATTTTGATGAAGATGGCGTTCTCCTGATCAAAAAAGGCAAGAAAGGCTATCATCAGATAAAAGCTGACTAAAGTACGTGCAAAAAGCACAGGAGGTGGCAATATGGCAATACTGACAACCTTTATCACAAGCATTGTAGAAATGCTGATCCTTGCAGGTGTATCCTATGGCGGAATCCGCCTCGGAAAAGTGCTGCGTGACCGCAAGGACGCAAAAATGCAGGCAGAAATACAGCCTGAAAAACAGATTTAGATCACACAGGAGGATTTGTTGTGAAAGCATATGGAGTAAACGAACTTAGAAAAATGTTCCTTGAATTTTTCGAGAGCAAGGGACATCTGGCAATGAAGAGCTTTTCACTGGTTCCGCACAATGATAACAGTCTTCTGATTATCAATTCCGGTATGGCACCTCTGAAACCATACTTTACGGGAGCAGAAAAGCCGCCAAGAACACGTGTTACAACCTGCCAGAAATGTATCCGTACAGGCGATATCGAGAACGTAGGTAAAACAGCAAGACATGGTACCTTCTTTGAAATGCTGGGTAACTTTTCTTTCGGCGATTATTTCAAACACGAAGCGATCGCCTGGTCCTGGGAGTTTTTGACCCAGGTAGTCGGACTGGACCCGGAAAGACTGTATCCGTCTATTTACGAGAACGATGAGGAAGCGTTCGAGATCTGGAACAAAGAGATCGGCATTGCACCGGAGCGTATCTTCCGTTTTGGAAAAGAAGACAACTTCTGGGAGCATGGTGCAGGCCCTTGCGGTCCGTGTTCTGAGATTTACTATGACCGCGGTGAAAAATACGGCTGCGGCAAACCGGGATGCACCGTCGGATGTGAGTGCGACCGTTACATGGAAGTATGGAACAATGTATTTACCCAGTTTGAGAACGACGGAAAAGGCAATTATAGCGAGCTGAAGCAGAAGAACATCGATACTGGTATGGGGCTGGAACGTCTGGCTGTTGTTGTTCAGGATGTTGATTCTATTTTTGATGTAGATACTCTGCAGGCACTTCGCAACAAAGTGTGTGAATTTGCAAATATAAAATATCAGCAGGATGATGCGAAAGACGTATCCATCCGTCTGATCACGGACCATATCCGTTCTGCTACCTTTATGATCTCCGATGGTATCATGCCGTCAAACGAAGGACGCGGCTATGTACTGCGCCGTCTGATCCGCCGTGCGGCACGCCACGGAAAGATGCTTGGCATCGAAGGCAATTTCTTAAGCAGACTGAGTGAGACTGTCATCGAAGGTTCCAAAGACGGATACCCGGAACTGGAAGAGAAGAAAGAGTTCATTTTTAATGTGCTGACCAAAGAAGAAGAAAAATTCGGCAAGACCATTGATCAGGGTCTGGACATCTTAAACGGTATGGAAGAAGAAATGAAAGGAAAAGGCGAGAAAGTACTTTCCGGAGCAAATGCATTTATGCTGTATGATACGTATGGATTCCCGCTGGATCTGACAAAAGAAATCCTGGAAGAGAAAGGATACAGCATCGATGAGGACGGTTTCAAAGCTGCAATGGAAGAGCAGAGAGTCAAAGCCAGAACTTCACGAAAAGTATCCAACTACATGGGAAAAGATGCAACCGTTTACGATGAAATCGATCCATCCATCACATCCGAATTTGTGGGATATGATAAGCTTTCTTATGAATCTGACATCACCGTACTTACAACGGAGACAGAAGTTGTAGATGCCGTTTCTGACGGAGACAAGGCAACGATCTTCGTAGAACAGACACCGTTCTATGCAACCATGGGCGGACAGGAAGGCGATACCGGTGTGATCCGCACCGCAGATGCTGAGTTCAAAGTAGAAGAAACAATTAAACTGCTGGGCGGCAAGATCGGACATGTTGGATATGTGACAAAGGGCATGTTCAAAGTCGGCGACAAAGTGACACTGGAAGTTGCACCGGAAGAAAGAGCAGATACCTGCAAGAACCACAGTGCAACGCATCTGTTGCAGAAAGCACTCAAAACCGTACTCGGAAACCATGTAGAACAGAAAGGTTCCCTGGTAACTCCGGACAGACTGCGTTTTGACTTCACACATTTTGAAGCCATGACAGCAGAAGAGATCGCAAAGACAGAAGCACTGGTAAATAAAGAAATCCAGGCAAACCTTCCGGTTGTGACAAAGATCATGAGCATCGACGAAGCCAAGAAAACAGGAGCAATGGCACTGTTTGGAGAGAAATATTCCGAAAACGTACGTGTTGTATCCATGGGAGACTTCTCCATCGAGCTCTGCGGCGGTACCCATGTAGCAAATACCGGCGAGATCCAGGCATTCAAGATCGTATCCGAGGCAGGTGTTGCATCCGGTGTAAGACGTATCGAAGCACTGACCGGTCAGGGTGTATTTGCATATTATAGAAATGTAGAAGAACAGCTGGCAAAAGCAGCAGCCCTTCTGAAAGCCGGAACGCATGAAGTATGCGACAAGATCGAGCATCTGCAGGCAGAAGTAAAATCCCTGCACAGCGAGAACGAAGCTCTGAAGAGCAAGATGGCACAGGGAGCACTTGGAAATGTCATGGACAAGGTTACCGAAGTTAAAGGTGTGAAATTGCTGGCAGCTGCACTGGAAGGCGTTGACATGAACGGACTGCGTGACCTTGGAGACCAGCTCAAAGAAAAACTGGGCGAAGGTGTCGTAGTACTGGCATCTGCAAATGACGGAAAAGTATGCCTGATGGCAACTGCAACCGACGGAGCAATGAAACAGGGTGCACATGCCGGAAATCTGGTCAAAGGCATCGCACAGATCGTCGGCGGTGGCGGCGGCGGAAGACCGAATATGGCACAGGCCGGCGGCAAAAATCCGGATAAGATCCCGGAAGCGATCGCAGCCGTAGCAGGAATTCTGGAAGATCAGATCAAATAAGCAAAATTTTCATCGAGAAAAAAGAAGAAAAATCTTGACGTTTCGAGAAAATATGCTATAATGTCAGAAGTGCAATAAAATACCCAGACAGTTGTATTATGCACAATCTACAACTGGAGGGAGGTTAGGTGTGAATTTATGTCAAATGTAATCGTAAAAGAAAACGAGACTTTGGACAGTGCTTTACGCCGTTTCAAAAGAAACTGCGCAAAGGCTGGTATTCAGCAGGAGATTCGTAAAAGAGAACATTACGAAAAACCAAGCGTAAGAAGAAAAAAGAAATCCGAAGCAGCGCGTAAGCGTAAATACAACTAATATGTGCAAATGAAGCCTCTGGCAGTGATGCCGGAGGTTTTCTTTATGTCCTGAAAATGAGAGGAATGTATGCTGTGCAAAAGTGTGCTGCCGTCCCCAAAAACAGATGCGAAAAATGTATCGGACCTGTCATGCATGAGCAAATGCCTGCTTATACTGTTTATATAGGAAAAACAGGAGCGTTTTATATGAAAAAGTGGAAAACAAGGGGAATCAGCCTGCTACTTGCACTGGTGCTCATCACAGGCGGAACGACAGCTGCATTTCCAGGACAGAGTTTTGCAGAAAACGTGGAAATCGAATCACCGGCAGCCTGCCTGATGGAGCTGACGACCGGGAAAATCCTGTATGAAAAAGAGGCGGATACAAGGCGAAGCCCGGCGAGTGTCACCAAGATCATGACCACACTGTTGATCATGGAAGCAATAAAGAGCGGGAAGATCACACTTCAGGATGAAGTGGTGACAAGTGCTCATGCCAAATCCATGGGCGGCTCGCAGGTATTTCTGGAAGAAGGGGAAAAACAGACGGTTGACACTTTGCTCAAATGTATTCTGGTGGCATCCGGGAACGATGCTTCTGTTGCCATGGCAGAATACATAGGCGGAAGCGAAGAAGCTTTTGTTCAGAAAATGAATGAGCGGGCTGCAGCACTTGGCATGGAGAACACACATTTTGTGGACTGCTGTGGCCTGACGGATTCGGATGAGCACTATACAACGCCGCGTGACATTGCAATCATGTCAAGAGAGCTTCTGCTGAACTTTCCGCAGGTTGAGCAGTACACGACAATCTGGATGGAGGACATCACGCATGTGACAGCAAAAGGCAGCAGTGCATTCGGACTTACCAACACCAACAAGCTTCTCAGAAGCTATGACGGCTGTATCGGACTGAAAACGGGCAGTACCGGCAAGGCAAAATTCTGCGTATCGGCGGCTGCAAAGCGTGGTGATATCACACTGATCAGCGTGATCATGGCAGGACCGGATTCGAAAATCCGGTTTGCCAATGCGGCGACGCTGCTCAACTACGGATTTGGAATCTGCCGGATCTACAAAGATGAAGAGCCGCCGGAAGCCGGAGAAATCAAAGTGACCGGCGGAAAAAAGAGAAATATTTTGTGCACATACCGGGAACCCTTTTCTTATCTGGATACCGAAGGCGTGGACTTTTCGCAGATTGAACGAAAGCAGATCAAAGAAGAAACACTTGTAGCTCCGGTGAAACAGGGGGAAAAAGCAGGAGAACTGCAGTATTTTCTGAACGGAAAACAGATCGGAAGTGTGGATATCCTGACAACAGAAGAAGTGCAGAGGGCAGGTTTTGTGGATTATTTCCAGGAAGGTGTGGATGCGTTTTTACTTTAGGATCGAAAGGATGTTAAGCACCAAAAGATGCCATAAAACCACTCCTGTGCAAGCACATCGTGGTTTCAGGCTTTTGACCCTGGCATCAAATATATTTTGACCATAACGACATCCTATGTTATAGTTGTAGTTATGAGAAAGATATTTTATGAGATAGGGACAACAAAAAAACAGAAAGAAGATACCACAAAGCGAAAAATGGTCCTGTTTTGTTTAAGTGACCTGCACGGGACCTGTTACGAACCGAGAAACCGGCCGATCATCGAGTGTGCCTGGGATCAGAAACCGGATCTGATACTGGCTTCGGGCGATATGTTAAGCGGAGACAGGGAGGAGGGCGATGCCATAGCCGTGGCTCTGCTCTCCCGTCTTTCGGATCTTGCACCGGTCTGTTTTGTAAACGGAAACCATGAGATGTGTGTGGAGAGACATCAGCCGGAGCGATATCAGAAATTTATGGATGATCTGAAAAACGGCGGCGTGCAGGTTCTGCACAACGAGACGGCATGGTTCTGGATCGACGGTGAGAAAGTTGCCGTGACCGGGTATGAGCTGCCGTGGGAATATTACCGGCGGTTCAGCCGCAGACATCCGTCCGTTGTCGGCATGGAGCGAAGCATCGGAAAACGAAAACAGGATGCATACCAGATCCTTCTGACACACAATCCGGTCTTTTTTGAAGAATATACTGCCTGGGGTGCGGACTTTACTTTTGCCGGACATCTGCACGGCGGTTTTATCCGTCTGCCGTATTTTGGCGGAGTCATCAGCCCGCAGTTCCAGCTATTCCCGAAGTACGACCACGGTCTGTATCAGATGGATACAAGCAGCATGGTCGTCGGTGCCGGCATGGGTAATCATTCCGGTCTGTTTCGGATCAACAATCCGACCGAGGTCGTTACCGTGCGGATCAAGAGGTGAAATTATGGGGATTGCAGTAAAATTACAGGCTTTTGAAGGACCGCTCGACCTGCTTCTGCACCTGATCGAAAAGAATAAAGTCAGCATTTATGATATACCGATCGCTGAGATCACCGACCAGTACATGGCGTATCTCCATGAAATGAAAAAGCAGGATCTTGGCGTGATGAGTGAGTTTCTTCTGATGGCGGCAACGCTTCTGGATATCAAATCACGGATGCTGCTCCCGAAAGAAGTGAACGAAGAGGGCGAAGAGGAAGATCCGCGTCAGGAACTGGTGCAGCAGCTGCTCGAATATAAGATGTATAAATATATTTCTTATGAACTTAAGGAACGCAGGCAGGATGCCGCCCAGGTTCTCTACCATAAGCAGGATCTGCCGGAAGAAGTGAAGGCATATAAGCAGCCGGTATCCACAGAAGAGCTGCTTGCGGGCGTGACACTTTCCAGGATGCACCGGATTTTTGTGGATATCATACGGCGGCAGAACAACCGCATCGATCCGATCCGCAGTACGTTCGGCACACTGCAGAAAGAAGAAGTAGACATGGATCAGATGCGGGAAAAAGTGGCAGAATATATTGAGCAGCACGAAGTCTGCAATTTTCGGGAACTGCTTCTTGGACAGGCAACGAAAATGCAGGTTATCATAGCATTTCTCATCATTCTGGAGATGATGAAGGAAGGCGTTATTACGATCGTTCAGGAGGAAAGTTTCGGTGAGATCCACATCGCAAAAAACAAGACAGATGAAAGCGGCAGTTGAGGCGATCCTGTTTGCCATGGGCGGATCGGTGGAAGTCGAAAAGATTGCAGCGGCACTTGAAATGAAGGTTGAAAGTACAGAAGAACTGCTCGCAGATATGATGGAGCAATATAAAAAAGAAGACAGAGGGATTCAGATCGTGGAGCTGGAACATGCCTATCAGCTCTGCACCAAAAAAGAGATGTATGAATATCTGATCCGGGTGGCGAAACAGCCCAAAAAAGCAACACTGTCTGATGTGGCACTGGAAACGTTGTCGATCATCGCCTACAAGCAGCCGGTCACAAAAGCGGAGATCGAGAAGATCCGTGGGGTAAAAAGTGACCATGCGATCAATAAACTGATTGAGTATGATCTGGTCAGAGAGCTTGGCAGGATCGATGCACCGGGCAAACCGATCGTTTTTGGGACAACGGAAGAATTTTTACGCAGTTTCGGAGTGCAGTCGCTGGATGAGCTTCCGGTGATCAGCACGGTCAAAATGGAAGACTTTAAAGCAGAGGCAGAAGAAGAAGTACAGCTGAAACTGGATATATAGGGATATTGAGGCAGAAAGATACCGGCCTTTGTATCCGGGAAAGGATTGGAGATGTTTTATGCCAACCACATATACACATGATGTTTTTGGAAAAATGGTTTATCAGAAGCTTCCGGAAAATTTAAAAGAAATCGTGGAAGAGCATATGAATGCTTACCGGATCGGCCAGCATGGACCGGATATTCTTTTTTATTATCATCTGTTCCATGAAAATCCGGTCAGTCAGAAGGGAATGGCGATGCATGAACAGATCGCAGCCTCGTTTTTTCGAAAATGCAAAGAATACTGTCAGGAAACCGGGGATGAAGAGGCACTGGCATATGTATTTGGATTTATCTGCCATTATATGCTGGACAGTACGTGTCATCCCTATATTGCAAAATACATGGAGAAGACAGGGGCGAGGCATGATGAGATCGAAACGGAGTTGGATCGTTATCTGATGGAAAGATCGGGGAAGAATCCGTTTCGTTTTAAGCCGGCAGCCCAGCTGAAAGCATCAAAAGAGAGCGTGCGTGCGGTCTCGGCCATTTTGGAACTGCCGGAAAAGACAGTGCGAAAAAGCATAAATTCTCTGAAATTTTATACGGGAATTACGGTGTGCCACAGATTTCCAAAGAGGATGCTTCTGCTGTGGGGGATGCGGCTTACCGGAGCCTATGACAGCATTCAGGGTCATATCATGCGAAAAAGACCGCTCAGACGCTGTGAACAGAGCACAGAGGAGCTGATGGCACTGCTTCGCCTGGCGATTCCGGAGACGGTGACCGTTCTGGAAGATTTTTATGATACGCTCGAAGATGTACAGAATCTGAACGGCCGTTTTGAGCGGAATTATGAGTAGAACGTATCTGATGTGCATAAAAAGAGAAAAAGAACACACACTGTAACATACCGGATGCCGTGTGCATGCGGAAAAACAGATGGGAAGTGTGTGCAGTGAAAAAAAGAATTACGGTGATCCGAAGCTTTATAATCTTTATGCTGTTGCTGCTTGCAGCACCGATATCAGCAAAAGCAGAGGATATGCAGCTGTACGCCCAGTCAGCCGTCCTGATGGATGGAGATTCCGGGCGTATTTTGTTTGGAAAAAATGAGCAGGAAGTGCGTGCCATGGCGAGCACGACAAAGATCATGACCTGCATTCTGGTACTGGAAAATACAGATCCATCCGATACGGCAGCAGCCTCCGAAAACGCAGCCATGCAGCCAAAAGTACACCTTGGCGTACAAAAGGGAGAAACTTTTTACGTAAAGGATCTGCTTTATTCTCTGATGCTGGAGAGCCACAACGATGCGGCTGTGATCCTGGCAGAAAAGACGGCAGGCAGTGTGGAAGCTTTTGCGGAAAAAATGAATCAGAAAGCAGAAGAGATCGGATGCAGCGACACGCATTTTGTGACACCGAACGGACTCGATGACGAAGATGCGGGCGGAGAACACGCAACGACGGCTGTGGATCTTGCAAGAATCCTGCGTTACTGCATCATGCAGTCACCGAAAAGGGATGAGTTTCTTGAGATCACCCGCACAAAAACGTATGAATTTTCAGATGTAGAGCAGAAGAAACATTACAGCTGTTACAATCACAATGCATTCCTCGATATGATGGAAGGGGCACTGACCGGAAAGACTGGATTTACCGGAAAGGCAGGTTACTGTTATGTTGGGGCACTGGAAAGCGAAGGCAGAACCTTTGTGGTGGCACTGCTTGGCTGCGGCTGGCCGAACAACCGGAGCTATAAGTGGACAGATACGAAAAAGCTGATGGATTATGCAAAAGAACATTTTTACATCCGGGAATTTGAAATGAATGCACAGACACCGCAGGTGCTGGTGGAAGGCGGGATTCCGGCAAGTGGAAAGATCAAAGATCCATGTCTTGTAAAAACGGCGGTGCAGTCCCGGGGCGGGCAGACAAAAGAGCATAAGATCCGCCTTCTTGTATCGGATGAAGATGAGGTGAAGCTGGTCTGCCATATGAAAATGAAAACAGCGGCTCCCCTTGAAGCAGATACGGTGATGGGAAACGTAACGCTGTTTTTAAATAATGAAAAAATCAAAGAAAACGAGATCGTGACTGTGGATGGGGCAGAACGCATCAGTCTGTCGTGGTGTGCCGGGCAGATCATAAAAAAGTTTTTCATATCCTGATGATGACGGAAAATAAAAGGTTAGAATATCATTCGGTCATTCTTACATGCAAAGTAAGAGGTTTGAGGCTATGTTCAAAATTCAACGAAAGAGTTTAAAATTCAACGAAAAATGAAATAAAATGAATGTGCATGACGGAACATGAATGAAATTTGGATTATTTCTGGTGTTGTGCTACAAAAAAAGTGAGAAAAACGAGAAAATACTTGCTAAATCTTCCAAAAACCATTACAATTACAATCGGCAGAAAATTTTTTTTCTTTTAATAAATTATTAATGGAGGGCTGAACAATGAGTAATACAGCACAAAACTTGGCAAGTACAAGAATCGCTTCTTTACTTGATGAGAACAGCTTTGTTGAAATCGGAGGTTGTGTGACTGCCAGAAACACAGATTTCAACCTGAAGCAGACAGCAACACCGTCAGACGGTGTAATCACAGGTTATGGTGTGATCGACGGCAATCTGGTCTATGTTTACAGCCAGGATGCATCTGTACTGGGCGGCACCATCGGTGAAATGCATGCAAAGAAAATCGCACGTCTGTACGATATGGCATTAAAGATGGGTGCACCGGTGATCGGACTGATCGACTGTGCAGGTATCCGTCTGCAGGAAGCAACCGATGCACTGAATGCACTGGGTGAGATCTATGCAAAACAGGTACTGGCATCCGGTGTGATCCCACAGATCACAGCTGTATTTGGTACCTGCGGCGGCGGTATGGCACTTATGCCGGCTCTGACAGATTTTACATTCATGGAGAGCAAAAACGCAAAATTATTTGTAAATTCTCCGAACGCACTGGAAGGAAACGAAGTTTCCAAATGCAATACCGCATCCGCAAAATTCCAGAGTGAGGATGCAGGACTGGTTGACTTTACCGGCAGCGAAGACGAAGTTCTCTCAGGTATCCGCAAACTGGTAACGCTGCTTCCGGCAAACAACGAAGAAGATGCAGTGGATGACTGCAGCGATGATCTGAACCGTGTATGTGCAGATCTTGCAAATGCAGCAGGCGATACGGCGATCCTTCTTTCCAACATCGCAGATGACCAGGATTTTGTTGAGACAAAAGCGGACTATGCAAAAGAGATGGTAACCGGTTTCCTGAAACTGAACGGAACAACCGTCGGAGCTGTAGCAAACCGTACGGAAGTTTACGGTGCAGACGGTGAAAAAGCAGAAGAGTTTGAAGCAGTCCTGACTGCAAGAGGAGCAAGAAAAGCAGCCAGATTCGTAAAATTCTGTGACGCATTCAATATCCCGGTACTGACTCTGACCAATGTAACCGGTTTCAAGGCAGACAAACATTCTGAGAGATGCATCGCAACCGCAGTTGCAGAGATGACACATGCATTTGCAGATGCTACCGTTCCAAAGGTAAATGTGATCATCGGAAAAGCTTACGGAAGTGCCTATGTTGCCATGAACAGCAAGGCAGTCGGAGCAGATATGACTTATGCATGGGAAGATGCGAGCATTGGCATGATGGATGCAAAACTGGCAGCCAAGATCATGTATGCGAACGCTGACGCAGCTACGATAGGCGAAAAGGCAGCAGAATATGCAAGCCTGCAGGAGAGCGTACAGTCCGCAGCAGCAAGAGGATATGTTGATACCATCATTTCCGCAGAAGACACCAGAAAGTATGTAATCGGTGCATTTGAAATGTTATTCACAAAGAGAGAAGACCGCCCGGCGAAAAAACATGGCACGGTATAAGTGAGGTGAATAATATGAATCGAAAATTAAAAAGTTTATTGGCGATGATCTGTGTACTGGCACTGACATTTACCATGTCAGTATGTGCGTTTGCGGCAGATGAAGTGACGGATGATGAGGTTGCTAACTACAAGTCCGCAGCAGAGACACTGATCTCACAGATTGCAGGATTTTCCGACGAAGAGATCGAAACTTACCTTGCACAGAACGATGCATTTACGACAGCGACCATGGAGTCCTGGAAAGGTGTAAAAGATGAGCTTGGTGCTTATTCTTCTATCGTTTCCCAGGATGTGGAAAAAGACGGAGACGTTGTTACGATCTCAACCGTTGCTCAGTTTGAAAAAGCAAAAGCAGATGTTGTCCTGATGCTGGATTTAGGTCAGCAGATGTACACCAGCATGACCTACAGCGTACAGTATTCTCTGGCAGCAAATATGCAGCGTGCCGGAATGAACACACTGATGGGAATCGGCATCGTATTTCTGATGCTGGTATTCTTAAGCTTTGTGATCGGACTGTTCAAGTACATAGAGAAATTCCAGAATGTCGGCAAGAAGAAAGCCGCAGAGGAAGCACCGAAAGCAGAAGAGGCACCTGCACCGGCAATCGCCCAGAGCGAAGCGGCAGATGAAGATTTTGCAGATGACCTGGAACTGGTAGCGGTTATTTCCGCAGCGATCGCAGCTTACGAAAATACTTCAGGAGACAGTTTTGTTGTCCGTTCAATCAAGAAATCAAATAAATGGCACAGAGCCTGACAGGAGGATTTGAAATGAAAACATATACAATCACAGTAAATGGTACAGCTTATGATGTAACAGTAGAAGAAGGAACAGGAAGTGCAGCACCGGCAGCAGCACCAAAGGCAGCTCCGAAAGCAGCACCAAAAGCAGCACCAAAAGCAGCTCCGAAGGCAGCAGGTGCAGGTTCCGTTAAAGTAGAAGCTTCCGTACCGGGCAAAGTCCTGAAAATCGAAGCTTCTGTAGGACAGAGCGTAAAAGCAGGTGACAACATTATCATTCTGGAAGCTATGAAGATGGAGATCCCTGTAGTAGCACCTCAGGACGGAACCGTTGCAAGCATTGATGTTGCAGTTGGTGCAGCAGTTGAAAATGGTGATGTTCTGGCAACCATGAACTAAGATATTGGAGGTTGAATTATGTCATACGTAATCGATACGTTGTCCAACCTGCTCCATCAAACGGCGTTTTTTAACCTGACCTGGGGAAACTACCTGATGATCGCAGTTGCCTGTGTATTCCTTTTCCTGGCAATCGCAAAAGGTTTTGAACCGCTGCTTCTGGTTCCGATCGCATTCGGTATGCTTCTGGTTAATATTTACCCGGATATCATGGCATCACCGGAAGAGACATCAAACGGTGTAGGTGGACTTTTACATTATTTCTATTTACTGGATGAGTGGAGTATTCTGCCGTCCCTGATCTTTATGGGTGTCGGTGCGATGACGGACTTTGGTCCGCTGATTGCAAATCCGATCAGTTTCCTGCTTGGTGCAGCAGCACAGCTTGGTATCTATGCAGCTTACTTCCTGGCAATCCTGATGGGATTCAACGGAAAAGCAGCAGCAGCGATCTCCATCATCGGTGGTGCTGACGGCCCGACTTCGATCTTCCTTGCAGGAAAGCTGGGACAGTCCGCATTGATGGGACCGATCGCAGTGGCAGCATATTCTTATATGTCACTGGTGCCGATCATTCAGCCGCCTATCATGAAACTTCTGACCACAGAAAAAGAACGTAAGATCAAAATGCAGCAGCTCCGTCCGGTTTCTAAACTGGAGAAGATCCTGTTCCCGATCATCATCACGATCGTTGTGTGTATGATCCTGCCGACAACAGCTCCGCTGGTTGGTATGCTGATGCTCGGTAACCTGTTCCGCGAGAGCGGTGTTGTAAAACAGCTGACAGAAACTGCTTCAAACGCAATGATGTACATCGTAGTTATCCTGCTTGGTACTTCTGTAGGTGCATCTACAAGTGCAGAAGCATTCCTGAACCTGGATACTCTGAAAATCGTAGCACTTGGTCTGATCGCATTTGCATTTGGTACCGCGGGCGGTGTTCTGTTTGGTAAACTGATGTGCAAGCTCTCAGGCGGCAAGATCAACCCGCTGATCGGTTCCGCAGGTGTGTCTGCCGTACCAATGGCAGCCCGTGTATCTCAGAAAGTCGGTGCAGAGGCAGATCCGACCAACTTCCTGCTGATGCATGCAATGGGACCTAACGTAGCAGGTGTTATCGGTACAGCCGTTGCGGCCGGTACATTCATGGCTATTTTCGGTGTATAAAACGTTATTAACTTAGGAGGATATAGATCATGGCAGATATTGCAAAAAAGCAGAATAATGCAAAAAAACCAGTTGGTATTACAGAAACAATTCTGCGTGACGCACATCAGTCTCTGATTGCAACCCGTATGACAACAGAGCAGATGCTTCCGATCGTAGAAAAAATGGATCAGGTTGGATATCATTCCGTAGAATGCTGGGGAGGTGCAACGTTTGATGCTTCCTTACGTTTCCTGAAAGAAGATCCATGGGAAAGACTTCGTAAATTCCGTGCCGGATTCAAAAACACAAAACTGCAGATGCTGTTCCGTGGACAGAACATCCTGGGATACCGTCCATATGCAGATGATGTGGTAGAATATTTCGTACAGAAATCCATCGCAAACGGTATCGATATCATCCGTATCTTTGACTGTATGAATGACCTGCGTAACCTGCAGACCGCAGTCAAAGCAGCAAACAAAGAAAAAGGACATGCACAGGTAGCACTGTCTTACACCCTGGGTGATGCTTACACCCTGGATTACTGGACAAAGATGGCAAAAGACGTTGAGAACATGGGTGCAGACTCCATCTGTATCAAAGACATGGCAGGTCTTCTGCTTCCGTACAAAGCAACCGAACTGGTAACCGCTCTGAAAAAAGCAGTTAAGATCCCGGTTCAGCTGCATACACACTACACCTCCGGTGTTGCTTCCATGACTTACCTGAAAGCCGTAGAAGCCGGTATCGATGTCATCGATACTGCAATGTCACCGTTCGCACTGGGAACTTCTCAGCCGGCAACCGAAGTTATGGTAGAGACCTTCAAAGGCACACCATACGATACCGGCCTGGATCAGAAGCTTCTGGCAGAGATCGCTGATTACTTCAGACCGATCCGTGACGATGCACTGGAGAGCGGACTGCTCAATCCGAAGAACATGGGCGTAAACATCAAGACACTGCTGTACCAGGTACCGGGCGGAATGCTTTCCAACCTGACCTCTCAGCTGAAAGAACAGCACGCAGAAGACAAGTTCTACGATGTTCTGGAAGAAGTACCGCGTGTAAGAAAAGACCTCGGTGAGTGCCCTCTGGTTACACCGTCCTCACAGATCGTTGGTACACAGGCTGTATTTAACGTGATCATGGGTGAACGTTACAAGATGGTAACCAAAGAGACAAAAGATGTCCTCGCCGGTAAATACGGTGCAACCGCAAAACCGTTCAACAAAGAAGTTCAGAAGAAGTGCATCGGCGATGCGAAGATCATCACATGCCGTCCGGCAGACCTTCTGGAGCCGGAACTTGGCAAACTGGAGAAAGAAATGGCTCAGTGGAAACAGCAGGATGAAGATGTACTGACCTACGCACTGTTCCCACAGGTAGCTGTAGACTTCTTCAAATACAGAGAAGCACAGCAGACAAAGGTAGACCAGACCGTAGCAGATACTAAAAACGGAGCCTATCCGGTATAAGCTGAGGATCTGATCAAAACAGTCTGTTTATGACAAAGATTTACAGGACTCTTCCACAGGAAGCGCGAAAGCGTGGAATGTGGGGGAGTTTTTTAGTGTTCAAAAAAATACCAAAAGTTAGAAAAAAATACATATACTTTCAAATAAAAAGTTGTGGCGGAGGTTTGTGTAAATGTGAAAATGAACGCCATAGAAATGATTTTATAAAATATATAAC
>NZ_JAJEQE010000059.1 GCF_020687205.1 Hominisplanchenecus faecis
AATCGCTGTGCATCCTCGCGGAGCGTTTATCTTAGTCGGAGATTGCACTCCCACTAAGACAAATTTGTTGCTCGCCACTTATAGAAGTGGGAGTCTTCTCCGACTAAGATAAAAAAACAGCCGGGCGTTGCCCGACTGCCTTGATTTTGATTTTTACTTATTGTTATACAATCAGTTGTTGCGGCTGATCATGTAATCCATCAGTTTATCAATATCTTCTTTTTCGTATGCAACGATCTCCAGTTCCGGAATTTCGCCGTTTGAGAAGATATTTGCCAGAGATACATACTGTGACAGCTTAGATTTCAGATTCAGTCTGTCACCTTCGCCTGTTACAAGCTCTACTTTTCCTTTGCAGCTGTCTACTACCTCAAAAAATTTATCAATATCTTTAATTCCCATTACTTTCATAATTCATTCTCCTTTCAGATAAAAATGTTGAAAAGTGATTATTCTATTTATTTGATTGCGATTGCCTCGATCTCGATCAGGACATCTTTTGGCAGTCTCGCAACTTCAACACAGGAACGTGCCGGATAGGTACCGGTGAAATATTTTGCATAAACTTCATTGATGGTACCAAAGTCTTCCATATTTTTAATAAATACGGTTGTCTTTACCACGTTTTCTGTGGAAGTACCGGCTTCTTTTAACAGTGCTGCCAGATTGCCGATCGCCTGATCTGCCTGTGCGGCTGCACCTTCTGGGATCTCGCCTGTTGATGGAACAACTGGAATCACTCCGGATGTATATACCATACCGTTTACTTCTATCGCCTGTGAATATGGTCCAATTGCTGCAGGAGCTTTGTCTGTACTGATTGCTTTCTTCATGCTCATGCCCTCCTAACAAATGTATGCTCTTTGCTGATAAAGATGTTTCTATCTTTTTTTCATTTCCTATTATAAATTCAGTTTTCAAACGACGCAAGCAAATTTTTCGTGAAAAAATCGCGGGAAAATATGGCATAATGTTTAATGCCTATCTTTAAATTGTTTGATTCTCAAAGAATTATTGTGCGTTTTTACCGTTTTATGATGCGATTTTCTGTGATTTCGATACGTCCCTGTTTCAACAGTCTTCCAACAGCACGTTTAAATGCATTCTTACTGAGTCCGAATTCTCTTTTGATAATCTCCGGTGAAACTTTATCGTTAAACGGAAGTACGCCTTCAAATTCTTCAATCACCTTCATCACGGCTTCTGCATCTTTTTCCATCTGCTGCGGAATCTTTTCTTTATCCGAAAGATCCAGTTTGCCATCTTCCTGCACTCTCGTCACACGAAGATTTAAAATATCGCCCACGCGGTATTTGCCTTGTGCTTCTTTTGCCGGGATCAGACCGGAATAACAGTCATCCACTGCCACAAAAACACCGAAGTTCTCGCTGATCTCATAAATACGACCGCTTACTTTATCGTCTCTCTGATATGGAGAATCTTTTCTCAGATATTCATACACTTTCATCGTGGCACAGAGTCGGCTGCTCTTATCAATGTAAAGTGCCGCCAGACACTTTTCCCCCGGCTGCACACGCTTTGTCTGCTCTTTATATGGAAGAAACAGATCCTTTTCCAGTCCCCAGTCCAGAAATGCACCGATTTTTCCTGTATCAGCGACGCGAAGCACGGCTGTTTCTCCCAGACGGACTTTCGGCGTACGTGTCGTTGCAATCAGCCGATCCTGCGAATCTTTATATAAAAATACTTCTAATATATCTCCTGCCTTGATGCCTTCCGGAACTTCTTTCTTTGGAAGCAGTACTTTTTCAGTCGCATTTTCCTCTTCTCCGAGATAAATTCCAAATCCTACTTCTTTTACTACATAAAGTTCCTGGCTTTCTCCTAAATGAAACATATTCTTTCTCCTCGTTTTTTGTATTCCTGTTTATTTGTTCTGAAATTCGTAACTGTTCATTACCTTCACAGGATACTACCTGCTGAACAGTTACTGAAATTCTACCACTGCATACGGTTTCTGTGTCTCATCACACAGCAACACGGTACATTTTTTCTCTTCTATATTAATATAAGGCACAACCATATCACCGAGAAGTGCTGCCTTTTTATATTCTGCACGCATCTGGGAGATCCGGAAATCATCCGGCAGAAACTCCATCGCCATCTGCACATATTGTCCGTTGTTGACATGATGATTTGTATCAATGTGATGTTTCACGATCAGAAAGCTCTCTTTCTTTTCCATTTTTTCCGGAAGTGCAATTTTTCGCGGTGCATAATCCATATCCAGCTTTTCGTGCAGCACATACGCTTCCTGCTCCTCTTTCGGAACTCTGGTCGGATGTCCGGTCTTTAAATCAACATAAGTCCACAACGTATTTGCCCAGGCAAGTTTTTCGCCTTTTTCATCCCGGATACAGAAATTCCTTTCACCAAGAAATCCTTTAAAAGAATACGGCCATGTCTGAACGGTGATCTCCTGTCCAAACACCGGCAGCTCCCCAAGCACGATCTGCCAGGACGACAGAACCCATGCACACTGCCTTTTATTCAGATAATCAATCCCAACGCCTATTTTTTCCGAATGAAAGCTGCTGCAGTCCTGAAAATAATTTAATATAGAAAGAAGTGTAATCCTGCGATTTTCATCCACTTCACTGTAACGAACCCTGCTGTCAAACTGATAAATCATACGTTCCTCCCGAATCTTGTGGCATCTTTAAAACCAAACATCCTGTTTTTTGAACGCAGAGAAGCATTTCCCCGCTTTAAGTGTGCAGAGCACTAAGCGGTAGGTGAGGGAGATGCTATCAAACGGATGCCCTGATTTTCATTTGCCTGGTAACTCATTTTATTTTCTGTATATGCAGAAAAGGTTGTCTTAGCAGACAACCTTTTTAACTGGGCTACAAGGATTCGAACCTTGAAATGACGGAGTCAGAGTCCGTTGCCTTACCATTTGGCGATAGCCCATCATTATTTTACTCTGTTGCGTTTTTGTTGCTCACAACAATGAGAATTATATAGTAACGTTCATAAAATGTCAAGCACTTTTTTTAACTTTTTTAAATCTTTTTTTATTTGCTCTTTTTTACTCTTTTTTTATTTTCCCTTTTCTTCCAGCCCGTGATGTGTTATAACAGGAAGAAAAGAACCCCAATGTATGCAGAATGGAGGAAACTATGAGTACTATGAATCTTACCCTGCTGACCGATTTCTATGAATTAACGATGATGCAGGGCTATTTTAAAACACAGAATACCGAGAAAGTAGTTTTTGATGCTTTTTACCGCAAAAATCCATGCGACGGTGGCTATGCGATCGCTGCCGGACTGGATCAGGTAATTGATTATATTAAAAATCTTCGTTTCAGCAAGGAGGATATCGCTTATCTGAGAAGCCTGAACACGTTTGATGAAGATTTTCTGAACTATCTGGCTGATTTCCGTTTCAGCGGTGATATTTATGCGATTCCGGAAGGCACCGTTGTTTTCCCGCGTGAGCCGCTGGTCAAGGTGGTTGCCCCGATCATGGAGGCACAGCTGGTAGAGACTGCTATTCTGACGATCATCAACCACCAGAGTCTGATTGCTACAAAAGCTTCCCGTGTTGTCTGTGCTGCAAAAGGTGATGGCATCATGGAGTTTGGCCTGCGTCGTGCACAGGGTCCGGATGCCGGTGTTTATGGTGCAAGAGCTGCCATGATCGGCGGATGCATCGGCACTTCCAATGTGCTTGCCGGACAGCTTTTTGATGTTCCGGTAAAGGGTACGCATGCACACAGCTGGATCATGAGTTTCCCGGATGAATACACTGCGTTTAAAACATATGCAAATATGTATCCGGATGCCTGCTGTCTGCTGGTTGATACTTACGATACGTTAAAATCCGGCGTGCCAAATGCAATCCGTGTTTTTGAAGAAATGCGAAATGCCGGTATTCCGCTGAAAAATTACGGAATCCGTCTCGACAGCGGTGACCTCGCTTATATGTCCAAACAGGCAAGAAAACTGCTGGATGCCGCCGGCTTCGATGATGCTTATATTTCTGCTTCCAGTGATCTGGATGAGTATCTGATCGAGAGTTTAAAAGCTCAGGGATGTAAAATCACTTCCTGGGGTGTCGGAACCAACATGATCACTTCCAGGGATTGCCCTGCTTTCGGCGGTGTATACAAACTTGCTGCCGTAGAAGACAAAGAAACCGGAGAATTTATTCCGAAGATCAAGCTTTCTGAGAACACTGAAAAGATTACCAATCCTGGAAACAAAACGATCTACCGTATTTACAGCAAAACGACCGGAAAGATCCGTGCCGATCTGATCTGTCTTGCCGACGAAACGTTTGACGAGAGTAAAGATATGATCATTTTCGACCCACAGGAAACCTGGAAAAAGACAAAAGTACGTGCAAATACCTATACACTTCGTGAGCTGCTTGTTCCGGTGTTTAAAAACGGCGAATGTGTTTATGATTCTCCAAGCGTGATGAAAATCCGTGATTACAGCAAAAAAGAGCTCGATACTATCTGGGATGAAACAAAACGTTTCGCAAATCCGCAGCATGTCTATGTAGACCTTTCAGACAAGCTCTACAAGATCAAATCGGATCTGCTCGAAAAAATGAGCCTGGAAGCTCTGGAATACTAAGATGGCATAAAAGAGAAATCCCCTTCATAGACTGTTCTCAGTACAGGAAGGGGATTTTTTATGTTTTCTTATGAAATGCTTGTCAACTGTGAAAACAGACTGCCTGAAGATTTTGTGCCGCCATCACTGGCTGCACCGGATATTGCATTTGCCGCAGATCCTTCGGACGAGAAGCGTTTTCTGGAAGTCCGGGCTGCCAGACACGCAAAACGGCTTTTTGATGCCGCCAAAGCAGAGGGGATTTTTCTCTATGGCATCTCCGGATACCGCAGCTACGAACGTCAGGAAATACTCTATCAGAAGGCCTGCTGCAAATCTTCTGCCGCTTCATCTCTATGCGAAACTGCCATGCCGGGATGCAGCGAACATCAGACCGGACTGGCCCTTGATGTATCCTGCCCGGCCGTCTCTTTGAATCTTTCGCAGGCTTTTTCAGAAACAACAGAAGGGCGATGGCTTGCCCGCCATGCCCCTCTTTATGGTTTTATCATACGTTATCCCAAAGGCAAAGAACATCTGACAAAGATCCCGGCGGAACCATGGCACATCCGGTATGTCACTAGAAGCCTTGCTCTGTGCCTGACACTCACCGGGCAGGTTCTGGAAGAATACTACGCCTGCTGTGAACGGTAAAATTTAAATCCGACCAGTGTTGTGAGCACTTCCGTCACTGGAAAGGTCAGCCAGAAATACTGCAGTCCAAACCTGGAAAACAGATATCCAAGCGGAACAAACAAAACCATTGTCCTCACAACGGTAAGGATCGAACTTTTCACTGCACTGCCGATCGCCTGAAAATACACCGGAAAAATCAGTGAAGTGACCATCGGGATAAATGCAACTCCAATATAATGAAATCCGTTCGTTCCGATTGCAATCACCTGTGCATCTTTCGAAAAGGTTGAAAGCATTTGAACCGGCAGAAATTCAAAACACAGCGTTCCAAGAAACATCAGAGCCATTCCCGCGATCAGGGATTCTTTCAGCACGGCTTTGCATCTCTCCTGATCTTTTGCCGCATAATTAAAGCTGATGACCGGTACGATGCAGGTCTGCAATGCTCCGAGTGGAATAAAGAAAAAACTCTGCCATTTGTAATACAGCCCAAGTGCCGTCACCGCCTGATCCGAAAATCCTGCGAGGATCATATTCAGCCCGAAAATATAAAACGTGTACGCAGACTGCATGAGAATGTTCGGTATCCCAAGCTGATAAATCCTTTTGATGTGCGGCAGATAACAGGATTTTTCCGGTGATCTCACAAAAGCTTTTCTCATGACCACAAGAGCCGCTACGATCTGCCCGATCACCGTGGCGATCGCTGCACCGGCGATTCCGAATTTATGTATGCCAAACATCCCGAAAATCAGGATCGGATCAAGAATAATATTCGTGATCGCTCCGGCGATCTGTGCCACCATCGGCGTTTTCATATCTCCGCGTGCCTGCAGGATTTTGCTCCAGACTCCTTCTGTAAACAGTCCGATACTGACCACGCAGACGATTCTTCCATATACGACAACATCTCGTATGATTTCTTCTGAATTTGTCGAAATCCTCGCATAAAACGGCATGATCAGATAACAGACTGCTGCAAAAACAATCCATAGAAAAACTGCCAGCGGCGTGCCTATGCCTGCCACTTCTTCTGCTTTTTTCTCCTGGCGGATTCCGAAATAATATGCCATGTCGGTGTTGATCCCGACGCCCGTCCCCACCGCAAGGGCGATCATTAACAGCTGAAGCGGATAAATAATGGACAGTGCCGTCAGACCTGTCTCCGAATATTTGCCCACAAACAGGCTGTCCACTATGTTATAAAGTGCCTGGATTAGCTGTGCCAGCATGACAGGCGGTGCGATTTTTAATAAAATGCGGCTGATTTTTTCTTTTCCGTAAAATTCTGATGTGTCCATGCTCCACTATCTCTCTTCCATATTTCTTACATAAACTGTGCTTCATGCCGCACCTTTTTTTCAATATCTGAGAAGCTCTCTTCGTTATATCACACTTACCATACCCTGTAAATAGTTAAACACAGACAAAAAGACGCATGAAAAAAATTTCATTTTTTCACACGCCTTTGCCTTTACTGTTCCATTTGTCTTCCCATAAATCCTGCTGCACATTTCGCAAGTGCGTTTTCGGTTTCGCCCATTTTGACGCTTCGGTCTTTTCCGGAGAGGATTACCGAGCCGATCGCATCACCTCCGCAGAGGATTGGTGTGATCACCTGCGGTACATCCGGTTTGCTTTCCCCATTGGTGAGTTCTACATGACGCTCTGGCGTTTTCCCGGCGAGAATGGATTCTCTTTCGTTGATCATATTTTCAAGCACATCGCTGATCGTTTTGCCGATATATTCTTTTTTCATGCCGCCTGCTGCCGCTACGATCTGATCACGGTCTGTGATGCATACGCCGTGTCCGCTCGTCTGTGCAAGTGATTCTGCAAATTCTGCGGCAAATTTTCCAAGTTCTCCGACCTGAGAATATTTTTTTAAAATTACTTCTCCTTCGCGATCTGTGAAAATCTCCAGTGGATCTCCTTCTTTAATTCTCAATGTTCTGCGGATTTCTTTTGGAATGACAATTCTTCCCAGATCATCAATACGCCGAACAATTCCTGTAGCTTTCATTTATCTGTTTCCTCCTGTATTCTTCATGCTTTTCCATATTTTGCACTGTATGGATAGTATGTGAAAACATGAGGGAATTATGCGTGAAAATTAACTCTTGCTTTTATTAGTTTCCATATGGTACAGATTCTTCTGCTACTTTACCCAAGTCTGGTTTTTGCGAATATCTATATATATCTGTTCTTTTCTGTGCCAATTCCATATCGTTATTGTCTGTCCACAGTTCACACTGCGTCATAACCGTCTGCACTGCATCATCCATACCTTCCGGTGGATACCTGTGCTTTTTCAGAAGTCTTTTTATCATCATACGCATTCTTGCTCTTGCAGAATCTCGTTTCTGCCAGTCAATTGTTCTGTTTTTCCGAAGCGTATCCGCAAGTTCTTTTGTAATGGCAATTAATTCTTCATTTTCATAAAAATCCTTAATCGCCTGCGGTTTTGTGAGAGCATCGTAGAAAGCAAGTTCATCTGCAGTCAATCCTAACTGTTCGCCTCCCTAACTTATATATTTCCTATGAGCTTGTTTTACATTACTCTGCTTAACCATTGCATATTGCAAGGTTGTATCAATCCGCTTATGTCCCAAAAGCTGTTGCAGTTGCTCTATCGGCATTCCTTTGTCAATCGCCATCGTTGCAAGTGTTCTTCTGAATTTATGTTGATGAATTTTTTCAACGGCTGTTCTGTTGGCTCTCTCCCGCCGTTGGTGGGAGATTAGTCTTAATTGCCCTTATAAAAGCCATTCCTGCTATATTCTGCCCATTTTATATACATTTCTTTATAATGACGTTTGATATATTCCTGTATCTTACTTATTTCTCTATCATTTAAAATTCCACGTTTTTGTAAAACAGTGTTCCCATCGTCTTTAACAAAAAATTTCGCAGAGCCTTCTTCTGTCAATTTTCGATCACTTGCATGAACATGCATACACTCAACTGTGCAAAAAGAGGTAAAGTACAAATAATATCCACATATTTTATCCTGATAATATTTAGGCATCTTCATCCTCCATAAATTCACGGTCACTATTCCAATAATCCAAAACAATACGGATTTCAATGTCATCCATAGTGGTTTCCAATACCTTTCCATCCGCAGATATCACCAATGCTTTGTCAAGATTGTTGAGATTTAAAATTCTAATCTGATCATTTTCTCTTGTAAATGCATAACCATTTACAATCATATCTGCTTTATCTGCAATTTCCTTAATTTTGTCCATAAGCTAACCTCACTTCCTTAATAGGCTTCAAAAAATGAACAGCATCAATATATAAATCCTTTAAAATTGGAATTAAATCAATATATTCTTCTTCTGACTCTTGGTTATGTTGATATTTTGCCATTACCACCATATACCCATTGTCCCATTCTTTCACAGATGTAAATCGCTCCAATGAATATGGACCACGAAATCGAATAATTTTCTCTCCGTATTGAAATTTTATCATATCTTTATCGTTGCTAAGATAAGCTCTATCATTATCCATTATAACACCCCTATACTATATTATAATTTTCACAGGTCAAAACTGGAATTTTCTCAATTCTTCATCTCTGTTTTTTCCCTTTTCCAATTAATTAATGGACCAATCGTTGAAATAACAAAAATTAATGCTGATGTTAGAGAAAAAATACCATCAGTAACCACAAATATGATAAACGTGGCTAATGGAATATAATTAAGAATACTTTTCAAAATTTTCATGTCCAATCCTCCTTTTTAAAATCTCATTAATCTTATAAAATATTTTGTTCTAAAAATTCCGATTTTCTCAATTCTCCAAACTTGAAGTTTCCATTTATTTCTTTTTGCGGTATTTGGGTTCAATACCTACTACATACGCTACCATAGCCGCAATACTAATAAGCATTGCACCCAATATAGGTATAATAATCAAACCCGAATTCTGCCCATCTAATAAAGGCAATCCAATTAACGTAAACAAAACACCATACACGCACCACAATATGCCCAAAGCACGATTATAGCCTTTCACATCTTCTATGGGCGCTACCTCAGCATTTGCCCAAAAACCGAAAGGTTTTGCTTTCTTGGAATTAAAATCATAAATGCCCATTACAATAAATAATACGCCGATTATTACCCAAATAACAAATGCTATTAATCTTCCTTCCATAATATGTATCCTTTCTTTGTAGTTCTGTAAATTCTTGTTTATAGCATTGTTCACTTGAATTTTTGAGTCTATAGCAGAGCAAAGTGCTGTTATTTTTCGTTGTTCATCAACACTTGGGAACGAAAAAGGCATCCTCTTAAAATCTTTTAATACAATTCTTGGTATTGCTGAACCTGATCCATAATTATCTCGAACATTTTTCTTTACAGCAGGCGTTTTTAACGTATAATATAAAAACTCAGGTATTGTTTTCTTACAATCTGCCCTTAATATTGCTATTGAAGACAGCAGTGCTGGTTGTTCATCCTGCTTATAGATTACTATATCCTCAAAATACCTTGCCCCATCTTTTCCAACCAAGATATCATCTTTCTCTGGGACACATACCTGTTTACGAAGTTTTTCATAACCTTCCCCTTCTTCAACAAGCTCCTGATAACGCTTATCAAAAGTGGCAGAAATATAGCGAAGGAAAATCAATCCTATAATCACTTTTCTGTATTCTGCTGCCGGAATATGTCCCCACAAAACACAGGCTGCATCCCACAGTTGTTTTTCGAATCCAATGTTGGCGTTTGTTTTTTCAGCCATCACAACTTCCTCCATGTTGAATGTTTACTTTCAAAGTATAACTCTCGTAACTTTCATTTTAATTTTGAGAAACCACTTTTTTTCATTTTAACATGAACAGAAACATTCAACAATATCACCAATCAAAAAAGAGCGTCTATCCACCATTTTTAAGAGATGAATAAACGCTCTTCATAAATATCTTTTTCAGCCCTGCTGACCGTTTGCCTGGCGGATCATATCTTCTACGACAATGTCAAAGATTTCTCCCACAGAGTTGCAGTACTCTAAAATTTTCCATGGCTCATTTGTATGGAAATGGATTTTTACCAGATCTTCATCTCCGGCTGCGATCAGGCTGTTTCCTTCGAAATGTTCGGTGATGTAATCTGAAATTTCATCCTCATCCAGATCTTCGTCTCTTCTTTCGATCAGCAGCTGTGTGTCGTAGCGGTATGCAAACTGATCATCTTCTGCATCAATTGAATGAATTGCCATTTTCTTATCCTCCTGTATGTTGAAATTGAAACAGTAAATGATTCGTAACTGTTCTTATATCCGGCAACAAATACTTTGATTTGTGCCGGGAAATTGCTGTAGTTCTATTTTATCGAATATTCTCTCTTTTATAAAGGGTTATTTTCTAATTTTCGAAAATCATTTGTATCTGCCTTGTTGCCTCATAATCGTTCATTTCCAACATTTGCATGTCTGCTAATATGACTTTTCAATCCTCTGTCTTTACTTTGCCAAAAGCCTTACACAATAGATTGACTTTACGGAACTGAACCGTTAGAATATTCTAAAAAAGAAAGGCAATAGCATGATGTTTCTTCATAACAGAAGATATATTCCTATTTTAGATCCTTAGTTCAGTATAGAAATCAATCATATACAAAACTATGAAAAAGGAATCTAAAATTATGTTCAGAAAATTTTTTAAATATGTGACTCAGAGTATGGCCGGAATGATCGGTATATCGATCTATATTCTGGCAGATACTTTTTTTATTTCGCTGCATTCCGGTGCGAATGGTCTGACAGTTCTGAATCTGATTCTGCCGGTTTACGGCGTGCTGTATGCAATCGGGGCAATGATCGGAATCGGTTCTGCGACAAGATACTGCATCATAAAATCAAAAGGTAAAAATGCGGACTGCTATTTCGGACAGTCTCTGATGTGGAGTATTCTATTCAGCATTCCGTTTGTACTGTGTGGAATTTTATTTCCGGCAAATATCCTGAAAATACTCGGTGCAGATGCAAATCTTGTGAAACTTGGAACGGTTTATCTTCGAATCGTTCTGCTCGGATCGCCGTTTTTTATGTCAAACCATACGTTCACGGCATTTACCAGAAACGATGACGCACCGTCAAGGGCCATGCTGGCATCGATTATCGGAAGCCTGTTTAACATTGTGTTTGACTATATTTTCATGTTTCCGATGAACATGGGGCTGGCAGGTGCCGCTCTTGCCACTGCCCTCTCTCCGGTAGTTACCATGAGTGTATGCAGCACACACCTTTTCGGTAAAAAAAGCCAGGTAGCAATGCATCTTTCTGTGCCGTCTTTCCGGCATCTGATCTCCTGCTGCCAGCTTGGTATTTCTGCGTTTGTCGGAGAAATTTCTTCAGCCGTAATCACAACTGTTTTCAATATGCTGCTGTTAAACCTTGCCGGAAATATCGGCGTGGCAGCCTACGGTGTGGTAGCTAATTATTCAATCGTTGCGGTATCTGTTTTTAATGGGCTCGCCCAGGGAACACAACCGCTTTTCAGTGAAAGTTACGGTGCCGGAAACAGCAAAGATGTCCATAAAATCCTACGCTACGGCATCCTGACCTGCCTGATTGTAGAGGCACTGGTCGTGATCTGTGCATGGGGCATGACCGATACGCTGATCGCCATTTTTAACAGTGAACAGAATCTTCAGCTTATCACGTATGCTCAGAGTGGAATGAGACTGTATTTTCTCGGATTTCTGCTCGCCGGGATCAACATTTTGCTGGTGTCTTATTTTTCAGCGGTTGATGACAGCCTGCCGGCAATCGTCGGATCTGTTATGCGAGGAGCCGTTGCGATCACCATCTGTGCGATCCTTCTTTCCAGGCGGTTCGGCATCGACGGCGTGTGGATATCTTTTCTTGCATCTGAAATACTGACGTTTGTGACAATCCTGGTCTTATATAAGTTTCTGCCGTACACAAAAAAATGACACCTTGCACCTTCCGGTCAGCGATGAAGAATACAGCAAATGCTTCAACCTGCAATGAAAAATTGCAGATTATTATGCTTTCATCATCCCTGACATAATGCAGCCTCCGGCTGCACCACACTCTTTCAGGCTCATCCACTGAGTCTCATCAAATTTAATCCCACCGATGGCATACACCGGAAGATCGACTGCAGCACAGACCTGACGTAAAAAATCAAGTCCCCGTGGCTGCAGTCCTTTTTTGCAGTCCGTCGCATAAATATGCCCTGCCGTCACGTAGGACGCACCAAGTTCCTGTGCTTCCTGTGCCTGCTCCGTAGAATGGACGGATGTGCCGATTTTCCGGATAATCTCTCTCTGGCTCTCCGGTATACTCAAATTCTGAGACTCCCGGTATTTTTGATTTTTCTGATTTTGTTTTTCCAGAACAAACTGACGCAGAATCGGAAGCGGCAGATGTACGGTATCACATTTCAGTTTTTCTGCGACTCTCCAGAATGTATGCAAAATACACGGAACCTTATATTCTGCACAGATTGCCATCACTTTCTTCGCCAGTTCTTCATATTCTTTTTCTGAGAGATCTTTTTCCCGCAGGATCAACGCATCCGGATGCATTTCACAGACTCTGCGGATCTGTTCCAGAAAAGGACGCTCTGTCAGGCTGCGGTTTGTAACTGCCACAACCTGACCATATTCCCTATACATAGATATAATCCGACATCACCGGCTGAAGATCATGTGCTAATAATGCATCGTAAACTTCTTCGACCGATCTGCCGTCGGAAATTTCGAACTGATCGTCCCCTTTGTCCTCGATATCTTCCACGTGGCTGCCGATTCCTGTACTGACGCCCGCTGAAATCTTGGTTGCTGCGATTCCGACCAGATTGTCACGGACTCTCGCACATTCTCTTGTCGATACGGTGATGCTCGCAAACGGCATAAACAGACGATAGGCACAGACTACCTGCAGAAGCTGTCGTTCATGGACATCCATCGGATTGATGCGGTCGTTGTTGATGATCGGGCGAAGCCGCGGACAGGAAAATGCAATTTCTGCATGCGGATATTTTCTCTGTAAAAGCCATGCATGATAACCGGTCGCAAATGCATCTTTGCGGAAATCATCCAGACCTAACAGTGCTCCGAATCCAACGCCTCGCATGCCGCCCATCAATGCACGCTCCTGAGCATTGACACGGTACGGATAAATGCGTTTGTGTCCTGCCAGATGCAGCGTCTCGTATTTATCGGAATTGTACGTTTCCTGAAATACTGTTACATAATCTGCTCCACATTCGTGAAGATAAGCGTATTCATCAGAATTGACCGGATAAATCTCAAGACCGATCACCTTGAAATATTTCTGTGCGATCTTGCAGGCTTCTCCGATATATTCCACGGTAGATTTGCTGCGGCTCTCGCCGGTCAGGATCAGAATTTCCTGCAGACCGGTTTTTGCGATCGCTGCCATTTCTTTTTCGATTTCTTCTGCATTTAACTGTGCACGGTTGATCTTATTGTGGCAGTTGAATCCACAATAAATACAATAATTTTCACAGTAGTTTGCAATGTAGATTGGAGTGAACATATAGACGCTGTTTCCGAAATGCTTTCTCGTCTCCACCTGGGCTGCCTGGGCAATCTCCTCAAGAAGCGGCAAAGCTGCCGGTGATAAAAGTGCCCTGAAATCCTCCGGAGTACGCTCACTGTGTGCCAGTGCTCTTCTTACATCTGCTTCGTTATATTTATCATAATCATAAGCTTCCATTTCGCTGACTACTTTATCCAGGACTTCGGAACCGATATCTTCCATGCCTTTCAGGTATTTCATATGGTCGATGCGGTTTTTTTTCTGGTCTTCCAGAATTTCAGCACTTAAAATACTTTCATTTACATGCGTGTTTTCCATAGTGGCTGCCTCCTAATCCTGCAGAAATCCGGTCAGCGGAGAAGATGCACTTGCGCCACGTTCGATCGTTCTGCCAAGCCCGGAAAGGTATGCACTTCTTCCGGCTTCGATTGCCTTTTTAAATGCTTCTGCCATCGCCGGAACATCGCCTGCCGTTGCGATCGCTGTGTTTGCCATAACCGCAGCTGCACCCATTTCCATCGCCTCACATGCCTGGGAAGGACGTCCGATACCAGCATCTACAATGATCGGAAGCTCCATCTCATCAATCAGGATCTGGATAAATTCTTTCGTGCACAGTCCTTTGTTGGAACCGATCGGTGCACCAAGCGGCATAATGCAGGCTGCACCGGCATCTGCAAGTGCTCTTGCTGCGTTCAGATCCGGATACATGTACGGCATGACAACAAATCCTTCTTTTGCCAGAATCTCGGTCGCTTTGATCGTCTCATAATTGTCCGGAAGCAGATATTTTGAATCATGTACCACTTCAACTTTCACGAAATCGCCGCATCCGAGTTCTCTTGACAGTCTTGCGATGCGGATCGCTTCCTTTGCATTTCTTGCCCCGGAAGTATTCGGAAGCAGTGTGACATCATCCGGAATATAATCCAGAATATTGGCCAGACCGCCTTCGTTTGCACGGCGCAGAGCCAGTGTGATGATCTGCGCATCTGCTTTTTCAATACAGGCTTTTACAAGATCCAGTGAAAATTTTCCGGATCCTAAAATAAAACGGGAAGTAAACTCGTGTCCTCCCAGAATAAATTTATCGTCTTTTGTGTTCATGATTTTTCCTTTCTTTACATAACATTAACGCCCTCGTATGGCATCTTTTTCTTTTAACATTGTCAGATTTCTTCTTCGCCTAATATCAGACGTGTTATCATATTTGCTTCGTGTGCCGCACAGATTGCCACACGCGGTGCCATCAGACCATTTCCGTACTCCGGCTCTGTCACACCGTCTCCGCACAGATAAAAGTTTTTCATCAGACGTTTCGTACGGATCGTGTTGTTGCTGCCATAACCTGCCATTCCGGTTGCCGATACCAGCTTTTTCTCCGGAAAATGTTCCAGCACACCATTGACCAGCATCGCTTTTGCTTCCGGCCGATCGAACGCTTCGCAGATGATCGAATCGTCCCTCAGCAGATCCACAATATTTTCTTCTGTCACTTTTACACAGTCCGTCTGGATATCCAGATACGGATTAATCTTCAGAAGCAACGATTTCAGGGCATCCGTTTTATACATTCCCAGATGCTCCATAAAATATTGCTGACGGTTCAGGTTTGTGATATCCACGACATCAAAATCAATCAGATGCAGATGGCCGACACCGATTCTTGCAAGTGCATATGCTACATTGGAACCAAGCCCGCCAAGTCCTGCAATCGCCACACGCCCCTCTGACAGCAATGCCTGTTTTTCCGGAGAATGGCGTTCGTTTAGTGCCGCCATGATTTCTTCTTTTGTCAGTTTCTCGTTCATTTTCAGCCCCCTCCAACAAAGGTAACGATCTCCATACTGTCGCCGTCTTTTAATCTCGTTTCCGAATAAAGATATTTCGGAAGAATTTCTTCATTTAATTCCACAACAATGCGGTTTGTCTGGTAGTTATTCTGCTCCAGATATTCTGCAACTGTGAGGTCTGTGGAAAGAGTTGTCTGGTTGCCGTTTATTGTAACCATAATGTGCCTCCTTTCAAGATTTGTGCATATTTTTGAATATTTTTGAAATGTACAAATGAACACATTCCCCGAAGGGCACGTAAAAGTGCCTTCTTGGGAATTGTTCATTTTGCACATTGCCAAAGTTTTCTAAATTGCCAGAATACAACGTTCAAGCATGCTGCCTTTTCTCATCGCTATAATAAAAAAGAGTTCACAAAGAAATACACCCGCGGTGGTGTACCCCTTCATGAACTCCCGTTCACTCTCATTTATGTTATATTCTGTTTTCTGACCGATATAACTATAGCAAATTGAGAATCAAATGTCAAATTTTGTTGTTTCATTTTTTGATTTGTTTCATCTGCTTTATTGAGAATCTGTGATTTTTGTGCTATAACAATTTTATGATGCCAGGTTCAAAAGACCTTTTGACCACAACATCTTTTCATACGGAGGTGAGCACTGTGACGGTACTGGAAACTGCAAAAAAGATGATCGACTATTCTCACGGAAATCTTCATGACATCAATCACTTCATGAAAGTTTACGCTTATGCAAAGATGATTGCAGACGGAGAACAGCTCGATCCGGACACTCAGAAACTGGTTGAAATGACAGCTCTGGTTCACGATATTGCCTGCCCGCTCTGTCGGGTAAAATATGGAAATACGAACGGCAAAAATCAGGAAAAGGAAAGTGCTGCTTTGATTGCAGAATTTTTTAAAGATTCAAATCTGCCGCAGGATTTTACAGATCGAATCTCTTTTCTCGTAAGTCATCATCATACGCTCGATCAGATTGATGGCATCGACTATCAGATCATCATTGAAGCAGACTATCTGGTCAATGCGGACGAAAGCCATTTTTCCGGAGATAATATCAAAAATATGTACGATAAGATATTTAGAACAGAAACCGGAAAATTTTTGCTCCGTTCTATGTATCAGAACTGTCTGGAGAATGAAACATTATAATTTTCAGAGTACAGAAATGGGGGATTCAACATGAAAGAATATGAAATTATCATCGAAACGATCAATCCTTGCGGCGGAACCAAACATGCTCAAAACGAAATTATCGAAGCAGAGGCAGAAAGCCCGGAAGCTTATGTCAAAGAGCATGGAATTTTCCCGGTAATGGATGTATCCAAAAATACTTCCGGGGATGTTATTATAACAACCGGCGATTCCAAGGGATATATTGTCCGCTATACTTTTACAGAATAATCTTATTTTTATAAAAAGCTGGTACTTTACAATAATAATGCTTCGTTAAAGTGCCAGCTTTTTTATACCTCTTACATCTTCGTATGATGGTTCACATATTTTGCTTTGTATTTTGAATACACAATCGTCTGATCTTTATACAGTCCATAATATCCGGATGCTGCATAACTGATCGATACTGCAATCAGATAGTATGAAACCCCTTCAAATCCAAACAGCTCGAATGCAATCAAAATGGATGTCAGCGGGCAGTTTGTCACGCCACAGAACAGTGCTACCATTCCGCTTGCCGCACAGATGGATGGGGAAAGTCCCAGGATATGTCCAAGGACACAGCCAAAAGTGGCTCCGATACAGAACGACGGCACGATTTCTCCGCCACGGAATCCGGCACGCATGGTCAGTACGGTAAGTACCAGTTTCCAGAAGAAATCGAGTGTTCTGACATTTACGTGTTCAATCGCCTGTGCGATCAGTCCGGTACCGGCTCCCATGTAGTCGGTGGTTCCGAGAAGCTTTGTGATCACGATAATTGCAACGCTGGCAACAACAACGCGGACATAGACGTTTTTCAGATATTTCGCATAAAAAGCGGAAATCCCGTTCAGTGCCATGCAGAACAAAATACTGAGTCCGGCACAGCAAAGTGCCACGATACCCATTTTGATTCCGCTTTCGATCGTAAGTGCCGGAATACTCGTCACATGAAAGGCCTCCGGGTTGATGCCCATGGATGCTGCAAATCCAGACGCGATCAGAGATGCAATAATACAAGGAACCAGTGCGGTATAATACATAACACCAACACTGACTACCTCCATCGCAAAGACGGCTGCTGCCATCGGTGTTCCAAACAATGCTGCAAAAGCGGCACTCATACCGCACATTACCATAACGTGACGGTCCTCTTCATCCAGTGGCAGCATACGTCCAAGCTGATTTCCGATACTGCCGCCAAGCTGGATCACTGCACCTTCTCGTCCGGCTGATCCGCCAGTCAGATGTGTAAGGGCAGTTGATATAAAAATAAGCGGTGCCGATTTGAGCGGTACATCATCTTTGGAACGGATCGTCATAAACACCTGATTCGGACCTCCGTCATCTTTTCCGAATTTCTGATACAAAAATACGATGATCAGACCGGACACCGGAAGCAGATAAAAGATCCATAAGTGCTCTTCCCGGACATTGGTCACGGTTTTCAGAACATAGGAAAACAAACTGCTCGCAGCACCAACAATACAGCCGGTCACAACTGCAAGGATCAGCCATTTTCCAAGGCTTGACATATCACGCCAGATCCGGTTTCCGTAATACTTTGCTTTTTCCTGCATGGTATTTTGCAGGAGATTTTCCTGTTTTTCTTCCACCTTTTTTCTCTCCTTTGAAATTTTTCATGTCTTTTGCATGAATCATTTTCATTCTATACCTTAAGTAAACTCCTGTCAATTTGCGGAACAATCAAGTGCTGGGCAATATTGCAAGTGAGTGTGTTATTCGTATTTGGTATGTCGATGTCATTCTCTTTATTTTTATAATGGTAAGTTCAAAGGAAAAGCAGTATAATAATTTAAATAAAAAATCAGAAGATAGAGAGGACATCTGACATGCCGGAATTACCAGAAGTAGAAACGATACGCCGTGTTCTGGAGCCACAGCTTCAAAACCGCACCATTGAAAAAGTTACTGTAAATCACAAAGATGCAGTCGCTTACCCTTCCGTGGATGATTTTTGCCTCGGACTGACCGGACAGATGGTTTCACATATACAACGCCGCGGAAAATTTCTGATCATCTGTATGAAAAGCGGTGACCGTGTGATCCTGCATCTTCGTATGACCGGAGGCCTTCTGTTCACACCAAAAAACTACCCGGAAGAAAAGTACACACACCTGATCTTTCACTTTGATCAGGGACAGAAACTGCTCTTTTCTGACATGCGGCGATTTGGTCGTTTCTGGTTTCTGAAAAAGGAGGAAAAAGATACGTTCAGCGGAATTGCCAAGCTTGGAATCGAACCATTTGATCCCAAACTTTCCGCAGACTATTTAAAGACATATCTGGGCATACGAAAAAAAGCGATCAAGACCTGCCTGCTCGATCAGAGCATCATCGCCGGAATTGGAAATATCTATTCGGATGAAATTTTATTTGCTGCGAAAATTCTTCCGTCCCGCCCGGCAAACAGCTTAACAGACAAAGAATGGAAATGCCTTGCTGTTACGATCCCGGAACGCCTGGAATATTTTATTGAGAAAAATGCGATTTCTGCGGAAGATTATCTGGAGACAAAAGGGAAAGATTATCGAAATACACCGTTTCTTAGAATTTACGGACACAGCGGAGAACCATGCCCGGTTTGCGGCAGCACCCTTTGCCGCACCACGATCGGCGGCAGAAGCAGTGTGTACTGTGAGAGATGTCAACAATAAAAATTGACCGTTGGTTTCCTGGCAGGTGTAAGGAATGGAAATGTCAGGTGTTTTAAAATACTGTTTACAAATGAGCAGTATTGCATGTGCAAATGAACGAATTCCCCGAAGGACACGCAAAAGTGCCTTCTTGGGAATTGTTCATTTTGCACATTGCCGTACGTTTTTGAACAGCCATAGTTTTTAAAAATACTTCATATCATATTTTACACGCTGGCAGGAAACAACCTTCCACACCGCCTGCCTAACCGGTTATACTATGTAAAAGGAAGGTATGCTCAGCAAATACTTGTGGTTTGCGGAAGCCTTTTGCTTAGGCGACAGCGGTCAGGCTAAGAGCTTTTGGCAATGTGCAAACGAATGGTATCGTAAAAAATAGTGCGTAAAATAATACAGCCATGATGAATTCGAAAACAAATCGCTCTGACGGTAGCAAGGCTTCCGTCGTGAGGTTT
>NZ_JAJEQE010000005.1 GCF_020687205.1 Hominisplanchenecus faecis
GGCACAAAACCATTGTCCACTGGACAATGGTTTTGTGCCCTCGCGGAGCGTTTATCTCAGTAGGAGATTGTACTCCCACTGAGAAAGATTTGTTATTACTCACCACTTGCAGAAGTGGGAGTCTTCTCGACTGAGATAAAAACATTTATATAACTATCACTTTTTTAAATGGCAAGGTTTTAAACGATTAAAAGTGATCGTTGAAGGTGATAGTTGTAATATTAAAAAACGCCCCCAAACACAATTCAATTAGTAATACTTACCAATTTTCCTTGCATTTGGGGGCGTTTTATTCTTTCTTGTTTGGACTATTTAGCCAAAAATGGCTGATTATTTATAATTTACGATCTGACCGAACTCTTCTTTCAGAGATGCTCCTCCAACCAGTCCGCCATCGATGTCTGCCTGAGCAAACAGATCTGCTGCTGTCTTGGAGTTTACAGATCCGCCGTACTGGATACGGATCTCTGCTGCTGTAGCGTCATCGTATACTTCAGCGATACACTCACGGATCTTGCTGCATACTTCCTGAGCCTGCTCTGTTGTAGCAGTCTTGCCGGTTCCGATAGCCCAGATCGGCTCGTAAGCGATAACGGCTGCTTTTGCCTGATCTGCTGTCAGTCCCTGGAATCCGATCTTAACCTGCTGACGGATGAAGTCCATGGTCACGCCCTGCTCTCTCTGTTCCAGAGATTCGCCGCAGCACATGATCGGTGTCAGGCCATGCTCAAATGCTTTGTGCATTTTTTTGTTGATATCTGCATCTGTTTCTCCGAAGTATCCTCTTCTCTCGGAATGTCCCAGAACAACGTATTTAACGCCTGCATCTACCAGCATATTCGGGGAGATTTCACCTGTGTAGGCACCTTTCTCTTCGAAGTACATATTTTCAGCACCAACCTGGATGTTTGTTCCTTTTGCAGCTTCTACTACAGGAACGATGTCGATAGCCGGTACGCAGAATACTACATCAACTTCATCATTTTTTACCAGTGGTTTCAGAGTTTCAACTAATTTTACTGCCTCACTCGGAGTCATGTTCATTTTCCAGTTACCAGCAATAATTTTCTTTCTTGCCATGATCTTATCCTCTTTTCACATATTGTAAAACGTCGCCTTTGGCTCGTTTTCGTTAAGTACTGACGGGATGTTCGCCTGCCTCTAACCTCATGTTTCGCTTCGCTCCCATTCGCTAAGAGCGGCGAACTAAGTAAACACTAGAACTCAAACATCGCCTTTGGCTCGTTTTCGTTAAGTGTTTACTTATCGTTAGCTGCTGCTACGCCCGGCAGTTCTTTTCCTTCCAGGAATTCCAGAGATGCTCCACCGCCTGTGGAGATGTGGCTCATCTTGTCACCAAATCCAAGCTGGTTTACTGCTGCTGCAGAATCGCCGCCGCCGATGATGGTTGTTGCATCGGTATCTGCCAGAGCTTTTGCTACTGCAATCGTACCTGCTGCCAGTGTCGGGTTTTCGAATACACCCATCGGTCCGTTCCAAACAACTGTTTTTGCTGTTTTTACTGCATCTGCATACAGAGCTGCTGTTTCTTTTCCGATATCCATAGCTTCTTTGTCAACCGGGATATTATCTACAGATACGTTCTCTACTTCGATCGGAGCATCGATCGGGTTCGGGAAATCTGCGGAAACAACTGCATCTACCGGAAGCAGAAGTTTTTTGCCAAGCTTCTCAGCTTTTGCCATCATCTCATTGCAGTAGTCGATCTTGCTGTCGTCTACCAGAGATTTACCAATCTCTTTGCCCTGAGCTTTCAGGAAAGTATAAGCCATACCGCCGCCGATGATCAGAGTATCGCATTTCTCAAGCAGGTTGGAGATAACGTTCAGTTTGTCTGCTACTTTTGCACCACCCAAGATTGCAACGAACGGGCGAACTGGATTTTCTACTGCATTGCCCAGGAAATCAATCTCTTTCTGCATCAGATATCCAACAACTGCGATATCTACATATTCGGTAACACCTACGTTAGAGCAGTGTGCTCTGTGAGCAGTACCAAATGCATCGTTTACGAACACATCACACAGAGATGCCAGATCTTTACTGAATGCTTCGCCATTTTTGGTTTCTTCAGCACGGTAACGAGTGTTTTCAAGCAGAACAACTTCACCGTCTTTCATAGCTTCTACAGCTGCTTTTGCGTTCGGTCCTACGACTTCCGGATCAGCTGCAAATTTTACTTCCTGACCAAGCAGTTCAGAGAGACGTACTGCTACCGGTGCCAGAGAGAGTTCCGGTTTCGGTTCTCCCTTTGGTTTGCCCAGATGAGAGCAAAGGATTACTTTTCCGCCGTCCGCGATCAGTTTTTTGATAGTTGGCAGAGCTGCTACGAGACGGTTTTCGTCTGTGATCTTGCCATCTTTCAGAGGTACGTTAAAGTCACAGCGAACCAGGACTCTTTTGCCTTTTACGTTGATATCATCAACCGACTTTTTATTAAGCATTCTTATTTCCTCCTTGTATCATACATACGGATTTTCTAATGTGCATCCTTGCGGAGCCGCTTATTTAGCCGCAGAGTCTTCTCCGACTAAGATAAAAAGGGCCCGGTCCAAAAGACCGGACCCAGATAGGTCTTCTTTGTCTGATTTAACAGATTATGCTAATTCAGAGAAGTATTTGATTGTTCTTACCATCTGAGATGTGTAAGAGTTTTCGTTGTCATACCAAGAAACAACCTGTACTTCTGTTGTACCGTTGTCCAGAGGCAGAACCATTGTCTGAGTAGCATCAAACAGAGAACCATATCTCATACCAACGATATCGCTGGATACGATTTCGTCTTCGTTGTATCCGTAAGATTCTGTAGCAGATGCTTTCATCTTAGCGTTGATTTCGTCTACAGTTACTGTTCCTTCAACAACTGCTGTCAGGATTGTAGTAGAACCTGTAGGGGTCGGTACACGCTGTGCAGAACCGATCAGTTTGCCGTTCAGTTCCGGAATAACCAGACCGATAGCTTTTGCAGCACCTGTGCTGTTCGGAACGATGTTTACTGCTGCTGCACGGGATCTTCTCAGATCGCCTTTTCTCTGAGGTCCGTCCAGAGTCATCTGATCACCTGTGTAAGCATGGATTGTTACCATGATACCGGATTTGATCGGAGCCAGTTCGTTCAGAGCTTTAGCCATTGGTGCCAGACAGTTTGTTGTACAAGAAGCTGCAGAAATGATCTGATCCTCAGCTTTCAGTGTCTCATGGTTTACATTGTAAACGATAGTCGGAAGGTCATTGCCTGCTGGTGCAGAGATAACAACTTTACGAGCACCTGCATTGATATGAGCCTGAGCCTTTTCTTTGGATGTGTAGAATCCAGAGCACTCCAGAACTACGTCAACACCCAGCTCGCCCCATGGGCAGTTGTTTGCATCCGGGAAAGCGTAGATCTTGATCTCTTTTCCGTCAACTGTGATGGAATCTTCACCTGCTGATACTGTATCTGCCAGTGCATATTTACCCTGTGATGAATCGTATTTTAACAGGTGTGCCAGCATTTTTGGGGAAGTCAGATCGTTGATAGCTACTACTTCATATCCTTCTGCGCCAAACATCTGTCTGAATGCAAGACGTCCGATACGTCCAAAACCATTAATTGCTACTTTTACTGCCATGATTAATTTCCTCCTATTATGTTAAATAGTATGATTGCGGTCTTTATTGTTAAAGATTCCACAACTTTCTTCTATTCTACCTAATTTCTGTAAAAAGTTCAAGTATAATTTCAACGAATTTCTCTGGACATTTGTGTTTTATTCTCATAAACTTGTAACAGAGAGAAAAATCAGGTGTTTTTTCCTGAATTTTGTCGTATTTTGAAAGGAGTTTTTATTTTATGAGATCCGATTTTCATCTTCATTCCTCTTTTTCCGCCGATTCCGACGCCCCGATGCGGGATATGGTCGAAAAGGGTATCTCTCTTGGACTGTCTGCCATGTGTTTCACAGAGCACATGGACTATGACTATATTGACGAAGGGATGGTCTTCGAAGCTGATATTCCTTCTTATTGCAAGACGCTTACCTCCCTCAAAGAAGAGTATGAGCACAAGATTGAATTATTATTCGGCCTCGAACTCGGTCTGCAGCCTTATCTGAAGGAGCGCTGCGAATCTCTTGTAAAGAATTGGGATTTTGATTTTGTGATTGGATCATCCCATGTGGTAAACGGACAGGATCCCTACTATCCTGCTTTTTTTGAGGGACGCACCGAAAAAGAGTCTTATATTTCTTATTTTGAATCGATCATTGAGAATCTGCATACCATGTCCTGCTTTGATGTCTACGGCCATATTGATTATGTCGTCCGCTACGGTCCAAACAAAAATCAGTTCTATTCTTATAAAGAATACAGTGACTGGCTGGATGAGATCATCCGCCTTCTGATCGATAAAGGACTTGGCATGGAGATCAATACCGGAGGCTATGCAGCCGGACTTGGACACCCGAACCCGCACGAAGATATCCTGAAACGTTACCGCGAACTTGGCGGCGAGATCGTCACCATCGGATCAGATGCACATGCCCCAGAACGTATTGCGGCTGATTTTGACCGTGCCTGTTCGATATTAAAAAAATGCGGCTTCCGTTATCATGCGATATTCCGCAAACGAAAGCCGACTTTTGAACTGCTGTGCTGACAATTTGTATGGCATATTTTATGATGCCAGGGTCAAAAGGTCTAAATCCACATGAGCTTGCTCATAGGTGGATGAAAGACCTTGGGACCCGCCCCGATATGAGCATAAAAGTGGGATGATAATCCCACGATATGCGAATACTGGGGAGGATTGTGGGAGTGCAACGCACGGAACAATCCGTAGGCATCATAGTTGGGGACTTTTGACACCCACATCATTTTATACTTAGATAATCGTACCGCCGCCCAGCACGTATCCGTCTTCATAGAGCACCACTGCCTGTCCCGGCGTGATCGCGTGCTGTGGCTCTTCAAAGGTGCAGGTAATCTCATCTTCTCCGGTCCGCTTTACATGGCAGTATGCCCCTTTGTGATTGTAGCGGATCTTTGCAAATACATGATCTTCTTCCTGAATATCTTCCCTTGCCATGAAATTTAAATGGTTGGCACGAAGAACCGTCTGACAGGCCTGGGCACGGTTTCCGATCACCACTTCGTTTGTCTGTGGTCGGATCTCTGTGACAAAAGCCCTCTCTCCAAGTGAAATTCCCAGACCTTTTCGCTGTCCGACCGTATAATGGATGATCCCTTTGTGTCTTCCGAGGATTTTCCCGTCCGGTGTCACAAAATTGCCTTCCGGAACGATCTTTCCGGTATATTCTTCGATAAAGGAAGCGTAATCGCCATTCGGTACGAAACAGATATCCTGGCTGTCCGCCTTGTGTGCCACCGGCAGATAAGCTTCTTCTGCCAGTTTGCGGATCTGTGGTTTCTCATAATCACCAACCGGCATGAGTGTGTGGGCAAGCTGTCTCTGTGTCAGGTTATAAAGAGCATAGGTCTGGTCTTTTGCCGCTGTCACAGAATTGCGGATCGCATAACGCCCATTTGGCAGCTTTTCGATCCTTGCATAATGACCGGTTGCAATATAATCCGCCCCAATCTGAAGGCTCCGCTCCAGAAGTGCTTCCCACTTGACATAGCGGTTGCAGGCGATACATGGATTCGGCGTCTGTCCATTCAGATAAGAATCCGCAAAATAATCCATGACATTTTTCCGAAAATCGTCTTTAAAATTCATCACATAATATGGTATACCGATCGTCTCTGCCACTCTTCTTGCATCATCCACCGCACTCAACCCGCAGCATCCACCGTTTTCCTGCTGGACTTCCTCGGCTTCATCCTGCCAGATCTGCATCGTCACACCGACTACATCATAGCCCTGCTGTTTCAGCAGCATCGCTGCCACAGATGAATCGACTCCGCCCGACATTCCAACCACTACTTTTTTACTCATAATCTTTTCCGCCTTACTCCTTTGATCATAAAATCTGCACGTTGTATGCTGATCTTAGTACTCCTCTTCCTCTTCTTCTTCGCCTTCATGGATATCAGACTTCGGCTTTTGCAGTCCTTCGATCTTGATGTGGTGTTTCTCTGCGTAATCCCACAGTGCTGCATGGATGGCTTCTTCTGCAAGCAGAGAACAGTGTACTTTTACAGGAGGCAGTCCGTCCAGAGCTTCCATAACGGCTTTGTTGGTAACCTGCATTGCTTCCTGGATATTTTTGCCTTTTACCAGTTCGGTTGCCATGCTGCTGGTTGCAACGGCTGCTCCGCATCCAAAGGTTTTAAATTTTACATCGCGGATGATCCCGTCATCGTCAATGTCCAGATAAATACGCATGATATCGCCGCATTTTGCATTGCCGACGGTTCCGACACCACTTGCATTTTCGATTTCGCCTACATTACGCGGATGATTAAAATGATCCATAACTTTTTCGCTGTACATAAAAATTTCCTCCAATTTTCTGTTTTGTTTTTCTATCTTTATTCTGGCTTATTTTCTGACTATTTCTGTGCTCTGTACAATCTGATCCTGTCTTTTACTGCCGGATTATTTCTGATTCTTTTTCACGAAATCTTCGTAGAGTGGAGACATGCTTCGCAGTCTTTCGATAATCTGTTTGATACAGTCTACAACGAAATCAATGTCCTCCATGGTAGTCTCTGCGGACAGTGTCAGACGCAGGGAACCGTGTGCGATCTCGTGTGGCAGGCCGATCGCCAGCAGTACATGGGACGGATCCAGAGAACCGGATGTACAGGCAGATCCGCTGGAAGCACAGATACCGTTGTTGTCCAGCAGGATCAGAAGGGACTCACCTTCTACAAACTGAAAACTGAAGTTTGCATTGTTCGGCAGACGGTTGGTTCTGTGTCCGTTCAATCTGGTATAAGGAACTTCCGCCAAAACACGGTCGATCAGATGATCTCTCAGTTCGATCTCTTTTGCGGTACGCTCTTTCATGGTCTTTGCTGCGATTTCTGCTGCCTTGCCGTACCCCACAATACCCGGAACATTTTCGGTACCGGCACGACGTTTACGCTCCTGTGCTCCGCCGTGTACGAAAGAACGGATCTTAACGCCTTTGCGGATGTAAAGGAAACCGATTCCCTTCGGACCGTTCAGTTTGTGTCCGCTGGAACTTAACATATCGATGTGAAGCTCGTCAACATTGATCGGCAGCTGACCGTATGCCTGAACCGCATCGGTATGGAACAGAACGCCGTGTTTCTTTGCGATCTCACCGATCTCTTTGATCGGCTGAATGGTTCCGATCTCATTGTTTGCAAACATAACGGAGATCAGGATCGTATCCGGACGAATTGCTTTTTCCAGTTCATCCACTTTTACGACACCGTTTTCATCCACACCGATGTAAGTGATCTCAAAACCACGTTTTTCCAGATATTCTGCGGTATGCAGGATCGCATGATGCTCGATCTTGGTCGTGATGATGTGTTTTCCTTTGCTCTGATAAGCTTCTGCCGTTGCTTTCAGTGCCCAGTTATCTGCCTCGGAACCACCGGCTGTGAAATAAATCTCATTTTCCTGTGCTCCCAGAGTCTCTGCGATCGTTCTTCTTGCATTTGAAACTGCTTTTTTGCTCTCGCTTGCAAACTCGTAAACACTGGACGGGTTTCCGTAGTATTCTGTAAAGTACGGCAGCATAGCTGCTACTACCTCTTCTGAAGTCTTTGTTGTTGCTGCATTGTCCAAATAGATCAATTTCTTCATATTTACCTCCTGATGCCGCTTGCGGCACAATCTCAACACTTTCTCTTTGTGTCTGCTTTATCCTGCGAATTTATATACTGACCGGACTGCTCCATCTCTCGTTTCCGCTCCTGGCTTTTTTTTGCTTCTGCCATCAGCTCCTCAAGCGTAATCTCATCTACTGCTTTCGCAATGCTGTCGTTGATCCTCTGCCAGACCAGTTTCGTCACGCAGAAATCAGAACTTTCACATCCGCCCTCAGGCTTCAGTCCCTGACAGTCCACCGCTCCAAGCTCTCCTTCCAGAGCCCGCAGTATATCTCCGACTGAAATCTCGGCCGCAGGTTTCGCCAGACGGTAACCGCCCTGGGCACCTCTCGTGCTCTTGATCAACCCTGCTTTTTTTAATTTTCCCGCAAGCTGTTCCAGATAGCTCTCAGATATGTTCTCACGTTGTGCAATGCAGCTGATGGATACGGATTCTTTCTCACTGTATACCGCCAGGTCAACCATCGCCCGCAGTCCATATCTTCCTTTTGTAGATAATTTCATGCTGCCCTCCCATATTGTTTCATGCCGGAATCCGAAATTCTTCTGATCGCGGCACCATTTTCTGGATTAATTCCGAGTGTTTCGCTGGGATTTGTTTCGAATATAGCACCGCATTTCCGTTCTGTCAAGTACTTCCTCCGAATATATATAAGAAAAAATGGAATTTTGTGCTTATGATCCAGAAACATCCGCTCCTGAAAAGCACCGCCATCCTGACCTGTGCCGGTATGGTCAGCCGCATCATCGGTTTCTTCTATAGAATATTCTTATCCAAGACAATCGGTGCGGAAGGAATCGGTATCTATCTTCTTCTTTTTCCGATCCAGACCCTGCTGTTTTCCCTGACCTCATCCGGAATCCAGACTGCCATTTCCCGCTTTGTCTCTGCAAGGCTTGCATCGAACGACAAAAAAGGAGCCCGAGACATCCTTCTTTGCGGTATGATGCTCTCTGTCCTGTTTTCCGGGATTGCTTCTTTTTTTCTTTATCAGAATGCGAATTTTATTGCCGTCTCTCTGCTGCATGAGGCACGCTGCAGCTCCCTTCTGAAAATTTTAAGCTTTGCACTGCCTTTTGCCGGTGTGCATGCCTGCATCATCGGATATTATACCGGACTGAAAAAAGCCGCCGTCCCTGCCATCTCCCAGCTGGTCGAACAGACCGCCCGCGTTGCCTCTTCGTTCCTGTTCTGGCAGATCATGGTGGAAAAAGGAATCCAGGTAACCCCTGTGCTTGCCATGTATGGTATGCTGACCTCGGAGATCATCGTGGTTCTGTATACCGGAACCCGGTTTCTGCTCCACCATCCGTCTTCTTTTGAAAAAGCATGTCCGTTTTCCGCACACAGTATCCGGGAAATCCTTACTTTTTCGCTGCCCTTAAGTACAAACCGTGTCTGTTTAAGTCTTCTGCAAAGTGCTGAATCCATCTGTATCCCGCTGCGACTGCAGGCTTTTGGCCTTGCAAGATCTGCAGCACTTTCTTCTTACGGAACACTGACCGGAATGGCTCTGCCGCTTGTTCTTTTTCCTTCGGCAGTCACAAACGCCCTCTCTGTTATGCTGCTGCCGGCTGTCTCCGAATCACAGGCTGGAAAAGACCGCAAAGCGATCGCAAGACTTTCTGTCCGCACCGTCCAGAGCTGCCTGCTGCTTGGCATCCTCTGTACCATTTTCTTTCTGGTCTTTGGAAATCTGTGCGGAATCCTGCTTTTTGACAGCAACGAGGCCGGAACTTACATCCAGATCCTCTCCTGGCTCTGTCCGTTCCTCTATCTTGGCACAACGCTTGCCAGTATTTTAAACGGACTTGGAAAGACCTTTCTTGTCTTCCTGTCAAATATGGCCGCGCTTTTTATAAGATTTTTATTCGTCTGGTTTGCCATTCCTTTTTCCGGTATCAAAGGCTATCTGCTCGGACTGCTTTTTTCACAGCTTCTGCACAGCCTGCTGTTGCTTTTCTGCCTGAACCGCAGTTTATCCTGAAATGCTGCCAGGTTTCTGTAGTCTGCTTTTTGTATAAAAAAACATTTCCCGGACATACTAACTTCCGAGGCACAAAAACATCTGCATTTGAAATGCGACCCATCCAAGGAGGAATCGAAATGAACGAATTATCGGAACTTGACCTGCAGAACCTCCGCCATCTGATCGGCGGGTTTGACACCACACACTGCAAAATGACCGCCTACGCACAGGAAGCAGGCGATCCGGCTGTGAAACAGTTTTTCCAGAAATCTGCACAGTCCGCGATGCAGTGCAAACAACAGCTGATGACATTTCTGCAGTAACAGGAGGTAAGAAAAGATGTTAGATGAAAAGACAATGGTAGCCGACACATTAGCCGGCATCAACGGAGAACTGGTCCGCTATGGCGAAATGATCCCACAAACCGAAAATATGCAGCTGAAACAGGTTTTAAAGCAGTTCCGCAACCAGTGTGAAACTTCTCAGGAAGAGATCTATCAGCTTGCCCGCAGCAAACAGTACTATGTACCGGCCGCAAAGGCGACCGCCGAAGAAATCCAGCACGTTCGCTCCGTCCTTTCCCAGGGTTAGGAAACATGCGTCTGTCATAAGTTTTTCTTAATTTTAAAAACTCTTCCTTGTCAGAATTCGGATTCTATGGGATACTGTTGTAGTAATAACCTGTTGCAGTCAGGAAGTGGGAGTCTTCTTCGGCTGAAAAAAATTTCTGAATTTTACAAGGAGGGGTTTTTTTGAAACTTCACAGTTTAAAACATACCTGCATCATCCCGGTCCTCTGTGCGGCTCTGCTGATTCCGTCATACACCGTCCACGCCGACTGGGAGTACAATACAGAAGAAAATACACTGCGTTACAAGACAAACGACGGCACCTATCTTACTTCTGTATTTCGTAAGATCAAAGGCTATACTTACTATTTTGATGCCGACGGAACGGTCCACACCGGATGGCTGGATTTAAAAGGCGATCGCTACTTCTTCTCGGAGAGCGGTGCCATGCTGACAAGCCAGTGGATCGGTGACAAATACCTTATGAAAAATGGCAAGATGGCCAGAAGCCGCTGGGTGGACAACCACAATGTCTATGTCAACAAAAACGGTTCCCGCGTGGCAGTCGGCAAAAAATACAAAGCGAAATTTATCAAGACCGCCCAGGGCACGAAATACCGGAATGTGGATGGCACCTACTCTGCAAAGACCTGGCAGAGCATCAAAGGATACTGGTACTACTTTTATTCGACCGGATACATGGCAACAAATGCCCAGCTTGGCGAGTATTACGTCGATAAGAGCGGTCATATGGTCAAAAATAAGATCGTAAAGATCGGCAAATATTATTACCGCTATGGTGCGGACGGAAGATTTGTAAAACGTTCCAAGACAAGGTCCAAACTGATTCCAAAAAAGAAACATTCCAAAAGGCACCTCTCTGATTAAAACAGAAGAAAGGCATAAAAAAGCTTCTTCGATCTATTTCGTTTCGAAGAAGCTTTTCTTTTATTTGATTCTTAAGATCGTTTTCCAATCTCTTACATCCTTTTTGTTCAGCATCCAAGCATCCAGTTGTACATCTCTTCGTACTGTTTTGCAGAACTTGCCCAAGAGAAATCTGCTGCCATTGCACGGTCTACCATCTTGTTCCACTCACGCTTTTTCTCATAATAAATGTACTGTGCATACTTCAGTGTGTTGAACATCTCATGTGCATTATAATTTGCAAAGCTGAATCCCGTTCCGGTTCCCTCATACTCATTGTACGGAATCACAGTGTCTTTCAGACCGCCTGTCTCACGCACGATTGGCAGTGTGCCGTAACGAAGACTCATCAGCTGGCTGAGGCCGCACGGCTCAAACAGGGACGGCATCAGGAATGCATCACAAGATGCATATATCTTATGAGACATTGCTTCAGAATAGAAGATGTTCGCAGATACTTTGCCCTGATATTTCCATGCGAAATGGCGGAACATATTCTCATATTTCTCTTCGCCGGTTCCAAGGATCACAAACTGGACATCCTGCTGGCACATCTCATCCATCATATAGGCGATCAGGTCGAATCCTTTCTGGTCTGTCAGTCGTGATACGATACCAATCATAAACTTCTTGTCGTCTTTTTCCAGACCAAGCTCTTCCTGAAGTGCTCTCTTATTCTTTACTTTTTCTTTGCGGAAATTCTTTGCGTTATAATTTTTTACTATATATCTATCCGTCTCCGGATTGTATTCATCATAATCAATGCCGTTTACAATACCACGCAGGTCATGTGCCCTTGCATTGAGCAGTCCGTCAAGATGTTCGCCGTAGAACGGTGTCTTGATCTCCTCTGCATAGGTACGGCTGACGGTCGTGATCGCATCTGCGTAAACCAGTCCGCCTTTCAGGTAATTGGCATCGCCGTAAGCTTCCAGTTTGTCCGGTGTAAAATAGCAGGATGGAAGTCCGGTGATATCCTTTACGGTCTTCATATCCCACACACCCTGGAATTTCAGGTTGTGGATCGTCATGATCGATTTCATGTTGCAGAAGAACTCGCCCTCGTGGAACTTGTCCTTCAAAAATACCGGGATCAGACCGGTCTGCCAGTCGTGGCAGTGTACGATATCCGGTTTAAATCCGATCAGCGGCAGTGCTGAGAGTGCTGCCTTTGAGAAAAAGGCAAACTTCTCGATATCTTCGTAAATATTTCCATATGGTCTTGGTCCTGCCAGGTAGTATTCATTATCAATGAAATAATAATGGATGCCCTCATACATCATATGAAGCACACCTACATACTGGCTTCGCCAGGACAGATCCATATAGAAATGCGTTATGTACTCTAACTGATTTTTATATTCCTCTTTCATACACATATACTTCGGTATGATCACGCGTACGTCAAACTCGTCTTTATTAAAACATTTCGGCAGCGATCCCACTACATCTGCCAGTCCACCTGTCTTAATAAAAGGTACACATTCTGATGCTACAAATAACACATTTTTCATAAACTTTTCCTCCTAATCGGTACCGCTTTTTTTCATTATAACGCATTTTTTCTCTATTGAAAAGTGTTATCTGTATATTTTGCACAATTTTTATGTTTTTTCTCTGATAAAGCTTCCATCTTGTCCCATCTGTGTTTTCATCGATTCTTGTATTCCAGGCGGATCTTATCCGCGATCAGAGCAATAAACTCCGAGTTGGTCGGCTTGCCTTTGCCGTTGCTGACCGTATAACCAAATAATTCTTCGATCGTATCCATCTTACCTCTGCTCCACGCTACCTCGATCGCATGACGGATCGCCCGCTCCACACGGCTTGGCGTGGTCTGGTGTTTTTTTGCGATCGTCGGATAGAGGATCTTTGTGATGGAATTGAGCATTTCCATATCGCTCACCGACATGATGATCGAATCACGCAGATACTGATAACCTTTGATATGTGCCGGTACGCCGATTTCATGGATGATGTTGGTCACATCCGTCTCCAGGTTGCGTTCCATGTATTCTTTCTTGCTCTCGTAGGCATTTACCTTCTGTACTTTTGCGAAATTACGGTCTTTCTTTACTCTTGTGTGCTTGATTCGGTTGATAACCATCTCATTGTCAAATGGTTTCAGAATATAGTAATCTGCTCCGAGGTCAAATGCATCTTCCGTGATCTTCTCCTGGCCGACGGCTGTAATGACGATGAATGCCGGATGTTTGCGGATTTCCTGATCTTTGTTCACCCGCTCCATGACAGTCAGCCCATCGACTTTGGGCATGACCAGATCCAGAAGTACGACATCCGGCTCCTGCTTTTTGATAATATCATACAGATCTTCGCCATTTCCTGCTTTTCCGACTACATTCAGTTCTTCATCACTGCTCACGATTTTATCCAGAAGCTGTAAAACCTTCGCGTTGTCATCTGCAATCGCTATATTCAGCTTATCCATAAAAGCACCTCCATTTAGTTACAAATATGCCAAAAACTACTTGTATTATAAGCAGAACTTTTGGTGGACGCAAGCAGTTCCTGTCGCATTTTTCTCCCTTTTTTCGACAAACTGCCTTCCATTAAGCTTAAAAGAACAACCTTTCTGTCGTATATGGGCGAAAACCGGATGCATACCTCCCCGCTTACTTCTCCAGCATATTTTCTGCAAAAATTGCATAGCCACGGGATGGATCTGCCACAAAGACATGGGTGACTGCTCCGATCAGCTTTCCGTCCTGAAGGATTGGACTTCCGCTCATGCCCTGGACGATGCCGCCGGTCTTTTCAAGAAGATCCTGATCCTTCACCCGGATCACCATGCTTTTGTTTATATCGCGGTGGCTCAGGTTGATTTTTTCTATCTCTACCGTATATTCTTTTACGCTGCCGTCGATTGAGCAGTAGATCGAAGCATTTCCCGTATGCACTTCCTGGCGGTACGCCGTCTGTACAAACGAATGGCCGGACAGTTCCTGCGGCATAGCATATAACATTCCTTTGATCCCGGTCTCGGAATTGGAGGTGATCGTCCCGAGAATCTGGTCATCCCGGTAATAGATCGTCCCGGAGAGTTCGCCCGGATTGCCTTTTTCTCCTTTCTTTACTGCTCCCACGCTTGCCCGGTACAGTTTTCCGTCCCGGATCTGCATCAGAAGCCCGGTGTCCACATCACTGATCCCGTGTCCTAATGCTCCATACTGTTTCTGCCCGTCCACATAGGTCATCGTGCCAAGTCCCTGTGTGTCATCCCGCACCCACACACCCAGTTTGCAGCTGCCATCCTGCATGCGAACCGGCAGAATCTGACATTCTTTTTCGAATCCATTTCTTATAACAGTGAGTCTGATCTTTTTTCCCTGACTTTTTTCGACGATTTCCAGAATTTCTTCTTTTGTGGAAATTTCTTTTCCATCTGCTTTTACGATATAATCCCCCGATTTCAGTATTCCAAGGGAAGGTTCTCTTTCCATGCCATCTGCATCTGTCACGCTCCCGGTCCCGACAACCAAAATCCCTTTTGTTTTCATAAAAATACCGATCGTATTGCCGCCCGGGAGTACCTGCGGCAGCTCTTTTTGCTGTATTTCAACCGTTTTGAGCGGAACGAATCCCAGAAAAGAACACTGAATCTTGATCTTTTCTTCCGGGATTTTTGTATTTTCCGCAGAAACGGATGCATAGACAACCTCATCTTTTACCATACTTTGAAAAGGGAGCTTTATCGTATCGACATCCTCATAAGATGCCACATTCAGCTGATCTGGGATGCTGCTTTTCAGATACCAGAATCCGCCCGTCACAAGAAAAAAGAACAACAGCAAAAACATCGCCAGCATGCGATAGATTGCCCTTGTTCTTTCTGTTATTTTTTTCTTTTTCACACACGGTCACCTCATCTTTCCCTGCCTCTGCGGCTGATTTTTGATTTGGTTCTAGTATGTGAAACTCAGATTCTTTTACTCTGGCTCATTCTGGAATCCGTGTCCTCTGGCATTTTTTGCCAGCTGACGCATCTCTTTTGCACTGTCAAGCACCATCTGCGTGATCTTTGCTCCGCCGAGGATCCTTGCCAGTTCGTCGATACTCTCTTTCTCATCCAGCTGCCGGATCGAGGTCTGGGTCTCGTTTTCGATAACCTTCTTTTCGATCATAAAATGCACATCTGCCATCGCTGCGATCTGTGCCAGATGCGTGATACAGATCACCTGATGGTTTCCGGCGATCAGTGCCAGCTTTTCGGATACCATCTGTGCAGTGCGTCCGCTGATACCGCTGTCGATCTCATCAAAGATCAGCGTCTCAACCTTCTCCTGGTCTGCCATCACGGATTTGACCGCCAGCATGATCCTGGAAAGCTCACCTCCGGATGCCGTATCCTGCACCGGACGCAGCGGCTGACCCGGATTGGTGGAAATCATAAAACACACTTCGTCCTGCCCGGATACCATATAATCTTCCAGCAGACGGAAATCGAGTTCAAACTGTACATCCAGAAAATTCAGATCCATCAGAGCCTGCTTCACCTGTTCTGTAAAACGCTGTGCCGCTTCCTTTCGGATGACAGTGAGGTTTTCTGCTTCTTTTTGCAGCTGTTTTTTGCAGGCGGCAAAACGGCTTTTTCGCTCCGCCAGGTATCCTTCGTAGTTTTCAAGTACTGCAAAACGCTGCTTTTTTTCTTCACAGTATGCCTGGATTTTCTCGATCGTATCACCGTATTTCGTCTTCAGATGGTTGATCAGATCAAGCCGCTCCTCTGTCTTTTTCAGCGTTTCTTCATCGACATCCAGCTCATCTGCATATCCGGAGATCTCCCGGTTAAAATCATTTAAAAGGCTGTCCACATCCATCAGCTGGTTATAAAGTGCCTTCAGATCCGAATCGTACTCTGACACGGATGCAAGGCTTCGAAGAGCACGCCCGATCGCTTCCGATGCTCCGTCGGATGCACAGAGCTGATATGCCTCCAGGACCGATTCCAGGATCTCTTTTCCGTTTGCCAGTCTCTTATAATCGTCCTCCAGTGCCTCATCTTCCCCTTTTTGCAGGGCAGCTTCTTCGATTTCACCAATCTCAAAGCTTAAAAAATCCATCTCTTTTGCTCTGGTGGCATTGTCCAGCTGTGCCTGCTGCAGTTCCTTTTTCAGTTCGCCGTATTCCTGATAGCAGGTTTTGTAGTTTTCTTTTGCCAGAGTCAGCTTTTCTCCCGCAAAATCGTCGAGTAGTTCCAGATGTTTGCGAATATGTAAAAGAGACTGATTCTCATGCTGACCATGGATGTCGATCAGCAGTGTACCGGCTTTTCTGACCATGGAAACCGGAACAGTCTCTCCATTGATCTTGCTGGTCGTCCGCCCCTTTGACAGCCGCCGGCTGATGATCACCTCACCATCTTCCACCGGGATCTCCAGCTCCAGAAGTGCCTGTCGCTGTTCTTCATTTTCAATCACAAAAACAAGCTCCGAAAGTGCATAATCTGCATCTTCCCTTGCAAACCCCTTAAAATTCTGCAAACCAAGGGCAACGGCGATCGAGCCGAGCAGAATGGATTTTCCCGCTCCTGTCTCACCGCTTAAGATATTCAGTCCCTTTCCGAGACTGATATCTGCCTCTTTGATCAGTGCCATGTTCTTCACATGAATATTTGCCAGCATATTACACTCCCATTTCTTTTAATTATGCAGCGGCGTACCGGCTGCAATGATCTTTTTTATCTTATCCATGACGATCAGTGTCTCATCTACGCTGCGGACAGCACACATGATTGTATCGTCCCCTGCGATACAGCCTGCGATCTCCGGCCATTTCATGGCATCAAGTGCCGCTGCCACTGCCATCGCCATACCTGCCACCGTCTTTACGACCAGTATATTCTGTGCCATATCCATCGCCACAAAGCCATCCCGCAGGATACGGAGATATTTTTCATTCATGCCCGTCTCGGTACCCTGCATCACTTTGTAAACCTGACGGCCTCTGTCGTTGGTTACTTTTGTCAGCTTCATTTCCCGGATATCACGGGAAACGGTTGCCTGCGTCACCGGAAAGCCCTCTGCGTTGAGCTTTTCTGCCAGCTCTTCCTGTGTCTCTATGTCATCTCTGCTGATCAGATCCAGGATCTTTGCGTGTCTGTTGATCTTCACCCTTCATTTCCTCCTACTGGTCATTCATCTTGTTTCTCAGGACTTCAAGAAAACTGATGTTGTTTATCTTTATCAGTCGTGTCATACGGCTGGAACGGTAAATGCGGATACAGTCACCGATTCCCAGTTTGACACAGGTATCTCCGTCAAACGATGCGGCTGCCTCATCCCAGCCCGCGGTATGTCCGTGCAGCAGCTCCACCGTGATCTCCGCATCTGCCGGAAGCACGATGCTTCGTGTATTAAGCGTGTGCGGTGCGATTGGCGTAAGCAGGATCAGAGAAGCCTCCGGGGAAACGATCGGTCCACCTGCCGAGAGGCTGTATCCGGTTGATCCGGTCGGCGTAGAGATGATGATGCCGTCCGCACTGTAAGAACGTAAAAACTCGCCATTGACATAAATATTAAAGTCAATGATCTGAAGCCTTCCGCTTCTTGCGATCACGATATCATTGAGTGCAAAATCCTGCAGCAGCTTTTTCTTGTGGCTGTAGGCACAGCCTTCGAGCATCATCCGGTCTTCGATCACCACGTTGTCATCGATCAGCCGGTCCAGTGCCTCTTCCATATTGTCACCGTCCACCTCTGCCAGATAGCCGAGTGTCCCCTTATTCACTCCGAGAAGCGGGATATTCCGCTCGATCATGTCTCTGGCCGCCTGTAAAAGCGTGCCGTCCCCGCCAACCACCAGAATACATTCGGTGTCATCCGGGATCAGATTCGCATTCGTATATTTATAAGAACGCAAGCTTTCTTTTCCCTGGCGTTCCTGTATGATGCACTGTTTTCCTCTGAAATTCAGATAGGCTTTTATCTTTTTTGCGATCTTTCCTTCCGGATCTTTCATACTGTTTGATATTACATAAAATCTGTCCATTCTTTATCCAGCCTTATTTATCAAGCGTTCCGTGTGCCTGTCCAACGACTGCATCCACATCCATGTCACCGTCTGTCATCTCGGTCCCTTCCGGCTTTTTCTGCAGATAGAGCAGATACTCAATGTTTCCTTCCGGTCCTTTGATCGGTGAAAAATCAAGTGCCAGCGGCTCCAGATACTGCTCTTTTGCAAAAGCAATGACTTTTTCGATTACTTCTTTGTGAACGGCCGGATCACGCACCACGCCTTTTTTGCCGACTTTTTCTCTGCCTGCCTCAAACTGTGGTTTAATCAGACAGACGATCTGCCCATCCTGGCTTAAAAGATTCCGAACCGGAAGCAGTACCTTGGTCAGAGAAATAAAAGACACATCGATCGATGAAAAATCAACCGGCTCTTCGATATCTTCCGGTGTCACATAGCGGATGTTGGTCTTTTCCATGCAGACCACACGCTCATCGTTGCGAAGTTTCCAGTCCAGCTGTCCATGTCCGACATCCACAGAGTAGACTTTTACCGCTCCGTTCTGAAGCATACAGTCCGTAAATCCGCCTGTCGATGCACCAACATCCATGCAGACCTTTCCTTCCAGTTCCACGCCGAAATTTTTCATGGCTTTTTCCAGTTTCAGACCGCCACGGCTGACATAACGCAGTGTATTTCCACGCACTTCAATCTCTGCCGCACAGTCAAACATCGATCCGGCCTTGTCTTCTTTCTGTCCATTGACATAGACACAGCCTGCCATGATCACCGCTTTTGCTTTCTCTCTTGAAGCCGCATGCCCTCTCTGGACAAGCAGCACATCCAGTCTTTCTTTCATCTGTGCTCCTTTTTTGCAGCCGCTTTTAAAGTCCCATGGCTGCCGCAATTATTTTCTTTTCTATCGTTTCTGCATCAATACCGCATTCTTTTTTAAGGATTTCTACGTTTCCATGCTCGATATAAGCATCCGGCAGGGCAATGTTCATCACCTGCACATCGCTTCCAATCTCCTCGTAAAATTCTGATACATGCTCGCCGAATCCACCTTCCAGGACATTCTCTTCCAGTGTCACGATCAGCTTATGCTCTTTCGTCAGTGCAAGCAGACGCTCCTCGTCAAGCGGTTTTACAAAGCGTGCGTTGATCAGAGTACACTCAAAACCTTTGCGTTTCAGATTCTGACGCACTTCATGTGCTGTCTTTACCATGCTACCGACTGCGATCAGGGCAATGCATTCTTCATCATAGAGCAATTCGCTTTTGCCGTATACGATCTTAGCACGATGCTCAGAAAGCCCGTCATAGGCTTCGCCCCTTGGATAACGCAGGGCGATTGGACCGTCAGAGGAAATTGCAAATTTCAGCATATCGGACAGCTCCCATTTGTTTTTTGGTGCCATCACGCACATATTCGGGATCAGAGATAAATAGGAGAGATCAAAAATCCCCTGATGCGTCTCTCCGTCACTGCCAACCAGACCTGCACGGTCAACTGCAAAGATCACATGCAGGTTCTGGATACAGACATCGTGCACGATCTGGTCAAAAGCACGCTGTAAAAAGGATGAATACACCGCCACGACCGGAATCATGCCACCCGCTGCCAGACCGGCCGCAAAGGTCACTGCATGCTGTTCTGCGATCCCCACATCAAAGAAACGCTCCGGAAAGACATTTTTAAACCGTTTCAGTCCGGTTCCGTCCGGCATTGCTGCCGTGATTGCCACAAGATTCTCCTGCCTCTCCCCCATTTTTCGCATAACGGTCGCAAACACATCCGTATAGTTGGCTTTTGTCCGCTTATGGAGCGGAAGTCCGGTGGCAATGTCAAACGGCTCTGCCCCATGGAATCTCGCCGGATGACGTTCCGCCGGTACATATCCTCTGCCTTTCTGCGTCAGTATATGAAGAAGCACCGGTCCGTTCACCTTGCGTGCCTCCTTGAAAGCACGCACCAGTCTGCCGATATCGTGTCCATCGATCGGCCCTAAGTAAGTCAGCCCCATCTCTTCAAACCACATCCCCGGAATAAACAGCTGTTTGATCCCGCTTTTTGTCTTTTTGATCCTGCGGACCACGCGGTCGCCGTAAACCGGGATTTTTTTTAATGTATCCGAAACACCCTGTTTTAATTCCTGATAGGCATCGTTTGTGCGAAGTCTGCCGAGATAGTCCGACATTCCGCCGACGTTCTCCGAAATCGACATATTGTTGTCATTTAATACAATGATAAAATTGCTTTTCAGCCTGGCAGCATTGTTCATCGCCTCGTATGCCATGCCGCCGGTCAGAGATCCATCTCCGATCACCGAGATCACGGAATAATCTTCTCCCTGCAGATCTCTTGCCGCCACATAACCAAGCCCTGCCGATATGGAGGTGGAGCTGTGTCCTGTATCAAAACTGTCACAGCTGCTCTCACAGCGTTTCGGGAAACCGCTCATCCCCCCGAATTTACGCAGATTTGCAAAATTCTCTCTGCGGCCAGTCAGCAGTTTATGTGTGTAAGCCTGGTGTCCGACATCCCATATCATCTTATCTTTCGGAAGATCAAACACCAGATGCATTGCCATGGTAAGTTCCACCACACCAAGGTTCGATGCCAGATGTCCTCCACTCTCACTGATCGTGCGGATCAGGAACTCCCGGATCTCATCTGCAAGCAGTGGCAGCTCTTCCTTTTTCAGCTTTTTGATATCATTCGGATGATTTATCTTCTCTAATACCATAGTCAATCGCTCCTTATTTTTTCCGGTTGACCAGCATCAGCACCAGCTCTTCCAGAAAATCATTTTTTCGGCCAAGCGACTGTAAGGCAGAAACTGCACGTTTTGAAATCTCTTCCACATCGCTTTTTGCTTTTTCGATCCCTTCGATCGTCACGTAAGTAGTCTTGTCATTTTTCTCATCGCTGAATACCGGCTTGCCAAGCTCGTCCGTCGTGCTTGTGACATCTAAAATGTCATCCCGGATCTGAAATGCCAGCCCGATATCTCTTGCGGAATCTTCGATCACTTTTATTTCTGCCTCCGATGCCCCGGCCAGTGCCGCACCGACCATCATGGACGCTTCGATCAGAGCACTTGTTTTCAGACGGTAAATAAAATCCAGTTTCTCTCTGGAAATCTCTCTGCCTGCAGCTTCCACATCCACGCACTGACCGCCAAGCATCCCGTAAATCCCTGTCTTTTTCGTCAGAATCTGCAGTGCTTTCCCGATCGCCGGATTGCCCGGTTCGATCTCAAAGGCACGCACTGCCGTCTCATAGGCATAATTGAGCAGTGCATCGCCTGCCAAGATTGCCATCGCTTCCCCATATACAATGTGCGTTGTCCTGCGGCCTCTGCGGTACTCGTCGTTATCCAGTGCCGGGAGATCATCGTGGATCAGTGAGTGGGTATGTATCATCTCCATCGCTGCCATAAAAGGCTCGATGATCTGCCCTTCTCCGCCAAACATCCGGTAAGTCTCCAGCATCAGAAGCGGCCGGAGGCGTTTGCCTCCCGCACGCATACTGTAATTCATCGCCTCAAGAACCGTTTTCTGAAATCCTTCTTCTTTCGGAAGATAGTATTCCAGAATCCCGGTGATCTTTTCCTGGCGTTTTTCCATCTCCAGATTAAAATTCATCTGCTTCTCCCTCTTCATTCAAAACAAGAATTTTCTTTTCTACGGTATCAATCTGCTGATTGCAGAACTTTATAAGCTCTATGCCTTCCTGATATCCCAGAAAAGAATCCTCCAGTGTTGTATCTTTCTTCTCCAGTTTCTGGATGATCTCATCCAGACGCAGAAATGCTTCTTCCAGTGTCCGTTCTTCTTCTTTCTTTTCTGTACTTTCTGTCTGTTTTGCCATCTTTACACCTCACCTGCATCCTGCTTGTCTTTCTGAATATCCGTTACCTCCGCCTGCAGCCGTCCGTCCGATACATACACACAGATCGTGTCCCCCTTTTTGACCTGCCCGGTCTGTGTGATCTTCCTGCCGTGTACGTCCGCAGTATAAGAATAGCCCTGCCCCAGCTTTTCAAGCGGAGACAGTCCCTTTAACTTTTCGATATAAATCTGCATCCGGTGCCTGCTGTCCCTGTATTTTTCCCGCATCAGCACCTGCAGACGCTGCCTGTCATACTCCATCTCCTGTCTGGACAACGCAAGCTTCTGCTGCATGGCCTCCGCCAGATCTTCCTGTGCCCTTGCAAGACGCATTTTCTGATCCTGAAGCTTCTCCTGCGGTCCTAAAAGGGAGAGGATTTTCTCTCTTCTTGCCAGCTCATCCCTTTTATCCTGCACTTTTCTGGTTACAGCCTCAAAGAGCCGGCTCTTCTGGCGGTATAACTCGCCCTGGAGGGCTGAAATATCCGCAACTGCAAGCTCAGCTGCCGCCGATGGCGTCGGAGCACGCAAATCTGCCACATAATCTGCGATTGTAGTGTCCGTCTCATGACCTACCGCTGAGATCACCGGGGTATTGCAGGAAAAGATCGCTCTTGCCGTTTCTTCTTCATTAAATGCCCAGAGATCCTCGATCGAGCCACCGCCACGCCCGGCGATAATCACATCAACACCATACGCATCCAGCATGGCAATGCCTTTTGCCACACTTTCTGCGGCACCTTCGCCCTGCACCAGTGCCGGATAGAGGATGATCTGAATACCCGGATTGCGTCTTCTGGAAATCTGAATGATATCCCGCACAGCGGCACCGGTCGGTGCTGTCACAACTCCCAGTTTCTTCACAAAGGGCGGAATCGGTTTCTTATAAACGGGATCAAACATCCCCATCTCTTCTAATTCTGCTTTCAGTGCCTCAAACTTCTCATAGAGAAGTCCGGCACCGTCTAACAGAATCCTGGATGCATAGAGCTGATATGTGCCGTCTCTTTCATAAACACTGATGTTGCCAAGCACAAGAACCTGCTGACCGTTTTTCATGCCAAAAGCCAGTCCCTTTCTGGCACTGGCAAACATGACACAGGAAATCGTTCCGCTCTCATCTTTCAGCGAAAAATAGATGTGTCCCGATGTATGATATTTACAGTTTGAGACTTCTCCTTTCATGTAAATGCTTCGCAGCACCACATCCTGTGTAAACATGGACTTGATGTAGGCATTTACCTGTCTCACAGTATAGACATTCTGCACGCACCCACCTCTTTTGTCATCCGGCAGTCAAGGGCTCTTTATACTAGTTTAGCCAGAACGCCGTTAATAAATGCAGAAGAGGTATCGCCTCCGAAAATTTTGGCAAGCTCAACTGCTTCGTTGATCGCAACTCCCTGTGGGATATCGTCATCATACTTCATCTCATAGACTGCAAGACGCAGCAGAGTAAGCTCTACTTTCCCCATACGGTCTGTTCTCCAGCCCTTTGCCGCTTCATTGATCTGCCCGTCAATCTGTTCCAGATTTTCTTTGATCTTCTCATATTTTTTTCTGATATAAGTAAGGTCTTCCTGTTTTGCATCGGAAATCCCTTCGTAATACATCATTTCCTGCTGTTCAAGCTCCTCTTCCTTATAGAACTCTGTCAGAAAGAGTAATTTAAAAATATGTTCTCGTTCCTCTCGTCTAGTCACTTTTTCCTCCGCTGTCTTTAAAAGAAAACGTAAAAAATCCGATCACCATCCGGAGTTTAAGTACGCCTTGGGAACGGACTTTTACGCTGCTTTTAAGCTGTTTTATTTTTCTTTTGATATGCTTACATTTGCAATCTGGATATCAACTTTCTCTACTTCAAGACCGGTCATATTCTCGATCGCTGCTTTTACCTTTTCCTGAACCTTTTTGCAGGTCTTCGGTACGCTGTATCCATATGCAATGTTGAGTGCCACATTTACATTTACAATACCGTCTTCTACCTTTACACGGATCCCTTTTGACAGGCTCTTCTTGCCCAGTTTGCTGACCAGTTCGTTTGTGATATTGCCTGCCATACTGGCAACGCCCTCTACTTCTGTGGCAGCCAGTCCTGCGATGATCGCCACAACTTCATCTGCGATCTGAACCTGTCCCATGTTTCCGTTTTCCAGTGTATATCCGGTCTGATTTTCATCTTTTTCCATGATGTAAACCCTCCTGTCTTAGAATTCTTTGCATCTATCGCTATTATAACACCCGAAAGGTATTTTGCAAAGCTTTTTTAGTTTCTTCCAAACTCGGTCAGCACCAGACCTTCGTTTCGATCCAGTGTCATTCCGATGCTCCAGGAATTTACCCACAGAAGCAGCGGATTGCCCTTTAAGTCTTTGATCTTCTTCATATCGGATGTTCCGACCAGCTTGTTGAGGTCGATATCCTTGTTCTCGATCCAGCGGATGTACTCATACGGAAGGGTTTCCATACGGATCTCCACGTTGTATTCATTCTCCAGGCGGTACTTCAGTACCTCAAACTGCAGAACGCCGACAACGCCGACGATGATCTCTTCCATACCGGTATTGTACTCCTGGAAGATCTGGATCGCTCCTTCCTGTGCGATCTGCGTGATCCCTTTGACGAACTGTTTTCTCTTCATTGTATCGACCTGACGCACTCTCGCAAAATGCTCCGGTGCAAACGTCGGAATGCCCTCGTAGGCAAATTTTTTGCCCGGCATACAGATCGTATCTCCGATGGAAAAGATGCCCGGATCAAACACACCGATGATGTCACCTGCATAGGCCTTGTCCACGATATGACGCTCCTGTGCCATCATCTGCTGCGGCTGGGAAAGACGCTGCTTACGGTTTCCCTGCACATGGTAAACTTCCATACCGGCATCAAATTCTCCGGAACAGATTCGCATAAATGCAATACGGTCACGGTGAGCCTTGTTCATATTTGCCTGGATCTTAAATACAAAAGCAGAAAAATCCTCTTTGATCGGATCGACCACGCCGATATCTGCCGTTCTCGGAAGCGGCGAAGTTGTCATCTTCAGGAAATGTTTCAAGAAAATCTCCACTCCGAAGTTTGTCAGGGCAGAACCGAAAAATACCGGGGAGAGTTCTCCTTTGCTGACCAGCTCCTGGTCAAATTCTGCACTTGCACCGTCCAGAAGCTCGATTTCTTCAAGCAGCTGTGCTTTCTGGTCACTTGTCACGATCTCATCGATCTCCGGAGAATCCAGCGGGATCTTTCTTGTCTCGCCCTCTTTGGTACCCTTCTCTGTATCGGTAAAGACGGTGATCTTCTGGCTTCCACGCTCATAGACACCTTTGAAATTCTTTCCGGAACCGATCGGCCAGTTGATCGGGCAGGTCGCAATGCCAAGCTCCTTTTCGATGTCATCGAGCAGATCGAAGGTATCATTGGCATCACGGTCCATTTTATTGATAAAAGTAAAAATCGGAATATGACGCATCACACAGACTTTAAACAGCTTTCTGGTCTGTGCCTCTACACCCTTGGAAGCATCGATGACCATGACTGCAGAATCTGCTGCCATCAGCGTACGGTACGTATCCTCTGAGAAGTCCTGATGACCCGGTGTGTCCAGGATGTTGATACAAAAACCATCATAATTAAACTGCAGCACGGAGGAAGTTACCGAAATACCTCTTTCTTTTTCAATTTCCATCCAGTCTGAGACTGCATGGCGTGCCGTTGCCTTTCCCTTTACAGAACCTGCCAGATTGATGGCACCTCCGTACAGCAGGAATTTCTCTGTCAACGTTGTTTTTCCGGCATCCGGATGCGAAATGATCGCAAAAGTTCTTCTTCTTTTAATTTCACTTGCTATATCAGCCACTGTGCTTCCTCCATGTTCTTTGTTCTATTGATCTGTTTTATCCTATAAGATTGCTTATTTCAGTAAATCTGAAACTTACAATCCACTTTCACTGCCTGCTCACGAATGCAGCTGCTTCACGAGCTGTATTCAAACAATCGCTATTTTAACAAGCAAGTTTCAAGCTGTCAAGCAAGCGGCCATACTTTTCCCATTTCCTGTGCAATCTCTTTTATCTTCTCCAGAGAATAACCGGTATACCGCATGATTTTATCGGTCGGTTCCGCTTCCCGGATCATCATCTGTGCAAGGTTATGGCTCTTCTGTTCTATTCCAGACTCGATTCCCTGTTCGATTCCCTGCTCTATTCCACGTTCTATTACCAAGTCTGATAAATTACACATAAGGTTCATCTCCTTTCCCAACTCATTGTCCATTCTCATCTGATATATTTCTTCCAGCTCTTTTTTCTTTTCCAGATAGGTCTTTTGTTCTGAAAACAGTGTATTTAACATTCCTAAAAGTTCATCGTTTGTTTCCATTGTTTCATTCAGTGCAATGATCACTACCGATAACTTATCATATGATTCCGGTCTGTCCGGCAATCCTGAGATAATATCCTGCTTTTTAATAGAATATTCTGATATTGCATTTCCAATTTTCTTTGGTGCTTGCATGCAAACCCAGATAGAGTACACTTTCTTCATATCATCGTACTTTGAATGTTCAAACTCTGTCCCAAGCTGTGCTGAAATCATTCTGGCATCATAAAAAATTCCTCTTGTCACGATTTCATATCCCGGATAGTAAGATTTCTGTGCTTCCAGATTCACAATCATGCGAATATGCCCTTCTTCATTCGGAATATGTACATAAAAACGGATATCGTAATAAATTTCTCCCTCATCCGCCACTTTATCTTCATTGGCAAGTCCTGCAATTCTCTTTTCCTCTTCCATATGCAGTACTCTTTTTTGATTTGTTTTTCCCGGATCAATCGATACCACTGCTATCTCAGGTGTACCTTCTATGCAAGGTATAATTTCTTCTACTGACATTCCTGCAAATTCTTTGACCGTACGTGCCAGAATCCGTGCAAGGATTTCTTTCTGGCTTAAAACACGTTTACATTGCGTATCATAACGCACTTTCACATCTGCCGAAGCCATGGCTCTTGAAAGTTCATTTTTCATTCATTTCTCCTGTCATTATAAAATATTCTGTTAGCTTTTTCAATATTTAGGGATTCTGACATGCCTGATTAAAACGACAGTCCCGGAACAGAATGTTCCTGTTTGATTTTATGTTTTCTATCATAACATACTTTTTAATAAATGACAGGAGTTCCCCTGATATTTTACAGTTTTTTAAGATTTTCCTCTATCTGACATATCATTTCTTTGGCTTCTTCCCAGCCGATCTGTTTCTTGTCAAAATCCTGATATCTTGCATAAATTTTCTGAAATGGATATGCTTTTTCATCGAGATGTATTCCTATCGGAATCAGATAATCGTACTTACACAGTTCTTCTATCGGAGAAGAACACTGGTAGCGTGTGATGTCATCTTCTTGCATCAAAATATCCAGCACCCACTTCTCAATTTTTCCGGAAGGATGTAATCCTGCGGAACGGACATACATTTCTGTTTCTTCTTCTCCCATATATTCAAGAAGTTGTGTGACTCCACTGTTTTCTCGATCCAGAAGCAGTATCTTGATTGGTTCTTTTGTCTGGATGTATTTTTTAATATCTTCTTTCTGATATTCATATTCCAGGCTGTCAATCGCTTTTTCCAGGCCGGCATTGATTTCTTCCTGATTAAAAATACTTCTCATATCCTTAGCAGTCTGAATTGCAGATGCTTTTACATAATAATCATTGCTATGCTCTAACATATAGAAAAGACGGTCAAATCCTTTCTTCCCTCTTGCTAGAATTTTATTTTCCTCATAAAACAGCCTTACCCAGGTCTTTTTTTCTTCTGCCTCCATTGTTTCTGCAAAACGCAGATATGCTCTCATGCTCTTTTCGTTCCACGAAAAACAGTTCACCCACACCTGAAAAAAACTCAAAACGGCATACCCCCGCACCCGACTCCTTTTATCTTCCATCAAATCCCGCAGACGACTCAGGCTTCTCCTTGTTCTCCCTATACAAAGAGAATCTGTTGCATCAACACACACCAGTTCCGCTTTATCATATGTCAGATTATAAAGAAGTCTTTCATTCTCCGGCGTGTACCAGCCAACCAGAATTTCTGCTGCCGTCCACCGTACATCCTGTTTTCTGCTTTTGAGACATTTTCGCAAAAACTTCATCTCTTTTTCATTCAGGATCAGATATTTATCATTCAATTCTTCGATTCTTTTTATTTTTGTTTTTATCACTGTGTCCCCTGTTCCCACATATAGTTATGATTCTATTATTCCTATGATGCCTTCTATTATTTTTTATAGGACTACAAAAATCAAAAATCTTCGTAGCCCCATATTTTTAAATCAAACGGCAGTATTCTCTCTCTACCTTGCCTTCATCTGAAGTAACATATTGCAAGATACCACCTTTTTCGTTGAAAATCATGCTAAAATCCAACTCTTCAAGATACTTTTCTACATACACGGCTAATGTTTTCATTTCTCCTGCATAAAAGCAATCCTTAAACCAGCCATTACTTCCAATCATATAACCCTGAACTTTGTTGTCTGCTTTTTTCAACTCATTCTTAAATTCTTTTTCAGATATCGCTTTTACTGTATTTTTGTTTAATATTTCCGGTCTTTTCGCCAAAAATTCCCAAAAAGCTTCTCTTTCATTTTTACGATATCCCTGCTTTAATTTTTTCCTGCATCGTTCCTGATATTGGGAAATGATATACCTTTGAAGTGCAAATTTCTCTGCTTCCTCATCCCTAATACAAAGCAAAACTTCACCCTCTTTTATCCATTTTTCCAGAGGATATCCACAATAAAACAGTGCCAGCATTTCTTCACTGTTTTTACAGAAATAATCTTTATCAACATGAAGCATGTAGCATTTTTTCTTTTCAATCCACGTAATGCTTATTTCATATAATTTTGTTTTTCCGTAAATCAAGAAAGAATTCTGCTTCGCTACATATCTTTTAAACTCATCCATTTTCATTTTCCAGATTTATCTTTCCTTTCATCTCCAGTGGAAATACCGGATACATGATCAATTTTTCATCTGCCTTTGTCAGCCATTCTTTCATTTCCGGACTATAAATTAAAATCCTTCTGGCATGTCCGTATGTATATTCATACGTTGCATTGACATGCTCCCATTTTCCCAGTTTTTCTGTATCCAGATAAATATTATGAAATCCCGCATCTGGTTCTTTTTGAACTCGCACTTTTTTACAGTGACTGCATGCTTCTGTTGCCCTGTAGCTTTCACATTGAAAGGCTCCCTTTCCCAGTACATTTTCTGCTTTTAACTGATATCCTGCAACTTTTTTCAAAACTCCGCTGTAATATGCCGGAATAAAATTCTTTTGGGACAGTCCTTTTTCTATAAGATATTCATACATTGGAATGGTCACAAACATATCTAACTGTCCCGGGCGGGTAAACACTGCTTTTCTTCTGTTCAGATCCTCCAGTTGCTTTTTCTTTTTAAAGGTATATTCTTTGTTCTGGAAAAAAGTTTCACACTCCGGGCACAAACTTTCATATACCTTTTTCTCATTTTCTTCAAATTCATATCCTGCCAGGTCAATATAATATCCGATCGCATTTTTCTCTTCTTCCTGCGTATATTTCGGTATATAAGAGCACCAGATATCCGGTTCTATGATATCCAGCAATTCATCGTCATCTTCTTCCGTATCTTCATCGTACTGAAATACCTGATCAATTTCTTTCTTTAATTCCATAAGTTCTCTGTAGACTGCCTTCTTAATGTCCACGGTAAACGTATATCTTTCCATGGAACTGTACAGTTTTTCTGCCTTGCATCCCAGCTTTTGCATCAGATTTACTGCTTTCTGCGTGTAGATGGATTCATCTTCTTTATCAATATCAATTCTGAATTTTGCGTATACTTTCATTTGACTTTTCCCCTTATTAAGATACAAATTTTATATATGATGCTATTATAATAAACTTTTTATGACTTTTGGCATCTTTTTTATTTTCAACATTGATAGTGCAAAAAATCCATATCAAAACAGCAGCATGCTTTTGCACACTGCTGCCTTTTTCACTCACTCTGCATGGTGGTGATCACGATATTCTCACCGGAAATTTCGGTCTTGCGTTTTACGATATCTTCGATCTGTGCCCGCTGTGCATCGGTGATCTCGCTCTGTCCGATGACCACATCGACGCTGCCGTCTGTGATGCTCACGACTGCACCTGCAAATCCTTTGGATTCGAGCAGAAGCTCTGCTGCCGCTTCTTTTTCTGCGTTCTCTGTGAGGGCGGTCATATCGTTGACTGCATTTTGTTTCTGTTCTTCGGTCACGTTTTCGTTGTTGATGATCTCAAGCAGGGTTTCTTTGTTTTTGGATCGTACCTGCTCTCTGGTCAGTTTTGCCTGAGCCGCAAAGCTGCTGCCTGTTCCTGTGCTGGTAAGTACTGCCTCGCCCGGCGTGTCGGTCACTTCTTCGGATGCAGTGTCCGTTCCGGCATCTGTTTCGCTCGCCGACAGGGAGGCATCGCTCATACCATCGGTTTCGCCTGCCGCAGCTTCTCCTAAATAAACTTCTCCGTCCGCCGAGTCGGTAAGGGTGATGTCCTGATCCAGGCTGTCGATATCGGTAAGTGTGGCTTCGGTCTCTGTTGTGGATGCCGGCAGTGCATTTTCACCGAGTTTCGTACCCGAATAATTTAGATAGCCTGCCACTGCGACTAATGCCGCCAGAGCTGTGATGATGATCTGGTTTTTCTTCCACATATGTTTCACATCTCTCCTCCTTAAACCTTCTTCATTACTTTGATTTTATGCACTTCAATCCCAAATAATGCTACGACCGCATCGGTAATATCTGCTGCTGTTTTTGCATTGTTTCCGCCATCTGCCGCCACGATCACACCTTCCACTTCCGGCTCTGTGATTTCTTTGACATACGGCGTTTCCGCTCCGTTTTCCTGCTTTTCAAAAACCGTGTTCTCTTCGAAATCCTGTGCATCCGCCGTGCTTTTGTCGCCGGACTGATCCTGTGTATTTTGACTGTTTGAGGTTCTTGTGTCCTTTTCCACAATATACGCTCCGCAGGAACGTAAGGTAATCATCACTTTGACTTCCCCCACTCCGTCCACTTCCCGAAGCACTTCTTCAAGCCTTTGTTCCATCCTCTGTGTCCGTTCCTGTGCCAGATCTTCTGTATTTCTTACGTTGTTTTCAACTGCCGGTGCATTGGTTTTTGTCTGTGTGTTCTGCTTTTTGCTGCTGTTATCCGGCCAGGTGATCACCAGAAGCAAAAGTCCGACAAGAAGACCGATCAGCACCGGACTGCCCTTTTTTCCTTTGCATTTCTCCCAAAAATCCAGCCACTGTTTCATGCGGCTCATCCCCCCAAAAAGACCACTTTATCGCTGCTGATCTGATAAATTTCCCAGAGTTTCTGTAAAATCTGCTCCTGCACCGCCTCTTTTTGCTGCAGATCCTCATACCCCCCGGAAATCGTTACTTTGCGGATGCCCTCTGTCTCTTCGGATTGAAATACAACCTTCGCTTTTGTCCCTTTCATCCCCTCCCCGTCTGCCGTCTCTTCAATCTGACGCTGCACTTCCTTCTGACAGGCTTCCGTCAGAACACGGCTCCTTAAGTCACTTAAATTTTCTTGTTCCATCCGGATCGAATCCCACTCTTCCAGCTGCAATGCCTGCTGCCACTGCTTCTCAAATACTGCCGTCAGATGTGCCTGATCCGTCAGCGGACTGATCAGCAGGATCAGAAACAGGACACCGCAAAACAGCCGAATGTATTTCTGATAATGGTTATCCGGAAGAATCTGCTCTGCAAGCTGCATCAGACACAGGCAGCACAGGATGCTCCGTACCCAGCTTCGAATCTCTGCCGACATCTTTTCTCCCCTTTCTTCTATTTTCCAAGCGATGCGGTGACAATGGCGATCGTCAGGAAAAACAGCATACTGCAGGACATCATGATCTTCAGAAGCAGCCCGACTCCTTCTGCAACTGCCGCCACACATTCGTTGAGCCGTTTGTCGCCGACCGGCTGCACTAGGGCCGCCATCGCCTTATAGATCAGTGTGCAGAACGCCAGACGGCACACCGGTGCCAGACAGAGCATCAGAACAGCGATCATCCCACACACACCGACGGCATTCTTCAGAAGAACGGCAGAACCAAGCACCGTATCCGTCACGCTGCCAAACAGGTTGCCAATGCCGGGGATCGCCGATACGGTGCGGCTGACGGCTGTATTTTTCAGCCCGTCAACGGCCGGAAGGATCAGTCCCTGAATCACCTGAAATCCGATCGCTGCCGCTGTCATGCTCTTCATTACCCATTCGATCACCGTACGCACAAGTTCTGCCAGATGCGAGAGCCTGTCATCCTTTGAGAGATGGTCGAGCAGCAAAAACAGGACATAAAGCTGCACGCCGGGCAGAAGAAGATATCTTTGCACCCACTGCACTGCTGCGATCAGCAGGATCGCCGACTCGTAAAACGCCAGCCCTCCAACGCTGTTCCCCGCAAAAACGGCCGCCGCAAAATAAGACGGCACCAGAGCTTTCATAAAGCCATTGACTCTGCCAAGCGTTGCATCCGTCATCCGGCTCATTCCGGTAAATCCCTTCATCAGAACTGCTGCCAGCATCAGATACATCATAAAAAAGCTGATCAGTGCTGTACCGTTCTTTTCCATGAGATCCGTGAAATTCAAAACAAGTGCCGCCACGATCACCAGTAAAAACACCTGCAGTGCCGTCTCTTTTTGATTTTTCCATTCCAGAAGCAGTGCATCAAAAACCAGCGTTTTCAAAGTTGAAAGATTCAGCGGGATTTCTCCCCTGATCAGGCTTTTCAGTGCATCCGCAAAACGAAAACTGCTCTCTTTCTCCAGATCTGCAAGGCTCTCTTCGACTTCCTGTAAATGAAACGCCTTTATATTAAGGAAGTCTTCCGCTCCGGTCTGTAATTCTTCTGCTGTATCCTGTCCCTGATCTTTCTCCTGCACCTGTGACGCTGCCATGATCACCGCCGTTTTTTCTGAAAGAACGGCCGCCTCGCACACCTGCTTCTGCCCCGCCCCCATCAGCCATCCTGTAAAAAGCAGCAAAAACACATAAATACGATATTTCTTCATATATTTTACCATCAGGCAAGACAGCTGCGGATCGTCTCAAACAGTGCCAGCAAAACCGGTGTCCCTGTCGCCAGCACCGAGATCTTTCCGAAAAATTCAATCTGTGAGGAGATTGCCCCATATCCCGCATCTTTGCAGATGCCTGCCGCAAAATCCGCCACATAGGTGATACCGATCATTTTGAACAGGATCTTCACATAAGCATCCTTTATGTTTGTGTAGCTTTGCAGCTGCTGCAGGCTTTCTGATAAATACCTCAGTTTTTCCACTGCACAGAAAAAAATAAGCATACAGGAAGCCATGCTGATCAACACGGCAAACACAGGTCTGTTATCTTTGAGAAACAACGCCAGTAAAATCCCGGTAATCCCAAGAACTGCAATTTTGATCACAGTGCAAACAACTCCTTTATGCTCTCAAACAGCTGGCTGATATACGGCAGCACCCAGAACAGCACCAGTACCAGCCCTGCAAGGCTTGCAAGATACGCCTGTTCTTCCCTGCCGCTGTGCTTTAAGACCTGACCGAGCACCGAGACCAGGATCCCGACCGCTGCGATCTTAAACAGCAGATTAACACTCATCTCCATCTCCTCTCTCTGTCAGTAAAGTAAAATGACAAGAAACGCACCGGCACCAAACCCCAGACATCGAAACATTTTTTCTTTCTCCCGGTATTCTTTTTTTGCCTGAACACACGCATCACTGACCTGTTCCAGGTAATAATCCAGTGTTTTTTTCTGCATCGCTACATCCAGATAACCGAGCTGACCGCCAAGCGTCCGAAGGCTTGCAAGGTCACTCTCCTTTAAGGCAGTACCTTTCAGATCCATCTCCAGCTGCTTTTCAAAGATCACACCAAGATTCGCTTCTTCTCCTTTTTGCATCTTTTCCTGCACATGTACCAGAAAATCTGAAAGCGGCTGTGAAACCCGCTTTGCAATGCTGCCAAACGCCTCATCCAGCATCGTATTCGCATAGCCAATTTCCGCCGAAAGCATAACCGTCATGCGACGCAGCTCTTCCAATATGTGAATTCTCTTTTTCATTTCCGCACAGATCAGGCATCCTGCCGCAAAACAGCTGAACATGGTAAGGCCTGCCCCGAACAGTTTCAGCATACCACCCCCTCCTCCCCGTAGAGTCTGGTCCCTCTGCCGTCAAAAATCCCCCACACTGAGCCGATTTTTTTCTTGCCGTTCAAAATAATATAGCGGTCAAAAACGTGTTCCTTTACCATCTTCTGAAGGAGCGGTTTTTTCTCAATGTCTTCCACCGAACTGCCGTGAACCGTCGCAATCAGGCGGCAGCCGCAGTTCAGCACCGATTCAATCGCCTTGATATCGCCGTAATCCCCGATCTCATCGACTGCCACCACTTCCGGTGACATGGATCTGATCAGCATCATCATGCCTTCTGCTTTCGGACAGCAGTCCAGCAGATCCGTCCGTATACCAAGATCATTCTGCGGAACGCCCTGGTAAGCTCCTCCGATTTCTGAACGTTCATCCACCACACCGACATTCTTTCCCTCACACCAGGCATTCCCGTTTGAAATCTGACGGATCACATCACGCAGCAGCGTAGTTTTTCCGCAGCACGGCGGCGAAATGATCAGTGTATGGCAGACTTCCCCATTCTCCACAATAAAAGGCATTACTTTATCTGCACAGCCTTCTACCTGATGAGCAAGCCGAATGTTCAGAAACGAAATATAACGGATACTCCTGACCTTCCCTTCCTCCATCAGGATCTTCCCGGCGACACCGACACGGTGTCCGCCCTGGATCGTTAAAAATCCCTGCCGCAGTTCATCTTCGTAAGCATAAAGCGAGTACCCGGCAATGTACTCCATCGTTTCCATCAGCTCACAGCGATCCACGTAATGAATATTTTCTTTCTCATACTGCTCATTTCCGTTACACCGCAGAAGTTTCCCCTCTTCTGTGAGCTTGTATTCTTTTCCCCGCTGCCGGATCATCAGCGGACTGTTGATCCTCATCCGGATCTCCTGCAGCTCGGCAAAATTCAGATCTGCCTTCTGCAGGATCCTCCTCACCGGAAGCGAAAATATTTTAAAAAATCCGTCTGCACATTTCAATGTCCTCACCTCTTAGGACATACTATGCTCAGGCGGATATTGTTATGAGTACTTATGATGTCCGAAAAAAGATTCATCCGGACACATCGCAGCGTTCTCTTTAAATTTACACAAAAAAATCAGGAGATATGTCTTTCTCGTCAACATATCTCCTGTTAATGATGTTCTGCTATTTCCATTGGACTTCTTACCTTTCTTTCATTTTCATCCTGTCCGCTTCTGTGTTTTACAAAAGAAGATGTAGTTTAAGTTTTTGGTGGACTGTACCTCTCTTTCTTAGATTCTTTTGATTTTAATTCTTTCTGTTTTTTTGAATTTGCCCTTCGCTTTCTTAATCACTGAAGTTGAATGACTGCTTTTTTATTTTTGATGTAGTGCTATGTCTTCATTGGACTGTCCTCCTTGTTTTTTGTTTCTCTCTTTTGTTTTGTTGTCTTTATTATAGGCGTTCTCCTTTGATTTGTCAAGCACTTTTTTAAATATTTTTTTGTTATTTTATAATTGTATTTATTTAATATATTTTTCAGATATTTTACGCGGTTTCTTCGTATTTCTTATTGATTTTTTCGCTGTAGCCTGATAAAATGATGCCAGAAAGTCTACTATTGAAATCCAACGAGAAACGAGGTAATTTTGCATGAAGAAAAGAATCGTAATCGCTCTCGGACACCGTGCCCTCGGCACCACACTTCCGGAGCAGAAAAAGGCTGTCAAAACATCCGCAGCTGTGCTGGCTGATATGGTGGAAGAAGGCTATCAGCTGGTGATCACACACAGCAATGCACCGCAGGTCGGCATGATCCACACTGCAATGAACGAATTCGGCAAAACGCATCCGGACTACACAGTCGCTCCGATGTCCGTATGCTCCGCCATGAGCCAGGGTTACATCGGCTACGACCTGCAGAATGCAGTCCGTGCCGAGCTTTTAAAACGAGGTATCTTCAAAACCGTATCTACGATCCTGACACAGGTGATCGTTGATCCTTATGACGATGCATTCCACCATCCGGTCAAAGTGATCGGCCGTTACATGGATGCCAAAGAGGCCGAGGCAGAAGAACAGAAAGGCAACTATGTCAAAGAAGAGCCTGGCAAAGGTTACCGCCGTATCGTTGCTGCCCCGATGCCAAAGAGCATCGTAGAGATCGATGCGATCAAAACACTGGTTCAGAACGACCAGGTTGTTATCGCCTGCGGAGGCGGCGGTATCCCGGTTCTGCAGCAGGGCAATGAGCTCAAAGGTGCAAGTGCCATCATCGAAAAAGACTACGCCAGCGGAAAACTCGCAGAAGGCGTGGATGCAGATATCCTGATGATCCTCACAAACGACAAGATGGTTGACATTGACCGTGACACCGAGCATCCGAGATTTCTGGAACATATTACGGTAGAAGAAGCAAAAGAACATATCGCAGCCGATCAGTTCGGTGTAAATTCCATGCTTCCAAAGATCTGTGCTTCCGTTGATTTTATCACAGCCGGAAAAGGACGCTCTGCAATCATCACAAATCTGGAAAATGCCATCGATGCCCTGAAAGGCAAGACCGGAACCATTATCACAGAGTAAATTAAAATGCCAAAGAAATACACCGCACGTTTCCATGCGGTGTATTTCTTTTTGCTGTTGAACTCCAGCTAAGATGAAGTTTTTGTTGTCACACTATTTGATCTTTACGCTCTTTTTCTGGCCTTTGCCCTTCAGCAGGGATCTGTATGCTTTCTTTTTGCTCTTCGGCACTTTGATGACTGCTTTTGCAGAGATGTTTTTCAGTGCTCCCTTGCCTACGGAAGTCAGTTTCTTGCTCTTGATCTGGATGCTCTTCAGTTTGCTGTCGCCTGAGAATGCATTCTTGCCAATCTTGGAAACGTTTGTTCCAATCGTCACTTTTTCCAGTTTCTTCATACCCTTGAATGCATTTGCTGCGATTGATGTTACGCTTACTTTTTCACCGCTTATTGTCACGGCTGCTGCTACTTTCAGGGTACGTACCTTCCTGGACTCTACGCCGTATGCTTCTGCCAGTTTCTTCTGTGCATTGATCACACGGTATTTCACATTTCCGGATGTAACGGTATCTCCGACTTTCAGTGTTTTTTCCGGTTTTGGCTCTTCCTGATTCTGCTGTGCTTTGAGTCTCTCGATCTCAGCCTGAGCCTGTTTCAGTGCTGCTTCTGCTGCTTCTTTTTCTTCCTGCAGTTTCTTGTAAGCTGCATCGCTTTCTTCTTTCTGCTTCTTGGCAGCAGCTTCCAGCTCCAGGATACGTGCTCTGTAATCATTTACAGATTTCTCAAGATCTGCTTTTTCCTTCTTCAGCGTACTTACTTCTTCTTTTGCGGAAGCCAGTTCACCGTTCAGTTTTGTGATCTCAGCTTCTTTGGCTGCGATTTCAGATTCTTTGGCATCCACGCTGTCCTGAAGTTTTTTCAGATCATCCTGTGCCGTTTTCAATTCGCTCTGCAGTTCTGTCACTTTTGCATTTGCTGTCTTCAGCTCTTCATCCTTCTGTGTCAGCTCGTTTTCTTTATTCTGAAGTTTCTTTAAAACTTCCTGATAATCTGCTGCATCCGGAACTTTCAGTCCCTGTACGGCTGCCTGCAGTGCTGCTACCTGTGCATTGACCGCTTCCTGCGTTACTTTCTTGTCTGCATATACAGCCTCTGCATTCGCAAGTGCTTCCTGCAGTGCTTTGTAAGATTCTACGGTATAATCTGCTTCTTTTAATGCTTTTGCAATGTCAAGTGTCTGTTTCAGTTCACTCTTGTCTGCCGCATTCGGATCTGGTACATGAATCAGTTTTGCATCTGCCCAGTCGCCATTATCATGTGCATTATTTTCAACTTTATCCATGAACAGAACCAGATTTTTCTGGATGCCGGAAATATCAATGCTGATATGTTCTGCATCGCTATAGCTGTCTAATTTCGCAGAGCGATAAATCTCTGTTCCCTGGATATTTCCATCCGCATCTACTTCACCATCATAGATCACGAAATAAACACCATCACCGTTCTGTTTCTTTGCTGTCTTGAAATAGTCAATGCCGACATATGCCTGGAAATAAAGTTTTTCGTTTTCTTCTAACTGTGCTTTGTAAGAAGATACATCATACTCAACTGTTGCATCTGCATTTGCACCAAGACCTTTGCTAAAGTAGGTCTGTTCGCCATCGACACTCAAAGAGATCGCTCCGGAAGATGCTCCGTTACAGTACTGATTTTTCATGACACTTTCCCATCCGGACTGTGCATATTTCCAGTCAATGTCAGAAAGGTAAGTCACTTCTCCGGTGATCGGACGCTCATTTACTTTAACGGTGATCGCTGTGCTTGTCAGATCTGCGGATGCTCCCGTGGTATCTTTTGCTGTCACATTTTCCAGTCCTACGCTGTAGCTGCCAGGCTGTGCATCTGCTTTTGCCTTCATGGTGATCGTTGCAAAATCACTTGTAGATGCCGGGATTCCGGCTTCGTTTTTCAGTGTGTAAAGAATCTTTCCGTCTGCTTCTGTGCTTGTCAGCGTACCTTCGATGCCATCATTCAATGCAACCGTCGGTGCTTCAAAGACATCTGCATCATAGGAAACGCCAAAGCTTACTTCACCTAACAGGTTGTCTGAGGAAAGGTTTGCAAGTTTTGCGTTCATTGTCAGGTTCTTGCCCTGTACCACAGCATCTTCGCCTTCGAGTACCAGGCGTGCACCAAGCTTTTCGGTACTTAATTTCACAGATGCTTCTGTGATCTCCATGTTGCCGGATGTTGTATAAGGTGTTGCATTTTCCATGTACACACGGACTTTTGTTGTGTAAACCGGTTTGAACTGCATCACTGCCGGTGCTCCGGATTCTTTCACGGTACTCTGTGCGGATACCGGTGCCCAGTCTGCACCGTTCCAGTACTGTGCTTCCAGCACTTTCGGGATTGCACAGTAGCGGCTCTCTTTGAAGTTCAGGGTGATCTGGTTGAGAACCTGGGCTTCTTCCCAGTCAAATTCTACATATTCATTCTTTCTGGATGCACTGTTTGCAGGAAGCAGTACCGATGCACCTCTGCTGTAAGCATTGGTCCAGCTTGTGCTGTCATTTCCATCCAGCATATTCTGCGGATAATTCTTATCAGATCCTGTGAAGGATGCCGTTGCACTTGCTTTGCCCGCTGCCAGTTCCACATCGGTTGCCGCATCATCACTTTCGGTGATCGCTGCCTGTGCGGTAAGCTTGCTGCCCTCGATCGTTCCTTCTGCTTTTCCGTCTTTTACTTCAGACCAGGTTACTTTTTTGAGCAGGCTGTAATCTCCTGCACTGCCTGTATAGTTTACTTTTACTACAGACGGAAGTGTCACACTCATACCGGTCGGTACCGTTACATTCACTGCATCAACCGATTTTTCGGTTCCGGTCACTTCTGCTGCCTTCGGTGCATCTCCGGTTCCGTCTGCTGTTACTTTCAGTGCGACCTGTGTTGTCTTTAAATTGTCAGAAGAAATGGTCAGCAGAGCATCGCCTGCTTCTTTTTCTGATTTCAGAATCACGAGTACTTTTCCGTTGTAAGCCATTCTTTCAGAATAGCTGCTCTTATCTACGTTATCGTATTTATAGAGTTCTGCACTTTCCTGTTTTCCGTTGTCCACGCCGACGATGGAAGCTTTTCCGCTGACTGCAAATTTCACCAGGTTATCTGCATCCGGTACCATATTTCCATTTTCATCGACTACGGTACATTCTACATAAGAAAGGCTGGTTCCGTCTGCTTTGAGAACGGTCTTATCTGCCACTGCCGAAATGGTATACGGTGTGGAAGATGTGCTTACACTGTCTGTTGCCACCATTTTGCCGTTTTTGTCATAGGCTTTTACTTCCAGTGTACCTGCCTGATACGGAACTTTCCAGGTCAGGTGCAGTTTTCCGGAATTTAACTCGCCGTCATCAAGAACTGCTCCGTTGCTGGTGTAACCGCCAGGGTTGGTGCTGTCACCCCAGGTCTTATCGTCCTGTGTTTTTTCTGATGTTTCATAATATTTCTTGCCGTAAGCTGTTTCTTTTTCATCGAAACTCTTCTTGCCGAGAGACTCGCCGTTTAAGAACAGCTCTGCACTTGGCTGGTTGGTATTTACCCATACTTCTACTTCTTCGCCGTCATGCCACTGATCCCAGTTGGTCGGAAGCAGATGTACCATCGGAGTGCTTGTCCACTGGCTCTGATATAAATAGAAGGAATCTTTTGCAAAACCTGCGGTGTCGATCGTACCGAAGGAAGATACACCTACCGGGTAAACACTGTACGGTGTCGGCTCGCCGAGGTAATCAAATCCGGTCCAGATAAACTGTCCGATAAAGCTCTTGCGGTCACGGTCTTTTTTCAGACCATATTCATTGGACATCGTCCAGGATGCAAAGTCGTTGTCATAGTTGGAACCGCCTCGTTTGCCCGGAGTCTGATTGATACCGGTGTTCGTAAACTGCGGATCCAGGTAAACACCTCTTGATGAAGTCTGAGAAGAAGACTCGGACTCGAAGAAGAAGGTCTTTGTTGCTTTTTCAAGCAGTGTGCCATCACCGATAGCGTATCTGCTGATCAGTCCGTCTACGGATTTTGCTGTATTGTAGTTCAGTCCGTATCCGTCCAGTACCTGGTTTACATAACCCCATACCTTGTTTGCTGCCGGAACACTACGCTCCTGGTCACCGCCCATCAGCACGTAACGTGTGCCGTCTGCTGCATTGACATTGCCCATCAGACGGACTGCCTCGGTATATTCATTCATGCCTTTTGGATTTACGCCAAGCAGATCGTATTTGGAAACATCATACCAGGATGGCTGACTTCCCACGCCGCGGACTTCATTACCGATCGACCATGCGATCACAGAAGGTTCATTCTTATCGCGGTTTACCATTTCCTGTACGACCCAGTCACTCCAGGTCAGTTTTGCACCATCGTAGTTTACGCCCGGTGTCGGAAGCTGTGTATAACCGTTCGGTTTCAGTCCTGCCCAGTCAGACGGTACTTCCTGGAAGAAGAAATTACCAAAATCATACGTTGCTTTTGCTTTTCCCCATCCGTCAAAAGCTTCCTCTACCACAAGGATACCTTTTCTTCTGCAGACTTCGATTGCCTGTTTGGATGGCGAGCAGTGGGAAGTACGGTATGCATTGACACCCATTGCCATCAGTTTGTCAAATTCACGGTCATAGGCATCGCTGTAGCTTGCTGCTCCCAATGCACCGGAATCGTGATGCAGGTCAACACCCTGAACTTTTGTATACTGTCCGTTTACATATAAGCCACCGCTTGTCGGATCATTGGTCGTCTCTTTGACTTTTACCCAGCGGAATCCGTATTCGGTTTCTTCCGTATCGATCAGCTGATATCCATCAGAAGAACCGTTGATCTCCTGATAAAGATCTACTTTTACCTTATACAGATACGGTGTACCCAGGTTCCACGGATACCAGAGATTTACATTGGAAACCTCAACAGCATCTCTGTCTTTCAAAGACAGGGTAAATGCAGTACTTGGGTTGATCGCTGTTTTCTCTGTACTCTTCTTTGCTACTTCTTTGCCATCTGCATCCAGCACGGTTACTTCCATATAAACGTTGGAGTTTGTAGAATCAGAATAACCGGTTGCTTCTATATTCAGTGCACCTGTCTTGGATGCTGTATAATCGTCCTCCAGAGTCGGGGTTGTCAGTGTGATGCCGTTGCGGTTGAAATGTGCCTGATTGTCGATCAGCAGATGTACCGGGCGGATGATACCACTGCCTGTGTACCAGCGGCCGGACGGTGACATGTTCTGTACTTTCACAACCAGTACGTTCTCTTCGCCGTATTTTACTTTTTTCGTGATATCCAGTGCAAATCCGGTATAACCGCTCGGATAGCTGCCGATCTTCTCACCGTTTAAGTAAACAACGCTGTTCTGATATACGCCTTCAAAGTCAAGAGAAATTGTCTTGTTTCCGGACATGGATGCCGGCACAGTAAATCTCTTACGGTAATAGCCAAGTCCGCCTTCCAGATAAGCCTGTGCATCGGAAGAACTCTTTACTTTTTCACCTTCAATACTGAAATCATGCGGAACATCTACCGTTCTCCATCCGAGGTCATTGAAACTCGGATCAACAATCTCGTCTGTTGTGTAATCTCCGGCATCTTTGACACCTGCCGCTGCGAAACCGCCATCAGCGACTTTCGGTGTTCTCGTAGCCAGATAGAACTGCCAGTTTGCATCAAAATCAACGGATCCAAGAGAACCTTCCGGAACTTCCTGAACCAGACCGGATGCATCCAGAACCTCTACATTCATCACTGCATCGTATGCGGTTCCTTCTACGGTAACTGTTCCGTTTACCGTAAATGTCCTGCCTGCTGTTTTGGTATCTACCTTTGCAAGCTCATCGCTGTTCCATGTCACATCAAACAGTGCATTTGTTCCGTCTGTATACAGAACGGTTGCCTGTGTCGGTGCGGTAAAGGTACTTCCAACGATCACTTTCTTTGTGATATCTGCAACTTTATCTACCGTCTTTGGTCCTGCTTCAGATTTGCGGTAAAGTTTTACATTGTCCATATCGAGGTACTGACCGGTTACGGTACTGTCAATGCTGATCTCACAGGTTCCATCCTCACCTACTTCAAACATATCGGTTGTGTAAGTCACCCATTCGTTCCATTTATTTGGTGTGACTGCAACCGATTTTCCGCCTGCTGTCAGTGTGGTGGTATGTGTTCCCGGATCATTTCCGCCGGTTGCATCGATGGATGCCTTGTAAGTACCCGGCACCAGTCCTTTTACTGTCTGCGAACATTTGTAAGTTTTCGTTACACTTGTGTTCTTCTTGCTGCACACCTCATACATGGTGGTTTGGTTGTTTGTCATCGCAGCACTTTGAAATAATTTCCAGTAATAATCCAGATTTTGAATGTCACCGGTAAACGTCCATGCCGTTTCCCCGGACTCAAAATCTCCGTTTGGAACAGTGACTTCTACAAACGTATCATCATCTGCTGCCATAACGACTGGTCCGATGTTTCCGACTGCTGTGGTAAACACCATGGCAAACGCCAGTAAAAAGGACCAGAATTTTCTGAGCTGTCTGTGTTCTTTCATTCCCTTTCCCCATCCTTTCTTTGTTTATAGATCCCGGTGCTGAACGCACCAGTTTTCGGGTTTTCATTTCTCTTACAGACTATCAGTTTTTTCTGATCCTTTCCATAATACATTCTATAGATTTTGTTTTCATTCTATAGATTTTATTCAATTTTTTATTGTTTTTTAGTAAACTGTTTATCTCAGTCGAGAAGACTCCCACTTCTGCAAGTGGTGAGTAATAACAAGTCTTTCTCAGTGGGAGTACAATCTCCGACTGAGATAAACGCTCCGCGAGGGCACACATTGTCCAGTGGACAATGGTTTTGTGCCGACCGGAACGAAGTGTAGAATGTGCAGTGATTCTGCTTTAATCCTGAAACGCAATCTGATAATAATCAATCATTGCTTCCTGTGCTTTCGGAACTCGTACAACCATCACATATGTTTTCACGATTGCCGGATAGGACACGCCTGGTTTATCCATGTTTCCGCTTCTCTCGATCTGGATTTCACCGACCAGTTTTCCTTTTGCATCGAACTTTGTTACCATGGCCTTATACTTATAATTCATATATGGTGAAAGCAGCTGCGGAACAAGCACGATGCTCTTTTTCCTGAAATTCGTTCCGGCATACTGTTTTTTTAACATTTTTCTGAGGCCTTTTTCCTGCTTTTTCTTCAGCACCGTCTGGAACTTTTTAAATTCTTTTTTGGTACGAATCGTTTTCTTTTTGATTCGCCAGGAATCATTTTTCCACTGGTAAATGGTTCCGTTCGTTTTGCATACCATTTCTTTTTTTACAACATTTTCTGCCGCCGCTTTTTGATTTTTTCTGTCCTTTGCTGCTGCCGGAACCCCTGCCAGCAAGACCATAGCAAACAGCAGACATATCAGTCTCATCTTTTTTCTTACATTGTTTCTCATTTGCTACACTTCCCTTCTTTTTATAATATTACATTTTTTATTTCTTTTTCACCTTCAGAACGGTATTGCAGACTACCTGAACGTTTCTCTTCTGCTCTTTACTGTATTTGTAGAGGTTTACCTGAACTTTTGCTCCGCCCCATTTTTTCAGGTTCAGTTTTTTCAGTTTGAAGTATCCGTTCTTATCTGCCTTCACGCATTTGGTTGTCTTTCCTGTTTTCAGATTTTTCAGTTCAACATAAGCTTCCGGGAATGCATAGCCGGATATCTCTTTTGTTTTTACAGAAATCTCGTTTTTCTTTTTCGGATTTACCAGCTTGATCGTGCGTTTTAATTTCTGGAACTCTTTCTGATCTGACAGCCATGCCTTTTTGTTTTTACCGCCTGTCAGAAATCTTTTCGGAAGTTTGGCTGCCAGTTCTTTTTCGGAAAGAAGATTATCTGAAAAATCGCAAAATACATACTTCAGTTTGCTGAACTGTTTCAGGTTCGGTAAAGTCTTGATTTTATTGCAAAATGCATATATCCGTTCCAACTTTTTCAGATTTTTGATTTCTTTTATATCTGTCAGTCTGTTTTCTGAAACACCAAGCTCTTCCAAATTTGTCAGTTTTTCAATCCCTTTCAGGTTCTTGAGTCGATTTTTTCCGACTTCCAGTTTTTTAAGCTTAGTGAGATTTTCAATTCCTTTCAGGCTGGTCAGCTGATTGTCATATAGAAAAATATCTTCCAGATTTACTGCACTTTCAATCCCCTGAAGGCTGGTCAGTCGATTACCGTAAACATTCAGAGAACGAAGATTTTTCAGTCCCTGAATTCCATCCAGACTGCGGATCTTATCTCCCTCAAAAGTAAGATAGACCAGCGATGGCAGGTTTGCTACTTCTTTTATGCTTGTAATACCACTATACGATACATTCAGTGCATCAAGTTTTTTCAGTCTTCCATCCAGACCTTCCAGACTGGAAAGCTGCCACTGATCCTGGATTTTCAGAGTTTCCAGATTTGTCAGATAACCGATTCCTTTCAGACTTTCCATAGGTATTTTTTTATAATCTACAATTTCCAGTTCTTCCACACTGGATGCTTCCTGCTCTGTAAAAGTATCGGTACTTTGCTTGCCAAGTACTTTCAGAATATTCTGATAAAGTGTCTTATCCGGAATACCGCTCTCATTGTTTTCGATCACATCCGTCGGTGCGGCATGTGTCTGGATCATCGGCATCATCATTACAAACATACTGGCTGCCGCTATCATCGCCGCTTTTTTCAATTTTTTCATTCCCATCCTTTTTCCTCCTTGATATTTATTTTTCGTACTTCGTAACTGTAATATATCTTTCTTTGGAAGAATTGTCAATGCTTTTTTGCTGCATTTTTGTGTATTTATGATAATTTACATTTTGTTTACGTTTTTTTGTTGTTTTATTTGCACAAAATATGTTTTATGGTATTTTAGGCGTATCAATATTCACTTTGCTTAAGATCGCATTCGAATATCCATTATCGTTCACATACTTTTTGATCTTTATCATTTTATAGGTTGCTTCGTCTGTGTATATCTGCTTCAAAGCTTTAACCACTTCTTCACCGTCACAATATATATCATCTTGTAAACTTTTTAATGCATATTCTACCACTTTTACTGCTGTCTGATAGCGTCTGTGATGATAGCTGGTCTTGTCTGGATATGTTCCGTTATTATAGCTGTGTCCAATAATAGTTCCGTCTTTTTTCGTAGTCGAATGTGCAAAAGCATCTGTTATAATATGCAGACCACATCCATAAAGAAAATATTTCCTGTTTTCCGGTGTATCTGTTGTAAGCAGCGTACTGTATTTGCTCTGCAATCCGTTAATATCCTTTTTCAGATCATTATACACCTTCTTAGATAATCCTGGATAATCCTCATATGTAAAATCCGTATCAACTGCTCCATCATTTGTAGCTGTATAGGTCACCATATCACATGCCGCCACATAATTAATTTCATAGTTATCATTAAAGTCTTCCCATTTTCCATGCCATCGTGAATTATCCTGTCCACTCTGCCATCCTGATGCCTTTCCATCTGGATAGACGATTCCCTTTTTAATATTAGTGATCGCTTCTGTAGTAAAACCAACTGCTCCTTTATCAACGGCTGCCTGATGGTCTGTTCCATGCCATCTGCCTTCTACGTATGCCTGATCTTCACTGATCTCTTCAAAACGCTCCGGTGCCTGCTGATTTTCTTCCAGTCGTCTGGAAGCTTTTCCCTGCTCTTCGTCAAAAATCTTCTCAAACTCTTCATAATTTTTCAATGTATTTTCAGCATCCAGCAAACCACATTCATTAATGTTGTCGATCTGTTTTGCACTCTGCTCGATAAGCTGTCTTACAAATTCACTGCTTTTATTTAAATCTTTTTCCCATACCAGAGAAGCCACTCCGACAACATGAGGTACGGCAATACTTGTTCCGTGTGTTACAGAAGTTCCGTCAAAGAAACCTGACACTTTTACTTTCTCTCCCGGTGCTGCAATTTCAAGCTCATCTCCTCTGTTGCTGAAATCGCTGATATTGGCTTCTTCATCTGTCGCTGCAACTGCCATTACTTCCTCAAACGCCGCCGGATATTCAACGCTTTCTCCTTCATTTCCGGCTGCACCGATCATTAAGATTCCTGCATCATAGGCATCTTTGACAGCCTGTTCTAAAGCTGCGGAATACACATTTGTTCCGAAACTCATATTTATAATATTGATATTATTTTCTATACACCAGTAAATTCCTCTGATCACCCGGCTGAGTGTAGCTGAATTCTCTTTATCCAAAATTTTAACGGAATATAATTCCACATCAGGATTAATACCCTTAATGTCGTTTTCTCCATTTGCAGCAATAATACTTGCAATTCCTGTTCCATGTCCTGTCATATCCTGGAAGATCGGAAGAATATCCTCGTCCTCTTCTACCAAATTTACGCTTCCGGCAATGTCGATTCCTGTTACATAGTCAATACCGGAGTCTAATACTGCCACTTTGATTTTTCCGTTCGCATCTTCACTTACATCCAGATTTTCTGCACGGATCGCCTGAAGATTCCATTCCGTTTTCTCTTTCTCAGAATCTTCTGTTTCTTCTGCTTCCTCTAAGCTCTTTTTCTTCTTTTCTTTGATTTCCTGTCTGCGTTTTCTTTTCTCTTCTGCAGAATATTCTTTATCATCTTCTTCACTTGCTTTCAGCAGAACATCTTCTTCAATAATCACATTCTCTTTTTTCTCAATCTGTCTTGCTTCTTTTTCTGTTAATGTAGCAACAACCAGACTTGTGTCACTTTCCAGTGTCTCTTTTTCTGCATCTTCCGGCAGTTCTGATCCCATTATTTCATATGCATCATTTTCTGCAAGAATAACATACTGTTTTTCCGCTTCTGTTTCTTTTGCTGCGACTGATATTGCTGAAGTATTCGTCAATATCATACTTGCTACCATAACATTTCCTACTACCTTCTTCCATTTATTCATATAGCTTTCCCCTTTCGTAATACACTACATTTTTTCATACTTCACGGTATAAATCCACTTCTAATTTTTTTGTTGAAGTATAAAATCTGTTTTCATGCTCCGGTCTTTGCTTCCCCATTATCTTATCTCTCTTTATTTTCTCTTATCCACCAACTCCTCTCTTTTGTTTTTTATTACTTATTCGTAGTATACTATTTATTTTAATTTTTGTCAATGGTAATATGCAAAATAACAAAATATTTCTTTCGATAAGGAGCAACGTTCCTACTTATTTCTGATAATATTTACAAAAAATCCCATCAGGCATTTCTATTTTTATTACTTTTGTCCAATTGGATTTTATTACTATTCACTATTTGTGTTTACACACCTCATAACTTATTTTTTGCTGTTTCACTTTATTTTTTGTGTACTTGCATTTTGTACATAACTGACATCTATAGGTTGTCACTGTACAGCCACCTGTTGTAATTACTCTATGTTCACTAATTGTTGCACTTTTAAAGGAATGACTACATATCGCCTGCACGCTTACATCTTCTTCTGAAAGATAAGTAACATTTCCAGCTTCATCCATAAAATAGGCATCTGTCGTGATAAAGGGAATCTCTTCTTTCGGGATCCCATCTGTAGCCCAATCAGGTTCTTCAGCTCCATCAATAACAAAAACAATATCCGTTGGTATCTCTCCAGCCTCAAGCTCTTCATTATAAACAATTTTCGGGCTTTCATATGCCAGTACCGGGATTGCGGTAGCTGCGGACATCAGCAGCAACGTTGCCAGCAAGATTCCTTTTTTCGTTTTCGGTTTTCTTTTGATCATTTTGATTCTCTCCTCCATATTATGATAACGGATCTTTCCTCTGAAATTCAGCACACCGGTATTGGAATCCTGCACTGCTGCATCCAGTATCCGTTTTCCATATTCGATACATTCTTCTCTTGTCAGTGACTGACATACTTGCTCATCGCAATGCAATTCAATGCACTGACGCACTTCCTGATAAAAAAGGTAAGCCAGTGGGTTCCAGAAATGGACTGCATTTACCAGAAAGGCAAGATGTGACCAGAAGGTATGGTGATACCTGATGTGTGTCATTTCATGCCTGGTCTGATACTGTGTTGCTTTTTCATCTTCAGACTGTGCGATCACAACGGTCGGACGCCTGATCCCCTGCGTAAAAGAACCACATTTTTCTGGGACATATTTTATGGTTACATGATACTTCCTGGCAATCCGGCTGCTGGCATCATCCAGATCATTCTTTGGCTTCTGCCCCGGAATCCGTTGTGCCAGTCTGCGACATTCCTGATAAGTTTTCAGAAAATGCAGCATATAGATCAGAAAAACAACAACTCCTGTTATCAGAATATTTCGTTTCCAGATCTCCATTGTTCCAAATGTCATATACCCGCTTTTTCCTATATAGAACGTTTTTGAAACATCTTCCCAATACACCCCTTCATTCACTTTCCGAAAGAGGATATCCCTGTCAGACAGATTTCTTACCATCTTCTTTAACGGCTCTGACAGCAGTGGAAACGGAAGCAGATAAAATACCATCACAACTCTCAGCAGAATCCAGCGGCCGGATGCACTCAGTTTTTCTTTTCCTGTCATCCGATATAGCAATTTATACGCAACATATGCTACGCTTCCGACCAGTCCCATATACATCGGCAAATCCCACATATTTCTTCTCCTTTGCTCCCTTATTTTCGCTTTATTCTTCTTTTTCGTCTAGAATTTTGCGGAGCTCATCTGCCTCTGTTCTGGTCAGTGATTTTTTTCTGGTGAATGCCAGCAGAAAGTTCTTCAGGGATCCCTGGTATTCATTCTCTACCAGATTTTCCGTCCACTGTCCGATCAGCTCATCTTCTGTGATCGCCGGATAATATAAGCGATAATTTCCTTTCTTGATCGCTGTGATCGCACCTTTATCTATCAGGCGGTTCAGAAGCGTATAGACAGTCTGCTGCTTCCACGTATAGCCTCTGTTCTCCAGCCAGGCTACCACCTCTCTTAATGTTACCTCTTCATGTTTCCAGATGTACTTCATGATTTCATGTTCAGAATCGGATAATCCATACCAACCCATTGTTTTTACCTCCTGTTATATTATATTCTTATAGTTCAGGAGCCGGTGGGATTCAGGCAGCTCCTATTACTATATCGTAATATAACTTTAGCAAAAACAGGTCCTCCGGTCAAGTACTATTTCTCTTTTTCTTGACCTTTGGACCTGATATTTTTTACATTTCCTGCTTTTCCAGCACACGGCAGGAGATCGTCCAGGATATGAAGGTAAGCAATGCGACCAAAAGGATTCCGGCAATGCCAAACAAAATTTTATAACTGCTGATGATCTGCCATAAATTTCTGCCCCAGCTGCTGATTCCCTGCATGTACTGATCCAGATTTTTCATAATTTCAAAGCCCAGAACCAGAATACCAACCGTTGCCAGAATCACGATCTTTGATTTTTCTGCCCCGAATTTGATCTGTAATGGAACCAGCAGATCTGCAAGGAGAAGCACAATCAGCAGACATGTCATTGTCTCTACGCCAAAGGCACCTGCTGTCATTTCGCTTTTTCTAACCAGCAGAAGAATCCCACAGGCGATAGCTACGATCAGTGCGGAAACTGCTCCGAATCCGCATACAAAGAAATATTTTTCTGTTGCATAGTCTTTTCTTCTGACCGGAAGGGTAAAAAGAAAGCTGTTTCCATTGTCCATGCTGTCATAACTGATCGTGCTGATTGCAACGCTCGTCATCACGGATGCCATATAAGGCAGGATAAAGGAAATCTCCACACCTGACAGAAGCAGTAAAACTCCCATTCCAGCAAAGATCAGCATCATTTTTTTCTGATTTTTTATTATTCTGATATCTTTTTCGAACAATCCTCTCATAACGATACTCCTTTCCGGCTGCTGCCTTTTAACATGGTTTTCATCACTTCATCGATCGTTCCCTTTTCAATCACGATCTGCGGCATATTTTCCATGTAATATTGTTTCTGATCGGTGAGACAGCGATATCCAAAATCTTCTTTGCAGTATGCCAGAATATATTGTTTATCCAGTGCCGCAAATTCGGATTCAGTCACTTTTAAAATACCGTATTGATCCAGCAGAACATCGGTATCTTCGTGCAGACGGATTTTTCCCTGATCGATCAGATAAAGATCATCGCAGAGATTTTCCAGATCCCCGGAAATATGCGAACTGATCAGAATTGCCCGCTCTTCCTGCTCCATATAGGCACGCAGAGCATCCAGAATCCCCTCTCTTGCCATCACATCCAGACCGGAGGTCGGCTCATCTAGTATCAGGATTTCTGCCTGATGAGACATTGCCATCAGAATTTTCAGTTTTGCCTTCATTCCGGTTGACATTTCTTTCATCTTTTTATTCATCGGGATAGCGAATGTTCTGCATTTCTCTTCGAAATCTGCTTTATCAAACCGATGATACATCTTTTTCAGGATCGCACCTGCATCTTCCGCTGTCAGAATATTCGGAAAGGTCGCATCGGAAAGTACCACTCCGATCTTTTCCCATTCTTCGTTTGTCAGCTGCTGCGGTGTCTTTCCCATCATCCGGATCTCACCGCCGTCTGTATGGATCAGTCCCAGTGATGCTTTGAAAATGGTCGTCTTTCCGGCTCCGTTTGCACCGATCAGCCCGGTGATACTTCCACGCTTTACCTGCATCGAACATTCCAGTGAAAAATTTGCATATTGTTTTCTGACATTTTTTAAATCCAGCAAAATCTCTTCCATCCTCTTCTCCTCCTAATCTTCCAGGATCAGCTCAAACAGCTCCCGTATCTCTGCTTCTGTCATGCCGCAGCTCCTTGCTTTGCGGATCGCCTGTTCCAGATCCGTTTCTACTTCTTTTCTTTTTTCTTCCATGCGAAGCTCTTGATTGACTCCGGATACAAAGCTTCCTTTTCCATGCACTGTAACGATGAAGCCCTCCTGTTCCAGAGCATCGTAGGCCTTTTTTACCGTCAACGCACTGACCCTCAGTTCTTTCGCGAAGGTTCTCACAGAGGGAAGCATCTCCTCCTGTTTCAGTTCACCGCTTAAGATTTTATTCTTGATCTGTGTGCAGATCTGCTCATAGATTGGCTGCATGGAAGAATTGTTGATGATCAGTTTCATAGATTCCTCCATTTCTTTGCTTTTGTTGCAAACAGTATATAACAGTTTAGTACTGTTGTCAACTGTTATGCACTGTTTATATTCATTTTTTTATTTACATCTGTCCAAGAATCCATCTGACATTCTTGCTGCAAGGTGCACGTCATGCATCGCATGACATATTCTTCTTATACAGGTATCAGAAGCACAAAAAACGTCCACCCGGAGATCTGCTCTCCGGATGGACGTCTGGATATTGATATATTTTCTCTATTTTACTTTTTTGCTTTTCACAGCGGAATCTTTGCCGTAATAAACTTTGCCTTCGGCTTTGCGATACGTACGGACTTTGAAGTAACAGGTTCCTTTCTTTTTCGGCAGTTTGGTCACGAAAGATACGGTTTTGTTTTTGCTGATGGTTTTTATTTTTTTGTAAGTGCCTTTTTTCTTTGTGCTACGGTAGATTTCGTAACCGGTAGCCTTGGATACTTTTTTCCAGGTGAGTCGTACTTTGTTTTTTCCGGCATTTTTGATGGATCTCAGTGTCGTTTTGGCCGGTGTATATTTTTTCTGAAGTGCTGCCTCCTTTGCGGCTTTCTCACGCTCTGCTTTTTCCTTTTCTGCCCTGTCACGCTCTGCTTTTTTCTGCGGATACTCTGCAAGCCAGGCGGACACTCTCTGCTCTGCCTGAGCAAACTGTTCTTTTGTGCTGTCCATATTGGTTACGATTTTCAGAACGTTTTTGTATATACCTTCCGGATCAGCCTTGTCATCTTTTGCCAGGATCTGTCTCATAAGTGCCAGATTTTTGGTGACGGAATCTTTGTTCGGCAGTTCCAGTGCTTTGATACCGCCTGTCTGATCATTTGGCTTATCTCCCAGATCTGCACCGAGTCCGTAGAGTGTGAACTGATAACGCACCACATCTCCGTCACTGGCTTTTACCCCGCCCATTCCAAGGCCCGGATTTTCGTTGTTTACGAAATAATACCATCCAGAATAATTGGAGTATGAAAACTCACCAAGCCCCTGCGTATCTTTATACGGATTCGACTTGTGTTTGTCATTGGTCGGTGCATCTTCTGACATATTTGAAATACACTGCGGAATATTCAGTACACCGCTGTCTGCATGGTCGATCTCTGCCAGATAGAATCCCATTCCGGTGTTCTGTGCATCGTAAGTATAGCCGTTTGCTTTCAGAAGTTTTTCGATGATATCTGCATAAGTCTCTCCGGCTTCAAAGGAAACTTCCGTCGGCTCGATCAGATAGCCCTGTCCAACGGTAAATTTTTCTACGGATGCATAAACGATTCCGCCCTTGTCCGATACAAACGTGGCTTTACCACTGTCTGCGTTGTCTTCGCTGTCTTTAAACCAGATCTTTGCTTCTTTTTCTTCTGCTCTGACTGTCTGCATACCGGATGACGGCAGAAATCCCGTCAGGCATAAAACCATGGCAAGCAGAGCAGCAATAATATTCTTTGTGCGTCTTCTTATATTCAAAATATGGACTCCTTCCTATAAAACAGGAAGAAGTATGGAACACTCCTTCTGCCGAAGAGCGTATCCATACTCCTGTTTTTTTGTTTCTCTGTAACTTTATTTTACCTTAACTTTACGTATGGCAGAATATGCACCAGTAATGGTCTTTCCGTTGACTTTTTTATATGCACGTACTTTGTAATAGTAAGTTTTGCCCTTTTTCAGCTTTTTGTCTGTGTATTTTGCTGCCTTCAGGTTTTTCTTCACGCAAACGTATTTGCCGTTTTTACGCATGGAACGATATACCTGATATCCGGCTGCACCCTTGACTTTTTTCCAGGTCAGAGTTGCTTTTTTCTTTCCTGCTGCTGCCTTTCTGATCACAGGTCTGGCCGGTTTCTTAGCCGGTTTTTCTGTGGTCGGTGTTTCCGGTGTCTTATCCGTGGATGGCGTTTCCGGTGTAGATGGCGTCTCCGGGGTGCCCGGTGTTTCCGAAGTAGACGGCGTCTCCGGGGTGTTCGGTGTTTCCGGGGTAGACGGCGTCTCCGGGGTACTTGGTTTCAGGGAGTTCATATCCCAGTAGCCTTCTTCGGATGCTTTAAATCTTCTGTATGCTTCGTATGCTTCCATAATCTGGTAAGAAGCCATTGCATTGGCAGCACCATTTTTCAGATGTGCATAACCGCCGTCTTTCACGCGGTAATTTTTCTCAAGCGTTGAGAAGATACCTTTTGATTCTGCTGCAAAACCTGCATCCACGGCATCCAGTTTCAGGCAGGCAAGTGCCAGGATAACCTGTGCAGCAGATTCGGAAGAAGTATAAGCGTATTCTTCGTCCATAGCATCTTTCAGATAAATAAATGCTTTGTCAACCGCCGTCTGTACTTTCGCTTCTTTTACATATGGTGCCAGTGCCTGCAGGATCATAGCAGTCATATCTACACCTGTTGATTTGTTGTCAAACAGGCCAAAACCACCGTTTTCATTCTGGAATCCAAGCAGTGCATCGATCATGGATTCTCTGTTCCATTTTGCATCTGCAGGAATTTTCTGAGAGGTTGCATCCAATGCGATCAGTGTCCAGCTCAGTTCGTTTGAACCGTCTTCCAGTCTGTCGCTGCTGTACAGCATTGCTGCAAGATTTACACCGCCTACATTCGTGATATCTTTGCCCATAGCAGACAGAGTCAATGCCACTCTTGCGATATCGGTCGGTTTCTGGTTTGCTTTCCATTTTGAAACAACAGAAACAGCACTCTGACCGTATGCTTCTTTTTCTGCATCGCTGATCGTCTGTCCGGTACGCAGTTTTGACATGATATACCAGTCGGATGCACCGCTGCATTCGTATTTATAGTTCTGGCTGTTCAGGAAGGTGGATGCACTTGTGATACCTTCTTTTACAATCTGATCTATATCGACTTTGTCGGATACCTGGCTGTTATCTGTAACTTCACCGGCCTTCCGTGCCTTGATACGATGTGATGTTTCCTTCGGCGTCAGTATGCTGTCCGAATTCTGGTAAATGGAATTTATCACCTGTACGATGCCGTCTTCACGGTAGATCCTGTTAAATCTCTGTTCTGTCGCATCAGCTGCTTTCACGACCCGGGCATTGAATGTGCCAGGAGCGATTCCGGTCAGGATCATGACAAACGCCAGAAGCATGGCAAGGATACGATTTCCAAGTGTCATTTTCTTCATGCCTTGCTTTTCCTTTCTGTAAATGATTGTTTTAGGAAACTATACATAAACCTTCCAAAGCTGTCGCAGGCAGCTCCTTTTTTTATCGTTTTTTGCTATTTTTTAATCTTTACTTTTCTGACAGCACTGAATTTTCCGTTTGCTTTGTTTCCTTTTACGGTCTTGTAAGCTCTTACTTTATAATAGTAAGTTTTGCCTTTCTTTACTTTGCTGTCTGTGAATGTTACGGCAGATGCTTTTTTGATCGTTCTGATCTTTTTGTACTTGCCGTTTTTCTTTGTGGCACGGTAGATTTCGTATCCGGTTGCTTTGCTGTTCTTCTTCCACTTCAGGAATGCTTTTTTCTTTTTGGAAGATACGGTCAGTTTTGTTACTTTTGCCGGTCTGACAATGGTCTGTGTGCCCGGATTCTGATTTCCGTTTGTGCCGTTGTTTGTATTATTACTGTTGTTGTTATTGCTGTTATCGCCCTTGTTGTTGTCCTTTTTATCATCGTCTTTCTTTGCATCCTGTAAAGCCTTGAGCTGTGCTTCCGCTTTTACCAGCAGATCTGCATTTTCCACATTTGCTTTCTGTGTATCGGTAAGTGCGTCGTATGCTGCTCTTGCTGCTTTTACTGCTTCCTGATCGTTCCGTGTAAGCTTATCTAAGGAAGGAAGAGCTGCGATCAGTCGAATAACATTTTCTACCTGTTCATCGATTTCTGTATTTTCTTTTGCATAGTTGTCTGTATAGTGCAGCATGACAACATCACCGTCTTTTAATGTATAATCACATGCACCAACATCCGGTTCCGTTCCGTTCACGCTGTATTTCCAGCCGGATTTGCTTCCGTTTGTAAACTCTCCGAGTTTCACGCCGTCTGCTCTTGTAACCGATGCAATGTAAGTGTCACCGTATTTTTTCTCACTGGTCATTTTATTGGCCGCAAGTGCCGCATCCAGAGCTTCCATGGCGGTTGCATTTTTCGGAACACGATACTCGCTCTGTGCTGCCCATACCTGAAGGTTATTCTTTACAAATGCATGGATCTTTCCGTCTTTGTCGCTGTCGTGTACCTCATCGCCAAGGATGGTGACAGCCACGCTCTGATTTTCACCATTTATCAGCCAGTAGGTGTTTGTTCCTTTTTTATATGCATCAAGTGCCTGCAGTACCTGTACCGTTGACATTTCCTGCGATTTTGTAAGGTTAGACAGATGTGAAAATCCTCCGTCATTCTGGCGGTATTTCATCAGATTTGTGATCATATTAAAGTTTGGTGTACCAAATCCCACTTCTGCAGAAGTCGGATCAATGCCAAGGCAGGAAAGTGCCAGAAGTACCTGAGCCGTAGATTCGGAAGTTCCATATCCGAAATCATCACGCATCTCCTCTTTTAAACAGGAAACTGCACGATCAATTGCTTCTTTTACTTCGGTTCGCTCCTGATAAGGTGCAAGGGCCTGAAGTGCCATGGCCGTCATATCTACACTGGTGCTGTCTTTTCCGGTCAGTCCGAATCCACCGTTTTCATTCTGAAAACCAAGCATTGCTTCTATGATCGTGTTTCTGGACCATTTTGCATTCGCCGGAATCGCAGCATTGGCTGCATCGAGTGCCATCAGTGCATAGATCAGTTCATTTGATCCATCGCTCAGCTTTTCGGAATTGCAGATCATGGATACCAGATCTGTACCGTCCACATCGGTGATATCTTTGCCCATTGCCGTAAGTGTCAGGGCAACACGCTCGATGTCTGTCGGCTTCTGGTCTGCATTCCATTTCTTTACTTCCGCTGCAGCAGACTGATAATAAGCATCCTGCACATCTGAGCTGATCTCAACTCCATTGCGAAGCAATGCGTAGATCAGCCATTCATCTCCATACGCATAGCCGTCTGTGCTGTGTTTTTCTGTGATGTACGTTACGGCACTGTTGATGCCTTCTTCTGCTTTTGCTTTTACATCGATATCTGCGGTGCTTCCCTTTGTTACGGTAATGGTGATCGTTACCGGTTTTACGTTATTTTTGCCATCGATCGGTGTTCCGGTTGCTGTCACGGTTCCTTCAGAGAGTCCCGTAATCTGATATTCTGCCACCGGAAGATAGGAACCATAATCCGGATCGTTCACATTATAATCGCCGTTCTTTTTCCAGTAACCGCTTCCGGTTCTCACAACCTGTGCAATACCTCTCTGGCTGTAAGTCCATTTCAGAGCCGGTTCCGTGACATCGTATCCCTGATCATCCAGTTCACCTGTGACAATTGGTGCAAACACTGCACTGCTCTTGCCGGCTTCTACCGTCATATTCTTATTTTCTTCTGCAAGTTCTACGGTTTTTACGTTGTTTTTGTAGACAAAGGTTACCGTACTGTCACCGGAAACTGTTTTCGTTTCTCCCGTCTGCGGATTGGTATCTTCGATCGTCGCTGTAAAGGTTACCGTTCCGGCCTGTTTCGGTATGTAAGCCTTTTCGCCATTTGTATAGTATGCGATCGTTCCGTCCAGATCATCACTTGTGATCGTTACTTTATCTGCATTGGTTGCATTTGCCGGTGTGACAACTGCCGAACCAAGGATTGGATTAAATGCAACTCTGCCATCCGTTTCCTGTCCGTCGCTGTTTGCATTTCGGCTGTGTATTTCTTTTGTGCCGGAAATTGCCGGAACAACGGATGTTACCGGCACATAAGCAGAGGTTACCGTCACGGTTTTGTGAATTTCCGGCTGATTTTTTGCAGTTACTGTAAAGACTGCACTTCCGGTCTCTTTAAAGGAAAAGCCGCTGGAAGAATCGGTGCGGTTATGCAGAAGTTTTGCACCCGCTTCATCCGCTGCATAGATAAAGGAAGCGTAAGAAACATCCTGATACTCTTCACTGCCCTGATACTGTGCTTTTACGGTAATATGCTTGTATTCAGAACCCTGTACCGTAACTTTTCCGTCCGTTACATCTTCTCCATCCACATACAGTTTCATATCTGTCATCTGGATTCTGCTGGAACGGATCGCTACAGATGCCAGGATTTCCTGACTGCCGTCGCTGTTGTTCTTTACTGCCTGAAGCACTGCTGTTCCGGTTCCGTTTACACAGAATGTTCCATCTTCATAAATTTCAAAGGCACGTTCCGGTTTTCTCTGCTGAAAGCTCCAGGAAAGGCTCTCGCCTTCCGGCAGAGTATAATCCACAAGAGAAAAAGTTCCGGCTATGTTTGCCATTCCAACAGCATCCGGGCTTACTTCCAGTCTTGCATTCTCCAGAACGGTCGGTTCTGTTTCGTTATTTGCCTGAAATGCAATATCGTATTTGTTTTCGCCTGTCTCCGGCCATTCATACTGTCCCGGTGTATAATCCTGATTTTCGCCAAAGTATGGATAACCGTCACTTCCCTGTCCCCAGGAAGTTCCGTTTTCGCCTTTATTGGCATTTAACTTTTCTACCAGATCCAGCGTTTTTATGTCCTCTTCGGACATTGCACCGGAACCGCTGCCCAGTGTATCCAGCCAGTAGCAGTTCTCAACGATCGCCGCACCGCTGTTGTTGCTGCTGCTGTTACAGAGTGCCCCTTTTCCGGTATCTCCCACTGCGATACAGTTTGCGATCACACCGTCGCGGTCATCGGAAGCACTTGCTCCCATATAGGCTCCGGTCTTCCCGATAAATCCTGCCACGTTTGCTCCGCTGATCTCACTTTTACAGTTCAAAATGGAAGCACCATAGGCGGTCGTTCCAAACGGTCCGGTCACATTACTGCTGCTTCCGGTCATCGTTCCTTTTACCGTCAGGTTCTGGATCACAGCACCTGCTGACAGATTTGCAAACAGCGAGCCTGCGTTTTCAAACGTAATGGTATGTCCCTGTCCGTCCAGAACCCCGGCAAACGGAGAATAATTCATATAAAAACTTTTATCTTCATAATCACTGTTTACCGTGATATCCTGTGTCAGGACGAAATATTTGCCTTTTGCATTGTCCATCTTGGAAAAATCTGCCTGGGAAGAGATGGAGATCACATTCTCCGGCAGTGCCACCGGTTTTGTCGTCGGTCTGTTTTTCAGTGCTGCGATCGCATCGGTGATCGCCTTTGCTGCCGCTGTGATCTGCTCCTGTGTCACCTCTTCGCCTGCTTTTAAAGCATTTCCGGCTGCTACTGCATCAGAAAGTGTCTTCCAGCTCTCTTCCGTATAGTTTTCCTCTTCATAGCCTTCTGCCTGCTTCAGTGCATTTTCAAGCGGTGTCCAGCTGATTTCGGCCGCTCCCTTTACCAGAACCGGAAATCCACCATCTTCGGAGACTGCAAAGATATAGCCGGTATCGACGATACCTGTATTTAACAGAGCAACGGTGTCTGTTGTTTTTAATTCATCAGCAGATTTGGATGCACAGTCGCTGACATCTGCGTTGGAAGCTGCCATGGCAACTGTCTCAATCATAGTTCCGGACTGAAAATAGCTGTTTGAGATCTGCGATCTTGCATCACTTGCTGCATAGGCTGCAATTCCGCCATTCATCATCTCCAGCTCTGCTGCATAGTAACAGTTACGGACAGTTCCGCCTTTTATCGTTCCAGCCAGTCCGCCAACAGTATTCCAGTTGTCATTGATCTTTGCCTGAGAATAAGAATTCTGAATGGTTCCGGTCAGATTGTCTGCAATACTTCCTCTATAGCCGGAAGTAACATCAACAGATCCTGCAACTCCTAGGTTCTGGATCGTACCGGATACGTTTTCCGCCAGTGCTTTCCCGGAAAGGGTGATCACATGTCCCTGTCCGTCCAGAGTTCCGGCAAGATCTGTGATCTGCTGTCCGTCTGCCAGCTTAATATCCGCCGTCAGTGTATAGGTTTCACCTGCTGGAATTTTGGTCGGAAATTCTTCTGCAGTTGTGATTTCATTGCTGCTTTTTGTCGTACTCGCTGCATTTACGGTCAGGCTTGCTGTATTTGCCGGAAGAATGCCGGTAAACAGCAATGCCAGAGCAAGCATCCATGCAAAGATACGCTGTGTGACTGCTTTGTGCTTCATCGCTTTTCTCCTCTTCTTTGCTGATCTTATATTACAGAGAAACAAGCCCCGCTTTTGCGAGGCCTGCCTGTTACTGTTCTATATTGTAACACATTTTGAAGATATTTTTTCCAACCAGAAGGGGGAATTTTGTTATTATTTGCAGTTTTTGTTATTTTTTGATCTTCACTTTTCTGACAGCACTGAATTTTCCGTTTGCTTTGTTTCCTTTTACGGTCTTATAAGCTCTTACTTTATAATAGTAAGTTTTGCCTTTCTTTACTTTACTGTCTGTGAATTTTACAACAGATGCTTTTTTGATTGTTTTGATCTTTTTGTACTTGCCGTTTTTCTTTGTGGCACGATAGATTTCGTATCCGGTTGCTTTGCTGTTTTTCTTCCATTTCAGAGTTACTTTTTTCTTCTTGGAAGTTACGGTCAGTTTTGTTACTTTTGCCGGTTTGCTGACAGTCTGTGTTCCTGGACTCTGATTTCCGTTTGTGCCATTGTCTGTGTTGCTGTTATTATTATTGCTGTTATTATTTCCGTTGTTATTGTTGTTATTGTTGTTTCCGCTGTTTGCAGACAGATCGATCACGTTGGAATATGCAGTAAAGCGATACTGTTTGGAACCGTTCAGGGTTGTATTTACCATTTTCATGATACGGTATACGCCTTTATCCGTTACTTTGAAACTTCCGGTCAGTGCTTCCGCCTCTCTTGTTACGGTGTTGTCGGATACGGTTGTCCAGCTTCCGTCTGCATTTTTCTTCTGCACTTCTGTGATAACATCCCAGTCATAAGAATCGTTCTTTGCAAGAAGGATTTCTGTGATGGTTTTGCCTTTCCAGCCGTTCTGCTCCAGCATTGCCCGGTAATCTTCCGGTGTCTCCAGTTCTCTCTGCTCATCGCTTACGGTCTGATCAAACCAGAATACCAGATCCAGCATGCTCAGATCCTGACTCCAGCTGATCTGGGTGTCACTGTCTTTTTTCAATGTCAGGGAAAGTGCTGTCTTCTGCGGATAAAATTTGTTGATGGAGGTATCACATTTTTTCATTAAAGCCGGATCTACGACGCGGATGTTGTTGAGGGTGATATCCAGTTTCTGCAGTTTGCCATCTCCTCTGCTGTTCTCAAAGGTACCTGCAAATACACTTCCTGAGAGGTTTGTCAGCTGATTGTCATGCAGATCAACGGACAGCAGGTGGCTGTTCTTTGCAAAGGTTCCGTCTTTGATCTCTGCAATATAGTTTTTCATGAAGTTAATTTCCGTAAGATCTGCCATTTTACTGAAATCCACATCGGCAATGCTGGTCAGTACGTTATTGTATGCGATCAGTTTCTTTAATTTTACTGCATCGCTGATGGCAGATGGCAGTGTCTCAAACATATTTCCGGAAATATTCAAAAAGGTCATGGATGCTCCGGCATCTTTAAACAGACCTTCCGGAAGGCTTTCCAGGAAGTTGCCGGATAATCCAAACTGATCCAGTGCCGCATCGCCGTCAAAAGCTCCCTTTGCGATCGTTTCGATCTGATTGTTGTCCAGCTCCAGATATTTCAGCTCTGTAAGTCCCGCAAAATCGCTTTTGTTGATCTTCTTTAATTTATTTGCACGCATGGATACCCACTGCAGGTTTTTATTGTTTGCAAAGAAGTTTTCCGGAAGTTCTTCGATATAGTTGGAATCTGCATAAAAGCTGCTAAGTGCGGTCATATGATCCAGCAGTCCGTCCGGCAGGCTGGTGATCTGGTTTTCGGAAAGATCCAGGCTGGTTACTTTATCTGTCAGCCCTTTTAATAAGGAAACGTCTGTCAGTCCGCAGTTGGAAAGATCAACACTCTCAGAGATTGCTGCCAGCTCATCTGCACTGATCTCACCGTCATCATTCAGGTCATATCCCTGCTCGATCAGCTTGTTGATCAGTTTCTGCTCACCGCTCACTTCATCGGTATAACCTTTCCATCCTTTTGCAAGGGATGCGAAACTGATGTTTGCCTTCATATATTTATCATAATTACCTTTGTCCGCTTCGCTTCCGCCCATCATGGTAACGAGTGCTGCCGCAGAATGTACTTCTGACAGATCCGAGATTTCCATACTGTACTCGTATGCGGTATAAGAACCCTGTGCATCTGCCTCTCCGTATCCTTTCTTCTCAGCGGTCGGATAAGTGCCGTCTTTTCCGATCGTAAAGTCAAGCATCATTCTGGCACTTCCGGTATTTAACATGGTCAGTGTCATTTTTCCGTCTTTTACCTGCAGTTTTGCTTTTGCTGCAAAGAAACTGCCCAGCATGGAGTCTCCTTCACTGTCGGTTTTTGTTGTCTTAAAAGTTAAAGTATATACACCGTCTTCGGTCGGATCTTTGATGGTTGGCTGCGGCGGTGTGACAGGTTCGCTGTCCCCGTCTGTCTGACTGATCAGTACGCAGGTATCACCGGATTTTGCAAATACAACCGTTTTATCTTTGTAACCTTTTGCTTTGATCACGATCGCGTTTCTTCCTTCTGTAAATTTGCCGGAACCGATTGTCAGTCCGTGCAGTACAGAAAGGCTGTAAACGCTTTTCGGATCATCATCATTGGTGTATTCTTTGTATTCGGTTCCGTTTACGGTCACTCCGGAAATGGACTGTCCGTAAGCTTTCCAGTTGGCATCATCGGAATAATGATTGATCTCTTTGATGGTCAGTTCGTTGCCATCGTAAGCAACTGCGGTAACAGTCGGTGCAGTCAGCCCTGTGGTAAATTTCTCCATTGCTTTTGTCAGATCTTCCAGTGCAGTATTTAAGGAAGCCTGCGTGGTTGCCACGCTTAATGTATGTTCTGCTGCTGTGATCGCACTCTGGAGATCTTGCCATTCCTCGTCGCTCTTATCGCCTTGTATCAGTGCTTTTGCTTCTTCCAGTTTTTCCGTCAGAGCTGTTTTATCCAGTACTTCCGGTTCCTGACCACCGGTTCCGTCGGACTGGCTTACAAACGTGCACTCATTTTCTGCTTTTGTAAAGAGGATGGTTTTGTCCAGGTAACCGTCAGCTTTGATCACGATCGTATTTTCGCCTTCTTTGAATGCTCCGCTGTAGATCGTCATACCAAGCCAGCCGGCACTGTATACCAGTGTATCATCTTCTTCATTCCAGTCTGCCACATAATCTACACCGTTGACGCTGATGCCCGTAATCGCCTTGCAGTAAGCAGAATCGGAAGTAATCTCAGAAAGCACGATTTTTTCCAGGGTCCCTGTCATCCAGCTGGTTGATCCTTTAAGCTGTGTGATCTCTGTTCCGACTTTTGCTTCTTCTTTGAGCTGTGCCTGCTGTGTATTTGCTGCAGATGCGGCAAATACCGGCAGTCCTGCCTGTGGAACTGCCATGACAGCAGTCATGGAAAGGGCAAGCAGCTGGCATACAAATTTTTTCTTCATATTCTGTTTCCTCCTCGTTTTGGTACATTTTCCTTTAAATCTGTTGCGTTGTGATATCTTACTTTAATGTTTACTTTATTTTTACTTTTTTTGCAGCCGAATCGTTTCCATACACTTTCGCAACAGCTGTTTTTCTGTAAGCTCTGACTTTATAGTAATAAGCGAACCCTTTTTTCAGCTTTTTGTCTGTAAAACGAACCGTTCCTGCTTTTTTGATCGTCTTGATCTTTTTGTATTTTCCGTTTTTCTTTGTAGAACGGTAAACTTCATAACCGGATGCACCTTTTACCTTTTTCCAGCTGATCACTGCAGTGCGTTTTTTTGCCTTTGCCGTTACTTTTTTCACCTTTGCCGGTTTTTTCACCGCTGTATTTCCCGGATTTGCACTGTTTCCGTTGTTACCGCCGTTTGTATTGCTGTTACTTCCATTATTCGGCTTGTCTGTACCCGATGTCACATTGTTCTGCTGTGCTGTATTGACCTCGTTTGAAAATACGCTGAAACGATAGAACAGCAGTCCGCTGTTTCCGGAATACAGATCTTTTACGACGCGGTAGGTGCCTTTTTCTGCTGTTGCAAAGGCTCCTCCTGCCAGGTCTGCCTTATCATCATCCGTACTCTTCCATACGGTTTCGTAGGTTCCGTCTGCGTTTTTCTTTTCGATGCTGGTAATAATCTTCCAGTCATAGTACTGGTCATTTAAAACATCCACGATATCGCGGTCTTCATAGCCTTTGTCTTTCAGAAATTCTCTGTATTCATCAACAGACTGTGCTTCTTCGACTTTTGCATCGTTCGTTGCATCGAACCAGTACAGCAAATCCAGAATACTCAGTTCCTGTGACCATTTCACGCCGTTTTCGCCGTCTTTTTCGATCTTCAGACTCATCGCACTTTTCTGCGGATAGAATTTGTTAAAGCTCTGGCTTTTCATGATCAGTTTGCGGTCTACGACCTGAATGTTGTTCAGGCGGATATCCAGTTTTCTCAGAACTGCTGTTGCCGGAAGGGTATCCGGTGACATCGTAGTCAGCAGATTGTCATACAGATCCAGCCCTGCCAGCTTTTCATTCTTCGCAAACGTTCCGGACGGGATTTCACGAATCTCATTGTGCATGAAGTTGACTTCCTGAAGCTGTGGAAGTTTTGAAAAATCCACTTTTGTGATATCTTTCATACCGTTATCGTATGCATAGAGTTCCTCAAGGAAAAAAAGATCTTCCACGGTCTTTGGCAGGCTCTCGATGTTATTTTCCTGTAAAAACAGCCACCGCAGAGATCCGGCAAGCGGTTTTAACACATCATCCTGCAGATTTTCCAGTCCGTTTCCGGCAAAGGAGAGCTGCTGAAGTTTCGGCATGCCGGTCAGGGCATTTTGGGAAACCTCCCGGATCTGGTTTCCTTCCAGATCGAGGATCGTCAGAGCATCCAGCCCTTCAAAGGTGTTATTTTTCAAAGAGGAAATCTGATTGCCGGTAAAAGAAATCCAGTCCAGGCTGTGGTTGTTTTTAAACAGTCCTTCCGGAATTTCTGTGATCTTGTTGTGCTCGATATAGAAATTTTCCAGACTGGTCAGGTTATCCAGCAGTCCTTCCGGAATCGCTGTAATCTCATTGTTTGAGAGATTTAACGTTATGATCTGAGATGGCAAATAACGCAGAAGTCCGATCTCGCTTAAGTTGCACTCACTTAAATCCAGTGTGGTTCCGCCATACCGAGCTACTTCTTCTGCTGTAACGGTTCCGTCATTGTCTTTGTCCATGCCGTAATCGCGAAGTGCTTCGTTGAGTGCTGCTGCCCCGGTCGGTTTGTCTTCTGTTTTGGATGCATCGTATCCGCTCCAGCCTTTTTCCAGTGTCAGGAAAGTGAAGTCCGTCTTGAGGTATTTGTCAAAATTTCCAATGTCACTGTTCTGACCGCCCATCGCTGAGACAAGTGCTGCTCCTTTGTTGACTTCCGATGGCTTTGTGATCTCCATCTTGTACTCATACATGGCGTAGCTTCCGGTTCCGTCCGGCTCACCGAAACCGGTCTTCTCAGTCTGTGCATACGTTCCGTCTGATGCCACTGTGAAATCAAGAAGAAAATCGGAAAGCTTGGTATTTAAAAAGGTTACATACATTTTTCCGTTCTCAACGGTCAGTTTTGCTTTCGGGTCAAAATAGCCTGCCAGCATGGATTCTTCGTCGCTGCCTTCCTGTTTTGCCTCAAAGGTCAGAGTGTATTCTCCGTCCTCGGTCGGATCTACGGATGCGGCTTCTGCCTTCAGTTTTGCAGACTCCTGTGTTTCGACCGCTGTTTTCTGCTGCGGTGTCCGGATCTGCCCTTCGGCTGCTTTTGCCGTTGTCTGATACATTCCGGCTCCGGATACGATCATTGCCGCTGTAAAGATCGCTGCCATTGCCTGATAACCAAATTTCTTTCTCATGCTTTTCTTCCTTTCTCTGCAAAGATTTCTTCCTGTACTTTTCTATTTCACACGGACGCTCTTTTTCGTGCTCCATGCTCCCTTTTTCACTGCGGTGCCGTTCTTTTTCACAGCTCGTACCTGTATATAATATCTTTTACCTGATTTCAGCTTTTTGATGGTAATGCTGCTCTTTTTGCCGTTTACCTTCACCGTCTTTGCATTTTTCATGTTTTTCTTAAGTGCATAACGGATCTCGTAGCTGCCTGCTGCCGCCTGTTTTTTCCAGGTTACTTTGACCTGTGCTTTTTTCGGCTGCACTTTGCGGATCACTGCTTTTTTCACGGATGCCGTGTTCTGCTGATTCTGATCTCCGCTGCCGTTCTGATTCTGATCATCATCCGGCTTTGGCTGCGGTTTCGGATCTTCCTCTACGGTGACGGTGATTGCATCGCTGACCTGTCTTACAAAATTGTCGCTTGCTTTTGCCACTGCGTAGATCTGTGTTGTACCGGTTCCTAAAATGGTGACATAGCCATCTTCGGTCACTTCCAGCACATCGTTTTCATTTGCCAGAAATACCAGTTTGCCGTCGCCCGGTTTTTCGATGCTTGCCGTTACCTTGAAGTTTTTATCGGAGAGGTATTTGTGGTATTCGGTCACCGGAACGGTGATGGTCTGTTGTCCTTTTTCCACACGGATCCTTACCCTCTCTTCGGTTTGATAATACTGGTCTGTTTCGGATGCGGTGATCACGATCTCACAGCTGCCGACTCCCGTTACCTGAACCTGACTGCCGTTTACTTTTGCTACTTTTTCATCGGTACTTGCAAAGCTTAAGGTTCCGTTTCCTCTGGAAAACTCTATATCGATCGTAAATGGCTTATCCAGATCATTCATCGTTTTATTAATCTGAGCCGGTGCTGTGATCGCCTGATATTTTTTTGCTGTGTTCTGATCTTCTGCCGCATAATTTGTGAAATCTACGTATCCATATCCAAACTCGGTATCTTTGCCCGGCTCGCCAAGATCTACGGCATAATCACGGAAAACGGAGTAAACTTCTCTCTGGTTGTAATCCGGATGTTTCAGTTTGACATAGGCTGCTGCCGCTGCCAGATGCGGCGTTGCCATTGAGGTTCCGCTTGCGATCTCGGTTGTCTCGCCCTCGCCGATCCATGCACTGAAGATGTTTCTTCCCGGTGCTGCAAAATCAAGCAGGGTTCCGTTGTTGGAAAAATCAGAGCGAATGTAAGAATTTCCGTCTTTATCCGGCTCCAGAGATCCGACTGCGATCGTCCAGCGGCTGCTTGCCGGATAACTTCTTGCCGTATCGGTATACTCGTTTCCGGATGCCACGCAAACCGTTGTGCCGGCTTTTAAGGCTCTTGCAAAGGCTTCATCCATCAAATCGGTGTCATCGCTTTCAAATCCCGGCAGGATCTCAAATCCAAGACTCATGTTGATAACATCGGCATTATGCTGTACCGCATAGTCAACGCCAAGTGTGATCGTTGTGTAAGAAGCAGAACCAGTCAGGTCAAATACTCGCACGGCCATGATCTTGACCTGCACCGGTGTTGCCTGGGTTACGATGCCGGCAACGTGTGTGCCGTGTCCCTGGTTCGGATCATTGTATGCATCTTTGCCTAAACCGTCTGCTGCCAGATTGACACTGTTTTTGCGATCCAGTCTTGTTGTAAACCACGGATGATCCTCATCGATTCCGCTGTCGATGACTGCGACGGTTGCATCGCCGCTCCAGTCTTTTGCATCCTCTTTCAACTTGTCCATACCCATCATATGGATGCCGTCAAATGCCTGGATTTCCGTCTCTGTTTCGCTCTCGTCTTCTTTTTCGGCTGCATCCTGTATTTCTACCTGCACATCTGCATCGCCGTCTCTTGCTGCCTCTTCCAGTGTGACCGGGATATCCTGAAAAATGTGTACTCCCGGGTAATCTTTTTTCAGGTTTGTCACTGCAAGCTCTGCCTGATCTGCACTGTCATACAGTAAGATCTGGTAGCCACCCACCGTATAGTAATACGTCTTTACTGCTCCGTATGTATTTTCCAGAGTCTGTGCACTCTCTACGATCACACGTTTGCGAATCTCATTTTGTTGATCCTGTGCCGTGACCCCCTTACTCTTTCTAAGAGATGCATTCTGCCTGTAAAACACTTCTGCCACTTCTTCCGGTGTTTCCAGCAGATTTACGTTCGTTGTTCTCCCATTTGCCTTTACACTGCACGGCAGCAAAGATGCCAGCATACCGAAACAGCACACAAACGCCAGAAATCTTCGTCTCATTTTATTCTCCTCCATATCAGCCTCACACCGCACAGCTTTTCCGGTATATCTATTTGTATACTTGTAACTTTTGTACGTTTCAGCTTTCTTTTGTTAGTCTAAACTATTCTATGTTTTATATTGGTAACATATTTAAAAACGTCTGTCAAGCACAGAAAAAGGCTCCATGCCTGTGTAGCATGAAGCCCTTTTCGCCTGAAAAATCCGTTTTTTCAGCCTTTTATTTTTTTGTGTAAAGAAGGAAATTTTTTCAGGTTTTATTTCAAAAACCTGCTTTTAGAAGGAAGTGATCTCTTCTGCTGCGTACTGAAGAAGGCTTGCACTGTCTATGGCAAATGACAAGCGAATACAGCAGCCGCATACGGCTCCAGCTGATCAACCAGCAGAATGCCTATCAGAAGCAGCATATGAAGGAACTGAAAACGATCGTGACGGAATACCATCATCTGCGTCATGACACGAAAAATCATTTTGCCTGTATGGACCGTCTGCTCAGCCAGAACAACTACGATGCCCTGAAAGAATATTTTTACAGTCTTTCCAAGGAAATCTATGCTCTCGATAATCAGATTGAAACAGGAAATGAGATCGTCAACCAGGTGATCAACATCAAATATGCAATGGCACACAAGCATCAGATCCCGATGGATATTCAGATCGTACTGCCGCCACATTTGTCGATCCCCGATCATCATCTCTGTTCTCTTGTTGCGAATCTTCTGGACAATGCGATCGAAGCATCCAGAAAAATCGAAGATCCGAAAATTGTGATTGAAATGAAAATGGTCAAGGATTATCTCTCCCTGACCATTCGAAACAAAATGGATCCTTCCATGCAAGACAAGGCACTTACCATCCGCACGACCAAGGCGGATAAAAAGCAGCATGGGCTTGGCCGTCAGATCATCTATGATATCGTCCGCCGTTACAACGGTTGCGTTCGTTTTCTTTAAACGAGGTTGGTATATCCCATCAGGGATTCATCTACCGCCTTGGCCGCTTCCCTTCCTTCGTGGATCGCCCAGACAACAAGAGACTGTCCCCGGTGCATATCACCTGCCGTAAAGACATTCTTTACGGCAGTCTGATATTTTTCCGGTTCCGTTGCCACGTTCGTACGTGGTGTCAGGTCTACTTTAAAGGCATCGGTCACGTATTTCTGTGAGCCAAGAAAACCGGCTGCGATCAGTACGATATCCACTTCAACCGTCCATTCGCTCCCTTCCACCGGAACCATCATCATGCGACCTGTTTTCTCATCTTTTTTGCTCTGTAATTTGACCAGCACTGCTTTTTTCAGTCTGCCTTTGTCATCGGCAATGAACTCTTTTACGGTGGTCTGATAGATACGTGGATCGTGTCCGAATACAGTAATCGCTTCCTGCTGGCCATAATCAGTCTTGCAGACTCTCGGCCACTCCGGCCATGGATTGTTTGCCGCTCTCTGGTCCGGGGCTTTCGGCATCATCTCCAGCTGTACCACGGAAGATGCACCCAAGCGGATGGCTGTTCCGACACAGTCGTTTCCGGTATCACCGCCTCCGATGACCATCACTTTCTTATTCTTGCAGGCAACAAATTTCTGATCCGCCAGATCTGAATCCAGCAGGCTCTTTGTCACGCCTTTCAGAAAATCAACGGCAAAATAAATGCCTTCTGCCTCTCGTCCCGGCACTTTGATATCTCTTGGGTTTGATGCTCCGCAGCAGAGTACCACACGGTCGAAATCTTTCAGAAGTTTGGCTGCTTTGACATCCACGCCGACGTTGACATTGGTTTTAAAGATCACGCCTTCTTCTTCCATCAGACGGACACGGCGGTCGATCACGGATTTTTCCAACTTCATGTTCGGGATTCCGTAGCGGAGCAGACCTCCAAGGCGGTCATTTCGCTCAAATACGGTCACCTCATGACCACGGCGGTTCAGCTGCATGGCAACGGCAAGTCCGGACGGACCGCTTCCGATCACGGCTACTTTTTTGCCGGTACGCACTTTCGGCGGCTGTGCTTTCACAAGACCTGTCTCATAAGCACGCTCGATGATCGCACGTTCGTTCTCTTTTGTGGAGACCGGGTCTCCGTTTAAGTTGCAGGTGCAGGCTGCTTCACAGAGTGCCGGGCACACTCTGGAAGTAAATTCCGGAAAACAATGTGTTTTCATCAGACGGTTGTAAGCCTGTTCCCAGTTTCCGGTATAGACAAGATCATTCCATTCCGGGCAGAGGTTGTTCAGCGGACAGCCGGATGCCATGCCGTTTATCATTTTTCCGTACTGGCAGAACGGCACTCCGCATGCCATACAGCGTGCTCCCTGAAGCTGCTGTTTTTCCAGCGGCAGAGGGATATGAAATTCGTTAAAATTTTTAATACGTTCAAGCGGTGCGATCTCTTCACTCACTCTTCTTTCGTACTCTAAAAATCCGGTTGGTTTTCCCATTTCTTTTCCCTCCTATCTCGCTTTATTTGCATAAAATGCTTCAATCTGTGCCTGCTCACTGCTCAGACCTTTTTCTTCCATCTGCACGATCGCCATCATCATACGGTTATAATCATGCGGGATGATCTTCTTGAATTTCGGCAAGTATTCTTCAAAATGATTCAGGATTTCTTTTCCTTTTGCAGAATTGGTGTATGCCGTATGCTCTGCGATCATATCTTTTAATTCCTGCACATCGTATTTATTGCCAAGTTTTTCAACGGAAACCATCTGCTTGTTGACTTTTGTATACAGATCGTTGTTTTCATCCAGAACATAGGCAACACCGCCGCTCATACCGGCTGCAAAGTTCTTGCCGACTTTTCCGATGACAACAACACGACCGCCCGTCATATATTCACATCCGTGATCTCCGACGCCTTCTACTACAGCTTTTGCACCGGAATTTCGCACGCAGAAACGTTCTCCGGCAACACCGTTGATGTAGGCTTCTCCGCTTGTTGCACCGTACAGTGCCACGTTTCCGATAATGATGTTTTCATCTTCTTTGAATTTTACACCGGTTGGCGGATATACGATCAGCTTTCCGCCGGATAAACCTTTTCCGAAATAGTCATTGCTGTCGCCGACCAGCTCCAGTGTCAGTCCTTTCGGGATAAAAGCTCCAAAACTCTGTCCGCCTGCACCTTTACATTTTACAATGTAGGTATCAGCATCCAGTGTATCACCGTAACGTTTTGTAATCTCAGCACCAAACTGTGTGCCGAAAGCACGGTTGATGTTGGTGACATCGACTTCGATGCTCCGTTTCTGTTTTTTCTCCAGAGAAGCTTTCAGTTTCTTCATTAAAATGGTCTGATCCACCGTCTCTTCCAGTTTGAAATCATATACCTGAGAAGGATCGAATGTCACTTTCATCTCTTTGCCTGCATACGGGTTATCCAGAATGCGGTTTAAATCCACTTTCGCTGCATTTACATTTGCAGCATGTTCTTTTTTCTTCAGCAGTTCGCTGTGTCCAACCATCTCATCTACGCTGCAGAATCCAAGTTTTGCCATGTATTCACGCAGTTCCTGTGCAATGAACCGCATGAAGTTTTCCACGTATTCCGGTTTGCCGCGGAAACGTTTTCTCAGCTCCGGATTCTGTGTTGCCACGCCGACCGGACAGGTGTCCAGGTTGCAGACACGCATCATCACACATCCCATTGTAATCAGCGGTGCGGTTGCGAAACCGAATTCTTCTGCTCCAAGCAGTGCCGCGATCGCTACGTCACGTCCGCTCATCAGTTTTCCGTCTGTCTCAATGCGGACTTTGTTTCGAAGTCCGTTCATGATCAGCGTCTGATGGGTTTCTGCAAGTCCGAGCTCCCACGGAAGTCCGGCATTGTGGATGGAACTTCTCGGTGCAGCTCCGGTACCTCCGTCATAACCGGAGATCAGCACGACCTGTGCTCCTGCTTTTGCAACACCGGCTGCAACTGTTCCGACACCTGCTTCCGATACCAGTTTTACGGAAATTCTCGCGTCTTTGTTTGCATTCTTCAGGTCGTAGATCAGCTCTGCCAGATCCTCGATTGAATAAATATCGTGATGAGGCGGCGGTGAGATCAGGCTCACACCCGGTGTGGAATGTCTGGTCTTTGCGATCCACGGATAAACTTTTCCGCCCGGCAGATGACCGCCTTCACCCGGTTTTGCTCCCTGTGCCATTTTGATCTGGATCTCCTGTGCACTGACCAGATATTTGGAGGTAACTCCAAAACGTCCGGATGCTACCTGTTTGATTGCAGAACAACGGTTCCTGTTCGGATTGGTAACGATCATACGCTCCAGATCTTCGCCTCCTTCACCGCTGTTTGACTTACCATGCAGACGGTTCATGGCGATCGCCAGTGTTTCATGTGCTTCCTGAGAAATGGAACCGTAGGACATCGCTCCGGTCTTAAATCGTTTTACAATGGATTCGACACTCTCTACTTTCTCGATCGGCACACCTTTTTCCGGATAATCAAAATCCATCAGGCTTCGCAGATAACCGGTCTCTTCTTTGTCTACCAGATTCGTGTACTGTTTGAACAGGTTGTAATCGCCTCTCCAGGTCGACTGCTGCAGCAGATGAATGGTTTGCGGATTGTAACGGTGATGTTCTCCGGCACTTCTCATTTTGTGCCGTCCGATGCTGTACAGTGTTTCATCTACATCCAGTCCCAGCGGATCAAATGCTCCGGAATGCAGTTTATCCGTTTCTTCTGCAATATCTTTCATTGTGATACCACCGACACGGCTGACCGTATTTGTGAAATATTTATCGATCACTTCTTTATCAATGCCGATTGCCTCAAAAATCTGAGATCCCTGATAAGACTGGATTGTGGAAATACCCATTTTGGAAGCAATCTTTACGATTCCGCTAAGGACAGCCTGATTGTAATCTTCCACAGCTGCATAATAATCCTTATCCAGCATCTTGCTGTCGATCAGCTGATGGATCGTATCCAGTGCCAGATATGGGTTGATCGCACTTGCACCATAACCAAGCAGTGTAGCAAAATGATGTACTTCTCTTGGTTCGCCGGATTCCAGAACGATTGCAAGTGAAGTTCTCTTTTTCGTCTTTACAAGGTGCTGATGCACAGCGGATACTGCCAGCAGTGAAGGGATCGGCACACGGTTTTCATCAACGCCTCTGTCTGTCAGGATCAGGATGTTTGCTCCGTCTCTGTGTGCTCTGTCTACTTCGACAAACAGATAGTCAATGGCTTTTTCCAGGCTTGTGTTCTTATAATACGTGATCGGAATTTCCGCTACTTTAAAGCCTTCGACATCCAGATTTTTAATCTTCAGCATATCGGTATTTGTCAGGATCGGATTGTTGATCTTCAGTACCTGACAGTTCTTTGCCTCTTCCTGAAGCAGATTTCCGTCTTCACCGATGTAAATGGTCGTGGATGTTACCACTTCTTCACGGATTGCATCGATCGGCGGGTTCGTCACCTGTGCAAACAGCTGTTTGAAATAATTAAACAGCGGCACATGACATTCCGATAAAACAGCCAGCGGTGTGTCAATACCCATGGAAGCGATGCCTTCTGCACCGTTCTTTGCCATATTTAAAATAGAAGTACGGTACTCTTCGTAAGTATAGCCAAAGGCTTTCTGGAGTTTTGCACGCTCCTCATCGCTGTACTCTTCCACACGTTTATTCGGAATCTTCAGATCAGAAAGATTTACCAGATAACGATCCAGCCACTCACCATACGGCTGCTTTTTTGCATAACTTTCTTTCAGTTCATCGTCATCGATCACTCTTCCTTTTACCGTATCCACCAGAAGCATCTTGCCCGGATGCAGTCTTTCTTTGAGCACGATCCTGGTCGGATCGATATCCAGCACACCGACCTCAGAAGAGAGGATCAGATAACCGTCATCGGTGATATAGTATCTGGAAGGACGCAGACCGTTACGGTCAAGCACGGCTCCTACCACATCTCCGTCGCTGAACAGGATCGATGCCGGTCCGTCCCACGGCTCCATCATCGTTGCATGATACTGATAAAAATCTTTTTTGCTCTGGCTCATGGTCTTGTTGTTTGCCCATGGTTCCGGGATCGTGATCATCACGGCCAGCGGCAGATCCATACCACTCATCACCATAAATTCCAGTGTGTTGTCGAGCATTGCCGAGTCAGAACCGGAAGTATTGACAACCGGCAGAACTTTGTGCAGCTCTCCTTTGAAATGCTCGGAGAACATCGTCTCTTCGCGTGCAAGCATCTTGTCGGCATTTCCACGGATCGTGTTGATCTCACCGTTGTGTACGATAAAGCGGTTCGGATGTGCTCTCTCCCAGCTCGGATTTGTGTTGGTACTGAAACGGGAGTGTACGATTGCGATCGCAGATTCATAATCTGCATCCTGCAGATCACGGAAGAAGGTACGGAGCTGTCCTACGAGGAACATACCTTTGTATACGATCGTTCTGCTTGAAAGAGAAACCACATAGGAATTGTCATTGCTCTGTTCAAACACACGTCTTACCACATAAAGTCTGCGGTCAAAATCAATACCTTTTGCCAGGTGTTTTGGTTTTGCTACAAATCCCTGCATGATACACGGCATACATTCCAGTGCTTTGTGTCCGAGAACTTCCGGAACAACCGGAACTTCCCTCCATCCCAAAAATTTAAGACCTTCTTTTTCCACAATGATCTCAAACATTTTCTTTGCCTGGTTCTTTTTCAGTTCATCCTGAGGGAAGAAGAACATACCGATTCCGTATTCCCTCTCAGAACCTAAAAAGATGCCGAGGGACTCACAGGTTTTGGAGAAGAACTTGTGTGAAATCTGAAGCATGATTCCTACACCATCACCTGTTTTTCCTTCGGCATCTTTGCCAGCTCTATGTTCTAGATTTTCTACTATCTTTAATGCATTTTCGACGGTTCCGTGGGATTTGACACCCTTAATGTTTACGACTGCTCCTATACCGCAGTTATCGTGTTCAAATTCCGGCTGATACAGCCCAGGAGTCTGAACGGCTTCGTTCAATTTTGCTGTACTCATACGTCTTTCCTTTCTTAAGTTGTAATATTCTGTTCAGATAAGCGGACTGACCAGATTGCCATGTCCTGCTGCATCCTGCTAACTTCTGTGTTCGCTAATGCAACTTTTTCTCAAATCTTGTCATTGACTATACACCCATTTTTTTCATTTGTAAAGACGTATTTTTCTTTAAATTATCAGATTATTTGCGAATTCACTTTTAAAACTGTATTTTTTTGATTTTTTATTTATTATTTTTCTTTTGTTTCTATATTTTGCTAGTTGTGTCTATTTTGTTTCTCATGCAAATTTTAAAAATATATGCAACATTCTTCTGTGCACCTCTGTAATCTGCCAAAGACTCCTGTCAGATAGAGATTGCATCCCGCCACTGATGCAAATTTGCTGTTCTCCGTCTGTAAAGTTAAGGATCACCCACTGCTTATTGCTTTTCGCAATTGAAGCAGGGGACTTACTTGATTTGGTTAAATTGCAGCCAGTAAAACAGCCATCAGGTTAGAGACCGCATGAAACAGGACTGGCACTCTCAGATCTTCAAATCGATGGTAAAGCAGATTCAGGATGATCCCCATCGGAAAAGCAAACAGGATCTGCAGCAGATTGCCATGATAAACCGCAAAGATCGCCGCTCCCAAAAGGACTGCCTTCTTTACGGAAACATAGCGTTCCAACTTGCGGTAAACAAGTCCACGGAAAATCAGCTCTTCTGTGACCGGCACTGCGATACCCATTCCAAGGATCTGGAACAGCATCCGGCTTGAGAGCAGGGCATCCTGTGATTCACTGGTAATCCCATAATCCGATACCAGAAACGACATCAGTGCCGAAAACAGGATATTCAGTCCGGCCGCCGCCGCGATCACGATGATCCACTGTATCCAGGTTATCTTTCTTTTTTCTTTTCTCCACAGGTTCTGATCTTTCCGGTAGAGCCAGAAGAACAATGGCATTGTGATGACGGCCGCCAGCATGGTCTGAAAAGCCGCATCTCCAATGCCGAGTATTCCAGTAAGCTGCAATGCCAGAAAATGTACCAATATCGGAAAAACAAGATCTATGATTTTATATTCCAAAGCCCATCACCTCTTAAGTTTTGAACCATCATAGCATATTTTTCCGTTCAGAACAATCTCTTTCTTACTGTTCCGTTTTTTCAGATGCATACTGCAAAATCCATACTGCATCCTGGGTATCTGCCGCTTTATCTCCGTTCACATCCGCACTTTCTGCAGATATTTCATCCAGTACCGTCATTTCCGCTGCATACTGTAAGAGCAGAACACTGTCGGAAGTGCCAATCTTTCCATTGCCGTCCACATCGCCTTTCAAACGTGCTTCTGCAACTTTCAAAGTCAGACTTTTTACTGCTTCATTTACTTCCTGCTGCACGGCATCTTCCTTCTGATACACTTCTTTTGCATCAGCAAGTAGTTCTTCCAGTCCATCCAGGGTGGAAGCAGTATAGCAATCCGAAGATGCCAGAACTGCTTCTGCTCTTGCAATGACTGCCTGCAATGCTGCTTTGTTTGCTTTTCTCTCTAATCCGATGATCGCCTGCAGCAGTTCTTCGTATGCTTTTGCTATCTCATCTTCTTCTCGCTCTGTGTTGCTTAGAACTGCTTCTGCTTTTTCAATCTGATCCTGCAGATTTTTAAAGCTTCCAGATGTGAATTTCTCATTTGTAAACTTATTTGCCTGTTCGATCAGGCTTTCCAGTGATTTTACATCCGCTTTTTTGGATGATTTTGCAAGCAAAGTAAGAATCCTCTCTGCTGCCTGATCTGCCTCTTCCTGTGTCGCTGCCGTATTGGATAAAAGTGCTTTTCCTTCTTCCACCGCCATCTGCAGTGCATCCATATCTTCATAATTTACTGCTTCGGCAAGAAGCTGCTCTGCCGTCTGCACTGCAACTTCCAGATGTACTTTCTGTACTGCATATTCCAGATTTCCGAACGTCTTCAGCAGTGCATCCAGTGCCTGATCCAGCTTTTTCTGTGAAGAATGTTCATTTGCCCATACTGCTTTTGCCTCTTTTACAGCCGTCTCTAGGTCCTTCCAACTTTCATCTGTATACTGGGAATCATCCAGATTTTCCAGCATCGTGATGATCTGATCCAGACCTTTTGCTGCCGTTTCTCCTTTGCCTTTTCTCTCTCCTAAATACTGAAGTGTCAGTGAATCATAAGAAACACTGTTTTTCTTTGTTCCACGTATCGTTGCCATATTCGTATCATACCAGTCACTTACGTTATAACGAATTTCAACGGTATGTTTTCCTTTTTCCAGATTGACATACAGATGCGGACTCTGCTGGAAATCAAAGTTAACGATCGGGAAAATCAGGGTTCCTATCTCTTTTCCGTCTACATAAACCGAACGCATCGCACAGTCCTGACCGGTCGTTGCATTGCCGTAATTATTGTATATCATGCTGAGTTGATAATTGCCGGACTGCAATACATCCACCTCAATGGCCAGATCCGTCTTTCTGTCAAGGAAATCTACTACATAACCGCGTCCACTGTAACCCTGTGCCGTATTTTCAAAATTTTCGGCATTGTAAGTTCCGTCTTCTGCTTCGTACACCAGTTTGCTGTTCTCCGGAGATACCATGATTGGCTTCGACATTTCAGAGGTAACACCATTCTGATCTGTCGCTACCAGGCTGTATGTTCCATATTTGCTTCTGTCCGGCTGATAACTTCCACTGCTGACCGGAACGTATTCGCTTCCCGTCCAGAGTTTGTACGTATAATCCGGATTTTCATCCCAAGTCAATCTTCCGTCACTTTCTTCTGTCAGAACCGGCATATCCGGACATACTGCAAAACTGTCTTCCTCTAGATGGATCTTGCTTCGTTTTCCGCTGTCGCTTACTTTCATTACGATTTCATAGGTACCTGATGCATCCGCCGGCAGTACATAATCCAGCGGTTTCTCTTCTCCGTTTACCGTTATAGATTCAAGTGTGTCCCCTTTTCCGCTTACGGTAAGATTCAACACTGCATTGCGGTATTTGTAATTTTTCAGAACAAACGGACCATTCATCCACTCCGGAACATACGGTGTAAACAAAATGCCGTCCGTGTCATAATTCATACCGAACAGTACCCGGTAATATCCTGCCAGAGTGCCTGCAATAGACCAAAGCTGACGATCTGAATGAACTCCTTCTCCTGTTTCAAAGTTGATAACTTCTTTATTTGTCAGGCTCATACCTGCTCCCCGTACGCAGGACTTAAAGATTTCATCTGCCAGCTGGAGATTTCCATTTTCTTTTGCACCGATCATCATTGCTGTTTCCCATCCAGGCCATACACCGCGGTTATGGTAAATGGCAGAAGCCTGTCTTCCGTTTTTCTGCGGCCATACCGTATCTGCTCCATAAATAACCAGCGGATAATTCTCCATGATCTGCTGTTTCTGCGATTCGCTTGCAACATCTGACAGCAATGCGTAACCATTTGCGATCACATCTACTTTATCTGCTACCGGAGAGCCCATATACTGCGGATATTCCCAGGATGCATACATTTTCCGTTCTTCCAGCCAGAAATGTTCATTGATCGCCTTTTTCAGGGATTCATAGCGGCGATTCCACTCTTTCACTTCGCTTTCATCTTTTCCGAGAATCTCTGCTGACTCTTCCATGATCTGAAGTGCCTGTGCAAAAATGATATTTGCATTTGCTGCCTTTGATTCTGTAATGTTGTAAATGCTATTCTGTTCTCTTTCATCCATCCAGTCCGGATAAGTCTTTGAGCGGTGATCCAGTCCGCCTGTTTCTCCCTTGAACAGACCGCTCTGTTCATCGTATGCTACATGATAATCCTGCTCCAGTGTATTTTTTGATATTTCATAGATCTTTTCCAAGAATTCCTTATCTCCGGTTGTCTTATACAGTTCAAATCCGGCAATTTCCATGATAATACGATCCACGGAATTCGGATAAGAACCTCCTGTTCCGGTATCCTCTTCCCATACCCGCGGATTTTCGGTTCCGCCGACAATTTTTTCCAGAATACTGTTTTTTGTCTCTTCCGGAAATATCCACGCCAGCGAATATTGTACGGACATCGCAGTATCTCTTGTCCAGACTTTATGCCAGTTCGTACCTGTCCAGAATACTTTTCCGTAAAGTCCGTCATTGATGTTCAAAAGACTTTCTTCTATGCTCAGGTTATAAACTGCCTCCATGATCGGCATATTTTTCGCTTCAAAGATCGGCTCCCCGCTCACATCCTGTGACAAAGTCCATTCTTTCTTTTCGCCCTGCTGACTGACAGTGATGCTTTTTCCGTCTTTTGAGACCGCAAGACCTGCTGTACCTTCGATACGGTCACCCAAAATCTCATAGGTATGCTCTTTTGCCGGCGTATTTAATTTCCACTGTGCACTGTACCACTTGATCAGTGTATCACCGGTAGCCGTTACCTTTCCCGGATACTGTGACTGATACTCGACATTCAGACCGCATTTTGGATATTTTCGATTATAGAATACCAGATAACCATTAATATTGCCGATTTTCCACTGTCCTTCTTCCTGTACATTTCCATTTTCCGACGGTACTGTTTCCTGATTTTCGCCCTTTAAAATCATATAGTTTCCGGTCGATACATTCTGAATCGTATACCATCCGTCCTCATTTGGAATCAGATTCCACAAAGATGCCTCTGTATCATACGCTTCTGTTCCGGTATCTGCATAGGCAATCGAACCATTCTGCTCTGTGATTCTCTGGCTTTTCCAGCGATTCTCCATATGTACTTTCTGATAACTCTGCTGCTCGTCTGCAGTCTTTTCCGAATCAACATAAGTTAGCGTAAGTTTATCAATGTTCCAGGTTGCTCCCATATTGCTTACCGTTAAAACCTGTTCCCCTTCATCCAGCCACAGCGTTGCCGTCACATCCCGATAAGTATTCCAGTTCTTTGTATTTGGGATTGAAATTTTCTCTGAAACATTTCCTCCACAGTTCAGAAGAGCAATTCCTCCATCCTGTTTCGTTCCAACTGTCAGTGTAATCTGATAATTTCCTGCTTTTTCAATTTGAATCTTATAACTTAAGCAGTCCAGATTATCAAAATCTCCTACATACTTACCGCCGCTTGCGTTTTTGTTGTTGGTCATTACCTTTAATTTTCCCGAATAACTGCTATAATCTTCTGCTTCAATCAACATCGGTTCCGCTGCATATACTGCTGCCGGTATTGCCGGAACAGAAGTAATGACCATAGCTACTGCCAGGCTCGCTGCCCACCATTTCTTTTTCATATTGCACCTCCTGTTTTTCGTATAACGAACTTTCTTTTGCCCTTTCATTATACTGTACTTTTTTCAGAAAGTATATGCATTTTTATACGATTTTAACAATTTTTCTTGCGTTTTTGTTTGATTTTCAGTAATTTTATATTATATTTTCTCTTGTATTCTGTATTTACCCATCATCAAAATGCATAGAGAACACAATACCACGATCAGTGCTGCTGCCCCCTGCTCTTCTCCTTTCTTTTGATTCTGTTCTTGCTCTTTTGTCTCATTTGATAAAGGATCCATCTCTTTCTGCAAAAAGCCTGCTTTTTTCTGCTTTTCCCCATGTGTTTCGTTTTCTGTCTGTTTCTGTGTCTCAAAGATTCTGTTCTTGTGCTTCCCTTTCTTCTCCGGCAGCAGCTTTTTCCGTTCGAGTTCTTTTTCCAGTTCTTCTTTCAGAAGATAGCGTACTTCTTTATTTCCGGCTGTATCAAAAATTTTCAGCTGCCACTTTTCTCCATGGTCAAAGGAGATCTCCCAGCTGCTTTCCTGATTTTTGCTCTCTTTATACAGGCTGCCATTTTTGCAGAGCCAAATTTTTGCAAAATCAACATTATCTTCGCAGATCGTCTGAACCTGAAAGCCTTTTTCTGTTGCTTTTATTGGATCGATCACACAGATCGGCGGTGTCCGGTCAATCGCAAAGTCCCGGCACAATATTTTTTCTTTTTCCGGCAGCTGATGTCCTGCTTCATCCTCCAGAAAAAGCTTCAGACTGTACCTTCCTTCTTTTTCAAAGACGGTCTCCGCCAGTTCATAATCATATTCCATAAATCCTTCCGCTGTTTGTCTGTTTCGTTTCTGATAATCTTTCCCTTCTTCCAAATTTCTTGCTTTTCCGTCAAATATGCATTGCAGTTCTTCCTTTTGCATTTTGTTGACATCCCACACCCGTAATTTTAACTTCTGTCCCTGCTGTGCTGTTTTCTGTTTCAGAAATTTTTGCATGGAAGCATCCGTCGTAAGCTTCGGACCGGAGCGGTTCACTGCAAAACAGATTTCCTGCTCTTCCTGATTCCCTGCAAGATCTTCCGCATAGATTTTCAGCCGATACCAGCCATCTTTCAGATATACATCATCGCCGCTCTCCCCTGTATTACTGCCGCTGCTTTTCTTATCTTTCAATTCTGCCTTTCCCTTTTTCCAGTTTACAGGTATGTCCAAAAGCTGTTCTTCTTTTGCGGATCTTCCGGTTCTTTTGTACAGCTTTATGTAACTCTTCTTTTGATTTAAATAAAATTCTTCCAGGGAAATCTTTACTTTATAATCAGAAAGCAAGATCTGATTCTGCGGCATCCCCTGTATGACAATCTCCGGTGATGTACGGTCGATCACAACTTTTCCGACCGGAAGATATCTGGTATTTCCAAAGACATCTGTCAGTTTTACATACGGATACCAGATTCCTTCTTCCTGAATCTCAATCTGCTTTCCTTCTCTCCATTCTCCCTGCTTCTGTGTGATCTGTCCGTCATCCAGTTTTTCCCTTGCAAGATACCACTGAATCTGAACTTCTCCCTCTGTGTCATCCTGCACATTTTCTGCACTGCAAACACAGAAATCCGATGTAAAAAGCTGCTTCTGTTTCTTTCCGTTTAATCTGACTTCTGCACTCGGTGCTTCCTCATCCACTTCATATGAAATTTCTGTTTTCTTTGACCTCGCCTGCAGCTCCCCGTTTTTTTGGCGACGCTCCATCACAAAATTCCATCTTCCTTCTCCATAAAGAGGCTGTGATACGTTTGTCTGATTGTATCCGCTTCCTTTTGTCGGCTGTGCTTCCAGAATAGCACCTTTTGAGATACGATAAACCTTTCTTTTTGAATCATACACACATTTTCCATATCTTGCCCTGATTTTTATATTTTCCGGATTTGGATCTGTCTCCTCCAGAATAACATTTCCTTTTGCAGTATATCGTTTATCTTCCGGAGCATAACAATAATTGGCATTTTTGCCAGCGACTTCTTCTTTTAAAGTCAAAGCTCCCTGATATACCAGATACTGTCCATTCTGATATATCGGACTGTCTTTCTGTAAAACGTTCTCATCAATCCAGACTTTCGGCATTACAAACCCTCCCGGCGGCTGATTGCTCGCCTCTCCGTTTTTCATAAATCCACTGATCTGAATCGCATTTTTTTCATCCGAAAATCTTAAATTTTCTGTTTTGTTGTCCGCAAAATACCCTTTGTTTGCATCACTGATCGACACTTGAAGAATTTTCGGCACAATTTCCACCTTTGTCTCCAGAGCTGCCTTTCTGCACTCCAACACGTACGCATCCGCATCGGTCCCTGCAATTTCATACTCCACATCTACTCGCCAGATCCCGACATTTTTTGAAACAGCATAGCCACACACAACCAGATCGGCGGCTTCTGCGTCCGGTTTACCTCCTTCCCACTGTGCCCTCACTTCCAGATCTACTTTACGTGAATCGTCAAAGATCTTTTTTCCGTTTTTCGGATATGCCTCGTAGACGATCACTTTTTTCCTGTTTTTTACTTTTTCTCTATCGTGATCTTCTTCGCTGATTTTCGTAACTGCTTCTCTCCTTCTTTCTGTGGCACCTGTTTCCGCTTTCACTTTCAAAATATGAAAGCAAATCATACAACAACATATTCCCATCAAAAATATCATTTTGCATATTCTGCCCTTTTGCTTACTCCATTGTTTCTTTTCGATTGCTCACACCCCGTTTCCATTCCTGTACTTCTTCCTCTGTAATTTCATTTTTCTGAAACCATTCTCTGTATAAATCCATTATCCGCTGCATTTCTTCCTCTTCTTTTTTCTGTTGTTCCATTCTTTCATTTATCGTCGCTTTCTGCGGCATCTTATTTTTTGCTACACCATCTTTTTGTGTATCATCCTTCGTTTTTATAAATTTTTCAATCCAGTTTTCTGCATATTGTTCTCCTCCATTTTCCACATAAAAAAAGTGATAGATGACAGATAATTGCCCTGCGAAACGATGATAAGCTCTCCTGTTTTTCTGAAGATCACTTTCCGTATAGAAGAGAAGCGACATAAGTTCCTGGTGTTCCTGACGATCCACCTGTCCATCTTCCATGATACTTTCTAAAAATTGCTGATAACCTTCTTCCCGACCGGGAAATAAGAATATTGCTGATTTGTAATCTGATATGTCTTTCTGACTTAAATAAGTTTGATATAAGTGTTCTCGTTTCTGCTCATCCTGAATGGAAATTTCGATGCTTCCAAGTACGGATACGGTAATGATCATCAGAGCTGAAAACAGGCTCATCCTTCTTGTAATGTGCAGATAATCTCTGAATGCTTTTTTCACTTCTGCAACATTTTGAAACCGTTCATCCGGATCCTGTCTTGTGCACTTTTCCAGAATCCGTCCAAGCGGAGAATAACTCTTTTTTCTTTTCCGCTGCTTTTTTTCTAAAATCCACTGCAATGTTCTGCCAAGAGCGTAGATATCCGTTCTCGCATCAAGACTCCTCTGCTGCTCCTGTTCCGGTGCCATAAATCCTCTGGTACCCATAATGCAAAAATCGTCGTTCTGGAAACCCGCCCCGTCCGGATCAATGAGTTTTAATCTTCCCTCTTTTGTCAGAACCACATTGGAAGGTTTTAAATCCTGATAAAGAATCGCCGGCTGTGACATATGAAGGCAGTACAGTGCATCGCACAGCTCTATCCCCCATTTCGCTGCTTTTCTCCCGGAAATTCTTTTTTTCTTTTCTCCTGTCGTTAGGATATGCTCTTTCAGGCTCTCTCCTTCAAGATACTCCATAATAAAACAGCACATCTCCTGCTCCTGTAAAAGATCATAAATTTTCACAAGTCCGGAATGCTCCATACTTGCCCATGCCCGTAGAAGAGCTACTTTCTGTGAAGCTGCATCGATGGCTTTTGCCGCCCGCAAAGCACCGGTTGCCTGGTGAAACACAAGCCATACTGCTCCTGTCCTCCCCTGTCCTATCCTGCGGATCAGAAAATAACCATGGTGATTCAACAGATGTTCCATTTGCTTTTTGCACTGCACCTGCTCCTGATTTTGTTCTTTCGCCGTCATATTACTCTGATATGGCATTCTCAAATTGTCCGATATTATCTGCCATGACTGCAAATCTGAGCCATTTTTTTAAAGTTTTCGCATCTTGTTGTTTTAACTTTTCTTCCAGTTTTTCTGGTATATTGTCTTTATATTTCAGGATTTCCAGAAGAGCTTCCAGACAGCCTTCTTTTTCTCCTTCTTCATACGCTTCTTCTCTCTGTACGGCAATATCCATCTCATAATCGTATTCTGCTATCAACATATTGATGACCTCACTTCCCTTTTTGCGAATATATCCTGCCAGGATGCCTTTTTCGATACACTCCTGAATAGCATAGCGATATGCTTCTTTTGTCCCTGCATCCTGATACTTTCTTACAGTATCAATAAACAGACCATATTCCTTTAGCACATCACACTTATCCAAAATTTCATGCTTTGCACTCGGATTAATATTAATCACTCTGACTTTCAATTCAAGCATAGGATTCCCATCCTGCATAAGATAAACATCTGACAGTTTTAATTCTGATTCGTTCTCTAACTTTTCTGTTCCATTATAAAAAGTGTAAAACTCCGGCATTGGAAGTTTTACCATTCCTTTTCTGTAGCGTTCTCTTACCGGTACAAGTTGCTCATATGTCCTGCCAATATACAGAAGACTCCTGAGCGGCATATTCCGGTTGATCGTTGACTGATGTTCTGTCAAAACAAGTACTTTTCCATTTACACCAAAAGAAATATCATTCTGAAAATTTAAATACAGTGCATTTTCTACACGCATTTTCTGAATGACAGTTCCTTCCGGCAATGGTTCTTCATGCAGTGCATTATATAATGCAATATCATTTTCTTCTGCATTTTCATCATTATAAAACAAATCTACCAGTATACTGTTCTTAATTTCTCTGTTTTCTTTTGCTTTATAAGATACCTTCTCTGGCATATCATGAATAGCTACATCTGCGTATACAATCTGCTTTTGATTCTTTTGTTTTTGCATAAGACTGCCCCTTTCTTTTGTTTGTACGAAGCAGTCTGTCCGAATTCAGTATACACAAACCCAAGCAGTTTTTTCAAGCCGCTTCGCACAGGTTCCTTATTTTCTTTTCTCATTGGATTTTCCTGCCGAACGGCATTGAAAAACAGATTTTTTTGATATGTTGCTATTATAATGTAAAAGTGATATAATGTCAATAATAAGTTTTTATCCAATGCATCGTAAAACCCCTTGCTTTAGCTATGGGGATATAAGATGCGTCCATTGAATTTACGCAAGTAATTGAAATGGACAAAATAACAATTGTATTAATTTAAAAAGTATAATATAATACAAATATGAACACAATATATAAATCAAACCACAATATCGTCTATTCCTGCAAATATCATGTAGTATGGTGCCCAAAATATAGACGAAAAATATTAACGAATGGTGTGGATGTACGACTGAAGGAATTACTCACGGAGTATGCTGCAAATCTTTCTGTAGACATTCTGGAAATGGAGATCATGCCGGATCATGTTCATATGCTGCTGGAAGTAGATTCTCAGTTTGGCATCCACAAAACGGTAAAATCTTTTAAAGGCTATACGTCCAGAATTTTAAGACAGGAATTTCCATATCTCAAAACGAAAATGCCGACCCTCTGGACAAACAGCTATTTTATATCTACTGTGGGCGGAGCTCCAATGGAAGCAGTGAAACAGTATATCGAAAACCAGAAAACATCGCAAAGACAGAAGGATAAGATGGGATAATGCAAAAAGGGGTCAAATTCAGGATCTATCCGAACAGGGAACAGCAAAATTTAATTAATCAGACACTTGGCTGCTGCAGACTGGTCTACAACAGAGGACTTGCCATGCGTAAGGAAGCCTTTGAGAATGGAAGTAAGATCGGATATTCCCAGACTTCTGCAATGCTGACGGAACTGAAAAAGAGTGATGATTTTGCTTTTCTAAAAGCGGTGGATTCCATTGCCCTGCAACAGTCTTTGCGTGACCTCGACAGAGGTTTTGTGAACTTTTTTCAGAAACGTGCAGCACATCCGACATTCAAAAGTAAACACAATCGACACCAGTCCTATAGAACCATAAACCAGAGGGATAATATCCGTATTGCAGGAAGATACATAAAACTGCCAAAACTTGGATTTGTCAGGATACGCCAGTCTATGGAAGTGGGAAAAATCAATCATGTAACGATTGAACATACTCCTACAGATAAGTATTTTGTGGTTCTTAATGTGGAATTTGAGCCGCAGCCAAGACAAAACAATGGAGGCTGTATAGGCATTGATGTAGGCATTAAAGAGTTCTATACAGACAGTAACGGAAAGAGTGTGGCAAATCCGAAATATCTTGAAAAAACAATGTGTAAACTCATTCGTGAACAGCGTAGGCTGTCAAGAAAACAGAAAGGCTCTGGTAACCGCAGGAAACAGCGTGTTAAGGTTGCCCTGGTCCATGAAAAGATTACCAACCAGAGAAATGACTTCTTACAGAAGCAGTCCACTATGCTGATCCGTGAAAACCAAACAATCTGCATAGAGGACTTGAAAGTGAAGAACATGATGCGTAATCATAAACTGGCACAGCACATCGGTTCTGCGGCATGGGGTAAGTTTTTTGATATGCTTACATACAAGTCTGCCTGGTATGGGAATGATGTGGTCAAAGTGCCGACCATGTACCCAAGCAGTCAGACATGTTCCTGCTGTGGGTATAAAAATCCACTGGTAAAAAATCTGGCGGTCCGTGTATGGGAGTGCCCGGACTGTCATACCGTACATGACAGAGATGGCAATGCAAGTATAAATATTTTGAATAAAGGACTGCAAATGCAGTCGGCATAGATATACAAAACTGCACCGTAGGGCATACGGGAACAGTATAATCTAGCTTGTGGACACTGTGTAAGACATTTCGATACCGTAAGGTATTCTCTAATGCAGTAGTGGTTGAAACAAGAATCCCCCTGCTTTAGCTGTGGGGAGTGTCAAGTATGCAAATTATACTCCGTCAGCTGCCAGCTCCAGTCGAAACTGCAGATCTTCTGTCCATTCTTTCCATTTTGGGGGGACTGTGATTTTTGCCTGAAAATGTACTTTTTTTCCTTCACAAAGTTTTTCTGCACAGTAAAAATAGCCATCTTTTTCGCAATAGAACCAGTTTTCATCCATCTGAATGTTTTCTAACAGATCTCTCTGCTGCGGTGCCATGATCCCGTCTGCCAGTACTTTGACCCGCACCTGCACCTTCTCTTCACTTTTTTCAACGGTGATCCAGGCAGATTTTTCTATTTGCTCTCCCGGCTTTACTTCGATATTCTCCGTCTGTTCTTCCTCTTCTTCCAGTAAAATATGTACCGGCCCGTTCATTGTGATATGACGGCTCCTGGCTCCTGCCACGTATCCGAAAAGCAAAATGCCTGCGGATAACACTCCCCACAATGGAGCCAAAAATCTATACATTTTTTTCTTCTTATCTGCTGCCGGTTCTTTTCGATGATACCGCCTTGTTCTTCGTTTTGAATACAAGATCCTTTCTTTCAAAATCATAGCATGTTTCCTTTCCCGGCATGTTTTCTTTCCATGCCTGTCCTGTTTTACATCCTATGTTTCCAAAAAGGGCTGCATACTTCTTTTTTGTTTTTTTGCCGATCTTTCGAACGCAGAAAACTGCAAAAAAAGAGACACCATGACGCTTTTCGCCACAGTGTCTGATTTTTATCTTATCTCCGACTAAGATAAAGGCTCCGCAAGTTCCGTGTTTTACACTTCCTACATTCTCTCCGGTGATGTGAATCCAAGTACATGGATGCAGCTCTCAAGCACATCTCTTGTCAGCATCAGAAGTGCCAGGTAACCTTTTTTCTTTTCTTCGTTCTCTTCGCTTAAGATCTTGACTTCATGATAGAAATGATTGAAGTCATTTGCCAGCTCATAAATATAAGCACAGATTTTATGCGGTGCCAGTTCTTCAAAAGCATTTTCCATAACCGCATTGAATTTGGACAATGCCAGCATCAGAGCTTTCTCGCTCTCACTGTTTGGTGTCTGGATGGTGATTCCTTCCAGAGAACCGCCTTCTGCCTGATAACGTGCCAGGATGGATTTGATACGCACGATCGTATACAGAATGTATGGACCGGTATTTCCTTCAAAGGAAGTGAAGCGGTCTACGTCAAAGACATAGTCTTTGGATGCCTGGTTGGAAAGGTCTCCGTATTTGATTGCGGAAAGTCCGACGATCTGTGCCGTCTTTCTTGCTTCTTCCGGATCGGTCTCGTGGTTTTCCATGATCTTGCGATACATTTCTTCGTTGATCTCTTTGATCAGGTTTTCCAGACGCATAACGCCGCCGTCACGTGTCTTGAACGGCTTTCCGTCTTTGCCGTTCATCGTGCCGAAGCCAAGGAAGGTAAGTCTGGTATCATCCTCTACCAGTTTTGCCTTCTTTGCACAGCGGAAACACTGGATAAAGTGCAGTTCCTGACGTTTATCTACCACGTAGAGGATCTCATCCGGATGATACAGTTTCATTCGCTCGATGATCGTCGCAAGGTCTGTCGTATTATAGAGGGAAGCCCCGTCAGATTTCAGGATCATGCACGGCGGGATTTCCTTGGTGTCAGACTCTTCTTTGACATCTACTACAAGTGCTCCGTCATCGATATAGGCATAACCGTTATCTTTGAGGTATTTTACCATATCCGGGATGTACGGCTGTGCATCGGACTCGCCTTTCCAGAGATCAAAAGATACATCCAGACGTTCGTAATTCTTCTTCAAGTCTGTTACGGATACATTCAGGATGTGTTTTAAGATACCCTGATAACCTCTGTGACCGTGCTGAAGCTGATAGGTTGCCTGCATGGCAGCTTCTTTGTAGGCTTCATCTTCTTTGGATTTTCCGCTTGCAGTCGGGTAGATTTCTTCCAGCTCACTGATCGTAAATGGCGGCTCTTCCGGATATTCTCCGGTATAACTCTCATTAAAATAAACCAGATCCGGTTTTCTCTCACGCAGCTCTGTGATGATCAGTCCCATCTGCAGACCCCAGTCTCCAAGATGTACATCCCCGATCATCTCATGACCCATAAAACGTCCGAGACGTTTGATGCTCTCACCGATGATCGCAGAACGCAGATGTCCGACATGCAGCGGTTTTGCCACGTTTGGTCCGCCGTAGTCCAGGATGATCTTCTTTGGATGCTCTGCTTTTTCTACGGAAAGATTTTCATCTGCCTGCATCTGTTTTAAATACTCTGCCAGATAATCTCCGGAAAGCTTCAGGTTGATAAAGCCCGGACTGACTGCCTGTACTTCCTGGAAAATACCGTTTTCCTTCAGTTTTGCCACAACATCATTTGCGATCATGATCGGAGCTTTTTTGTAGGTTTTTGCTGCTGCCAGTGCACCATTACACTGATATTCACATAAATCAGGACGATTGGAAAGCGTCACTTTTGCAAAATCGGCACTGTAGCCGGCTTCTTCAAACGCTTTGACAACCTCTTCTGAAATCAGATCCAATATTTTTTTCATATGGTTTTCCTTTCCTCTAAACTGTTTATTTTCCGGTATCCTGCCGGAAACCCTGTTTTTTATTATAATGTTTCGCTTTCTTTTTGTAAAGGAGAATATAAGACCTTCTCAAGGGTAAGTCCCTTTGCCGGTGCCGTAAATCCTGCCTTTTCGCGGTCTCTAACTTCCAGCAGTTCTGCCACGGAGGAAAGACTTCTCTTTTTCATTCCAACTTCCAGAAGTGTTCCGGTAAGAATCCGGATCATATGATGCAGAAACCCATTTCCGGTGTATGTGATCACGATTTCCCCTTCTTTTTCTTTCAGATCAATGCTGTAGATTGTCCGCACCGTTGATTTTTTCATTCGCCTGTTGGCACAGAAGCTCTTAAAATCATGTGTCCCGGTAAGGATCTCTGCCGCCCGGCACATAAGCTCCATATCCGGCTTTTCTCCGAAATCATAGATATAACGCCTCTCAAATACCTTTTTGACTTCTCCTGTGGCGATTCGGTAAACATAAATCTTCCCGGTGGCATTCAGTCTGCTGTGAAAACGCTCCGGAACTTCTCTCACTTCGGATACGGCAATATCTTCCGGCAGATAACGGTTCAGATACTGTTTCACTTCCTGTGGATCGACCTGTTCCTTCAGATGTACATTTGCCACCTGCTCTTTTGCATGCACCCCCGCATCCGTGCGTCCGGCTCCCTGGATCTGCACTTCTTCCCCGCACATTTTGGACAGAACCGCTTCGATTTTTCCCTGAATGGTGGATTCGGTACGCTCCTGTCTCTGCCATCCTTCGTAGCGTGTTCCATCATATTGAACTAATATCTTATAATTCACCGTCACACTCTCCTTTCTTTTTCCGTCTTTTTCGTTCTTTTTCTATCTTTTTTATGCATAATGCTTCAAACTCATCATCGTTTTTCTTTCACTTTCGTTCTCAAACAGTCAATCCGTCCAATTCGGTCACCATTTTTTCTGCATTTCGTCCAATTCTTTCATAAACGTTCAAAATCTATTCACGATTTCTTCACAATCACAACACATGGATTTCATATTTTCATTTTATTATAATAACTGTCAAAGCAAGAAACACTTTAGACAATTTTTCTTTTTCATAACTCCCTCTTATTTTAACATTTGCGGAATGCTTCGGAAAGGCATTCCGCTTTTGTTTTATGATAAGATGGAAATTCAAGTCGAACGCACGTGAGACTTGGCACGCGATTTTGATCAGCTTTCTGCATTTTTTAATATACGGTAATATCTTTCAGCTCTTTTTGCAGTTCTTCTCTTAACAGTTCTTCCGCTTCTTCCGAAGAAAGATTTCGATCTCTGTTCAGGGCATTTAAAATCATCCACAAACATTCATGGATCACACCATCCTGCGAAGTAAGTGTACGTGTTTTAATGCTTGGTATGATATGATCCATATAATAGATGCCCAGATCCTGATTTCCGAACCAGCGGCTTTTATAGCTTTTCAGGGACGGATCTTCTTCGTATGGCTTTTTTGCCGTAGTCATAAGTCCCATGGAGTTGAGTGTCCTTGCCCCTTCGGTCGAAAGTGTCGCAAATTTCAGAAATTCCCACGCCAGACGTTTATCTTTGCAGGTTTTTGTGATCCCCATACTTGTCCCACCCCAGTTGGCATTTCCCTCCGGTGCACTCATCAGCCCCCAGCGTCCGAGATTTTTCTGCTGCGGATCGCTTGATTCAATGCTGGATTTGACGGACCAGGTTGCACAGGCAGTAAAAATGTGCCGGTCTTCCCGAAGTGCCTCATTCCATGCTGGTGTCCAGGTGATCAGATTATCTGAAATATGCTCATCACGGAAACGGGTAACCAGCGACAGGGAACGGCCGAAAACATTTTCCACATTGATCTTTCCATCATTTACCCAGGCCATATCGGACTGTTCCTGCGTAAACTGCCGGATATCCTCAAGTGAAAACCACATATAAACCTCGCCGTTGCTTTTTTCGTAAACTTCTTTCCCTTTCTGGATAAAGGCTTCCCAGGTTGGCATCATCTTTTCCAGCTCTTCCGGATCGTCTGTTCCAAGATATTTTTTTGCAAGATCTCTGCGGTACGCCAGCCCTGCTGGTGAGAGCGACTGTTCAATCCCACAGATATTTCCTTTGCTGTTGATCATATGCGGGTGCAGATATTCATAAACTTCCGAAAGGCGGAAATTGTATGGTTCCTGCTCCAGTGGCTCCCACATATCAAATTCAAACACTTCACCTCTGGAGTCGATGACAGACCAGGCAATGTCCGGAAGTTCTCCGCCGACGATCAGTGCTGTTTCATATTTTTTTGGCATATCTTTGTTTTCAACGGAAGTATATTCAAATGTAACGTTTGGATAGATCTTCTGAAACGCCTGTGTGACTGTCTGATAATAGTCGGTATCCCACCCCCACATGGTCAGTGTCCCTTCATAAGCTTTCGGAAGTTCTTCGTCAAAAGAAATTTCCTGTGTTGCTTTGTTTTTGCTCTCGGTTTTTGTTGCCTCTTCTTTTTGCTCTTTTTCCGGTAAAACCACGGTTTGCTTTTTCTGACATCCGGTCATCAGACCTCCGCTCAGAAACATCACCGTCAGAATCCTTCCGATTTTTCTCATTTTCAATCTTTTTCCTCCGCCCTTTTTACCGGAAGTGTCAGAATGACTGTCGTTCCTTTTCCTTGTGTGCTTTGTATCTCCATTCCAAATCCCTCTCCGTACAGGTAGTGGATACGGTCACGGACATTCTCCACACCGATGTGTTTTCGTGCCTTGTTTTCTGCCATGGTCTCTCCCTGCTTAAACCGCTTCAGCTGTTCTTTGCTGACACCAATCCCTTCATCTTTTACCATAATACAGAGTTTTTCTCCCTGCTTCTGAATGATGATCCAAATCTTTCCGGATGCTTCCGTCGGCAGGATCCCGTGCAGGATCGCATTTTCCACAAGCGGCTGGATCATGGTTTTCGGCACCAGGCAGTCCTTTAATCCCTCTTCGCATTTTACTTCCACCTGAAATACATCCGGATAGCGGTATCTTTGAATATCCAGATAACATTTTGTCAGTTCCAGTTCTTTTTCAATGGTGGTCTCCACATTTCCATCTCCGACTTTTAAAGTCTCGTGCAGCGTATAGATCAGGGAGTGTACGATCTTCACTACATCCTGATTTTTCCCGGCCGCCGATAAATATACTACTGTATTTAATACATTATAGAGATAATGTGGATTGATCTGTGAGAGCGTAATGTCATATTCCATATCACGTTTCTGTTTTTCATAGGCAATACGTTCCTGCTCTCCTTTGTACAGCTCCGTCATCATATCCTGGAAACATTGATATAAAATCTCGATCTCATCGCCGGTATAGACAATGTGGATCGGCTGCTGTTTGCCATACTCCGTGCGTTCCATCTGCTTTGACAGTTCCGTCACCGGACGCACCATATTCTCCAGGATTCTGGAAACAACGAGCAGCACCAGTCCTACGCAAAGTAAAAAGGAGAGCACAAAAAACTTCAGCACAAAACTGCTGTTTTCCAGAAGATCTGCATTGGTAAGGAACGTACAGAGCTTCCATCCGGTCCCGTCTACCGGTATGCAGATCAGATAACCGCCGGGAGTATGATAAATATTTTCCTGATCCAGCTCTTTTTCTTTTATGGCATTCCGCAGCACATTCTTTTTATCCTTCTGATACAGAATTTCCGAACCATTTCCGATCAGGGCAACCATATCCTGTGTCTCTGCATAAGCCTTCACCTGCGTCAGAAAGTACTCCAGGCTCATCTCCAGATAGAGTGTCGCTTTCAGATGACCGTAACGGCGTTTGTCATACATTGGGATCGCATAACAAATTTTTCTTGTATCATTTCCGGAGTCACTGTCATAATAGGGATCGGAATAGATCCATTCCTTCTTTGCAGTGTATTCTTCCAGTTCCTTCTGCTTTAATTTTTGCTTCAGATAGGCACTGTCCCTGGAGCTGTAACTGCTTCCGAAAAAATTTCCGTCTGCCATCCGAAGAACAGACCCTTCCAGATAGGTACGCAGATTATTATAAAACACCAGCCGTTTTGTCACCTTATCATACTGGTTCTGCCTGCGGAATTCATTCCCTTTGACGTTCTCTTCCAGAAGGTACTGTAGCTGTTCATCCACCAGAATACTCTGTGCAAACCGGCGGTTATCCTCCGCCTGAAATGCAATCTGGCTGCCAACCTGCATCAGACGGTTTTTTTCTTCTTCAAGCCTCTGTTTTCGCACCACCTGATTAAAATATAAATAGCCGATCAGCGTACTCAAAATCATGGAACATATCAAAATCAGAGAAATACTCCGCAGGATCCGTCCTTTTAAATGTTTTTTGTCTCTTTTCTTTCGCTCTGTTTTCATTCTTTCCTCTGTTTTTTATATTCCTGCGGTTTCATCCCTACGTTCCGCATAAAGATCTGGCTGAAATACTGGCTGGTGCGGTAGCCAACCATCTGGGCTGTTTCTGCGACCGTACTGTTCTCCTCCCATAGCAGACGCTTTGCCTCGGAAATTCTTACATTGGTCAGATATTTCAGAAAGGTCTGTCCGGTTTCTTTTTTAAAGATCTGTCCAAGATATACCCCGTTCATATGAAATTTCTCACCGAGCAGCTCCAGGCTTAACTCCTGCGGATAATTTTTTTCGATATAATCGATCATATCCAGCACCGTTCTGGAATAACCAAGCCGGGCTTTTCTTGCATATTTCTGCTGTATGTACGAAAAATTCCTGCAATAATACTGTTCAATCTCACGGATCGTATAAAGCGGTTCTTTCAGATCGATCTCTTTGCAGTTTTCACTCTCGCACAGTTCCCCGAGCAGATTGCTTAACGAAGGCAGGAGCATTTTGCAGTCTTCCAGATCTTCCTTTTCCCGGATTCCCGAAAAAATTACCTCGATCTGCTTTTCCAGCTCCTCTTCTGAACCATAGATCGCTTCCCGCAGTATGCGGATCTGTTCACCCCAGATTGCTTTCTTTTCTTTTTCCGGCATTTTTTCCATTGCACAGATCGCCTCATCTTCCCAGAACACGGAATAACGGATCTGGCGTGATATGGTGCGGAAAGTCTCACTGATCTCCTCCGGTGTGATTTCGTAGCTGTAGACCATGTTAAAATGCATCTGCAAACACAGCTCCAGCTGATCTGCGATCTGATGGCATTTTCGCAGGATCAGACTGTTCACCATGTATTTGCTCGCTGTATTTTCAATGCGGTAAAGTAAAATCCAGTTGTTCTCCGTGATCTGCACATCTGCCGCATAAAACACAATATTTTCCAGGCTCTCTTCCAGAATGTTCCGCACAGCCTCCTGCTCTTCTTCGGTCCACCTTGTCTCGGCAAACTCACCCTGAATGACCGGATTACGTTTGTGGAGAAGCAGAAGAAAGAAGCGATTGCCCAGGATGCTCTTATCCAGTTCTTCTGCCGTCACCCGATGGTAGATCAGCTGATTCATAAAATATTTCTGATATATTTTTTTCTTATTGCCTGCTCTCTCCAGCTTTTCTTTCACTTCTTCCAACTCTTTTAGAATCAGTTCCGAAGAAAGCTCGTGTTTCAGAAGATAATTGGATACGCCGTAGCGGATTCCCTTCTGGGCATAATCAAAATCACGGTACGCCGAAAGCAGGATCACAACGGTTTCTTTGTCTTTTTCTTTGATCTGTCTTGTCAGCTCCAGACCATCCGTTCCCGGCATGCGGATATCCGAGATCACGATCTGCGGATGCGTCCTGTCAAAAAGTTCCAGAGCCTTTTTCCCACTCGTCGCACATCCCACCACATGATAGCCGTTTCTTTCCCAATCCACCATGTTTTTCAGATATTCCAGTGCCAGTACTTCATCGTCTACCAGCATAATATCAGTCATAGCACTGCTACCTCCCTGTATAAAAACAGCCCCGAAAAAATCGGGGCTGCACATTTTCTTTTGCAGTTTGTATTTAATTTGCCTTGCCGCTTAAGTATTTCTCGATATTTGCAATTGCTTCCTGTTCATCTTCACCGCTGGCAGACACCATGATGTCTTCCCCTGATGTCAGTCCTAATGTCATCATACCCATGATACTCTTTGCATTGACGCGTCTCTGTTCGCTCTCTACATAGATATCACTTTCAAACTGGCTGGCAACCTGAACAAGCAGTGCTACCGGTCTTGCTTCCAGCCCACTTGGAATCTGAATGGTAATCGGTTTCTTAATCATAATAATTTTCCTCCTCATTATCTCTTAGCGTTTCCGCAATATCGCTTAATTTTCTCAGTCTGTGATTTACGCCGGACTTTCCGACCGGGGTTGAAAGCATCATCCCCAGCTCTTTGAGCGTTGCCTCCGGCTGCTCCAGACGCAGCCTTGCAATCTCTGCAAGTCCCTCGGACAGCTGCTCAAAACCGATCTTCTGCTGAATATAGCGGATATCTTCGATCTGTCTGACTGCCGCACTTACTGTCTTATGAATATTGGCTGTCTCACAGTTGACCTTGCGGTTGACCGAGTTACGCATCTCCTTCAAGATGCGTACATTCTCAAGCTCCATTAAAGAAACATGAGCTCCCATCACGTTTAACATATCTACGATCTGGGATCCTTCTTTGAGATACACTACAAAATGCTTTTTTCGCTGTACGATCTTCGCGTCCACGCCAAAATCATTCATGATCTCCTGAAGCTGAACTGCTTTGTGAACCGTCGCACATACGATTTCAAAATGATAAAATTTCTGCGGATCACTGATGGAACCCGCCGCCAGGAAAGCACCTCGTATAAAAGCCCGTCGGCAGCATGTTTTTTGAATCACCAGATTGTCCGAGATAGAAAACTGCTCCTCAATTTCCATATCCGCATTGAACAGCCTGGCCGCCTTCAGAATACGTATCGCATCTTCATGGTTCAACACCGCCACCGTATATGTACGGCTTCCTTTTGAAAATGTACCCTGCCTGATTGAAACTTCAACTTCTATATTAAATGCTTTTTTCAATAATGTAAAGTACTTTCTTGCAACATATACGTTTTCTGTCTGGATTTTTAAACTGTAATGATCTTTTTCGGATATGGAAACACCGCCGCACATGCTGATGATCGCCGCGATCTCGGCAATCTGGCAATGGCGTGCCAACGTCTGGTGTCTGGATAATTCGTCCTTCACTCCACTTGAAAATGACATGGCATCCTCCGTTATTTCCCGATATCTCTGTGTTCGATGCGAATGCCGTAATCATTCTGGAGACTCAGGCTTTCGAACAGCTTATTTGCCAGTGTCACAGAACGGTGTTTGCCGCCTGTACAGCCGATGCCGATGATCAGCTGATTTTTTCCTTCCTGCACATAGTTCGGCAGCAGAAACTGCACCATATCCGTCAGTTTATTTAAAAATACATGGGAAACATCAAATCCCATTACGTAATCCTGCACCGGTTTGTCATTTCCGGTCTGTTTTTTCAGTTCATCGATATAATACGGATTCGGCAGAAAACGCACATCAAATACCAGATCGGCATCCGCCGGAATTCCGTACTTGAACCCAAAAGAGAGTACCGTCACAACCAGGCTTTTAAACTCTCTTCCTTCCACAAAAATCTTTTCCAGCTCCATATTAAGCTCTCTTGTGAGCAGTTTGCTGGTATCGATGATATAGTCTGCATGACGCTTCAGAAACGCAAGTTTCTCACGCTCCTGTGCGATCCCGCGGTCCACGCGGCCGCCGCGTGCCAGCGGATGGGTCCTTCTCGTTTCTTTATAACGCTTCACCAGCACTTCATCAGCTGCATCCAGAAACAGGATCTCGTATTTCTGACTGGCTGCCGCCATGCCTTCCAGCACATCTTCCAGTTTTCCAAGTGCCTCGCCGCTTCTTACGTCCACGCCAAGTGCCACCCTCTGGATCTCACTTCCCGGTGTGTACGCCATCTCCGCAAATTTGGAAATCAGCGAGATCGGCAGGTTGTCCACGCAGAAATATCCCATATCTTCCAGTCTGTTTAATGCTGTACTTTTTCCGGCTCCTGACATACCGGTCACAATCACAAATCTCATTTAAAATTCTCCCAGTAATTTCACTTCCGGCTCCAGTGTCACACCACTTTGTGCTTTTACTCTTTCCGCCACCTGACGGATCAGTTCGGTGACATCTTCTGCCGTTGCATCGCCTGTATTGATCACAAAACCGCAGTGTTTTTCCGATACCTGTGCACCGCCGACCTGAAATCCGCGAAGTCCGGCATCCATGATCAGCTTTCCGGCAAAGTATCCTTTCGGACGTTTGAACGTACTTCCGGCACTCGGATATTCCAGCGGCTGTTTGGAAATCCGCTTTTTCTTCAGATCTTCCATCACGGCACGGATTTCTTTTAGATCTCCGTCTGTCAGCTGCAGAACAGCTTCCAGCACAAGATAGCCTTTTTCTGCAATGATGCTTGTCCGGTATCCCATCTTCAGTTCTTCTCTTTTTAAGGTTTTTACTTCGCCTTTTTCTGTCAGAACCGTGACTTCTTCTGTCACATCTTTCATTTCTCCGCCGTAGGCTCCGGCATTCATTACCATGGCTCCGCCGATGGTTCCCGGAATCCCGGCTGCAAATTCAAACCCTGTCAGGGATGCTTCCAGTGCCTTTTTCGCTGTCCTGGAAAGCAGTGTGCCAGCCTGCACATACAGCCTGTCTCCCTCCACGCGAAGATCTGAAAAATTTTTAAAAAGCTGAATGATCACTCCACGGAATCCACGGTCACTGACCAGAAGATTGCTTCCGTTTCCGATCACATACCATGGCATTGCCTCGCTTTTACATAATTCTATAATATTTTTTATCTGATCTGTTGTCTGTGGGGAAACAAAATAATCCGCCGCACCGCCGATGCGAAACGTTGTGTGCTGTTTCATCGGTTCGTCTGTTCTGACATTTTCTTTTCCCGCAATTTCACAAAGCTGCTTAAAAAAACCTGCCTTCACATCATTCTCCTTTTCTTTTCAACAATCCGCTCTCTGCGATTGCTTTTACAATTTCCTGCATCACCGGAACCGGTTCTACCAGGGCAAATCGCATAAATCCCTCTCCGAGACTTCCGAAACTGCTGCCCGGCACACCGATCAGTCCTGTTTTTTCCATCAGTTCCATACAGAATTCTTCCGATGTACCATGTCCTTTTGGCACCGGTGCCCATACAAACATCGTACCTTCGCTGTCCGGAACATCCCAGCCGATGCTGCGAAGTCCGCCGCAGAATGCCTGATTTCTTCTCTCATATTCTTCGCACTGTGCAAGCACTGCGTCCTGCGGACCGTTCAGTGCTGCTGCCGCACCGTACTGGATCGGCAGAAAAACACCATAATCAAACTGCGTTCTCACAGAACGGAATTTATCTACGATCTTCTGATTTCCAATCACAAAAGAAATTCTTGCACCGGTAAGGTTGTAAGACTTGGACAGAGAATAAAACTCCACACCGACCTCTTTTGCCCCTTCGTAGCTTAAAAAAGATTTTCCTTCTCTTCCTCCGTAGATAATATCAGAATATGCATTATCATGTAAAATAATGATATTATATTTTTTCGCAAATGCAATCAGCTCTTCATAAAAGGCATCATTCGCCGTTGCACAGACCGGATTTAACGGATAAGAAACCAGCATGTATTTTGCTGCTTTTGCCGTCTCTTCCGGAATATCAGAAAGCTTCGGCAGAAATCCGTTTTCACGGTACAAAGGATAAGTACGCACATCCGCACCGCACAGAGACGGACCGATGCTGAAGATCGGATACCCCGGATTCGGAGTTAAGACCACATCGCCCGGATTGCAGAGTGCCCAGGCAATATGAGCCATACCTTCCTGTGAACCGTTGATCGTCATGATCTCTTCCGGCTCAATGGATACACCAAATCTTCTCTTATAAAAATTCTGCACTGCCTCCAGAAGAAACGGGCGGTCTGTCAGTGCATATTTATAATTTTCCGGATCTTTTGCCGCCTCTGAAACAGCTTCCATGATATGAGGTGCCGGCTTGAAATCCGGTGTGCCGACGGAAAGATTATAAACTTTCTTTCCCGCCTTCACCATCTCTTCTTTCTTTTCATTTAATATTGCAAAAATTCCTGCCTGAAAGCTGTCCGCTTTCTTCGAGAACTCAAATTCCATGATCCTCTCCATCTCCTTCTTGTATATCTCCTGTATCCGCGTCCGCCTGATCCGCAGATACGGTTTCTTCTGCTGTTTCATCTTTCTCATCCGCATCTTTTTCTGCCTGTCCGTTTTCAAAGTCATATTCTTCAAACGCATCACTCGCAGATGAAAGTTCCGGCTTTTTACCTTTTCTGATCCAGATCGCACTGGTCAGCAGGTAAAGTGCCACACAGATCAGGCTGATCCAGGTACCCTTCCAGAGTCCTTCCGGCGTATATTCAAACGTGATCGTGTGTGTTCCTTCTGTCACATCAACACCGGTCAGTGCATCTCCGATCATATAATAATCATCGTCTTCGCCATCGATCTTGACGCTCCATCCTTCATCATATGGAAGAGAAAGCATCAGAACGCCGTCTTCGGCCGCTTCCACCGTTCCTTCAAACTTTCCGTCCTCAAATTTTGTGAGCTGTAACTGAGATTTGGCCAGCTCATCATGTACCTGCTGATAGAGTTCCTGATCGCAGGTCCACACTTCCGCTGTCACCGGTCCGCTCTGGTTTTCCTTAAAGGTGCAGGTGACTGTCGCATTGTCGATCGCATCAAAACATCCGAGGTCATACAAATGATCGTTATAAGTGTCATATGTTCTTGTATAATCCGGTGTCGTGATCTCAATGCTGGACACAGATGAGGTCACATCCAGATAAACCTGTTTGCCCGCCGGAAGCACGATTGTATAAGTGCCGCCGTCTTCCATGTCGATCGTCTCTTCCAGTTCAAAAAGATCTTCATCAATACCGGTTGCCATCGCCACGAAATCATTCTGTACCTCAAAATGATCGGTGCTGTCTGTCGTCCAGTCAATAATGTCATCTTTTACCATAAATCCAAGACCCAATGCCCCGCTGTTCTTATACAGATTCATATCGCCTTCCTGATCGACTTTCTCCATCTGATAGAGCTGATCGGTTCCGCGGCTCGAGAGCACATATTTTACGCCGAAAATATCATTGACCAGTTTGGTAAATCCATTATAACCGTTTTTATTCGTTCTCGCCTCAATACCGAGGCCTTTGCACATATCAACCGTAGCTGCCGGCATTGTAGAGGAAAACAGAACCACGCCGTCCGCTCCGAGAAACATATTCTCGTCACGCATACGGTTGCTGTCAATCTCGCTTCGATAGAAATGATCCTGATTTCCCTGTCTGCCTTCCTGTCGTTCGGTTGTTTTTTCATAGGCGATCTGTTCATCCAGATAGGTACTTCGTCCCACAGTTCCGTTGCAGAATACACCAAAGATCGCATAACTTACCATTTCCACCGCTGCCAGGAAAAAGAAAAGAGAGCGGAAGACCTCCCGGTGCATTTTCCCAAGGCGATAGATCAGCATCGCCATACCATAGAGGATCAGAAGTCCGATGGTGATGCCATACGTATACAGTTCCCGTTCGCCAAGTCCGGTCACTGCAGAATAGATGGCAAACGCAAGCGGTGCTGCCATCGCCAGAAGAATCTGCCATACCTTAAACTTATGCATATGCCTCCAGGCATCAAATGCCATCGTGAGCATCAGGAAAATATAGATAAATGCAAAACGGTTCGGCAGTCCGTTCTGTACATGGAAACCATGCCAGATATAGTTGAGCACATTGACATCAAAGCTTACATAGAGCAGCACAAGCAGTGCCGTCTTTGCGATCCGTTCACGCAGCTTGATATTTTTATCCAGCAGATACAGAACAGCCAGGATCAGCGTCACCGTTCCGCAGAATGCATTGACACCGATCTGGTCGTCCGCAATGTTGATCGGTTCGCAGAATGCAAACTGGCTCGTCAGCTGCGATAAATTATTAACAAACAGCTTGATCGGGCTTGGAAAACTGTTCTCCGCAGACTCCGTAACGCCAAGTGCGACATAAGCCGGCAGCAGTACCACGGCAGCCATACCTCCTGCAAGCAGGGCATGCCAGCCGAAATTGACTGCTGAAGTAATGATGTTTTTGATCTTGATCTCTCTTGCACTGATCCACAGAACCACAAAATAAAGGCAGGAAAACAGGCAGAGCATAAAGCCGATGTAATAGTTGCAGTATAATGCATAAAACAGGGAAATGCAGAACAGACTGCCCCTCTCTCCTTTTAAAATCCGCTCGATCCCCATCATCACAAGCGGCAGCATGGCAATGCTGTCCAGCCACATCAGGTTGAAATAGTATCCGATGATAAAGCTGCCAAGAGAAAACATCAGCGAGAACACAAGCGGCATGTAAGTCTGGCCTTTGCTCTTCGTACTGAAATACCAGGCAGAGGTAAGACCGCAAAGTCCGATCTTGATCACGATCAGAAGTGCCATCGCATCCATCATATTTCTCTTCGGGAAAAGCACAATCAGGAAATTCAGTGGGCTCGCCAGATAATAGGCATACGTTGCCCAGAAATTAAAGCCCAGTCCTCCTCCAAAAGAATAGCGAAGGGAACTTCCCTGTTCCAGTTTTTCATGGAATTCCGTAAAAAACGGAAGATACTGGTGGAGTGAATCGATGATCAGCACACCATGATCTCCAAACGGAAATACCTGATTGACTGCAAACGCCAGTGCGATCGTCAGTGCCGGAATGGCAAAGCCGAGGATGCAGCAGTTGCGTTTTACCGGATTTACCGGTGCCTTCTCTTTTTCCGAGAATACAAACACTTTACTGAAAATATAGTTCAGCACCAGCACAACCACCTGAAGTGCCAGCTTGGAACCCACTTCCGGAATGCCAAACAGACAGCTCAGAAAAACAACGCCGAACACTTCGATAAACATCGTGGAGAGACGCATTCCGATAAAACTGCCCATTTCCACGGCCAGTTCCCGCACTCCATGCGTGCGGCTTTCAAAAACAAACTGTTTGTTGACTGCGTATGCAAACAGGATAGAGAGAAAGATCGCCAGCACATTTGCAAGCGTCATATCAACCCCAAGTACAGTTCGCAGCAGGGCATAACTTCCAAGATTTACAAATGTCGTACACCCGCCAAAGAAAATATAGCGGATGCCCTGATTACGGTATAATTTTTTTATAAATTCTGCCATATTACCTTCCTTACTTTTTCTGTAAAGCGGATTCTTATGATCCGCCGCACTACGTTTTTTGGATGCTTTGATCTTTACACAGAACAAGAACAAAGTCCACACCCTGATCTTTGCATCCACATCTTTTCCAGTATATATCGACCGGCAGCAAAATGCAAGGTTTAAAGAGCGATGCCCTCCTGCAAAGAGAAGGCATAAATGATTTTTTCCTTTACTTCATGCCCGGTCGTCTGTTTCAGTGCCTTTGCATAGTAATCAAGCTGGGCCTGATAGCGGTCTTTTAACTTCTGTTCCTGTCCTTTTAAAACCCGGTCCGTCTTATAGTCCAGCAGAACGATCTGGTCTCCTTCATAAAACCATGCATCAATGATTCCCTGTACCAAAACCATTTCTTCTTTATCCCACTGCGGCCGGATATCCGATGCCGGCACACCGATCACAAACTGTTTTTCGCGATAAAGCTGACCTCTTCTGGCCGCATCTGCCGCCCGTTTCCCGATATCGGTTCGGAAAAAGTGCACGATCGCCGGAATGTTCAAAAGCGATATCTCTTCTTCGCTTATCTGTTTTTTCTTTTGAAGTTCCAAAAGCTGTGCTTCCACCTGTCGGACCGTATCCGCTGCCGTAAAATCAAGCCGCTGCATCACATGATGCATGGCAGTTCCTTTTACCGCCCCGCTCTTTTCTTCTTTTGCCTCCAAAAATTTTGGGACTGTTGCCGTATCTTCCGATTCTTTTATCAGTACGATCCCCTGATTTTTCGGTTCTTCTTTCTGCTCCTGTATCTGACTTTGACGCTTGATCTCTGAAACCGAACATTTTCCCTGGATCTCCAGCCTTCCTTCATATGGATAGATTTTCGCACTCTCCTGCGTCATCCAGGCAAGAAAAGCGGCATATCCTTCCTCCTTTTCAAAAAGGTGATCTCTGAACTGCCGCAAGATCGTATCGCCGTGGTTTTCCTCATCCAGTTTTTCCCGGTACAGGTCATCCACGCTATATTTGCGGATTGGAATTTCTGACTGTATCCCTTCTTCATAGAGCACAGAACGCAGAATCCATTCGAGCATCGATGCGGCATTTTTGATCTCCAGATAAGACAGCTGCTTTTTTCCTGCCCCGCCGCTCCATTTCGCGATCGTATCTTCCATTTTTTTGAGACTTCCGCTCAAATAGAGCTTTTCTTTTGCACGTGTCACCGCCACATAGAGGACTCGCAGTTCTTCCCCGAGACTTTCCGTCAGCAGGATCTGCTGGATCGCTTTCTTTAAGATTGTCGGTGCCTTGGTCCGAAGCAGCGGATCAACGACGTCACAGCCCACGCCATAATTCTGGTGGATGGCGATCGTACTTCTGGCATCCTGCCGGTTAAATGCTTTTCCGAGTCCTGCCACAAAGACGACCGGAAACTCCAGTCCCTTGCTCTTATGGATGCTCATGATCCGCACCGTATTCTCTTCTTCTCCGATCGTACTTGCCTCACCGAAATCCACTTCATATTTCTGCAGATTTTCGATATATCGCACAAAATTAAACAGGCCGCGGTAGCTGGTACTCTCATAAGCTGCCGCCTTTTCTGCGAGCATCTCAAGATTTGCCTTTCTCTGCGATCCCGCCGGCATCGCACATACATAGTCAAAATATCCGGTTTCTTCGTAAATTTTCCACAGAAGCTCGTGCATCGGCGTATACGGCACACAACTGCGAAAATATTCCAGCACTTTAAAAAACTTCTGAAGTTTTTCTCTTAAAATCCCGTCGCTGCCCGCATTTTCATACGCCCGGCACGCTTCATAATAAGAAACTTCGGGATTCTCCGTACGGATCTTCGCCAGTTCTTCTGTCGCAAACGTGCCGATTGGAGACGTCAGCACTGCGGTAAACGGAATGTCCTGTCTTGGATTATCCAGGACACGCAGAAAGGACAGCACCGTACGCACTTCCAGTGCCGAAAAATAACCGCTTCTCGTCCCGGTGTACGCCGGAATTCCCATATCCGATAAAACTGCCAGAAATTCTTCCGACCAGCCGCTTAAGGAACGCAGCAAAATGACGATATCGCGATATTCTGCTTTTCGGTAATGCCTGCTTTCTTTGTCATAGACCAGCTCTCTTCCGACGATCGCTTTGATCTGTCCGCCGATCATACGTGCTTCGGCCTCTCTTGCATTTGTCTCTGTCACTGAATCTGCATCAAAGAGCAGGATCTCACTTCCGGAAAGCGGAGATTTTGCTGCCGTCAGATCATCCGTCTCAACATTGGTGACCAGTTTCGGAAATTCGATCCCGGCATAGAGTGCCGCATTATCATCATATTCTACATTTCCGAGATTCCGGTGCATAATCTTGCGAAAAATAAAATTGACATCAAAGAGCACTTCCTTTCGGCTTCGGAAATTTTTGTGCAGCTCGATCTTCTGATTTTCGGAGTCTTCCGTCGTATAGGTATCGTATTTTTCCATGAACAGCTCCGGGCAGGCAAGACGGAACCGGTAAATACTCTGCTTGACATCACCGACCATAAACAGATTGTTCTGCCCCATGCTGCATCTGGAAATGCTGATCAGGATCAGCTCCTGGACCATGTTGCTGTCCTGATATTCATCGATCATGATCTCTTCGAACTGCTTTGAAAAAGCCAGTGCCGCTTCACCTGGCACCACATTTCCATTCTCTTTTTTCACCAGGATCTGCAGTGCCAGATGTTCCAGATCTGAGAAATCCAAAAGATTTCGCTCCCGTTTTTTCTCCGTAAACCGCATTCCAAACTCGGATGCCAGCATCAGAAGCATCTGTGCGGACACTTTTCCCGCCTTCAGCTCTTCTAACATCTCCTGCGGACTCTGGTAAAAATACTGCTCCTGCAAAGAGGCAATGCCTTTTTTGATCTGATCACGCAAAAGCTTTACCTGTTCCCGCTTTTCATCCGATACTTCTTCATCTTTTTTTCTGGAAAGCACTGCAAATTTTCTGATGTTCAGAAAACGTCTGGCATATTCTGCGTAATCATTGCCTTTCGAAAGCTGTTTTAAGATCTCGCCATCCTGCTCCAGGGCATCTGCGTACATCCACGGTCCGTACGGCGAATTTGCGACTTTCAGGGCTTCTTTTCGGATCATTTCCAGATCATTCAGGGTCTGATCGACCTGCTCACAGATCATTTTCATCCATTCACTTGAGATCAGATCTTCCAGTGTATCAATATCATAATTTTTCTTACATTCTTTCAGCCATTCTTCCGGCCATGGATGACTTCTGGAAAATTCATAGACCTGCCAGATCATTTCGATCAGATTCTCATCATTTTTTCCGTTTGCAAAACATTCCACAAACTGTAAAAAGTCCGTATCGCCCTCCCGATACTTTTCTTCCAGAAGCTCTTCCGCCGTATCTCGCCGTAGAAGTTTTGCCTCTCCTTCATCCACGATAGAAAACGCCGGATCCAGATCGATCAGATGAAAATATGTCCGAAGCACCGACTGACAGAAACTGTCGATCGTCGTGATCTGTGCATGGAAAAGCAGCGTTTCCTGTCTTTGCAGATTCTCGTTATCCGGATCTGCGAGCAGCCTTTTCTGGATTTCCAGTCCGATCCGCTCACGCATCTCTGCCGCCGCAGCTCTTGTAAACGTCACGATCAGCAGACGGTCAATATCCACCGGATGTTCCCTGTCCGTGATCTTCTGCAAAATACGCTCTACCAGAACGGCTGTCTTTCCGGAACCTGCCGCCGCCGAGACCAGAATATTCCGGTTTCGAAGCCAGATGACCTGCTTCTGTTCTTCTGTCCACAGATTTCCCATCAAAAATCCCCTCCTTCTCGCAAAAATTCCCAGATATCATCCGGATCCAGTTCTTTGAGCCTCCGGTAATGCATGCCCGGTATTTTCCGATCAAAACCGCAGATATCTTTAAATTCACAGTAATCGCAGGCTGTTTTTCCTTTCTTTTCATAAGGATTGATCTTTACATCTCCCTCAAGGATCGCACATCCGATCGCCCGCATCTTCTCTTCCACAAATTTCGAAAGTGTCAAAAACTGCTCTTCGGATGCCACACTCGCATAGCGAGAATAGCTGCCGTCTTTGTTTCTGGCAACCGGAATGACCTCGGATGTTTTCTCCAGACTGCGGTCAAGTGCTTCTACCACTTCACTTTCTGCATTGACAAGACCATTTGGACGCAGCTCTTTCAAAATCCGTTTTTCCAGCTCTTCTTCGCTCTCCCCATGCTTCTGATCCACGATCGGATCTTTCATTGCATAATAGAAGATGCCTGCCGGTTTTATTTTTTTATCCGTATGAATGCGTTGTTCCATCTCCAGTGCCGCATTCAGATAAACGACAAGCTGCATCTGCAGTCCGTAATAAAATTCCTGTAGATCAAACACTTTATTTCCTGATTTATAATCTACGACTTTTACCAGAACTTCATCCTCCGTTTCGTACAGATCAATGCGGTCGATCCGCCCTTTCAGCCGCATCGTCTCTTCGTCCGAAAGTGCGATATTCACCGCCTTCAAGTCCGAAGAACTTAAAAACGGCACTTCAAAATTGGACGGAATAAAGTTTCCGGCACGCACCTGCCTGGTCAGTGCCCAGATCGTGCGTTCCATGATCCGCTTCATGCGGCGGATCACATATTCATTTCTGGCACTGGAATGCAGAAGGGTTGATGCATAAGCTTCGGAAACCTCTTCTACCGTCTCCGCCGCCAGACGTTTCTGTTCTTTCTCCGGAATGTTAAACCAGGTATATTCGCTCGCTTCCACTTTTCGTGCGTAAGACTCCAGCACCTTATGGAAAATATTCCCCATATCCACCGGCTGGAATACAAACAGATCTCTTTGCGATACCCGAAGACCATAATTCAGAAAATGTGCATAGGAGCACGCCGAAAATTTCTCCAGCCGGCTGACACTGTTGACCAGCGTCTGTCCGTAAAGCCGTTTTGCCGTCGTCTTTGACATCGGCTCCGTCTTTCCATGCAGAAAGGCCGCATCCAGCAGCTTTTTCGCCAGATCCTGATATTTTTCCTGTCCTTCGTACCATCCAAACAGACTGGCCGCCGTCTTCTCCACGTTTCCAAGTGCCGCTTTTCTCAGTCCGTCCGCCAGATGCACAATCCCGCTCTCTGCCGTTGTGATCCTTGCAAGCGGATCTTCAATCAGATCTTCATCCTGAAGCGTCAGCTGCGGAAACATCCTTAAAATACTTCCGACCACATAGGAAGGACGCAGCACTCGTCCGTCCAGCCCCATCCTTCCGTAAGAAAGATAAAGCTTTGCCGATGGTTTTGTCAGATTCAGATACAGATAAAACTTCTGGATATAACTGTTTTCCCTTGCCGTCGGTGCCAGTTCCATGCCAAGCTCGGATAAGGTTTCCCGGTCCATATCGGAGAGAATACTGGTTTTTTCTTCTTTTTTCGGCACCCAGCCGTCATTCAGTCCCAGAAAAAACAGTACTTTGATGTCCTTTAACCTGGTACGCTCGATATCACCGACCAGCACACAGTCCATCGTCGGAGGGATCATGCCAACCTTGGCCTCCTCAAATCCGGCATCGAGGATTTCAGTATATTCCTGAAGGCTCATCGGCTCATCACCAAGCAGCTCCACCAGTTTGTCAAACAGCTCGATCACTATGCCGTAGATCTGCTCGTATTCTCTTGCAAGGTCATAAGCCTCTTCCTGCTCAAATTTTTCCCGGTAATCCTGCATTTTCTGCTCAATACCATAATGCACCATCAGATCATAAAGTGCTTCTGTTTTCTGACGCACCGTCCCGTCCTTTTCTCTGACCTGATCCACAAAGGCAAGCAGCGGCGGCAGGATCTTCTCTTTGAACGGTTCTTCCTGTTCATCCCACGGCTCTTCCCAGCGTCTGCGGCTGTTGATCCCATTTGCCAGCACATAGTTTTCCAGCTGGTCGATCTCATCCTTTTTTAGCCCCGCAAGCCCGGTTCGCAGATAACGGAACATACTTTCATAGCGAAAGCTTTTGGCTGCGATCTGAAGGGCCGCCCGCAGAAATTCAACCAGCGGATTTAAGAGGAGCTTCCTGGTGCGGTCGATAAAACACGGAATGCCTTTCTGCTGCAATTCCTTTTTCATATGGTCACCAAATGATTCCATATCCCCGGTGATCACGGCAATATCCCGGTAACGCAGATTCTCTTCACGCACCAGATGCCAGATCGTCCGTGCCGCAAATTCTGCCTCTGCTTTCGCATCTCTTGCCACATGCAAAGACAGCTCCCGCTCCAGCTTCTGTGAATCTTGGGCTTCATAAATCTGATTGCCCGGTCGGAACAGATGTCTCTCCAGAAAGCGAAGTGCCGGTGCACTTCTGAAACGGATGCTTCCTTCTTTTCCGAGCACTTCCGGCTTTTCCAGCATACAGCCACATTCTTTTGCCGCCCCGGCCAGCTGCTGTATCGTCTTTTTGCTCAGATAAGAGAGTTTATGCATGGAAACCTTTTTCATCGGATCTTCCCAGGCATCCAACGTCACCGTGACATAGATTTTCTCCGCCGTCTGCATCAGTTCCCTCAGCAGCTTGTTCTGGATCGGCGTAAATCCGGTAAATCCATCCAGGGCGACCACACAGCCTTTTAAAATTTCAGATTTTTTTACGACATAACAGAGCTCTTCCAGGATCTCTTCCGAAGTAATGTACTTTCCCTGAAGTTCTTCCTGAAATCCCTCATACAGGTTTCGAATATCCTGTAATTTATAAGATAATGCATCTTTTTTCCCCGAACGCAGCTGTTCATCCAGTTCTTCCAGTGAAACATCATACTGCTTCAGCTCAGAAATGATGGATTTGACCTGCGAAATATAGCCGGGCTTGCGAAAATTTCGTCCAAGCACCGTCAGATCATTTTTCTGACGGGATGCCACACGCCGCAGCAGCAGATTCTTTCCGGTGTCCTCCAGAACGGTGTGTGTATCCACCCCGACTTCCTCAAAGATCCTCCATGCCAGACGCAAAAAGCTCTGCACATCAATATTTAAAATTCCCCTGTTTGGATGCAGTTCTACGAGTTCCCGCTGTGTCTGCATGGTAAACTGCTCCGGAACGATCACGATAAACTCCCGGTCCGGCTCCCGTATGGACTGCTCTATGATTTTTTTATAAAGTGTATACGATTTTCCACTGCCGGATGGACCGTAGATCAACTGCAATGACATAAGCATTTCCCTTCCTGTGTCCTGTTTTGCCTGATGCTGCAAAGTGGTCCCGCACAAAGTACAGAACCACTTTTTTCACAGTAAGAATGCCGGAGGCATCCTGTTTCCTATCTTGCCTGAAGATGAGTCAGTCTTTCTTTTACCTGATCCATCATCTGGCTGTATTTCTCTAATTTTGCACGTTCCTCTGCAACTTTGCTCTCCGGTGCCTTGCTCATGAAACGCTCATTGCTCAGCATGCCGTTGACACGTGCCAGCTCTTTTGTCAGACGCTGTTCTTCTTTTTGCAGACGCTCGATCTCTTTGTCGATGTCAACCAGTTCTGCAAACGGCATATAGATGACTGCCTCCGGAAGCACGGCAGATACTGCATCTTCGTCGATGCCGCTGCGGTCTGCCTGAACCGTCACTTCGCTTGCACTTCCAAGGGTTGCAAAGAATACTTTTCCGTTTTCGAACGTATTTCTCACATTCTCGCTTTCGGATACGACAAATACTTTTGCTTTCTTGCTTGGCGGTACGTTCATGCCTGTACGCACGTTTCGGATACCGCGGACTGCCTCTTTGATCATCTCAACGGCTGCCTCATCCTCTGCAAAATGCCACTCTTTAGTGAACTCCGGCCATTTGGAGATCATGATGGATTCTTCCTCGGACTGCAGCGTGCAGAAGATCTCTTCTGTGATAAACGGCATATACGGATGCAGCAGTTTCAGAGCATTTACCAGAACCGTCTTCAGTGTCCAAAGTGCTGCTGATTTTGTGGTATCCCCGTCATTGTACAGACGCGGTTTTACCATCTCGATGTACCAGTCGCAGAATTCTTCCCAGATAAAATCATACACTTTCTGAACGGCAATACCCAGTTCATATTTATCCATGTTCTCGGTTACTTCTTTTGCCAGTGTATTGACTTTGGAGAGGATCCATTTATCGGCTGCCGTCAGCTGATCTTTCGGCATTTCACCCGGAACTTCTGCTTTTTCAAGGTTCATCATGATAAATCTGGATGCATTCCATACCTTGTTTGCGAAGTTACGGCTTGCCTCCACACGCTCCATGTAGAAACGCATGTCATTTCCTGGAGCATTTCCGGTGATCAGTGTCAGACGCAGGGCATCTGCTCCGTACTGGTCAATGATTTCCAGCGGATCAATACCGTTTCCTAAAGATTTACTCATCTTTCTTCCCTGGGAATCACGCACCAGACCATGGATCAGTACATGATGGAACGGCACTTTTCCGGTCTGCTCGATCGCAGAAAATACCATACGGATCACCCAGAAGAAAATGATGTCATATCCGGTTACCAGCACATCGGTCGGATAGAAGTAATCAAAATCTTCGGTCTTATCCGGCCAGCCAAGTGTGGAGAACGGCCACAGTGCGGAAGAGAACCAGGTATCCAGTGTGTCTTCATCCTGTTTAAAGTGTGTGCATCCGCATTTCGGGCAGACCTTCGGCATTTCTTTTGCAACGACCACTTCGCCGCACTCGTCACAGTAATATGCCGGGATACGATGTCCCCACCAGAGCTGTCTGGAAATACACCAGTCACGGATGTTCTCCAGCCAGTGCAGATAGATCTTGTCAAAACGATCCGGTACAAAATTCAACTCGTTCTTTTTCAGAGCTTCGATCGCCGGTTTCGCCATCTCCTGCATCTTTACAAACCACTGCGGTTTGATCATCGGCTCAACGGTTGTCTTACAGCGGTCGTGTGTACCGACGCTGTGTGTATGCGGAACAACTTTTACCAGAAGTCCCAGTGCATCCAGGTCTGCTACCATGGCTTTTCTTGCCTCATAACGATCCATGCCTGCATATTTGCCGCCCAGTTCATTGATGGTCGCATCGTCATTCATGATATTGATTTCCGGCAGATTATGTCTCTTGCCAACCTCAAAGTCGTTCGGGTCGTGTGCCGGTGTGATCTTTACGCATCCAGTTCCAAATTCTTTATCTACGTAAGAATCCGCGATCACCGGGATCTCACGGTCTGTCAGCGGCAGCTTCAGCATCTTGCCGACCAGATCCTGGTATCTTTCATCTTCCGGGTTTACGGCAACGGCCGTATCTCCAAGCAGTGTCTCCGGACGAGTGGTCGCGATCTCCACGAAACGTCCTTCTTCTCCGACGATCGGGTAATTGATATGCCAGAAGAATCCGTCCTGATCCACATGTTCTACCTCTGCATCTGAAATGGAAGTTTTACATACTGGACACCAGTTGATGATCCTGGAACCTTTGTAAATATATCCCTTATTATATAATTTCACGAAAACTTCTTCTACCGCTTTGGAGCATCCTTCGTCCATCGTGAAACGTTCTCTGTCCCAGTCAGCAGAAGAACCCAGTTTTTTCAGCTGATTTACGATACGTCCGCCGTATTCTTCTTTCCACTCCCAGGCGTGTTTTAAAAACTCCTCACGTCCGATATCATTTTTATCAATGCCCTGCTCTTTGAGTTTCTGGATGACCTTTACTTCCGTAGCGATCGCCGCGTGGTCGGTTCCCGGCTGCCACAGTGCATTATAGCCCTGCATTCTTTTATAGCGGATCAAAATATCCTGCATCGTGTTGTCCAGTGCATGTCCCATATGCAGCTGACCGGTTACGTTTGGCGGCGGCATAACGATCGTAAACGGTTTCTTACTGCGGTCGACTTCCGCATGGAAATATTTCTTATCCAGCCAGTTCTGATAAATACGATCCTCGATTCCCTTCGGATCATAAGTCTTTGCCAATTCTTTGCTCATGTTGTCCTCCTGCTGTTGTTTGTTCTGCACATTAAATCAAATACACTCCAGACGGAATGTTTCAACGAAAAAAGCCCTCTGCATCATCCCCGGAAACGGAGATTCTGCAAAGGGCGTCATTTACGCGGTACCACCTTTTTTCATATACATCACAGACGGATGCATACCTCATTTCCCTTTAACGTCGGGTCACGTGAAAGCTTACTGTCCTGTCCGCGTATACTTATCTGCATACCGCCTGTCACAGAACTCGTTCTGCCCTCCGGCTCCAAAGCTACCTTCCAGCCACGCATCCTTAGGTTTCCTTCCAGCCTGCGAAAAACCCTCTCTGAAAGAGCTGTGTATGTACTCCTCTTCTTCCTCGCCTTTGTCCACGTTAATCATAGCGAAGGCAGACGGATTTGTCAAGAGATGACTGTGGATTTTGTTCCGGTGAAATTGATGCGAAAATACTATTGAGCCGGCCAGCAATCCATGATACACTTGACACACAGAAGATTTTGCAATATTTCGCTTTTCTTTCTGGTGCTAATGATGAAAGGAGTTTTTTTATGCCTGTATTTGATTTCAATAACACCCCGGAACCGGATGCTGTTCCGGAATGTACTTATACCACCTTTGCTTCCGACGAAAATGTTTCTTCCGCAGACAAACCGCTTCTTGTCCTTGACAACAGCAAAAAAGCCTGGAAACATCACTCCTGCGGAACGTTTACCAATCAGAACAAGCGTACCGCTTTTGAATTTAAAGAAGATGATGGTTCTACTGTAATCGCTGATATCAAAAAAGTGGATGCCCGCTTTGTAAGCCTGCTCCGCTGGCTCGGCGAAAATCACATTCCGGTTCGTTTATCCGGTGAAAACCGGGAGGGCGGCTATATGGTTTACCGTATCCGCGAGACTGCTTTCGGCGGCGGCACCAAGCTTTCTGCAGAGGATGGTTTCCTTCAGTTCATGATTGAACGTCTGCTTGCAAGCAATGCTCCGCTTCTGGAAGAATGTGAAGACGAAGATCTGGAGGAAGTCGGCGATGAGATGAAACTGACCAGCCTTCAGAGCATCACAGACTTTATGATCTGTGCCGGCCGCACCCTGCCGGATAATATCCGCCTGTGGGCAAGACGCAACCTTGCCGTTGCACGTTCCCATGAAGTTTCCCCTGAAGAACGCCGCCATGCCCAGCGTGCCCTCTCCATCATGATGAACATTCAGTGGAAGAGCAATTACTTCGAAGCCATCGATCCGGTTGCTGCACGCCGTATTCTCGATGAAGAACTTTACGGTATGGAACGCGTCAAACAGCGTATCATGGAGACGATCATCCAGATCAACCGCACGCATACCCTGCCGGCATATGGTCTGCTGCTGGTCGGCCCTGCCGGAACCGGTAAATCTCAGATTGCCTATGCCGTTGCACGTATCCTGCGTCTTCCTTGGACGACGCTTGACATGAGCTCCATCAACGATCCGGAACAGCTGACCGGAAGCTCCCGTGTCTATGCAAACGCAAAACCCGGAATCATTATGGAGGCTTTCTCAGTATCCGGAGAGTCCAATCTGGTCTTCATCATCAACGAGCTGGATAAGGCAGCCTCCGGCAAGGGAAACGGCAATCCGGCAGACGTGCTTCTGACCTTGCTTGACAACCTCGGCTTTACCGATAACTATATGGAATGTATGATTCCAACGACCGGCGTTTATCCTATCGCCACAGCCAACAACAAAGAGCAGATCAGTGCACCTCTGATGTCACGTTTTGCCGTGATCGACATCCCGGATTACACACCGGATGAGAAAAAGATCATCTTCTCCAAATTTGCACTGCCGAAGATTCTCAAACGTATGAGCCTCAAAGAGAATGAGTGCAAGATGACAGACGAAGCACTGGATGCTGTAATTGAACTGTTCTCCAATACCTCCGGAATCCGTGATCTGGAACAGGCCGCCGAACATATCGCAGCAAATGCACTGTATCAGATCGAAGTTAACCGTGTTTCCGAAGTTGTGTTTACCGCAGAGATGGTACGCAGCCTCTTACGCGACTAAGCATACATGGAAGATTTATGCATGTGCAAATGATCTGTGCAGAAGGTTTGTAAATGTGCAAATGAACGCCATAAAATAGTTTTGTAAAAAACAGTACGCCATGATGATTCGAAAACAATCTCCTGACACGCTGCGTTTCCTGTTCGGTTCGCTCGCCGGTTAGCCGCCCTTCTCCTAAACTCGCCT
>NZ_JAJEQE010000060.1 GCF_020687205.1 Hominisplanchenecus faecis
ACAGCGATTCTGTTGGGTAAATGTCAGCAAAGCTGACCAGAATCGCGTGCCAAGTCTCACGTGCGTTCGACTTGAAAAAACGAAAGAAGGTGGATCGTGAAAATAAACCAATGCTTTTTTCTGATTCCGATTGGTTTGTTTGCAGTCTTTTTTGACTTGAGAAAGGGGAAGATTCCAAATGAGCTTATTGTAATCGGGCTTATTTTGGGCTGTTGTTTCCAGATCAGGCAGGCGAAAGCAGTGGGATTGCTTCTGTTTCTTGGAGGTGCGTGCATTCCTGTGGTGCTTGGTGCCGGGATTTATTATTTTCGCATGATGGGTGCGGGAGATATGAAACTTTGGGCGGTTGTCGGAGGATTTCTGGGACCGCAGAGGGCGGTATATTGTATGATTGCTTCGTTATTTGTCGGTGCGGTGTTGTCGATTTTTGTATTGCTCAAAAGAAGAAATCTAAAGACAAGGCTGCTGTACTTTTGTTCTTATATTCAAAAGCAGCAGAATGGTGTCTGGGAGCCATATCTGAATGAAAAGGATCAGGATGGAAGGTTTCATTTTGCAATTGCTATTTTAGGTGGGATTTTACTTTGTGCAGGAGGTGTTTATTGAAGTGAGTAAGGCTGTTTTTGCAATCTGTGATTCGGAAAGTATGTATATTTATAATCTTATGGAATATGTTCACAGCCGGAAGGGAGAAGAGTTTGAGGTGCAGGCGTTTACCGGAGTGGAAAGTCTCTGTGCGTGTGCGAAAGAGAAAACAATAGAGATTCTGCTGATTTCGGGGAAATTATTGTGTGAACAGGTCAGGGAACTGCAGATCCGCAAAGTTATGGTTCTTTCCGAAGGAGAGCAGATCTGCGAACTGTCGGAATATTCCGCAGTTTATAAATATCAGCCGGCGGACAGTCTGATCGCGGAGGTCATGGATTCTTATGCGAGAGTAAAGGAAGCACCGGCAGCTGCACTTTTCAAGCCAGAAGTGGAAGTGACCGGTATTTATTCGCCGGTCAAACGTACCGGTAAGACTTCTTTTGCACTGACACTCGGGCAGCTTCTGGCAAGTACAAAAGCGGTCCTTTATCTGAATCTGGAAGAATATGCCGGTTTTGATGTATTAATGAACCGACAGTTTGACGGGGATATCAGTGATCTGATGTATTTCTCCGGAAGTGGGAAAGGCAATCTGATCAGTAAACTTGGAGGACTTGTGCAGACGATCAACAATCTGGACTATATTCCGCCCGCCTTTTCCCCGTTTGATCTGCGGAGTATCAAGTGCAGCGAATGGCTGGGACTGATCGAAGATCTCTGCTCCTACAGTTCGTATGAAGTTATCCTCCTGGATTTTGGAGAACAGGTGGATAACCTTCCGGAACTTCTGAATCGCTGTGGAAAAATCTATATGCCGGTCAGAGAGGACAGCATGGCTGTGACAAAAATTGCTCAGTATGAAAAGGTCATGGTTGCAAGAGAATATGAAGAAGTTCTTGGAAAAACCATAAAACTGAAGCTGCCGTTTCACAGCAGTTTCGGTAAAAAGGAACATTATGTGGAGCAGCTGATCTGGAGTGAACTTGGAGATTATGTAAGACAGTTAATACGCAAAGAAAGCGGGTGATGCATTGTGGAGGGAATGGAACAGAAACAGGAAAAACTGTATGCTCTTTTAAACGAGAAACTGGATCATACGGAAGAAATATCGGATGAGGAAATCCTTGTGGAAATTGATAAGCTGATCTGGGAGGAAGCAAAAGGGCAGTATATGCCGCTGTCAGAGAAAATCACGCTCAGGCAGCAGCTGTTTAACGGGATCCGCCGACTTGATATTTTGCAGGAACTTCTGGAAGATGAGAGTGTGACAGAGATCATGGTGAATGGAACAGACGGCATTTTTGTGGAGAGAGAAGGCAGGATACGCTGCTGGGAGCACCGTTTTGTTTCGAAAACAAAACTGGAAGACGTTGTGCAGCAGATTGCAGGAAAATGCAACCGCATTGTCAATGAGGCGATTCCGATCACGGATGCCAGACTGGAAAACGGAGATCGTGTAAATATTGTACTGCCGCCGGTGGCTGTCAATGGACCGATCATTACGATACGGCGTTTTCCGAAAGAGCCGATCACGATGGAGCGTCTGATCGAGCTTGGGAGTGTTTCAAAAGAGGTAGCGGACTTTTTGAAACAACTTGTGTGTGCCGGATACAACATTTTTATCTGCGGCGGAACCGGTTCCGGGAAAACAACGTTCCTCAATGCACTTTCGGATTATATTCCAAAAGACGAGCGGATCATCACGATTGAAGATAACGCAGAATTACAGATACAGGGCGTGGAAAATCTGGTTCGTCTCGAAGCAAGAAAAGAAAATACCGAAGGAAAACATGCAGTTACGATCCGGGATCTGATCAAGAGCAGTCTGCGAATGAGACCAAGCAGGATTATTGTCGGAGAGGTGCGGGGCGATGAAGTCGTTGATATGCTTCAGGCGATGAATACGGGTATGGACGGATCACTCAGTACCGGTCACGGGAACAGTCCGTCGGATATGCTGGTCCGGCTGGAGACAATGGTTCTGATGGGGCTTGAGATGCCATTGCCCGCGGTACGCAGACAGATTGCATCCGGAATCGATATACTGATCCATCTGGGGAGACTGCGGGATAAGAGCAGGCGTGTCCTGGAGATTCGTGAGGTCACCGGTTATGATTATGAATCCGGAGAAATAGTAACTTCGGTGCTGTATGAATTTCTGGAAGATGGAAAGCAAAAAGAAGGGCGTGTCGTGGGAAAATTACATAAAAAAGAGGAGCTGTTCCATGTGCAGAAACTGATACGTGCAGGAATTGTGTGCCAGGTTCACGGTCGTTTGACCTGAACGTAAATAAGCAGTGAAAGCAGATTTAAAAGGGGTTTGTATGGATTATAAAGTTTATCAGATAACAAAAAAGGAAATGTTCAGGTATGCGGCGGTGTATATTCTGGCAGATGTTCTGATCAGTCTTTTATTTTACCGTTCTGTGCTTGCAGCCGTGGTTTTTCTGCCGGGTATCTGTTTCTTTTTCCGAGAAGTCAGAAGAGAACTGGCAAAGAAAAGAAGAAAACAGCTGGAGCGGGGATTTCTGGTCGGGATGCGGTGTGTTTCTACCGCCCTGACGGCGGGATATTCGGTTGAAAATGCATTTACGCAGGCATATGAAGAACTTCAGAAATTGTACAGTGAAAAAGAACCGGTTTTACAGGAATTTCGCAGGATTCGTGTGGGAATCCTGCTGAACCGGACGATGGAGGAGCTGCTTTCTGATCTGGCACAACGCAGCGGAGTGGAAGATATTGAGATTTTTTCTGAGGTATTTGAGACAGCGAGAAGAACCGGAGGCGATCTAATCGCCATCATACGCAGCACGACTGCCTCTGTATCGCAGAAGGAAGAAACCAGACAGGAAATTGAGATCTGTCTTTCAGCAAAGAAAATGGAGCAGAACATTATGAGTCTGATTCCATGTCTGCTGATTGCCTATGTGGGACTGGCTTCACCGGGATTTTTAGATGTGATGTATCAGAATCCGGCGGGGATTGCAGTGATGAGTATCTGCCTTGGTGTTTATGTGTTTGCTTTTTTGATGGGAAGGAAGATTGTAGCGATTGAGATATGAAGAAAAGATGATGCAGCCGTTTTATAAAATCGGAAAATGGATCGCATCAAAAATGGTAAAGAAAGAAGATGTAAAATATCAGAAACTGGAACAGACACTGCAGTTTGTCGAAAATTCGGCAAAGGAAAAAGACGCTTTTGAATTTACCGCAAGAAGAATTGCAAAAGTAATGATGATTCTATTCTGGGGCACAGGACTTTGTTTTCTGGCAGCCGTTTTTACGGGAGAAGCAAAAGAAATTACGTTTCTTGCAAGACCTTCTTATGGGCAGGGAAGCATGGAAACGGATCTGGAAGTACAGGTAGAAGGGGAAGGAGAAGCACAGAAAATCCCGATTTTGCTGCAGGAAAGACAGTACAGTGACCAGCAGATCGATGAGTTTTTTCAGCAGGCGATCGAAGATCTGGAAAGCGTGATTCTCGGGGAAAATATATCGATGCAGGAAGTAAGAAGTTCCCTGGAATTTCCTTCTTCTGTTTTAGATGGCAAAGTGAAAGCAGACTGGTTTACAGATAATCTGGGTCTTATTGATGAAAAAGGAAACCTGGTCGGGGAGCCGGCAGAGGGTGGTACGCAGGTACAGATTACAGTAAATTTTTCCTGTCAGGACAGAGAGATGGACTACCGTTTTTCTGTATGTGTTTTTCCGCCGGTGCGTTCGGAGGAAGAGAAACAGCAAAAACAGATTCGGGAACTTTTACAGAGTGAAGAACAGAAAAGGGTGCAGGAAGAACAGCTGAGGCTTCCGGGTAAAATAGAGGGCAAAAAGCTGGAATGGAAAAAAGAAAAAGAATCGCCCGTGCAGATGATTGCGGTTCTGGTGGTTATCACAGCATTGTGTATCTGGATGCTGGAAGAAGAAAGATTACAGGCAGCAGTCAAGAAAAAGCAAACGGCTCTTACCATGGAATATGCTTCCTTTCTCTATAAATTAATGGCATTGCTGCGGGCAGGGCTTACGATCCGGGGAGCTTTTGAAAGGCTGGCACAGAGCAGACAGGTCCGTGAGCACTATATAGACGAAGAAATACGGCGTTGCTGCAACGAAATGAAAAGTGGGGTTCCGGAAGCACAGGCATATGAAAATTTTGGCAGAAGATGTCAGCTTCCGGAGTACATCAAAATGGGAACGATACTGGCACAGAATCTGAGAAAAGGTTCTGATGGACTGGCGGATCTTCTGGAGGCAGAAGCTTTGCGGGGAATGGAAGAGCGGCATCAGCTTGCACGAAAACTTGGAGAACAGGCGGGAACGAAACTCTTATTTCCAATGATGCTGATGTTTGGTGTGGTGTTGATTATTCTGATGGCACCGGCACTGATGTCATTTTCATTTTAGAATTACTGTGCATCTTCTGGGAAAGGAGGTGAAAATATATGACACATGTGCAGGCATTTCTGAAAGATGAGCAGGGAATTACAACGGTAGAGATTATCCTGATTCTCGTTGTACTGATCAGTCTGGTCATCATCTTCAAAAAACAGCTTACCAATCTGGTAAACAAAATCTTCAGCAAAATCACAAGTCAGAGCAACAGTATCTGATCCATTCAGTATCTGAAAAATCCAACATGAAAACATTTAGAGAACATTTAAAAACGCAAGAATGCACAGAAATTTCGCCAGATGAATATCAGCAAAACAATTACTCACCACTTGCAGAAGTGGGAGTCTTCTCGACTGAGATAAAAATCATGTGTCTGGTCTCATGTGCAGCATAAACTCGGGAGGGGAGTAAATGTATAGAAATAAAGGGACAATTACGGTGTTCCTCAGTTTGATCAGTATGCTGTTTTTGTCCCTTTTCTGTACGATGGCAGAATCGGTAAGGGTGCAGGCAGCAAGATTTCAGGCAGCGGCAGCTTTTGATATGGGATTGTTTTCCATTTTTGGAGAATATGACAGAGTACTTCTGGAAGAGTATGATCTGTGGTTCCTGGATGGGAGCAGTGAAGAGCAAAAAATCAGAGAAGTGCTGGAGACAAAGATGGAAAAATATATTCAGCCAAATATCAATCCCAGATATAATCTGGCAGCAGGAAGAAGCTGGGATGTATTTCCCACAGAGCTTGATAGATGTACGGTGGATAAGTATGCTCTTGCGACGGATCACGGTGGACAAGTGTTTTACAGTCAGGCTGTGGAAAATCAGAAAGAACTGTTTGTCGGGGAAGCGGCATCAGCTTTAAGGAAAAATATAAAACAAATGGAAGAGGGGAATCAAAAAGGAGAAGAATATCAAAATGAAGAACAGAAAGCAGATGAGGAGTATCAAAGGGCACAGGCTGCTCAGATGGAAGAAAAAAAACGACAGGAATCCGAAAAAGAAAATGCCGAAAAGCAGGAAGAGTCGGATACGGATATAAAGGAAACAGAGGCTGTTCAGGCAAAAGTGGAGAATCCGCTTGATCAGATAAAGAAAATCAAAAGTATGGGGATTTTAGGTCTTGTCCTGAAAGATGGTACAGTGGTTTCCGATAAGACAATAGAAAGAAAAGATCTGCCGTCTGAGCGTAACCTGCAAAAAGGTTCACTTCTTGTCGATGAAATTTCTGCGGATCCAGTTTCAGAAGCCATTTTTTTGAATTATCTTCAGAAACATTTCCAGTGTGCAGTTGATGAAGGAGGAAAGCATCAAAAGGGAAGCAAAGAACACAGTCTTTCTTATGAACTGGAATATATCATCGGCGGACAGAAAAGTGACAGAGAAAATTTAAAGAAAACGGTCAATCGCATTCTGCTGATCCGTGAAGGTATGAACTATGCTACGCTGGCAAAAAGTGCCAAGATGCGAGGGGAAGCGATGGCACTGGCAGCTGCGATCACAGGGGCAGCAGCACTGCCGGAATTTGCAGGAGCATTGCAGAAACTGCTGATGCTTGCCTGGGCATATGGGGAAAGTCTGCTTGATGTGAGAACGTTGCTTGCAAAAGGAAAGGTTCCGATGCTCAAAGCAGAAACAGAGTGGAAACTTCCTTTAGAAAAGCTTGGGATGCTGGCGGAGGTTTTGAAAGAATGTGATGCCGGCGGCGGAAACGGGCAGTCTTATGAAGATTATCTTTCTGGTTTATTGATACTTGGAAAAAAACAGCAGCGTAATTTGAGAGTGCTTGATCTGATCGAGTGTAACCGGAGAATGGAAAAGGGCGGAGAAACCTTTCGGGTGGATGCACTTGTGGCACAGGCAGAGGCAAGTGCAGACTTTGAACTGGCTCCTGTTTTTCTGAGGGTTCCGGCAGTCTGGATGCATGTCAGAAATCAGGGGACTGCTTATACAATAAAAGGACAATATGGCTATGGGCAGCCGTAGAAAAGAAGGTATTTAAGGATGTTCTTTCGGAGAATTTCCCGTATGAAACGCAGAGAGAAAGAACATAAAAATTTGAAAATGAAAGGAGGCGTGCTCTCTGTCTGGTTCAAAATTAAAAATATTAAATCATTTAACAGACATCCCCCTGGCTGTTATCAAAAAATCCGGGAGAACATCCTTAAGTGCCAGTCTTACAGTGGAAACTGCACTTGTGCTTCCGATTTTTCTATATCTGATGCTTGGTGTACTCTTTTTTGTTCAGTTTATGGAAACAGCCGGAGCTACGGAACAGAAAATCCATGACCGGGCAAAACAGATGGCAGTCTATGCTTATGATTCACGGCAGATAACAGATCAGGACTTTCATCTTGGATATTCTACTTTTTCAAGAAAAGAAGATGAAATTGATCTGGTGGCGGCGTATCGAATCAGCAGTCAGATGCCGGTATTTTCTTTTGGAAAACCACAGATTATCCAGAGAGGATTTGTAAGGGCATGGACCGGAAGGGATTTTCGCAAAGAACTGCAGAAAGAAGGAAATGAAGAAAGCAAAGAGAAGGTTTTTGTGACCGCACATGGTACCGTTTACCATAAAAGTCTGAAGTGTACCCACCTGCGGCTGTCTGTGGAGCAGACAACGGTTACACAGGCAGAAGCCAGAAGAAATCGCTATGGAGCGAAATATTATGCCTGTTCATGCTGTAAATCCGGAGTTGGTGCAGCAGTTTATATTACAGATACCGGCAATCGTTATCATGCCAGACTGTCCTGCAGCGGATTAAAGAGAACGATCCGGGAGATACCGCTGTCAGAGGCAGGGAAACGTAAAGCCTGTTCAAAATGTGGAGGGTGATCATAAAAATGAAGAATCAGATTGTTTATATTCTGCCGGGAATATTTCTGCTGATAAACGCCTGGTATGATATAAGAAAACGAAAAATATTATTGCACAGTATATGGATATTTACAGTTTTGTGGATTCTTTTTCTGATGTTTGTGGATAAAGAGAAAATCTGGCAGGCATTTGGTGGAATACTTCCGGGAATGTTTCTGCTTACCAGTGCTTATGCGACAAGGCAGGCCATTGGCTATGGAGATGGACTGGCAGTTTGTGTGTGCGGTCTGTATCTTGGAATGGGACAGACCTTTGCGATGTTGTTTTATGCATTGCTGTTCTGTTCCGTGGTTTCAGCTGTTATGCTGGTGTGTAAAAAGAGGACTTACAAGACAGGCGTGCCATTTGTGCCGTATCTGATAGCGGGATATTTATGCACGTTTTTGTAATGACTGGGACGGAGATGAAAATTATGCAAAAAATCAAAAGAGATTTGAATGGAAGTTTTACGGTGGAGGCTGCACTGCTTATGACAGTGCTGATTCCGTTGCTTACCGCCCTTATTTATCTTGGATTTTATCAGCATGATAAGGTCTGGATCGCAAATAAGACGAGAACAGAGGCGATGGAAGCAGCCCTGGACCCATACAGAAAAAACCAGACGGACTGGAGCGGAATGCTTGCCTGCGGCAACGTTTCCGGTGGTGTAAAACGTGGAAAAAATAAAGTGACAGCAACAGGAAAGGCAACGTTCAGAATTCCGGGATTTGTGGCACGCTTCTTTATGGGCGGGCAAATGGAAATAAACAGTAAAGCGGAAGTATCCGTTAAAAATGCAAAAAAACAGATTCAAAAATATCGAAATTTGCAGCGGGCAGGGGAGGGATAACTTTATGGATGTTTCTTATCGCAGAGATAAAGATCATAATTATATGATACTGGATGCTCCGGGGGAACTGACCGGCGAGGAATATCAGGTACGGATGCTGGTTGGAAATCATATTCCTCATTTATTAAAATGCAATCGCCGGATGATGGACGGAAAAGCGGTCTTTTTTTATGAGGTTACCGGAATGCAGCCGATGTTCCGTGTGTTTGAAAAAAGGCAGATCAATCAGGAAGAAATGGTTGAACTTTTGCAGGATATCAAAGAGGCATTGGAAAACACCCAGAGATATCTTTTAGATGGAAATCAACTGCTCTTTGAACCGGAATTTCTCTTTTTTCATACGCAGACACGGGAATGGAATCTGTGCTATCTTCCGACGTATGATGGAAATATGACAGAGAGTTTTCGAAAGCTCTCAGAATACCTGTTAAAAAGACTGGATCACAGTGACGAACAGGCAGTGATGCTTGGATACGAAGTATACAGCAAAGCATCCGAAGAAAATTATCGGATATCGGAAGTGCTGCAGATGATTTATCAGGTTGGACGGAAAAATTGTGCTCAGGAGGAAGGATTGCCGGAAGACCCGGAACAGTCAGAGAAAGTGAAAATTTCAAAAAAGTCGGAAGTTTCTGAACAGGAAAACTTTGAAGATCTTTGTTCCGAGGATTCGTTTTTCGAGCAGGAAGAATCAGAATACACGATTCCGGAAAATATTGAGAACATCAAGACTGCGAAGCAGAGAGAAAAAGGCATTTCTAAAAATGAGAATGATATGCAGAGAAGGACGGATGAGTATAGAGGTCAGGCGGAACAAAAAAAACAAATTCAGAATAAAAAAACAACCGGCTTAAAAAAATCAATGAAACATAAAAAAACAGCCAGGTGTAAAAAGAAAGCCAAATATAAAAAATATGCAGGCTATGTAGTAATTTTTATTCTATTGGCAGCAGTGGCAGCCGTACTGGTGGAATTTGAGGTATTAAGTACCGTTCAGGCCGGAGGGATGCTGTTTCTGGCGGCTAGCATTTTTATTTATGTGGCAGGGATTCAAAAGGAAAATTTCCAAAAAGGTGAACGGAAGAAATCACAGGTATCGGATGATTTTGATGAGGAGATGGGAACCTGTATTTTGCAGCAGGGAAAAAATATTAAGATAGCAGTTCTGGTCAGTCTGAATCCGGAGGAGTATGTTAATATTCTGCTGTATCGTGAAGAAACCCGGATAGGAAAAGAAGGACGGCAGGCGGATGTCTGTATCAATAGGGATGTGATCAGCCGTGTTCATGCAAAAATTCTGAGAAGAGAGGAAGAATATTTTCTGATGGATCTGGATTCGACAAATGGAACGTACATAAACGGAAAAAGACTTGGTGGGGATGGCATGGAAAAACTACAGCAGGGTGACCGCGTTTCTTTTGCGGATCTGGAATACATTTTTCAATTACAATAAAGATAGCACATGATATGTCAGAAATGACGGATGAGAATTGTAAAACTAAAAAAAACATAAAAAATACACCTTTGTCTGTTACAGAAAGACTTCCTGTAGTATACTGAAATCTTAGAATGTTGGGGAAAACTTAAGGCATAAAATCACGCTTGTGCAAAAATATCGCAGTCATTCTTAAGGGTGGTTTCAGGCGTTAAACCTGGCATCATATTATACAGAAGGAGGTGAAAAAGTAGAGAATGGATGAAATCAGGGATTTTTTGAGATCTCGTTCGGTTGCAAATCTTACGATTGTCATCATTAATGTTGCAGTATTTCTGATCCTGTCCTGTTTTGGTGATACAGAAAATGCAGATTTTATGGCGGCACATGGAGCAAGTTACACTCCTTATATCGTGCAGGATGGAAAATATTATCTTCTGATCACCAGCATGTTTTTACATTTTGGATTGAGTCATCTGTTTAACAATATGGTAGTGCTGATCTTCATGGGAGATATACTGGAAAAGAAACTTGGCAAAATAAGATATCTTCTGATTTATTTTGGAGGAGGTATTGCAGGAAACTGCCTGTCCGTTTATATGGACATAAAAAGAGCGGAATTTCCGGTTTCAGCGGGTGCATCTGGTGCAATTTTTGCTGTGATGGGTGCAATACTGTGGCTGGTAATAAAAAACAAAGGAAAGCTGGATGATATTTCCGGCCGAAAATTTGTGCTTATGATCGTGCTTTCTGTTTTCCAGGGTTATACAAGCATGGGAGTTGACAACAGTGCACATATCGGTGGTCTGATCATGGGATTTCTGTTATGTATGATTCTCAGCATAGGGGTAAAACAATCCGAAGATGACTACCTGACATATGATTAAGCAGTGTGCCTAATTTATCCGGATTATCAGGAGTGTTTTTACTGTCGGAAGTCTCTTCCGGAAAAAGAAAAGCAATACTGCCGTGGTGTGCCTCGATAATACCTCTGGCGATCGGAAGTCCAAGACCGGTACCGTTTGGTTTTGTAGTGACAAACGGTTTGAAAAATTCAGTCTGCTGTTCTTTGGAGATGGAAGCTCCGTCATTTATGATATCGATCTGAAGGCAGTCCTGTTTTTCAACAACAGAAAAAGATACAGATTGTGCGGCAGATTCAAAGGAGTTGCGGAGCAGATTAGTAAGAGCCTGATTTAATTTCAGGGGATCAACCGAAAGTGTCGGCAAATTTTCCGGAACAGAAATCTGATAGGAAATCGGGGAATCCGGAAAAAGCAGATATACAGACTCGGATAATTTTAAGAGGAACGGAGACATTTCCGTAGCACTGAACTGACAGCGAAAGGTGTTGTTGTAGCAGGAAAGATCATCGAGAAGTCTGCGAAGAAAAAGCATTTCTTCGGTGATATCACTCCAGAGTTCGTTCTGCTTTAATTCCGGATGATCTTTTTCAAGTAACTGGAGATAGCTGTTGATCAGAGTGACCGGATTGCGTACTTCATGTGATACTTTTGAAAGAGCAAAGCGGTAGTCTTCAAGTTGTTTTTCGAGAGAAGATTTATCAGCAGCCATGGTGTATTCCTCCGATTTCTGATTTTTTATTGATTTCAGGATTTTGACCCTAATATATTAAAAAGTGTATCATTTGGGCAACAAAAAAGCAAACAGAAATAAACGACATAATTCGACAATAATTGCATAAAAACAAATAAAAGTAAAGTTTTTGGTAGGAATAAACAAAAAAGTACAAAAAATTAGGAAAACATATTGAAATTAAAAACGAAAAGCATTAAGATATAGCATAACAGATAAAGTGGATAAATTTGGGTAGCACTTTATTGGAACAACAAAAAAGGAAGGGGAAATGACTTATGAGAGATGATAACTGTATTTTTTGTAAAATTGCAAATGGTGAAATTCCATCAGCTACGTTGTATGAAGATGAAGATTTTCGTGTGATTCTGGATTTGGGACCGGCGACGAAAGGACACGCTTTGATTCTGCCGAAGAATCATTTCGCCAATCTTTTTGAAATACCGGAAGATATGGATGCCAAGGCATTTATTCTTGCCAAAAAGATTGCAAAAAAAATGAAAGATGTTTTTGGATGTGACGGCGTAAACATTGTGCAGAATAACGGTGTTGCGGCAGGTCAGACGGTATTCCATTTTCATATTCATCTGATCCCGAGATATGAAGGAGATCATGCAGGCGTAACTTGGAAACCAGGAACTCTCACAGATGAGGAAAGAGAAGAGATTCTGCAGAAATGGAAGTAACAGGGGATGTCGAAATATCGGCAGGGAGAAGAGTAGGATGAACGAAAAGAAATTCACCGAAGTCTTTAATAAATATAACAGGCTTGTGCGAAAAAATGGTAATCAGCAGATCTGGTGACGATATGCTGGCAGAGGAGATTTGTCAACAGGTATTCTTACAATATTTTGAGCAGATGAACAACATCTCAGAAGAGTTGATTCAGCCATGGCTTTTGCTGACAACAAGAAATATGGTCTATGATTATCTGAGAAAGATGCAAGTCCGCAAAGATACACACAGCATCAATGGAATCGAAGATTTCATGGTGATCCATGAGGATAATACAGAGCGTGTCGTAACCAGATTATCTCACAGTATGCTGACGGAACGTATTCTTGAAGAGTTATATGACAAGAAAAAAGAATGGTATTATGTGATCATGGACATCTGTATTTTGCAGATGAGTTATGAAGAAGCAGCGAAGCACCTAAACATTGAAGTACAGGTGCTTCGTGCAAGACTCTACAGAGCCAGAAGATATATTCGAAAGAAATATGGAGAAGAATATCAGGAACTTTAATTTTTTCCGGAAGTAACTTCTTCAATCAGAGAGGTGATTTTTGAAATAGCATTGCTCTGACCGCTTTTTTCCATAGCAGCTACATAGTCAGCACGTTTTTCGTATAGTTTATCTATGATTGGCAGTATAATGGTTGGTGCCAGATTTTCTTCGGTAAGAACTTCACTGAATCCCTGATTTTCAAAGGATTCTGCGTTGAGGATCTGGTCGCCGCGGCTGGCATTTGCGGAAAGCGGAATCAGCAGATTTGGTTTTCTGAGTGCCAGCAACTCACAAATAGCGTTTGCACCTGCTCTGGAGATACAGACATCGGCAAGGGCAAACAGATCAGCAAGTTCTTTTTTGACGTATTCGAACTGAATATAACCTTCCATATCTGTTTTTGTCGAATCTAATTTTCCTTTACCGCAAAGATGGATGACCTGATATTTTTTCAAAAGTTCAGGCAGAATACCGCGGACGGCATCATTGACGGCAACAGATCCCTGGCTTCCGCCGATAACGAGGATAACCGGTTTGTTTGCGGCAAATCCGCAGAGATTCAGTGCGGCAAGTTTATTGCCATGCAGAAGCTCTTCACGAATCGGTGAGCCGGTCAGGACTGCTTTTCCTTCCGGAATGTAACCCATGGTTTCAGGGAAGTTGCAGCATACTTTTGTTGCAGCAGAAAGAGAAATCTTGTTTGCAAGTCCCGGTGTCATATCGGATTCATGGATAATAACCGGGATATGGAGATGTTTGGCTGCAAGAACAACAGGAACAGCTACAAAACCGCCCTTGGAAAAAACAACATCCGGTTTCAGCTTTTTCAGGATTTTACGTGCCTCACCATAGCCTTTTAATACACGGAACGGATCAGAGAAGTTTTTTGGATCAAAATAGCGTCTCAGCTTTCCGGAAGCAATTCCATAGTAAGGTACGTTTACATCTTCAATCAGCTTTTTTTCGATTCCTTCATAGGAGCCGATATAGTGAATATCATAACCAAGTTCCCGCAGTTTTGGGAGCAGAGCAATGTTAGGTGTTACATGACCGGCGGTACCACCGCCAGTTAAGACGATACGTTTCATGTTTATCCTCCCTGTTTTGGTATTTTGCCTTTAAAGCAGACAGAAGGGGCTGTTTTAAAGGGAACATACTAAGTTTAAATATTATGATGTGATTGTCAAAAAATACTGTAAAACCACACTTGTGCAGGCACTTTGTGGTTTCAGGATTTTGACTCTGGTATCATCTTATACTGTTATTAAAAAAAGTCAAGAAGGGACTAGAGGATTTATGAAAAAGAATGAGGGGAAAATCAGGAATATTCATTCACGTCAGGACCGGGAGAAGCTGAAGGAAGCTGAATTTGATTCAAAACTTTATTCAACGATGCGAAGCAATTTTGCAAAAGAGGGAAAGAAAATTGCAGGCGAGCTTGAAAATGATAAAAAACTGGATTATGTAGGTGATGCCCCGGATCTGTTAAATAAAATTGTCGGACAGCTCAGAGAAGAAGGTAAATGGGATGATAACGCCTATAGACAGGAATGTAAAAAAGAGCTTTACGATCTGTTGCCGCAGGAAGATCAGATTGCACTGAGAAGAGGACGGAAACTGGCAAAGATCGAAGAAAAATGGAAGAAGAACAGAAAAAAAATTATGCAGCGGGCAGCAATCATTGTGCTGGTCGGAGGAGTTTTTGCGGCTGGATTAGGAGCGGATGCGAGTAGAGAGCATATTATGAATATCTTTGGGAAAGTAGGGAGCGAAGGGCAGAAGGTATTTCTTGAAAAAACAGATGAAGAGATTTTTGATGCGAACGAAGAAAGAGATCGGAAACAAATAAGCGAAGAATTAGGAATAGATATACCAAAACTTATATATAAGCCAGAGGGAATGGTTTATGAAAGTTATGAACTTGATGATAAAATTCAAAGTGCGACTATGAGATATCTTACTATGGACAAAAAATATTATTATATATATATGAGTAAGAAAGCAGCAGATTCACGAGAAGTCATTGAGATAGATGGAAAAGTTATAAACCAACATTTGTTGAGCGTAGAATATTTAGAAAAAGGTGTGAAGGTAGAGCAAATAGGAGAGAAGAGTGGAAAAAGTTTATATAAAGCCGATTTTTATTATGATGATGTTTATTATCTACTCATTGGAGAACTGGAAAAAGAAGAATTTGATGAAATAATTAAAAAAATGATATTTTAGGCGTCACTTTTTTCCTTCTGAAACGTTTATTATAGTGTAATGTAAAAAACAGAGATGAAGGAGGAGAAAAAACATGAGGATGAAGAGAGCGTTCAAAGCAATGCTGGCAGCAACAGCCTGTGTGTGTATGTTGGCAACTCCGATTAGTATCCATGCAGCAGAACCTATGGATGGTCAGATTATTGAAGGATCATTGTTGACTCATGATGACAATGTAGAAACAACAAAGTTGTTTGAATGGAAATTTAATAATCCAAAATCAGAAGTCGCAACGCTTGGTACTTATTATGCAACAGGACATTCCGGTATTTCTAAGCAAAGTTCAAAATCTGTTTATGTAACAGCAACGACTAACTGCTATGAAAAATGTGATTTGGTTACGGCAGAAGTTAATTTGCAGAGATTGGAAGGTAGTACCTGGGCATATGTGACTACCAGAAGCAAAACAGGAAAAAATGTGGGAAGTGTTACGGTAAGTGATACAATTACAGTAAAATCTGGTTATTATTACCGGGTTGTAACTGTTCATAGTGCGACAAAAAATGGAACCAGAGAAGTTGGATCGACATCAAGTCATAGCCTGTACATCGGCTAACCTGCTTTGAAGCATGAGCTGTACTGAGATTCATTGTAAAACGTATAAATTCACATCGTATGTAAATGACAATGACATAAATTTTAATATTCCTATCGCGATTGTGAATGTCTCCATCTACAGTGAATCAACGTACAGGCTGACGTGTGAATGGCGTGAATTTTATTTTTCATTGCGAAGAGAGTAAATGTATTTATGATGTGTGAGTGTAACGATTCGGTGCAGGTCGAAGCATCATCCTACTGCTGAGACTGTGAAAAGTACGGAATGGTTATGTGTGAGTTTAAGCAAAAATATATTAGAGCGTGAAAAATTGTTCAGGTATGAACAAAACTCTGAAAAAACAAGCCGCCCCGGGATGCGTGAATGTCCATTACATTACCTTTCATGGCAGAACGGTTTTCGCCAAAGATATGGCGAGTGATTTAAAACAGAAACTACAAAAAACAAAAACGAAAGAATTACAAATATGCAAAAACAAAAACTGTGCATACCATGCGTGGGGCTTCCCTCCTTTGCAGTTGTGCCGGGCTTGTTCTGCAAAGGAAGTATGGTTGCATCATGCTTTTGATTGCAAGGCAAGGGGAGAGAGCGTATGCAAACGAAATATTTTAAAAATATGTTCCAGAATATTTCACAGGGAGTTATGTATTCCACAGGAGTTGCAGATTCAGAGACAAAGAACAGCTGGGTAGCCTGTTATATCTGTGCAGGAGAAAATGAGGAGTCTCTGGAATTTAAGGCAGAGAAAGCTTTTGCCGGATGTAAGGATGAGGTAAGGCTTGTGGCTGTGGGAGATGGAAGCGAGGCAACCATCCATCAGCTTATGGAATTTGTGAAAAAGAATCGTGTGGAGCAGGTGATTCTTCCTGGAAACCATGAAAAGGTGGCAAAAGAACTGCAAAGTGCCGGTGTAAAACGTGTGGTGGAGATGAAGCCGGGCAGCTCTTTATATGATGAAAAAGACTTCTGGCAGTTTAAGATACATTGCTATGGAACAGATGAGGGTTGTTTCCTTGTAATGTTTGCCGGAGATAAAGGAATAGACTGGAAAACAATGGACTGTCTAATGAGTGTCAGAATTTTTGATAAAGCCAAATGCGGCAGTCCTCAAATTGATATGGAAAATCTTGTGTGTTGTGCCAGATGTGGGCTGTATAATGATTTTGATGTGTGCAAAGGCCATAACCAGAACACAGGAAAAGGATATACAGCAGGTGCGATGCTTCTTGGTAATATATCACTTAAAAAGTATTCAGAAGCAATAAAAAGGGATTTCTCAGAGGTGAGAGATCAGATTCGCTACATTTCCATAACAGGAAATATGAAACAGGCAGATGGGGAACTGAGTACGTGGATTGGGGAATCACGTACGGAATTAAATCACTATTATATTTTACCATCCGGATGTGCAGACACAGGAGATTTTATAACAAAAATCCTTTCCGAGTCAGGACGCAATCGCGTATACCTGACAGGAGAGAAATGTGGTGTTTGTGGATCGGGATTTTTTATTTCCCGAAAGCTGGATTAAAAATTACAGTACTAAAAAATCAGGATATGTGATAAAATAAAAGCAGGAAAACAGAACGGAACAGATTATCATTAAAACAGGGAGAAGGTGTTTTTATGAGGATTACATTTTTGGGAGCCACGCATGAAGTGACTGGAAGCTGTACTTATCTGGAAGCCTGCGGAAAACATATTTTGATTGACTGCGGAATGGAGCAGGGGCCGGATGAATTTGAGAATCAGGAGATACCGGTTGCGGCAAGTGACATTGACATGGTACTTTTGACGCATGCTCATATCGACCATTCCGGTAAACTTCCGCTTTTGTACCAGAGGGGATTTCGGGGACAGATTTTTGCGACGAGAGCAACTGCGGATCTGTGTGATATTATGCTGCGAGACAGTGCACACATACAGATGTTTGAGGCGGAATGGAAGAACCGAAAAGGACAGCGTGCCGGCAGGGCAGAAGTTGTGCCGCTGTATGATATCAACGATGCACAGGGAGCGATCAACTGTCTTGTTGGATGCGATTATGACAAAAAAATCAACCTTGCAGATGGAATCTGCATTCGGTTTGTGGATGCAGGGCATCTGCTTGGCTCTTCTTCCATCGAGATCTGGATCAAAGAGAACGATGTGGAGAAAAAGATTGTATTTTCCGGGGATATCGGCAATCTGAATCAGCCATTGATTCGTGATCCGCAGTATGTCAAAGATGCGGATTATGTTGTGATGGAGTCTACTTACGGTGACCGCAGCCATGGTGAATTTCCAGATTATGTGACGGAGCTGGCAAGGATCATCCAGAAGACGTTTGATCGGGGAGGAAATGTAGTCATACCATCTTTTGCAGTCGGACGTACGCAGGAACTGCTGTATTTCATCCGCAAAATAAAAGAAGATAAGATGATCCACGGCCATGATCATTTTGATGTTTACGTGGACAGTCCGCTGGCAATTGAAGCGACCCGCATTTTTATGAAGCACATGTATGAGGATTTCGATGAAGAGGCAACAAAGCTTGTTCAGGCGGGGATCAATCCGATCGGTTTTGAAGGACTGAAAACAGCGATCACAAGTGACGATTCCAGGATGATCAATTTCGATGAGAGACCAAAAGTTATTATTTCTGCGAGCGGTATGTGTGAGGCAGGCAGAATCCGACATCATCTGAAACATAATCTCTGGAGAAAAGAAAGTACGATTCTTTTTGTCGGTTATCAGGCAAAGGGAACACTGGGGCGTATTATATTAGAAGGGGCAAAATCCGTAAATCTGTTTGGAGAGGAAATAGAGATACAGGCGGAGATCCGAAGGCTTGCCGGTATCAGCGGACACGCTGACAATAATGGGCTGCTTAAATGGATCGGAAGCTTTGAAAAGAAGCCGGAGAAGGTTTTTGTGATTCATGGAGAGGACAGCGTGTGCCAGGTTTTCACAGATCGTCTGAGAAACGAAATGCATCTGGATGCAGGAGCACCTTACAGCGGTACGGTCTTTAATCTTGCGACGGGTGCGTATGAGAAAGAATGTGAACCGGTTCATGTGGTTAAGACCGAGAAGAGTCTGAATAAGGCAATGAAGGCAAATACTCCGTTTGCAAGACTTCTGGCAGCAGGTCAGAGACTGCTTACGGTTATCCGCCATAACGAAGGCGGAGCAAATAAGGATCTGGCGAGATTTACAAGTCAGATCAATTCCCTCTGCGATAAGTGGGACAGATAATGAGATGATGGTTTCGTACAGGTCAACGCATTTGTCACTGAAACCAAAAGAACATGATTTGAACGCAGAGAAGCGGATTGCGAATTTCCGCTTTACTGTATAAAAATTAAAAAGCTCAGGCTGTGGATGATACCGTGTGCCTGGGCTTTTGTAAGTGCGCCTAGCGGCGCACGTTTCTAACGGGTTAAAGTCCCGAATCCGCCCGGTAGTGGGAAGGATATAGCCGAAGG
>NZ_JAJEQE010000061.1 GCF_020687205.1 Hominisplanchenecus faecis
TTAACCGCAGAAACCGCTGTTAAGCCGCCATAATTATCATAGAAGATCTAAATTTACAGAAAAAATTTCACACCGTCAGAAGCACAAAAGTAATGATATTACTTTTGTGCTTCGCTTCTTTGAAATAATACTTCTCATTATAAGGAGTATTACTTTTTTATTACTTTTCCAATATACCCATTTTCAAGAACCTTGGAAAATCAAGGCTTTCGAGCATTTTGTAAGAACAAAATGTCTATTCAAACTCTACAAAGACTAACGCTTTTTGTTTAGGAATTATTCTCTGTAATGTTTCTCGTTCTTTTGATTATTTGATATATCCATATTATCCTGCCTATACGAGCTAATGTTATCATTTTGTTATCGGCATTGATAACACCTACTCGATAACTGTGGATAATAACTATATGTAGCATGTCAAATTATAAGCTATTTTGCTTAGAGATTCAACACAAAACTGAAATTTTACTTTTCCTTATATTCATCTGGTATTGCTATTTGAAATGTTTCACACAACAGCATCACATCATGCACATCATTTTTATCGTGTTCATATCCCAAATGAAGCATTACCTGACTCAATGGTTCAATACAAGAAACAGTTATATCTCCAACTTTTCCAATACCGGAAAAAGTTTTTGATGGAAATATATCTCCCTCATAAACAATTCCGTCATCTGTAAATTCAAAACAATGTAAATCAATGATTCTTTGTTTATCATCTTTCCAGACAGTATGACCATCCGTTGTATAATCAGTATTTACTTCCTCAAATCCATGCTGCTTAATCACATAAATATAATCATGATAATGTTTCAGTTCAACAAACAAATCAATATCATTGTGTATTCTTGATTCTCTTTTAAGAAGTGCATCAACACCCCATCCGCCATCTAAATATACTTTAATTTCGTTTTGCAAAGCATATTTTATAATTTCACATGCATCTTCTGTACGTACCATAATCTATCCTCCAAATTCAAATCTTTGTATGCTTTCCAACTCACTAAAAGCCTGAAATTTGTCAGTCTTTCATCCTTTTTGTTATCAATCACCAATTAGCTGTAATCCATTAGGATTTAGCTGATATATTTTATCGCACACCTCTTCAATATACTTTCTATCGTGAGAAATGCTAATGACAGCCCCCGGAAATTCTCGGAGCATTTTTCTTATTACCGGACCGGACAATGGTGAAAAATTTCTTGTCGGTTCATCCAGAATAAGAACATTTGCACCACTTAAGCTCATCCTCAAGAGAAGCACTTTCGCCTTTTGTCCGCCTGATAACTCCCGAATCGGATGCTCCATTTCATCTGGTGTGTATTTAAGTGAACCAAGGTATGTTCTAATTCTTGTACGCTCTTCTTTATCTCCTGTTTTATCAAGGTAATCAACCGGTGTAACATCCAAATCCAGCAGGTCTTCATAAGTTTGAGGCATATATTCTGCTTTAATGTCATTCCGATTTAGGAGTTCTTCCGCTATCTTTTTTAGAAGAGTCGTTTTTCCTGCCCCGTTGGCTCCTATCATACAGATTTTTTCTGAACCTTTTATTTTTAAATGAATTCCTTCTGCTAAAATTCTTTTGCCATCCGGAGTCACAAGCTTTGAAAGTTCATATTCTATGACCGTTTTTCCTGCGGGAATGTGTGAGTTTTCATCCCCTAATTTGACAAAGATTGCTTCTTCCTGTTCCGGCATCTGAGTCATATTTTCATCTTCTTTTTCAAATCTTCGTTCCATTGCCTTAACCGTATGCATTTTGTCCTTTAAGTTTTTGGCAACAGACGGTGCTTGTCTGGTACAACTTCTTAATGCACCTTGTACACTCTGCATAACTCTTTGATATTTTTCATCGCGAATCTTTTTCTCCCTACGGTCACTCAGTGCCCGCTGTTTTTGGATTTCAAATTTATGAAGCCGTTCTTCCACATAGCGTCTATAGGGAAGCTTTGCCACGGTATATCTCGCCTTTGTTTTTCGTATAATCTGCTCGATATGTATCACCATGTTGGCAGTACGCTCTATCAGCGTTTCATCGTGTGAAATAAAAAGCACAATGTGCTTCCAGTCATTTATGATTTTTTCCAGTAATGTAAGCGTCGCAATGTCGATGTCATTGGAAGGTTCGTCCAACAACAGCACAGAAACATCGCGAATGAAAAGCCTCATAAGTTGTGTCTTGACTTTTTCGCCTCCTGAAAGACTACCCATTGTCTGGTTACTGTAGAAAAAATCATTTTTCATTCCAAATTTTCCCGCAATAACAGACAATTCTTTAGGCGTTTTCTCCCAGAATATTTCCTCTTCAGAAAAATATTCGTATATTGTTTTTTCCTTATCTTCATCGAGCATCTCCTGCGGAAGATAACCAAGACGTTCGTGTCCCATTATCCTTTCCCCATCTGCTTCTATATAGTTTTCTACAAGCGACGGATTGTATATCCACTTCATTAATGTCGATTTCCCATTTCCCTCTTCTCCAATAATAACTGCCTTATCTCCATCATTTAGCACAAGGTTGAAATCATTAAGAATTATTCTCAGGTCTTTTTTATGTGTTAAATTTAATTTTTTTATCTGCAACATTAAAGTTTCTCCTTTTCGAAGTCTGAGCCAATTATTATTTTGAACACACAAAAACGAGTCTTTTTTGCATACGCAAAAATAGACTCGCTAAATAGACCCTTATTTCTTTTCCAAAAGGAAAACAAAGGAAATGCCTCTTGCGATAATCCAACTTAAGCGTACACAAAACAAACCTATTCTCTACAGGCTCAATAACTATATGTGTCTTACTTAAATCAAATTATCTATTAATCATTTCCTCACCTTACACAAAATGTGCCTTTCTTTCTTCTAATGGCAATACTATCATACTGTATTTTTTGTGTCAATACATTTCACCTTATGGAAGTGCAAATTAAAATTTTCACTTCCTAATTATACATCCAACCATTACGAAATTCAATCTTTCACAACCTCTTTACAACCACAACCACAGCACTCCAGCAAACGCAGGAGCACCATACCGTAAAACGCTTATGTGTAAATCAACTCCGTTCCTACAACTTCCCTCACACAAGCCTGAATATTATTCATTCTTCCAATCCATTCGTAGGGATTATCTTTCTTTAATTGTTCCGTCACATCTTGTCTGTCGGCATATTCCTTTACCAGTCGAAGAAACATATCCTCTGCTTGCTTATCGACTTCTGCAAGATAACTATGCAGCTTTCCGCTTGTCAGCAGGTTCATATATAACACTTTATAGTGTTCCTTTAAATGCCTTGCATGTCGTTTCCCCCATAAACCAATCGGCTCTATTTCTTCTTCGGCTGGTACTGTGATGTTCGGCAATAAATAATCACCCACCTGTCTATAAGTTCCGCCCATTTCTTCAAAAATTGTCTTTGTCATTTTCCTTTTCCTCCTGTGATTTTTGTCTATCGTGATCGTGTATTATCACGCTTGCGACCTTTAACTGTTCTTGCCTGCTCCAACAAATCATCTATCTGTTTGCGACCAAAAACCTTACGGAGCAGGCTGTAATCTTTATTTTCTGCTTTTAGGATTTTGTTTTCTTCGGTCAATCTTTCATTGACTTTCTCCAAACGCTGATTGGTGCGGTATAACTGTGCATTCGCTGTATTCAGCCTATGATAGTTGTCCCACCCCTCAAAGCAGCGGGCAAGCACCGTTTTGACAAGTTGCTTCAATTTCCTTACAACCGGCTCTGCCATTTTGGTTTTATATGCCTTTGCAGTCATAAATTTCTCTGGTTCTGGCAACTGATATTTCGGTGCAGTATCAAGCTCTATTTCAAGATTTGACAGCTCGTCTTTTGCCTTATCATAGTTCAATACTCGTTCCGACAACACATCAAATTCAATCTGTTTCTGCTCGATTTTCGCACCTAATGCCGCCACTTCTTTTTCTCTTTCCTGCTTTTTATAATCCAAAACAGAAAGATGTTTTTCGTGTGTGCCTAAATGTTCCCACTCAATCCCATAACGTTCCATCACCGCCGCAAGCTGTTCTTTTTCGGACTGTATCCATTGCGACCACTCCGTATCGCCACGACTGCCGCCCTTAAAACCTTGCGTTGCAAGAGCCTGCTTTAGTGACACTCTTGTATCAAGTCCACGCTTGCTGCCTGTGGTAAAAGGTACAAAATCTATGTGCAGATGTGGTGTAGCTTCATCCATATGCAGATGAGCCGAGAACACCCGAAGCTGTGGATTTCGCTCCTGAAAACCCTGATAGTATTCATCTAAAATCTGCTTTGCCAGTTCTCCGTTTTCCGTATCGGCGTTCATATTTCCCTTACCGCCCACCTGTAAAATGATTTCGTGGAACGGTTTTTCCTGCTTGGAACTTCGGATTTTTTCATAATAATCTTTTATCTTTCGGTCTGACCTTATCTGCTTGGCATTGTATCTTTCCAATGCTTCATCAAACAATTCGTGATAAACTGTCTTTATATTTTCATTGCAGTAGTCGATATTGAGATGAGTACGAGTTCCGTCTACATTTTCTGCTCGGAACTTTCGGCTATTGTGATTGACCGAGCCTTTACCGACCATTGCACTTATCGTTCTCTGCATTTTTTCATCTCCCATCTGTAAATTTCAACATTCTCAGGTTTTGTTACTTTTGTCAAAAGTAACGCAAAAGCACTTTTGACGGGTACACCCATCAAAAATGCGACCTGTAAACAGGTTTTGCGTTCTCCGAAGGCTCTCCGAGGGGTGAGCGTGTGCCGGTGGCACACACGCCTGCGAACCGACCGAGCCAGCAGGCGAGACCAAAGAGCCGCCTTTGAAAAGGCACTCTCTGCACACTCCCCTAAACTTTATCCGGTGTCAAAGTGTGACGATGGTGACAATGTTTTTCACAGCGTGCTGCTCTCAAAAACATTGACACCTTTGACACCGTTTGTCACGCCGTCTGCTCGGTTTCTTTCCAAAGTGAAACCTTTCTTCCGTCGTGTGTGCGGCTGTTCTGATAACGGATACCGTAATCACGAAACAGCCTGCTTGCGTTGATACTGAGCCTTAAAGAAAGTACATTCGGCTTTATATCCACCGCAAGCCTTTCGCAAAGTTCCGAAGCAGTTCCTTCCCATCTGTCACTTTCCGAAAAGAGCGTATCCGCTATCTTCTCAAGCAGAGGTTCGGGCGGTTCTTTCCACATCTCCGTTTCCGATTTTGCAAAGTTCCACACCAATCGCTCGCTGTCCCTTACAAGATGGATTTTCATATCCTGCTGGTCTCTGCCAGCAACATCAAGTGTGGCATTGTTGGAAGTACGCTTGTCCTTACTGAGAACAAATGCACCGTCTGCCGCACCCATCAGACCATTCGTGCCTGAAATCATATCGAATATATCTTCCGATTTTTGTTTGCGTGTATGATGAACAATAAGCATTGAAACCTTGTAACTGTCTGCCAACGCTTTCAGCCTTGCCACAACATCATAATCACTTGCGTAGCTGTAATCTGCTCCGCCTGCTTCACGCACACGCTTTAAGGTGTCTATGATAATCAAGCCTGTGTCTGGGTGTTCCCTCATAAACCCTCTTATCTGTTCTTCCAGTCCGCCATTGACCGTTTTACATTCCGTTGCGAAATACAGATTGCCTGTCTCCTTTGCACCGAACATCTGAAACAATCGCTTCTGCAAACGTGGGTAATCATCTTCAAGGGCAAAATAAAGCACCGTTGCCTTACGCACCTTATACTCCCAAAGCGGTGTGCCTGTGCTGATATGATAGGCAAGCTGTGCCATCATAAAGCTCTTTCCCACTTTCGGGGAACCTACGAAAAGGTAAGTTCCCCTTTGGAGCAGACCGTCGATAAGTGGTGTCTGAACCTCAAACACCGTATCATACAGCGTTGTCATTGATACTGTTTTCAGATAGGAAGGGTCTAACTGTCTGAGTATTTCCCTTTGCATTTCTTCAAAAGATTGCTCGTACCCCTTGAAATCCGTATCCTGATTGACTATACTATTGTCAGTACATTTGGAAAGTGACTGTTCCGCATCTGTTGCCGCAGATACATTTGGAATAGTCATTTCTTTTTTATTCTCCATTCGCATCCTCTCCTTTCAAACCGCCGAGAATAATGGAAATCAGTTCTATTACACTCAGCAGTTCATCATCCACACCTTTTCCTGCTTCAATCCTTTTCAGTTCCGCAAGGACTGTGGCAAATTCCGTTTTCAACGCCTTATACACTCTCGGATTGCCCTGTACCACCACATCCTGATTTAAGCAACGGTGGTAACAATACTCCTGTTTTGGCAATCCTGATAGAGCTACAGCTCTGTTAATGAGTTCGTTTTCTTCGGGCGATACTCGAAACCCTACTGTGATATTCCTCCAACGATTTTTGTTATCTCTGTTCTTAGCTGACATTTTCAAAATCTCCTTTCCCTAAATCATCTAATTTTTCTGCCATCTCAATCTGCTTTGACGGAAAGAGGTGTGCGTACTGATAAGTAATATCAATACTTTCGTGACCAACTCGGTCAGCAATCGCCACCGCAGAAAAGCCCATATCAATCAAGAGTGAAATGTGGCTGTGACGGAGATCGTGAATGCGGATACGCTTCACGCCTGCCGCCTTTGCCCCTCTGTCCATCTCGTGATGAAGATAGCTTTTCGTCACCGTAAAGATACGGTCTTTCTTCTTCAATCCGTAAAGCATACCGAGATATTCTTTCATTTCCTCACACAGAAACTTCGGCATTTTAATCGTGCGGTTGCTCTTTTTCGTTTTCGGAGAAGTAATCACATCCTGCCCTTTCAAACGCTGATAGGATTTATTGATTGTGACTGTTTCCTTATCAAAGTTGAAATCTGCCGGAGTCAAAGCTAACAGCTCGCCCTCTCGGATACCGCACCAGTAAAGCATTTCAAACGCATAAAAGGAAACAGGCTTGTCCATCATCTCAAAAGAGAATTTCTTGTATTCTTCCTTTGTCCAGAACAGCATTTCCTTGTGTTCCTCACGTCCCATATTTCCCACCTTTGCCGCAGGATTGGAACGCAGTTCATAGTAGCGGACAGCGTGATTGAAAATGGCGGACAACTGATTGTGCAGCGTTTTCAGATACGTCTGTGAATAAGGCTTTTTCTTCTCATCACGATAGGCAAGCATTTCATTCTGCCAAGTAATAATCTCCTTTGTGGAAATCTCGCTGATTTTCAGTTTCCCGAAATACGGAAGTATCTTTGTGCGTATGATATGCTCTTTGGTAAGCCACGTGTTTTCCTTCAAACGGTTCTTCACATCATTGATATAAAGCTCCGTAAAGGCTTCAAAACTCATATCAAGGTCTGAAGAAGTCTGCAATTTGAACATTCTTTCCCATTCCTGTGCTTCTCGTTTGGTAGCAAAGCCACGCTTGCATTTCTGCTTGCGTTCCCCTTTCCAGTTCACATACCTTGCCATCACATACCAAGTACCGTTATCTTCATTCTTAAATACCGGCATTTACATTTCCCCCTTTCCTGCTCCGTAGAGCCTTTCGTAAAAATACTGGCGATTTACACGCCCTGCAATCGTAATAAAGCCCTTTGCTTTCAATTCCTCATTTAATTGTCTGATGAGTTTATATGCATAAGGTTTTGATACGTTTAGTTCCTGAGCCACATCTTCGGCTCGGATAAATCTGTTTTCCATATCCTTTTTCTTCCTTTCTTAAAATAATTTTTTGCTTGCCGCTTTCTCCGTGTTAAAGTTCCAACAGGCACTCCTGCTTGTCGGCAGGCGCTGTGCTGTCCCAATGCACCGCAGTACATCAGGCGCTCGCTCGTATAGGGGTTCCCGAAAAGTCGGAGACTTTTGGGGAAGAGGAGGAGCAGTGCAGCGAATGAGCTTTTGTGCTTGCACACAAGCGAACGATACGGAACTTGCTCCGACGAGGTCTTGGCGGTTTGGCTTTTCGGACGGTCATTCAGTTGTCGCATTAAGCATATTTGTTTAATTCGTAATTTATTTTACTAAACATATTTGCTATTGTCAAGTGGTTGCAAAGAAAATATTAAACATTTTTGTTTCGGTTTTTCTTGACTTCCACTAAACATTTCTGCTATACTTATTTCACTAAATATAAAAGGAGCGTATCATTATGGCTATCAGCGAAAGAATACATTTTTTCAGACTAATGCGTGGTATGACACAAAAGTATCTCGGTACAGCAATCGGTTTTCCAGAAAAGAGTGCTGATGTGCGTTTGGCACAGTACGAAACTGGTACACGCAAACCGAAAGCAGACCTTACAAATGCATTGGCACAGGTGCTTGATGTTTCTCCACAGGCTCTTGATGTTCCTGACATAGACAGCTATATCGGTCTTATGCACACTCTGTTTACCCTTGAAGATATTTACGGTCTTACTGTCAGTGAAGCAGACGGAGAGGTATGCTTAAAGGTCAACAAGGACAAAGGCAGAGAAGCATATGAACTCCTCAAAATGCTGTATGCTTGGAAAGAACAGGCAGACAAGCTATCTTCCGAAGAAATCAACAGAGAAGAATACGATAACTGGCGTTACCATTATCCAGAGTTCGACACCACACAGCGTTGGGCAAAAGTTCCATCACAGGAATTAAGTGACGCTCTCGTGGAAGCATTCAAAGACCACTTGAAAGATAAATAAGCACCTACAGGACCTGCCACTGGCAGCTCCCTACAGATGCTTTGGCAACGACAAAAAAGCCCTTAACTATGGTTATTAACCACAGCTAAGGGCTTAGTTTATAATATGGAATTTGTTCAGAGCCAAGCTCCGAACTTTAGTCTGCAAGCCACCTGTTAATTGTTCCGTTACCCATAAACCACTGGATAACAAGAATAATGGCACTTGCTATGACTGTTATCAATTTGTTATCAAAAGACTAATCGAAATCGCTGAAACCCGCATAAACACTGGCTTTTTTAAGCAACTCGATTTATTCGAATTCGATAGTTCCAGGTGGTTTGCTGGTCAGATCATAAAATACTCGATTGACTCCGCGAACTTCGTTGATGATTCTGCTCATGACGCTCTGCAGTACTGCAAATGGAATTTCTGCCGCTTCGGCGGTCATAAAGTCGACGGTATTAACTGCACGAAGTGCAACTGCATAGTCATACGTTCTTTCGTCACCCATTACACCAACGGAACGCATGTTAGTCAGGGCTGCGAAATACTGGTTCGGCATCCAGGATGGTGCTGTTCCATGCTCTGCTTTGTAAGCTGCAACTGCTTTGTCCACTTCGTCACGGTAAATGTAATCGGCATCCTGGACGATGCGGACTTTTTCTGCATTTACCTCACCGATGATACGGATTCCAAGACCAGGACCCGGGAATGGCTGACGGAATACCAGTTTTTCCGGAATGCCGAGTTCCAGTCCGGCTTTGCGGACTTCATCTTTGAAGAGGTCACGCAGCGGCTCGATGATTTCTTTGAAATCTACGAAATCTGGAAGGCCGCCTACATTGTGATGGGATTTGATCACTGCGGATTCTCCGCCGAGACCGCTCTCTACAACGTCCGGATAAATGGTTCCCTGTGCCAGGAAATCTACGGCTCCGATTTTCTTTGCTTCTTCTTCAAAAATGCGGATAAATTCTTCACCGATGATCTTACGTTTTGCTTCCGGCTCGGTAACACCTGCCAGTTTTTTGTAATATCTTTCCTGTGCATTCACACGGATGAAATTCAGATCAAACTGACCGTTCGGTCCAAATACACCTTCTACTTCATCGCCTTCGTCTTTACGCAGCAGACCGTGATCTACGAATACGCAGGTAAGCTGTTTGCCGATGGCTCTGGAAAGAAGACCTGCTGCAACGGAAGAATCTACACCGCCTGAAAGTGCAAGCAGTACTTTTCCGTCTCCTACTTTTTCGCGGATCTCTTTGATCGTGTTCTCTACAAATGCATCCATTTTCCAGTCGCCTTTGCAGCCGCATACATTTTTGACGAAGTTGTTGATCATCTTCGTTCCTTCTGCAGTGTGGAGTACTTCCGGATGGAACTGGATCGCATAGAGTTTTTCTGCTTCGTTTTCTGCTGCTGCTACCGGACAGTCTGCGGTGTGTGCAGAGATTTCAAATCCCGGTGCAACTTTTGAGATATAATCGAAGTGGCTCATCCAGCATGTAGTCTGTGCAGACACACCCTGGAATATTTTTGAATCTTTTTTATCGATAAATACTTCGGTTTTTCCATATTCTCTGACATCAGCACGCTCTACTTTTCCGCCAAGCACGTGTGACATCAGCTGTGCACCATAACACAGTCCAAGCACTGGAATGCCAAGTTTGAAAAGTTCATCGGTGTATGTTGGAGAATCCGGCTCGTAACAGCTGTTCGGCCCGCCTGTCAGGATGATTCCCTTTGGATTCATCGCTTTGATTTTTTCAATATCGGTTCTGTAAGAATAAATCTCGCAATAGACATTGCATTCTCTTACGCGTCGGGCAACCAGCTGGTTATACTGTCCACCGAAGTCCAATACGATTACTACTTCTTCTTTCAAAGTCCTTCCTCCTGTTTTTAATCTGTTGAATGTTTATCGCTGATATCTTTTCATTATAATGTAAATATTCTTTATTTACAAGTTTATTCTTTTGCACAATTGAGGAACTTAAAATTTCACAGAAGATTTTTTACAAACATAAAGATATCAATGCCATGCAGGGCTTTGGAAGCATGAATGTTGTGTTCTGGAGAATGAAACCGCAACTTTTTATGTAAAATCACGAACTTGCACATTTATAGTTAGCACAACGGGTTAAATGAAAAAATACAAATTTTTTATCCGATATTATTGACGTGTAAAAAACTTCATGGTATTTTTATTTTTGGAAAAATGGAAATTATTTAAAGGCAAACTTGTTGAAAAGCAGGGACGCAAAGCCAGAAGGGGGCACCGGCAGATTTTGGCAGGTGTCCTTTTTGTATGCCAAAATGGGTGAAAAAACTGGCAGGGACAGGTTCTCTGTATACAGATAAAAGCAGGATGAAGAAGGCGAAGAGAGGATTTTATAAAATGCAAAATTATGAAGACAAAATATATTATTCTTTAGGTGAAGCTGTAACGGAACAGACACAAGCCATATCACAGGCCGTACAGAAAACACTGGAAAATAATGGCGGGGTAGGTATAATGACAGGATATTATGACCAAAATCTGTCTATTTTGTCTGTGAGTAATCTGTTGTTACATAGTACAGGACATACATTCGATACTTTCATGGAACAGACAAAAGGCTCACTGAAAAACTTTTTTTATGACAAGGAAGATATACTGGAGCGAGACCGTTTTTTGCAGCTTCACGGAACAGGGGAAGGACAGATCCTTACAGCAGACGGTACAGTGAATGATGTACGGCTTTGTAAAGAGGATGCGACAGATGAGGCGGGCAGACAGATCTGGGTTATGTCCGTACAGGTCAACTGGGATCATGTAAATTTGGCACTGCTCAATGAGGCTATCTATTCCGGCTTCTGGTATTTTGATTGTGACGAAAACAGTGAGATTGTGAATGCAAACTGGAGTCATGAATTCCGAAAAATGCTCGGCTATCATGATACTCTGGACTTTCCGAATAAACTGGAATCCTGGTCAGATCTTCTGCATCCACAGGATAAAGAAAGAGTAATGATGCAGCTTCAGGCGGCAATTAAGGATAAGACGAACCAGATAAAATACCAGGTAGAGTATCGTATGAGAATGAAGGATAATCAATACCAGTGGTTTCGGGCATCGGCAGAAGTAATACGCCGTCTGGATGGTTCTGCCAGTAGGATTGCCGGGATTTTTATTAACATTGATGCGGAGAAAAAAGAAATCATGCAGGCACAAAAATCTGCTGCTTTCCACCGGGCTTTTACGAAAACAGATTTGTGCGAGTATTATGTGAATCTGGAAGCGAATACTTTTGATACTTTTAAGGTTGAACCGTCCCTGATGACCGTCTTTGAACAGAGTCATACGTGGGATGAATTGATTCGGCATTTTGTGGATTCCTATGTTGTGGAGACAGATAAGAAGGCGGTATCCTCTTTTTACGACCGTGGTTATATTGCAGAAAGGCTGAAGGGTTTGGAAACCGAATTGGCTTTAGAGTGCCGTATCACTCTGAATGGAAAAGAACGATGGGTCCGCAATGTGGTCATACGTGGCGAAATAGAGGATTCAGAATATGCCATGATCTTTCTGCGTGATATCACAGAGGCAAAGGTAGAGAGCGCACGGCATCTGCAGATGGCAGCGGATAATGCTTCCATGGAGCAGCTGATTCAGAGTATTGTGCGTCTGGTTGACCGCTTTGTTGTCTGTGATCTGGAAAATGACAGATATGAATTCTACAATCTGAATGGACAGATGATATATAAACCTCTGGGATTTTATCATGATTTCCGGATGCAGGTTCTTGAAAAGTATAAGACACTGGAACCATTGGAACCTATGGATATCCTGACAGCACCGGAAAATATCCAGAAGAATCTGAAAAATGAAAATGATATTTATAAGTTTGAGTATTGCAGCCTGGATGAAAAGACTTATAAAATTGCTTCTTATATTCCTCTGGAATGGGAGGATGGAAAACTGATAAAAGTATTGCTGGCATCCATGGACGTGACACAGGAGAAGAAAGCAGAGATTGAATCTCGTCAGGCACTGAAAGAGGCCTACCGATCCGCAGAAAATGCAAATCGTGCGAAAACAGAATTCCTTTCCAATATGTCCCATGATATCCGGACACCGATGAATGCGATTGTGGGTCTGACGGCAATCGCAGGAGCAAATATTGAGAGCCAGGACAGAGTCATTGAATGTCTCAGCAAGATCACAGAATCAAGCCGCCATCTGCTGGGGCTGATCAATGAAGTATTGGATATGGCACGTATTGAAAGTGGAAAAATGACACTGGCACAGGAAGATTTCAATCTGTCAGAGCTGGTAGATAATCTTATTACACTTACGAAACCGGTGCTTGATGAACATAAACATAATTTTGATATACACATCAATCACATTGAACACGAGGATGTCTGTGGTGACAGCCTGAGGATCCAGCAGGTGTTTGTGAATCTGATGAGTAATGCGATCAAGTATACACCGAATGGTGGGAATATTATTTTTTCCATAGAGGAAAAGCCAAATGGATTTTCAGAACTTGGATGCTATGAATTTACGATTGAGGATAATGGAATCGGCATGTCACCGGAATTCCAGAAAATCATGTTTGATCCTTTCAGTCGTGCGGATGACCACCGGACAACCAGAGTTCAGGGAACTGGTCTGGGAATGGCGATCAGCAGAAATATTGTGAACCTGATGAATGGTAATATTAAAGTAGACAGCACCTTACATAAGGGAACCAGAATTACGGTTACGATTTATCTGGAGCTTCAGGAAAAAGAAAAAGAACAGGACATAAATCTGATGAATCTGCCTGTTCTGGTTGTGGATGATGATAGAACCTGCTGTGAAAGTACAGTTGCCACACTGAAAGAAATCGGTATTACAGGCGAATGGGTTCTCTCCGGCAGGGAAGCCGTTGAGTGCTGTTATGCACGTCATGAGCTAAAAAATGATTATTTTGCTGTTATTTTAGACTGGAAGATGCCGGATATGGATGGCATAGAAACAGCCAGACAGATCCGGAAGCGGATAGGTAAAGAAATTACCATCATTGTACTGACATCTTATGAATTTAGCGAGATTGAAGAAGAAGCAAAGGCGGCGGGCATAGATGCTTTTATTGCAAAACCGCTGTTCCGTTCCCGGCTGACGGCTACACTGCGGCAGTTTACTTCAGACAGAAAAGAAAAAACAGCAAGAAATTATCTGGAGAAACTGTCAGAAGCAGATTATACAGGAAAAAGGATTCTGCTGGTTGAGGATAATGAGTTGAACAGAGAAATTGGTGTTGAAATTTTGCAGATGACAGGAGCAGAAGTGGAAACAGCAGAAAATGGAAAAATCGCAGTTGAAAAAGTGGAAGCTTCTCCGGAAGGATTGTATGATCTTGTTTTTATGGATATCCAAATGCCTGTCATGAATGGTTATGAGGCAACTGCAGCAATCAGGAGCCTTAAGGGCAAACAGGGAAAACTGCCGATTGTTGCTATGACTGCCAATGCTTTTGCAGAAGACGTACAGCTTGCAAAAAATACAGGCATGAATGGACATATCGCAAAACCGCTGGATATGAATAAGCTGAATGATGTTCTGGAAAGCTGGCTGTAACAGGATAATCGGAGCATTAAAATTTCCCCTTTACAAATCGTGAATAAAGTACTATGATAGAGAAAAATATCTTCAGGGCAGGGTGCAATTCCCTACCGGCGGTAAAGCCCGCGAGCCGAGAGGCATGATCCGGTGAGATTCCGGAGCCGACAGTACAGTCTGGATGGAAGAAGATGATAGTACAGTTGATTTTCAGATAAATGAATGTAGTATCGATGCTCTGAGATGGTAATCCATTTCAGAGCTTTTTTAATCTTAGTCGGAGAAGACTCCCACTTCTATAAATGGCGAGCAACAAATTTGTTTCAGTGGGAGTACAATCTCCGACTGAGATAAACGCTCCGCGAGGGCACACATTGTCCAGTGGACAATGGTTTTGTGCCGACCGGAACGAAGTGTAGAATGTGCAGTGATTCTGAGAAGAATATGTCAGCTTTCGCTGACCAGAATCACGCACCAAGTCTCACGTGCGTTCGACTTGAAATCTATCCTATCCCGCAAAAGAAATAAATTTGGAAAGAAGGAACACAAATGACAGATCAGAATTATATGCTCCAGGCTATTCAACTGGCGAAACAAGGAGAGGGCTGGACAAATCCGAATCCGATGGTAGGGGCAGTGATCGTAAAAAACGGGCGGATCATCGGAAAAGGCTATCACAAAAAATGCGGAGAGCTTCATGCAGAACGTAATGCGATCGCTTCACTTACGGAATCTGCGGAAGGTGCGACCATTTATGTCACACTGGAACCTTGCTGTCATTATGGCAAAACTCCTCCATGTACAGAGGCGATCATTGAGCAGAAGATCAAGAGAGTGGTGATCGGTTCCAGAGATCCGAATCCGAAAGTGTCAGGAAAAGGTATAAAGATGCTGCAGGAAGCAGGTATTGAAGTCATTGAGGATTTTATGAGGGAAGAATGTGACCGGCTCAATCCAGTATTTTTCCATTATATTACAACGAAGACACCTTATGTGGTGATGAAATATGCCATGACACTGGATGGGAAAATTGCGACGAAAACAGGTGCATCGAAATGGATCACCGGAGAAGCAGCAAGAGCGGAAGTACAGCATATGCGTCATCGGTATATGGGGATCATGGCGGGCATCGGAACGGTGCTTGCGGACGATCCAATGTTAAATGTTCGCATGGAAGGTTGGAAAAGTCCAATCAGGATCCTGTGTGACAGCGGGCTTCGGATTCCGCTGGATGGTCAGATCGTAAAAAGTGCAGGAAAGTACAGGACAATTGTGGCTTATGCAGATTCGGAAAATACAGAAGCGAAAAGAAAAAGATTACATGAAATGGGAGTTGAGACGATCTGCTGTCCGGATAAAAACAATCAGGTGGATCTTAAAAAACTGATGAAATATCTCGGGGAAGAAGGCATTGACAGTATTCTTCTGGAAGGCGGAGGCACATTAAATGACAGTGCTCTGCGAGCTGGAATTGTGCAGGAAGTACAGGCTTTTATAGCACCGAAATTATTTGGCGGTATGAACAGCAAAACACCGGTGGAAGGCATCGGTGTCCGTTTCCCTTCAGAAGCAGTAAAGCTGAAATGTACCGATATCTGCCAGATCGGTGAGGATATCCGAATCACATGTCAGGTGTGTGGAAAAGAACAGGAGGAGTCATGTTTACAGGAATCGTAGAAGAGAAAGGAACAATCCGCTATATACAGCTGACAGGAGAATCCGGAGTTCTGGCAGTGAAAGCGAAAAAAGTACTGGAAGGCACAAAGATTGGTGACAGTATTGCCGTAAATGGCATATGCCTGACCGTTACATCGCTTCAGTCGGATGGATTTACCGCAGATGTAATGGCAGAGACAATCCGAAGGAGCAGTCTTGGAAGCAGCAGGGCCGGAAGCAAAGTAAATCTGGAGCGTGCGATGGCTGCCGATGGCAGATTCGGAGGACATATCGTAAGCGGCCATATTGACGGAACCGGTGTGATCCGTTCCATGATCCGGGAAGAAAATGCTATCTGGGTATCGATCGGAACATCACCGCAGATTTTGCATCTGATCGTAGAAAAAGGTTCCATTTGTATCGATGGGATCAGCCTGACGGTAGCGAAAGTGGATGAAACGGGTTTTCAGGTTTCGGTCATTCCGCATACGGGAGAAGAAACTGCACTTTTGGAAAAAGTGCCGGGTGATCCGGTTAATCTGGAAAATGATGTGATCGGAAAATATGTAGAAAGGCTGCTTGGCATTCAAAAAAACGAAGAAGAGAAAAAAGAATCCGGAATTACGATGGAATTTCTGGAGAAATTCGGATTTTAAGAGGAGGATATTTATTATGTCACAAAACAATCAGTACAATACCATTGAAGAAGCACTGAGAGATTTAAGGGAAGGAAAAGTCATTTTGGTTACCGATGATCCGGACAGAGAAAATGAAGGAGATTTGATCTGTGCGGCAGAATTTGCAACGCAGGAAAATATTAATTTTATGGCAACTTATGCGAAAGGACTGATTTGCACACCAATGAGTGCGGAAATTGCGGCAAAATTGAATTTTCCGCCGATGGTTGCTGAAAATACCGATAATCACGGAACTGCATTTACGGTGGCAGTGGATCATGCAGACACAACGACCGGTATCTCGGCAGCAGAGCGTTCTTATACGATCCGAAAATGTGTGGACGAGGAGGCAAAACCGGAAGATTTCAGAAGACCGGGACATGTATTTCCTCTTATTGCCAGAAAAGGCGGTGTTCTGGTAAGAAACGGTCACACAGAGGCAACGACGGATCTTATGAGAATGGCCGGACTGAAAGAATGCGGTGTGTGCTGTGAGATCATGAAAGAAGACGGTACCATGATGCGCACACCGCAGCTGTGGGAAATGGCAAAAGAACACAATCTGACCTTTATCACAATCCGTGATCTGCAGGATTATATGAGAGTACATGAAAAACACGTAAAAGAAGAGGCGGTTGCAGATCTCCCGACACAGTACGGTGATTTTAAAATTCATGGATATATCAATGATATTACAGGAGAACATCATCTTGCACTGGTAAAAGGTGAGATCGGAGATGGTGAAGATGTGCTCTGCCGTGTACATTCGGAGTGCCTGACCGGAGATGCATTTGGATCACTTCGATGTGACTGCGGTCTTCAGCTTCAGACTGCGATGCGTCAGGTAGAAGCAGAAGGCAGAGGAATCATTCTTTATATGCGGCAGGAAGGCAGAGGCATCGGTCTGATCAATAAGATAAAAGCATATGCACTTCAGCAGCAGGGATACGATACTGTGGAAGCAAATGTAAAATTAGGGTTTGCACCGGATCTTCGCGAGTATTGGATCGGGGCACAGATTTTATCAGACCTTGGTGTAAAATCCTTGAGATTACTGACGAACAATCCGGATAAGGTCTACGGACTTGGCGGGTTCGGACTGAAGATCAATGAAAGAGTACCGCTGGAGATTCCGCCGCAGAAATATGACCTGAAATATATGAGAACAAAACAGGAAAAGATGGGACATATTTTCAAAGCAATCAATTTATGATGCCAGGGTCAAAAGGTCTAAATCCACATGAGCTTGCTCATAGGTGGATGAAAGACCTTGGGACCCGCCC